>DATKRC010000049.1:0-13528 GCA_035532375.1 Acidimicrobiales bacterium
GGGGCTAGACACGTCGTGGCCGGGTTCACTAACGATTCGAGATTGATCGTGCGGTCTTTGATGCTCGAACGGCCTTAGTCTCTCGATACGCACGCCCGCATGCCTTGGCGAAGGTCATCCCCATCTTGGGAAGACTGCGCAAAAAGGAAGTGCCGGAAACTCCGTCGGCTTTGTCGTCGAAACTGCCGTGAGCGCCGTGGTCCGTCTTCGCGTCTACTGGTTGGCGCAAATTCGACGGCCGATTTTTGGCGACGAGTTGATCGGTCAACTGGCTATCCCACGCCCCGAGCGCCGCGTACTGATTGCCGATGGTCGGGAAAAGGCTATCCACGAGCACGAGCATCTTGTTCCACGATCCGACAATCTGCGATCGCTGACCGTCCAGCGCCGCATCCAAGATGAAACGAGCCGGAAATTCGGGCTGATAAATCGGCGGTACGGGCTGAGGATGGCGATCCATAGTCGTCTCGCACCAGTCGAACTGAGGTGTGTTGACCGCGGGAAGGTGCACCATACACATTCGAACGCTGCTCCCTTCATGAAGTAGTTCCGCCCGGGCCGCTTCGAAGAATCCACGACAGGCGAACTTCGACGCGCAGTACGCGGACTGCAGAGGAATCCCGACGAACGAGAGCGCGGATCCGATGTTGACGACCGTTCCACAATCGCGAGGG
This sequence comes from Acidimicrobiales bacterium, assembly GCA_035532375.1. Lineage (GTDB taxonomy): Bacteria > Actinomycetota > Acidimicrobiia > Acidimicrobiales > RAAP-2 > RAAP-2. Next base: position 675 of record DATKRC010000049.1, read on the forward strand.
CGCATGCGCGCGAGAGCTGACTTCGTTCCCCACACTTGTCCGAGGAATGTCACCTGCACCGCACGCTCAAAATCAGTTGGCAAGACGTCCTGCAACGGGGCAAACACGGTGGTCATCGCGTTGTTGACCCAGACATCGATCGGGCCCAACTCATCCTCTACCCGCGTCGCGGCGCGATCTACTTCGTCAAAGTTCGCGACGTCCGTGGGGACCTTGAGACATCGGGCGCCCGCCGCCTCGACCTCCTTCGCCGTCGCTTCCAAACCAACACGACCACGCGCGAGCAGTGCCACGTCGAATCCGTGTTCGGCGAACAATCGGGCCGTCGCTCGTCCGACGCCGGCTGAGGCGCCTGTGATTACCGCAACTTTCCGTTCTTCTGACATGAGCACTCCTCTAGAAGTCACTCCGATCGCGAAGATCACAACGCAATGTTCGTGGGAGCGTAGGCGTCGCTCGTAGCGTAACTGTCGGTCATAAAAGCGATTCGGCAATCGACGTGATCGAGTCCACTTTCCTCTGACCAGCCCGTTACATTTCCGTATCTCGATATGAACAGGGCGGAGGAATCGATGGAAACGTCGGTCCGCCCCACGATGGGCGATAGACCTTGCCTGGCGGTGACGTAACTAAAGTGCCCGTGCGGCCGCGGCGTCGCCGAATCACCGGAACACGCTCCGAACTTTCTGAGGCCGGCGGCCCACCCATCCCCAAACATGAAGCACTTGACGATCTTCTTGGAGCCACGAAAAACTCCATCTCGCTAAGGTACACAACGAGCCCAGAACATTATCGCGGCCGGAATTTGTTGGGAGAGCCAACAGAGTTGAGAGATGCGACGGGGAGGAATTCTCAGTTCATATTGCGATTCACGCCTCCAACGCCCGCGTCTCAACACCGACGCTGCTCTTTTTTGGCAAAGGAGATTCCCCGGCGCTTGAGTCTTGTGCGCTCGAAGTATCCGACCAACCTTCGACGTTGAAAGGAAAACGCGTGGCCGCGAATCCGAGAATTGACGACTTCGCTGAACTCGCCGACTTCGCGGTGCTCTCGGACGGACGAACATCGGCCCTGCGCGCGCTCGATGGACAAGTCGACTGGTGGGCGATGCCAGTGTTGGATGACCTTCCGCCATTCGGTGCCCTCCTCGACCCCGCTCATGGAGGGCACGTTTTCCTTCGGCCCCAGAACGCCTTCGACTGGCGCGGTGCAATATCGATTCGACGAACGTGCTCGAGACGACGTTCACAACCGAAAGTGGCACGGTCGTCGTGACCACCGCACTAAACACGGGCGGGTCAGGTCACCTCCCGTGGACTGAACTGGTGTTCAGCGCCGTGGCTCTGGGCGGCTCCGTTCGAATGACCTGGGAGTTTCGTCCGGGTAATCACTTTGGGCGTACCACGCCGCGCGTGTTTAACATCGGCGAGATTCCGGTCGTCGCCGTGAGAGATCAGACCATCGCTGTCGTGATTGACGCCGCCGGGCCGGTGGATATTTTCGCCGACCGGGTCCGAGGTCAGTTCGTCGCGGACGAGAGTCAGCGCTCGCTCGCTGCCCTGATCGGCACGAAGGACGTGCCATCGCACAACCGTCGCCGCGCGGCTCAAAAAGGCTGGAATCGCGATGCGTGGCCAATCTCCAACGTCTGAAGATCTGACTTGAAGGTGAATCTCTACGCATCTGGTCTTGCTCCCTTTGAGGTCGGCAAGCAACTTGGATTCTGCGCGAATACAGTGCGGAATTGCCTGCGGGGACGTCGAATCGGGGCTCGCGATGCGCATGGGCGAGGTCGTGAAGCGCTCGCGGCATCAAAGATTGCCAACACTGTGGTGTCGGAAACGTGAGATCAAAAAAAATGAGACCCATACCGAGTGTGGACCCGTAGTCCGCCGTCAGTCTTATGGCAAGTGGCCGATAACGGCGTCGAAGACATCGACTCCTAAGGGTCGCGACGTCGCCTCGCGAGAATCTCAAAGTTATCGATCGCTGCTCGACGAAATACATCGAAGAAAAATAAACGAAGTGGTTCCCAACCACAAGATCGCATGTGTTAAGGCATGTGGCGCCGGGGAGGGAGCGACGCCGAAAGGATTGTACTGGAACGACCTCATTGTCAATCGTCAAAACTACCGCACCCAAGAAATTTTAGAAGTGAGCGGTTGCCTCAAACGTTCGCAAAAGCTCCAGTGAAATATCTCCGCTTTTAAAGTACCCTTCACCTAAGTTTCTTACGGGGAGATAAAAGGGGAGATCATGACGAACATTACGGATGACGCCATTGCACAACTGCGGTCCGCCATGAGTGGCGGAGTCTCGCGACTCGGCGACGCTGGCTATGACGAGGCGGTCAGAATTTGGAACGGTGCAATTACTCGACGCCCGGCCGTCGTCGCGAGCTGCGCGGACAGCGCCGACGTTGTCGCGGCACTTGCGTTCGCGTTGCGCGAGCGACTAGAGGTCTCGATTCGCGGTGGTGGTCACAACTACGCGGGGTTCGCGCTTTGCGATGACGGTCTGATGATCGACCTCACGCCAATGAAGACGGTGAGCGTGGACGCCGACGCGCGCAGAGCGAAGTGTGGAGGTGGTACGACCTGGGGTGAGTTCGATGCTGCCACTCAGGTCCATGGTTTGGCCGTAACGGGTGGCTTCATTAGTCACACTGGCGTGGCTGGCCTAACGCTCGGTGGCGGCGTCGGATGGTTATCACGATTGGCCGGACTGTCGTCGGACAACCTCATTGGCGCCCAAGTGGTCACCGCTGACGGGAGAGTACTTCACGCGTCAGAGACCGAAAACGCGGAACTGCTCTGGGCCCTTCGCGGTGGCGGCGGAAATTTCGGGGTGGTGACCGAATTCGAGTTCGCCCTTTACCCGGTGGGACCGATGGTGCACTTAGGTATGTTCTTATTCAGCCCCGGCCAAGGGGGCGAGTTGTTGCGCTTCGCTCGTAGTTTCGTGAAGGACCTGCCCGACGAGTGCGGCGTTTTCCTCGCTGGATTGAGTGCCCCGCCAGAGCCATTCGTGCCGGAGGAACTTCACTTCACTCCGATGTTCGCCTTAGTCGTCGTCGGGTTCGGCGACGCCGACGCCCACGCACGACTGATCGCCCCCATTGAACAGGCGCTCGCCCCTGTGGTTCAAATGGTCACGCCCGTTCCCTACGTCGGCTTACAGCAGATGTTCGACGCCAGCGCTCCGTGGGGTCTACATTCCTACGAGAAGGCGCTCTACCTCGCTGATCTCACTGATGGCGCTATCGACACCGTCCTCGAATACCAGGCGAAGAAGATGTCGCCGCTGTCCTTTGTGCCGATATTTGTACTGGGCGGCGCGTATCGCAGATTCGACGACCAAAGAACGGCGTTTGGTGGTAGGCGTGATGTTGGCTACCTGTTCAATATCTCCGCGACGACGCCTGATCCGGAAGCGTTCGATGCCGAGCGCGCGTGGGTGCGCACGTATTGGTCAGCGCTGGTGGAACACGCCGTGGGCGTTGGCAGTTACGTGAATTTTATGACCGACTACGAGGAGGAGCGTGTCCGCAACTCCTACGGTCCCAAGTACGAACGTCTCCAAAACATCAAAAAGACCTACGACCCGGACAACGTTTTTCATTTGAACGTCAACATTCCGCCAAGCTCCTGATACCACTAATCAAGAACGTCGGTGACCCCGGTACTTGATCTTGCAGGGTCCTAACGGCGCTTGCGTGTTTTGAAATTTCGCTCACCGCACTCAGTTTCAAAGTCGGGACTCTCATCGGTCAGATTCACAAGTAGCATTGGCGCCGTGCCGACCTATCTCGACCGCCACGACGCCCAGGGAGCGTCAGCTGAGGACGTCGCAGAAGCACACAATCGCGACATTTCAATTCAGGACAAGTACGGAGTGCATTACACCACTTACTGGTTCGATCCAGACCAAGGGACGGTCTTCTGCCTGGCGGAGGGACCCAGTAAGCAGGCCATTGAGAACGTACACCAAGAGGCGCACGGAATGACGGCCAGCGTCATAATGGAGTTGGACAACAAGATTTCTCTGAACACGATGCTGGGGTCTTCTCCAGCTCATCCAGTTGGTACTCCGTATGTCGCGCCCGCGCTGCGGGCAATCGTGTTCACGGATATTTGCGGATCAGTCGCCCAAACCCAGGATCATGGTGATGAAGGCCATATGGAACTGCTCAACGAGCACAACCAGATAGTCCGCGGAGAGCTTACGGCGCACGGAGGCCGCGAAGTGAAGCACACGGGCGACGGCATCATGGCCGCGTTCACGTCCGTGTCGCCGTCAGTCGCGTTCGCGATAGCAGTGCAGCGACGTCTCGCTGCGCGGAACGAGAATTCGTCCACACCCTTGGAGGTAAGCATCGGCATCAGCGCGGGCGAACCAATCACTGATGATCACGAGGACCTTTTCGGAGCGGCGGTGCAACTCGCGGCCCGGCTTTGCGGAGCCGCTCAGGCCGGCGACATCGTCGCGTCGGTGGCGGTCCGGGAACTCTGCATGGGCAAACCATACAAGTTCGTAGATCGAGGTTCCCTCGATCTCAAAGGACTCCCTCAGCCCACACAGTCCTACACCGTGTCGTGGCGCGAATAGATTTCCTAGCGCCGTCACGACCGGACTTAAATTACAGGCACACCAGTCCCGTGAGTTAGGCCAGGGCTATCTCTATCTCTCCGCCGTAGAGCCGATGAGGTTGCTTCCGTGATTGATCGGAAGTGGAGTAACTGAGAATGGCCACCCACCTGCCAACTTGGATCTAGCTCGGCGCCATCCACAGGCTCATCCATGTGCGAAGTTCACTTTGGGCAGGAATTTGTCCAGCCAGGTGGGCAGCCACCATGCGGCACGACCCGTCAGGCGCAAGAGCACCGGAACGAGTACTAGTCGCACCAGGAACGCATCGAGGAAGACTGCGACACCAAGAATGATCCCCATCTCCTTCGGAGGAAGCGGACCCGAGAGTGCAAAGGTGAAGAACACGGCAATCATCACTGCTGCCGCCGAGAGGATGACGCGGCCAGAATGAGCAATCCCGTTGACCATGGCGTCCTTCGGGTCGCCACTGAGTTGGTAGTGCTCCTTCGCACTCGAGAGCAGAAAGACTGTGTAGTCCATGGAGATGGCGAAGATCATGGCAAAGAAGAACACCGGACCCCACGCGTCGAGGAATCCCTGAGGCACGAAGCCCAGCAGGTTGTGACCATCACCGTTTTGGAAGACGAGGCGGGCTACGCCAAACGCACCTCCGGTCGCCAGCAAACTAGTGAGGACGCCAATTGCGGCGATGAGCAGGGCCCGGAGCGCAATGACGAGCAGCAGAAAGCCGAGCAACAACACGAGACCAATCACGACGGGGGTCTTGGACGACAGCGCCGCCTGGAGGTCGTAGTTCTCCGTCGGCGCACCGCCCACGAGGCTTCCCTTGGGCAGCTCAGTACGCAGACGTTGTATGGTCGCGCCCAGCACCGGACTCGATGGGTCAACGTTGGGGATGGCCCCCATCATCGCGAGATTCGAACCATTCTTCGAGTACTGAACCGGCGTGACACCAGCGAGTCCCTTGTCGTGGCTCAAGACACCCTGTGCGGAGCTCACTTCGCTCGCCGGCACAATCACCTGAATCTGGCCGGGCGCACCGATACCGAAGGCCTTCTGCACCTCCGCGTAGCCAATTCGTGACGACGCCGATGGTGGAACGACCTTGATCGACGGCATCGCCGTCTTGAGCCCCAGGACCGGGATGGCCAGCGCAACCAGGGCGATCAACGCGGCCGCGCCGAAGATCAGTGGACGACGCCACAAGAGCTCACCCCACGTGGCGAATCGCTTCGAACGGTGCTCACCGACGTGCACCCACGGCAGGGCCAATGAGTCGACTCGGTCGCCCAGGTGACCTAGCACTGCGGGAAGCAAAGTGAGCGACGCCGCCAGCACGAATGCCACCGCCAGCATGATGCCGCCCGCCATTGATCGGAACGCGGGCGAGGGTACCACCATCACACTGGAGAGTGAGATGAGTACGGTGACGCCCGAGAAGAGCACTGCCTTGCCGGCGGAGTTCATGGTCTCGGCGACCGAATGTCTAACGTCGCGGTGTCGTCCGAAGTGCGCGCCGCGGAAGCGCACGACGATGAAGAGCGCGTAGTCGATTCCCAAGGCCAAGGCGAACATCAAGGCGAAGTTCATGGCCCAAATCGAGATGGGCGTGACCTTCGTCAAGAGATCCAACATGCCGGCCGCGCTCAACAGGCCGGCCATGGTGAGCAGCAGGGGTAGGCCCGCCGCGACCAGCGAACCGAAGGCGAGCACCAGGATGGCCAGCGTCACCGGCCAGGAGAACAACTCGGACCTCATCATGGCCGTGCGGTTCGCGGTGTTGAAGTCCGACCAGAGTACCGACGCGCCGGTCGCCGTCACCGTGATTCCATTGGAGCCGAGTGCCGCCAGGGGACCCTTCAGCGCGTCAGCAGCGCGAACCATCGTGTTGGGGTCAGCCGCCGCGCCGCCGAGCACGATTGCCGTCTTGTCGTTGGCACTGATCGAAATTCCGGGCACCGGCGACACGACTTCACTGATGTCGGGGTTCGCCTTCAGCATTTTTTCCACCGAGAGAATGGTGGCGACTGCGCGTGGGCTCGAGAGCGGGGAAGTCGAGTTGATGACCACTTCAATTGCGGAACTGGCCTGACCACCGAAGTCCTTCTGGGCCAGTGTCCGCACCGCCACCGACTGAGAACCGTCCGCCTGCCAACCCGCTCCGCTCAACGCCTTTTCCACGTTGGGGGCGAAGATACCCAGCACGACGACGACGAGCAGCCAGGTGAGAAAGACGTGGCGCTTGTGCATTGCCGACCAGGCACCCAGCCGACCGAGCAGTCCCGGCGTGGGTTCGGGGTTGTCGATCAAGTGATTGTTGGACACTGTTCTGGGAGATCTGGATGTAGACATCCGAGAAGTCTATATACCCCACGGGGTATACAAATCCAATGGATTCACATCGCACCCTGACTGCCACACCCGACACCGCATCGTGCGTGGGCACGACGGCCGGGAAGAAGCAGCGGATTCTCTTTCTGCTCGCCGGCACGTTCGCGGTGACTGATACAGCACTCGCCGCAAGCGTGAACCTCTGGTTCGCTCTCGACCCCGCTGCGGTCGGCGCGAACCAGTTACTCACGTCGGCGGTCGGCCGGTGTCCCATGTCGAAGCTGCTCGACCGGATACTCCCCGCGCCGACGTTCTGAGCGCCCGCGATTCGTGCCAACGTGGGTCCGACGTGCAGCCACCAAGTACCGGCTTGATCGAACTGATACCGTACGAGACATGCACCTCAAAACGAGAGGCCCGGAATGCACGCCTATCGTTGATCGGCGTGTGGCGCACACGGACAAGACGCGCCTGCCGCTAGCTCTGAGCGAAGCCTCCGGATGTCACTTCAAGGCGTGGCGCTTCGAGCAATCTACGAGGCACTCCGGATGACGGAATCGCCGTCAGCCATGTGGGAGCAGCGATTCGCTGGAGAGACCTACTTGTATGGCACCGAACCGAACGAGTTTCTGCGGACTAGTCTGCCGACGCTTCCCAAGGGCGCGGCGATGTGCCTGGCCGAAGGCGAGGGTCGTAATGCCGTGTTCCTCGCTGAGTCCGGCTACCAGGTTTCAAGTGTCGACCTGACCCAGGCGGGGGTCGACAAGACGAACCGGCTCGCCGAGGAGCGGGGCGTGAAGGTCAACGCCGTTGTCGGCGACCTCGCTGACGTGGATCTCGGGCACGAGCGATGGAACCTGGTCGTCTCGATCTTCGCGCACGTGCCCCCAGACGTACGACGTTTACTCCACCGTCGAGTGGTGGATTCGCTGAAGCCGGGAGGCGCCCTGCTCCTCGAGGCCTACACCCCAGACCAAGTGGGACGCGGGACCGGTGGTCCTCCAATAGTGGAATTAACCATGACGCTCGACAGCCTCCGAGAGGAGTTGTCCCCGTTGTACTTCGCACACGCCGAGGAACTTGATCGCGACGTGCTCGAAGGGACCGGTCACACCGGACACGGTGCCGTCGTCCAGGTGATCGCGCGCAAGCCTACGTAGACGGGTTCGCTCGGCCCGAAGCATGGGTCTTGCTCAGACTGAAATCCGAATGGTCCCGTTCGACCAGCCTGGCCGGACCGTCATGCCATCTCGATTGCGGCGATCACCGCGATGAGTTGTCGAGCGGCCTCGTCAGCAAGGTCGGTCAACTCCACGCCGGGCATGAGTTCGCGCGGGTCGGCGATCGCCACATGGGTGCCGTTCGCCACCGTCTCGAGCACCACGTTGCACGGCAACAAGAGACTCACGGTGGGATCGATCGTCAGGGCGCGATTGGCAAAGTCAGGGTTGCACGCACCCAGGATCTTGAGTGGACTTCGATCAATCCCAATCTTTTCCTTCAGTATGGCAGCAACGTCCATCTCGGTCAGGACCCCGAACCCCTGATCCCTAAGTGCCGAACGAACGATTAGTTCAGCATCGGCCAACGTTGCAGCGATCGTAGTTTGAATAGCCTTCATGTTTGCCTCCTCACGTCAATTTCATGAACACGTGCTGGACCTGATCGATCGCGTAGCCGTCGGCGGTCTTGTGGGTGTTCCACGCAATAGGTCAACCCCGAGGCAACCAACTTGAACCCGGCCTTCTCCAACGCTTTCGTCGCGGCACTGAACTGCGTCACGATATCCCGACACTCGGCCAGCATCTACTCGCCTCCGCATTACCTGGCCCTCGACGCGGCGCAAACGCCTTCGTCGATCTTCCACAACATGATCAGGTAAAGGCATCGCTCACCTCCATATGCTCAATACCGTACAAGGCATGAGAAAGCCGGGGTAACCCGAGTACCAATTCTTACCCGATGTCGACGAATCCGCCCACGACAAGGCCGCCGATTGATCTGAATCCGAATTCCTAACCTCACTGCATTCCGGGTTTGAAAGAGCAACAGAAAGTACACGAACTGACCAAGGGGCTCGCCCAGGAGACGAGGGAACACCGCGCCAAAGCTCCCATCCAGAAACCTTCCATAAGAGCCATCTAATCCCTTAAACTCAGGGCGGCTTCACGTGCGCGGTGGCCGGTTAAAAGGTGAGGTGGGCGTGTCACCAATAGAGGCCGTAGGGACGACCTACGACGTGGTCGTGGTAGGCGGCGGTATCGCAGGCGCGGCCTTGAGCGCACAGCTGGCCGCCGGCGGACAAGGGGTGCTGATCCTGGAGGCTCAGGAGACCTACCGGGACAAGATCCGGGGCGAAACCATTCAGCCCTGGGGCGTGCGGGAGTTGGTCGCGTTAGGTCTGGAAGAGACCCTGTTGGGCGCCGGGGGCGAGTACACCGATGCCCTGATCCCATACGACGAGAACAACAAACCAGCCGAGGCGGAGGCTCGGGCCCTGCCGTACTCGAGGATGGCGCCCGATGTGAAGGGAACTCTCAACGTCGGTCATCCTGAGGCCTGTGAGGCACTGACCGCCCACGCCGCCAGGGCCGGAGCCCATGTGCGGCGCGGCGTCACCAACGTCAAGATTCAGGCCGGACCTCATCCTTCGGTGATCTGGGCCGATGCGAGCGGTAGCCACGAGGTCTTCTGTCGGATGGTGGTGGGGGCCGACGGTCGCACGTCTGGGGTGCGTCGGCAACTCGGTATGGAGCTGAAAGAACGCCCAGCTATCACCTTCGGAGCCGGTCTGTTGGTGAAGGGAGATACCGGCTTTCGGGGCCGTAACGCCTTCGGCACCGAAGCAGACGAACTCTTCCTCGCTTTCCCCCGAGCCGGCGGTTACACCCGGCTCTACCTACTGGTGGACATCGCGCGCCAGCGCGAGTTCACCGGTCGGGGCCGGCTGGAAACCTTCCTATCGCACTTTGCCAATCGGAGCTTTCCAGCTTCGACGGCTCTGGCCGCGGCCGAGGTGGCCGGCCCCTGCGGCGGCTCGCCCATGACAGACTCGTGGACCACCACCTCTCCGGTGGTCGAAGGCGCCGTGCTCATCGGAGATGCCGCCGGATGGAACGACCCCATTATTGGCCAAGGTCTTTCCATCGCCCTGCGCGACGCGCGCAGCGTGGCCGAGGTCCTGCTTCACTCCGAGGACTGGTCCCCCGGCGCCTTCAGCGTCTATGTGGAGGAGCGGACGGAGCGGATGCGCCGGCTGGCCGTCAGCGCCCGAATCCATACCGCCATGCGCTGCCACTTCGATCACGAGTGGAAGCAGCGCCGCCAGCGTTGGGCTGAGGCCATACTCACCGATCCCGTGGTCATGGCCCAAGCTGCCTGTTGTCTGGCCGGCCCGGAAGTCTTCGGGGCGGAGGCCTTCAGCGACAGGGCCGTGGACGCCACTCTGGCCATGTAGCCGAGCCCACGTTCGGTCAACTGGGGAGGATCTGATATGACTAGCCCCAATACCGTTTAAAAAGCTCTCCTGCCGGGCGAAACTGCGCTTGTCGAAGGTGCAGTATGTCCGCGATTCCGGCTTCGTAACCCCCTAAAGGACGCACAACCAAACCGCTTCGCTGATGGTTCTGACATTCCTTGAATACGTAAAGAAAGTTCTCACACGTTAGGCCCTACCCGTTCGGAGAGTTACTCACCGGGCGACTTTGTCGCCCGGTGAGTTCATTTCTTCTGAAACAGTTAAGTCAACGATGCGGTTCGCGCACCGCCCCGGTCGGTGGGCGCTGAGGTGGCCCTATCCACTGCTGACTCAAACAAATGGTTACTTCTTAGAGAAGGCCATCTGGAGAGGCAAACCCCGAAAGTTATCACCTCCACTGATTATCAACTACTTGGCTCAATCCGTCAACGACAGAGGCGGCTCACTGAGGCTCAGGTGGCCGAAATGGCAGCAAAATACAAGACGGGAGCCACGGTCTACGAGTTAGCTGATGAATTTGGCTGTCATCGCGCAACCGTTGCCGAACGGCTCAAGAAGGCAGGAGTTGTACTGAGAGGCCAGCCTCCAACGTCCGAAGACATTGATTCAATGGTAAATTTGATCGCGTCCGGACTTTCACCCCAAGCCGTGGGCAAGCAACTTGGGTTCTGTGCAAACACAGTTCGGAATTGTCTGCGTGAACGAAGATCTATGCTCGCGTCGGCACAACCTGTCTCGACGAGACCTAGAGCTGCGAAGGCAATGGAGGGGTCGACCAACGACCGGAGGTCTTCGTATTAACGAGTGATGACCAATCCTCGGTGCTGCGCGAACGGCCTGCTAGTTGTCCTTGGGTTCATCTGCCGATGGCAAGGTCGAGGACGGTATTGACCGCAGTTTCGAACGGGCGGGTGCTCCGTTGCACCTGGGCGAGCAGAAGTCCTCCCTGGAGCGTGGCGAGGAGAGTAATGGCGAGGTCATTCGGGTCGATGTCGGACGGAAGTTTCCCGTCGGCATGAAGTGATCTGAGTGCGCCGCCGATGACGGCTGCCCACTGATCGAAACCTGCCGCGATGAGCGCCCGGGCCTCGGGGTCACTCTCGGCGAGTTGACCACCCAGCGAGCCAAGTGGGCAGCCCCCAATTGCTTTGGTGTGCTTCGCCGCTGTGATCACCATGTTCCGCCAAGCTTCGACTCCGTTAGCGCTTCTGAGCACGAGCCCCTGGTGATGGACGATGGTTTCGGCTTGGTAGTCGATGACTGCCTGCACGAGTTCGTTCTTGTCAGGGAAGTAGTGGTACATCTGAGAGCCGCTGACTCCTGCCGCCAACTTGACATCGTCCAAAGTGGTCGCCGCCACTCCGCGCTTATGGATCAGGGCAGCCGCCGCCTCGACTATTCGTGCTCGGGTGCGAGCTCCTTTAGGGGTGAGCTTCGGTCTGTCGTTCGTTTCATTATCCATGAATGAATTTTACATGATTTTGAGTTTGACAACCCAATATCAAATTGATAAAGTGAGTTACACAACCCATTTTAAATCACAGTCACAACTAACAATTAACTACGAAGGAGTATCAACATGAGTGCATACGTAATTGTCGAATTCACAGTCAAGGATCCAGAAATTTACCGTGAGAAATACGCCCCCATTGCTGGCCAGACAGCCAAGGAGCATGGAGGTGAGGTAATCGCCGCCGGTAACTGGGATGTCCTGCATGGCGATGGTTCGCTCACTTCAGGAGCACTCGTGCGGTTTACCGACCGCGAGACGGCCCTCGGGCGGTACAACTCGCCGCAATATCAGCAGCTGATCGGGGCCAGAGGTGTCGCGATGGATGCCCGGTTCAGGTTGCTCGACGGCCTCCCTACACCCACAGAAAATAAGAAGGAATCCGAATGAATGCACTCCCAGGAAAGACGGTACTGATTACGGGCGCCAACGTCGGGATCGGCAAGGAGGTGGCCCGGCAACTTGCATTACGTCCTGAGATTGCGCGAATCTACCTTGCGTGCCGGAACCAAGATCGAGCGACAACGGCAAAGGCCGATCTCGAAGCCGTGACTGGCCGACACATCTTTGACATCATTCTTATAGACGTCGCCGATCTTGGTTCGGTCCGCGCTGGCCTAGCGGCCATCGACGGATCCATCGACGCGCTGGTCATGAACGCCGGTGTAATCGGCAACGAGACCTTGATGGAATTGACCGCTGATGGAGTCACCAAACTGTTCGCAACGAACGTTCTCGGTCACGCTGTTCTCCTCGAAGGGCTCCTGACCCAGAACCGACTTAGCGAGGTAGCGGTGTTCGCCGCAAGTGAAGCAGCCAGGGGAATTCCGAAGTTGGGGTTCAAACGGCCAACCTTCGTTTCAACCTCTACCGATGAACTCACTACCGTCATCGACGGCAGCTACTTCGCTGACAGAAAATATG
>DATKRC010000050.1:0-14727 GCA_035532375.1 Acidimicrobiales bacterium
TCAGTGTCTTCTCCGACGGTGAACGTTACGCGAAGGGTTTTCGCGCAGTCGCGTATCCGACTCCCAAGGGATGCGCGGCGGCGTACTTCCCCGAGGCCAACGTGTTGGTGCCCCTGGATTCAACGGCGCTGGGCAGTAACCGGCCGGCGTCAAAGTCCATCATCATCCGTATTGAAGCGGCATCGTAGCGGGCGTCGGACGGAGACGAATTGGTTCTACTGCGTGAGTTCGTCGACGACGCGTTCGGCTCCGGAATAGACGACCATCGAAGGGTCGCGTAGGAAGCCCACCAGAGTCATGCCAGACTCCTCGGCCAAATCTACGGCGAGTGACGACGGTGCGGACACCGCACAGAGCATCGGGACCCCCGCCATGACGGCCTTTTGCACTAGTTCGAACGAGGCCCGACCCGAAACCAGCAAGAGTGCGCCACGAAGCGGCAGTCGTCCTTCGCGTAGAGCCCAGCCGACGACCTTGTCGACCGCGTTATGTCGTCCCACGTCTTCACGAAGTACCAATAGCTCGCTCGACGCACCGTCGAAGAGCGCCGCCGCGTGGAGCCCGCCGGTTTTCTCGAACACCCTCTGGGCGGCGCGCAGTCGCTCGGGCAGCGATACCAACATCTTGGGAGTCACGCGCAATTCGTCGTCGTGCACGTCAAAGGCTGAGCGTGTACGCACCGCATCAATCGAGGCCTTGCCACAAAGTCCGCACGAGCTCGTCGTAAAAAACGCCCGCGCTACAGACTCATCTGGTGGGGCCACACTGTGTCCGAGCTCGAGATCGAGAACGTTGAATCGGTTGACATCGCTTACAGTTTTCCCCGTGCAGTAGCGCATGGAGACCAGCTCGTCGGTGCGGGTAATGACGCCCTCACTCACCAGAAAACCTGCGGCTAGATCGAAGTCAGCTCCCGGCGTTCTCATCGTGACCGCCATTGATCGTCCACTGACTCGTAGCTCGAGCGGCTCTTCGCCAGCGAGAGTGTCGCGCTCGTACGTTGGGGTCGACCCGATGGACACTCGAACGACCCGTCGTTCTGGCAATATTCGACTCACGGAATCTCCTCGTCTATGCAATAGACCTTTCCCCCACACTTTCGACCATTCACGATTCTAATTTCCAGCGAGCCTAACGACCCTTGTGCCCTACCCAACTGGTTCGCTCCCGAGGTCCGCGGACAACTCGTGGAGGATTGGGTCGCTACAATCCTTATCGTGAGTACATCGGCCGCTGAGTGGCTCAGCGCTTTTTCGGAGAAGCTTGGTCTTGATCCGCTTAGTGACGACGAACGCGACGCCATTTTGTCGCTCGCCGGTATCGCGGCGCACGCCTCGGAGCGAACGGCTGCGCCCATCGCCTGTTGGCTGGCTGCGCGCGCGGGGGTGACGACGCACCAGGCTCACTCGTTGGCGATGGAAATTGGCGAACCCGACGTTGACGACAAACCTCGCTCGTAGCCTCGTGACGCCTCAGCACGGGTTTAATCTCTAGAATCTCTCGACTCGTAGTCACCGAGGTGATGGTCTCGCTGTGACGCTACGGGCCTCGCGTCATGGGTCTCGATAGTCGAAGAACCTTGGGTTCATCAACTTCTTGACGGATATATCACCTGCGTCGTATCCGAGTGGACATCAACCGAGGACATCCACGGCGCACCGGGCTACAGTTCGCAACAGCGACAACACGCGTCGAATTATCTATATTCGGTTGAAAATTCCTCAGCACATCCGTCGACTCATCCAGTCGAAGAGAAAAATCCGCTCGTTGGGCGCGAAGCGCTCGGACGAAGTTTCAAAACAAGTGAGATTGACTCCGTAGTCGTTCTCGAACCGAACGCGATCATCTCTTGTCTCGTTCAACGAGTAGCTCACGAATTCTTTGACATATCGTATCGATACTCTTAGGCTCCAAACGAAGACGTGAAGACTCATTTTTTGGACGGTCTCTATCAAGGAGGTATTGGTGATTAGCACTACGGTTAGCTTGCCTGTGTCTGCCTTTCCGCCATTGGCGCTCGGATTCATGGGGCTCGGCACCGGCTATTTGATATACGGGTTGCAGGAATTATTCGGTTACCCAAAACGCAATGAAGATAATGACGTGGCAACTGGGATCTGGGGGATTTGGTTGCCGGGCTTCTTTCAGTTCGCCGCGGGTATGTTCTTGTTCGCGGGGATGTTGCTTGGAACTTTTACTGCGGCACCTCTGTACATGGCGGCACTTGCGTTTTCGGCGTACGGCATCCACTGGTTTGCGATTGGCTGGATTCGATATCGGGGCAAGAGCGACTCGCGAATTAGCGTGGGAATGACGATTGGTTTCGCAACGATTTCGGCCGCCGGGACAGCCGTCTTCGTGGGCGCGCACGACCTTCCCGTCGCGGGAGTCTTCATCGGACTTATCTGCGTGTACGTTGCTGACCTGTTTTCGAGTCTGAAGCCGGATCTACCCAAGTTGGGCGCACTGGGGGGGCGTGCGCTTGGTTTCTTTCACCTCGGTACGGGTATTTGGCTCTTGTACCTGATGTTCGCCGTGAGCGTTGACTTCTCGATTGGATACCACTGGATCGTGTGAGTTCATTTCGAAAGGGGCGCGACTGGTTGGCCCGTCGTTGGTAGGAACGTCACGCCTTGGTCTGATCAAGAGTCTTTGATTTATTGTGGACCTGTGAGCCGCCCGAATCTCGATCCCGGTACCTCGGGATTAACAGAAACTTTCCAATTGTTGTTTCTCGTCAGTCTGATCAAAGTATCCCTATGCTTACAAAAAATCAGTGTTGATCCGCGCCGGACCGGTCTTGCAGTGATGTAAAGATGCGAACCCGTTCGTGACCGTAGTGTTGCTCTGTCCTGCCCACAACGACTGGACAACGTGGGTCGAGGAGGTCGGCCACCACCAGTGTTACTCGAACCGGATCAATTTCTATCTGAAAGATCTCAGTTCGGGGGCCGCACTCCCCCAAGCGATTCACTTCCACAGAGCGACACAGCTGGTCAGTCCCGGTTCACCGGTTCAAGATGCGCGCGAGCACCGCAGCTTCGCTAATCTCAGGTTCCTTGGTACCGGTCAGCAAAGTCAAACGGTGATTCGCTGCTATGTCGCGCAAATGCCGCAGTGCTTGACCGCGCTTGACCTGCCTAAGTTCGACACCGTAACGACGGCCGAATTCATCAAACTTGTCGGGATCGTGGGCGTACCATTGGCGCAGACGTGTCGACGGCGCCACGTCCTTGCACCATTCGTCTAGGGCCGCCTTCTTCTTGGATACCCCACGGGGCCAAAGGCGATCTACCAGCACTCGAAAACCATCGTCGTCCCTAGCCTCGTCATACACCCTGCGAACCTGCACATCCGATTTATTTGTCATGACAGACCTCCTTCAAGTTGCGGGCCAAAAGTCAGCGTCGGCCGTGAGTACAAATCATGACTAAGGCAAGTCAACCCTACGTCGGTCTCGAAGTCGTCAACACACACTTCGAAATAGAACCGCACTCGTCGAGAAGACCGTGCGCGTCCTGTGGAGGAGGGTCGGAGTTAGGCGTGTCCGCGCTTGTATGTCGATACGGATGGGGAATCAACCAACCAGTATCTCCAGGGGAACGCTGCAGCGACACCACCCGGTCCGCTGACTCCGACGCGCGGCCCCACGACGTGGGGTAAGACCACGCCGTCGTGTCGAATGAAGAACCGCCACTGACCGGAGAAGAGGTCGTCACCGTCGTTCGTGAGGTTCGCGCCGAAGCTTTGAGCAACGCACCCCGGACCGCGCGCCAATTTGTGCTCAAGGAGGGGAACCTTCCGTGGTTTCTGTTCTCGGCGGATACGTGCGTGCTCTGCGCCTTCGATGACGTCGCCCGCTCGAATAAGACACCCGTACGGCTGACCCAACTGCCCGACGACGACGTTGATGGCGTGATGCAACCCGTAGGTAAAATAGCAGTAGAGGTGACCAGGTGGGCCAAAGAGGGTCTTGTTGCGATTGGTTTTGCCGCGATAAGAGTGCGCTCCGGGATCACGTTCGCCGGCGTACGCTTCGACCTCGGTGATACGGATGGAAACCGTCTCCTCGCCAGTCGTGCGTTGCAGTACACAGCCCAGCAGAGTTGGAGCGACCTCGAGGACGTCGCGAGCAAAGAAATCACGGCCCGCAGGGCGCAATTCGTCAAAGCCGGTCACCGATAAATCGTACCGGTGACCCAAGGACACTCGAACCAACTAGAGATTGCCCGCTATTCCTAGCTGACTGGTAAACGGTGGCACACTAAGAGTGATGCCTGAATTACGCCACCCCCCGCACGTGCCGAGAAATGCTTTGCAGGAGACACGACCGTGATCCGAAATAGCTTCGGTGCACGGGACAAACTGAACGTCGGAGATTCAGCGTTCGAGATCTTTCGACTCGATGCGCTGGACGCCACGCGATTGCCCTACAGCCTGAAGGTACTGCTAGAGAACCTCCTCCGTAATGAAGATGGCCGTCTGATAACCGCGGACCAGATCAACGCACTGCGGAACTGGGACGCGTCCGCGACGAAGAGCACAGAAATAATGTTTACGCCAGCACGAGTGCTGATGCAAGACTTCACCGGGGTGCCGTGCGTGGTCGACATGGTGGCGATGCGTGACGCAATGGCCAGGTTCGGCGGAGATCCTCGAAGGATCAATCCTCTCATTCCCACAGAATTGGTGATCGACCACTCGGTCATTGCGGACACGTTCGCGCGATCGGACGCGTTTAAAATTAATGCCGAATTAGAGTTTCAGCGCAACCAAGAGCGCTACGAACTGCTGCGCTGGGCTCAGCAGTCTTTCGATGACTTCCTTGTCGTGCCACCAGACACGGGAATCTGTCACCAGGTGAATCTCGAGTACCTCTCACGCGTAGTGTTCACCAAAAGTGGCTCGGACGGTCCCCGCGCGTACCCCGACACCTTGGTCGGAACGGACTCGCACACACCAATGGTTAACGGTCTTGGTGTTCTTGGCTGGGGAGTTGGCGGTATCGAGGCCGAAGCGGCCATGCTCGGACAACCAATGAGCATGCTCATCCCCCAAGTGGTGGGCCTAAAGCTAAGCGGCGAACTCACCGAGGGGACCACTGCGACCGATCTGGTGCTCACGGTCGCCGAATTATTGCGTCGCACGGGGGTCGTGGGCAAATTCGTCGACTTCTTCGGTCCTGGTGTTGCGAACGTGCCACTGGCGACGCGAGCAACCCTTGGCAACATGAGTCCGGAGTACGGCTCCACTTGTTCGCTCTTTCCGATTGATGACGAGACCTTGCACTATTTGCGCCTGACCGGAAGAAGCGAGTCCCAGGTCAAACTCGTTGAGGTGTACGCCAAGACTCAAGGTCTCTGGCACAGTCCCGACCACGAACCGCTCTTTAGCCAAGTCGTCGAACTAGATCTCGCAACGGTGGAACCGTCTCTCGCGGGTCCGAAACGACCGCAAGATCGCATCGCGCTGAAAAATGCGCAGCAGACGTTCCGCGCACTTCTCGTCGGCACGTCAGGCACCGACGCCGTCCCGGGAGGGCTGGATGAGGCGGACGCCAATTCATCGCCTGCGAGCGATCCCATCTCAATTAGTACACGCGTGCCACGCGATAGACCACCACGCTCGAGTACGTCTCTGGAGCCTCCTGCGTGGCCGACGAATCCGGTAACGACATATTTACCAAATGGGAGCACCCACGACATTGACCACGGACACGTGGTCATCGCCGCGATCACTTCGTGCACGAATACCTCCAACCCGACCGTGATGATTGGTGCGGGATTGCTGGCCAAAAACGCAGTTGAGCGCGGTCTCACCTCCAAGCCGTGGGTCAAGACATCGCTGGCCCCAGGATCGCGGGTCGTCACTGACTACTACGATCGGGCCAACCTGACCCCCTACCTAGAAAAGCTTGGCTTCAATCTGGTTGGCTACGGCTGTACCACCTGCATTGGCAATTCGGGTCCACTCATCCCTGCGGTCAGCGCGGCAGTGAATCAAAACGACTTAATCGTGGCGTCGGTGTTGAGCGGTAACCGCAACTTCGAAGGCCGTATCCACCCCGAAGTGAAGATGAACTTCCTGGCGTCACCACCGCTAGTGATCGCCTACGCCCTCGTCGGCACCATGCACGCAGACCTACTACGCGAGCCGCTCGGCCACGATCAAGCGGGAGTCCCCGTGTACCTTCGCGATATCTGGCCCACCACCGATGAGATCAAAGAAGTCGTCGATCGCTGCGTCGAGACTTCGATGTTCAGCGCGAGCTACCGTGACGTGCTCACCGGTGACGAGAGGTGGCGCGACATGGACGTGTCAACGTCTCAATTGTTCCAGTGGGACCCTGCCTCGACGTACGTGCGCCAACCGCCGTATTTCCAGGAGATGCCTCGTGAGCCACAAGCGTTGCAAGATATCGAGGGCGCCCGAGTGCTCGCGTACTTGGGTGACTCCGTCACCACCGACCACATCTCTCCGGCCGGCGTCATCCAAAAGGATTCGCCTGCGGGCCGTTACCTCCACGAACAAGGCGTCTCGCAAAAGGATTTCAACTCATACGGATCTCGACGTGGTAATCACGAAGTGATGGTCCGGGGCACTTTCGCCAATGTGCGCCTGCGCAACCGGCTTGTTCCCGGTGTCGAAGGTGGTTTCACTCGACGTCTTCCCGACGGAGAAACGCTCTCCATCTACGACGCGGCCGTCGAGTACATGACCTGCGGCACGCCGCTCATCGTCATTGCCGGCACGGAGTACGGTTCGGGATCGTCGCGGGACTGGGCGGCCAAGGGAACCATGCTCCTTGGGGTCAGGGCGGTGCTCGCGGCGTCATTCGAGCGAATCCACCGCTCCAACTTGATAGGGATGGGTGTGTTGCCGCTGCAATTCAAGTCGGGCGAGACCGCCGAGAGCCTGGGATTGAGCGGAGAGGAACAGTACTTCATCACGGGATTAGCTGGCGTCGACACGCCACCGCACGAGGTCAGGGTGCGCATCAACGCGAACGACGAGTCTCGCGAGTTCACCACCACGGTGAGAATTGACACTCCAGCCGAGGCCGCCCACTTCATTCACGGAGGAATTCTTCGCTACGTGCTGCGACAGCTTCTCGACGCGGGGACTTGATTGAAGAGCGCTGTTGGAGCGCAAATCGGGCGACGCCGTATGTGGCGGATTACCAGGTTCGCGAACGCGCCCCGTCCAACATCTATGTGGCGTGGAGCGTTCCTCCCTATTGAGTCCACGCCCTGGCGGACACCTAGATGTCCACTTGTAATGTCGTATGGACCCATCGAAGGTGGCACCTCGCTCTGGCGAAGCCCGGTATGAGGAAGGTTTGGCCCTTGCCAAGACGTCGCGTAACGCGGTTCGTACCACGTCGAATGGGCGTACGCACGCCCAAAGAGGGGCGAGCAATTCCACATGAACACCACTGAGACCCTGAAAGTTGTTGAGTGCGGTGAGTCGGGCGTAGAAGAGATCTGGACCATTGGTCACTCCACGCGTTCGACCGAGGAGTTTCTCGCGTTGCTGCACGATCACGCCATTGACTCGATCGTCGACGTGCGCTCGTTTCCCGGCTCGCGCCGATGCCCGCAGTTCGGGCGCGAGACAATGAGTACGTGGTTAGCAGAGAACGCCATCACCTACCAACACGCAAGTGATCTTGGTGGTAGGCGAAATCGACAACACGATGTCGACCCGACAATCAATGCAGCGTGGCATAACGCGAGTTTTAAGAATTACGCTGATTACACCGTTGGCGACACGTACCTAACGGCGATTCTCCAATTAACTACCACGGCTCAGATGTCTCGCGTTGCGTTCATGTGCTCCGAGGCTCTCCCGTGGAGGTGTCACCGCTCGCTCATCGCTAACACTCTCGTTGTGCGCGACTGGGCCGTACACCACATCATGAGTGTCGGAAAGGTGATCGAGCACCGACTTGGTGCCTGGGGGCCAGCGCCGCTCGTCGCTGACGGTCGAGTCACTTTCCCAGAACCACAAGACTAAACCACAACCTTGAAACCGGATCAACAAAGCCCGCTCGACATTCACCGGAGCGAATGAGCAAAGTGCTCCGCGTTTGGTCCATTAAGGCGCAGCGGTCTAGGTTGTGTTCTCCATCACTGTCGCCGCTTGATTGAGGGATCGTACGTAAATTGAACTCTTCGCACACAACGGTCCCTACATCATTCAAAACGCATCATCATATGCAGTTGCTATGTACGGCTCTCGGGCACATCGGAAAGGGCGCGCAGTGCGATCGCGGAGTGGGCAAACGCCCCACCAGCGCGCATCTCGGCAGCGACCCAAATCGCCTCCATGATCTCTTCGTCCGTTGCGCCCTTGCGCCGAGCAATCCGCGTGTGACCATCAATGCAGTATGGGCACTGTGTGACGTGCGCAACAGCGACGGCGATTAGTTGCTTCGTTACCTCAGGCAACGCCCCGCTTGTGAATACTGCTCGACTAAATGCTTTGAACGCATCATCGATGTCGGGTGCGAGTTCGTGGCGGCGATGTCCCATCTCCGGCGTTGCAATTGGAAAGACCGATTCAGTCATAATGTTCTTCTTCCTCATTTCATTGGCTACCATATTCGTCCTTGATGTAACCGGCTCGTATCGACATCGCCGATGAAACACTGTGGTTCGTGGCCCGGAATCGGAGCGTCTCCTTTACGTTGAACCCCGCTTGGTGCCAGTGCAGGCCATCGACACTACGCAACCCCGCGTCTCTCCAATCGGCCCCTATCCGGTGCAGCATTGAGCGTTCGTGTACGGCGGACATGAGATTGAATCCATCCCCAAGGGCCAGGGCCGCTTCAAACGCGTCGAAACCCGCCAGCGCCCAGTCAGATGCTTGGGTAGCGTCAAAGCCGAATGTCTCCCAGTCTGGCGAGGCGAGTTCCCCCACGTTGATCAACGCACCCTTGCGTCGAGGAAAACGCATTGTCGTCACACTCCATCCGCGGTCACGCGACACCGCTGCGCCGGCGGCGCATTGTGAGTCCGAGCCAGCCCAGTCGACCGTTGCTCGGATCAAGGGCGCGCTGTTTCAGCGGGATGATCGCGGCGATGTCAAAGGAGCTGGTCTCGACACCCGCGGCGAGGATCACGTAGTCATACTCCAGAGTGGAGCCATCTTCCGGCCCCAGTTTCCGGTCCGACCGGTCGATTGAAACCGAGACCGCGATCCGGACTGTCAGGTTGGCCTGGCGGCGGAACACCGAACGAAACGCGCCGCCGTCCTCTTCGGCAGGCAGGTAGCCCGAGCTCACCTGATAAAGGAGCGGTTGGAAAGTCTGGTACTGGTGCCTATCTACCAGGGTGTCATCGGCATCCGAATGCGCCAATGCATGCGCGGAGCTGATGCCCGCAAAACCCGCGCCGACCACGACGACGTGGGGGCGCGCAGAGTGAGTTGTTTCGGTCATTGCCCAACAAGGCGACGTGCGGCGGCGGCGATGTGGCGAGCCGAGACGCCAGCGGCGTCCAACAGTTCGGCCGGAGTTCCCGAACCGGGCAGACCGCTAACGGCCAGGTGCGCAACGCGAAGGGCCGGCACGCCGGCATCGGCGAGGGCCTCGAGGACGGCGCCGCCGATTCCGCCCGCCGCGTAGTGGTCTTCGGCGATGACCAGCCGACTGCCGGTGACGTGGCAAGTTTCGACCAACGCGTCACGATCGAGTGGTTTGACCGAATAAAGGTCGAGGACTCGCACCGAGATGCCCTCGTCGGCCAGTTCGGTGGCGGCAGCCAGGCATTCATGGAACGTCACCCCCGCACCAACGAGCGCAACCTGGTCGTCGGGACTTGCCCGGTGCACCTTGCACCCGCCAACGGGGAAACGCTCATCGACGGGATAAAGCACTGGGTAGGCGCCGCGGGTGGTGCGCAGGTAGACGACACCGTCGGTGTTCGCCATCTCTCCAACTAACGCGACGGTCGCGGTGGCGTCCGCCGGGTACAACACGACGGAACCGTGCACAGCGCGCAATGCCGCAATATCCTCCAAGGCCATTTGAGACGGTCCATCTTGACCGATCTCCACACCAGCGTGCGAACCCACCAAGGCGATATTGACCCCCGAAATTCCGGCCATACGAATGAAATCGAACGCACGAGAGAAGAACACGGCGAAGGTCGAGGCGAAGGGTCGATAGCCGCGCACGGCAAGTCCGGTTGCGGCGGCGACTAACTGCTGTTCGGCGATGAACATCTCGAAGTAGCGATCCGGAGCAACCTTTTGAAACTCGTCGGCGTGGGTGGAGTTTCCGACCTCCCCGTCGAGCACCACGATATCGGGGCGTGAAGCGAGCGCCGCGATGGCGGCGCCGAAAGCGCTGCGCGTTGCCACCATGTCCCCGAGTGCAAAGGCGGGCCAGTTGATTGAGGAATTGGGCCGCGGCGTGATCACGGCCGAGCCGAGCCGAGGATGAAGAGTCGCGACGTGCACGTCGCTCACGCCACCGAGTGCGGCGATGGCGCGCTCGGCCATCTCGGGCGGGAGTGCCTTACCGTGCCAACCGTTCTTGTTTTCCAACTCCGGTACGCCTTTGGCCTTGATAGTTCGAGCCAGAATTACGCTCGGGCGATCCGGGTCGGTTCTCGCAACGCGCAACGCTTCGTCAATCGCCGCGAGATCGTGACCATCGATGATCAGTGCTCGAGCCCCAAAAGCCTCAACTCGACGGGCATACCTCTCAACGTCCCACTCGAGTTCGGTGGGTCCACGTTGGCCCAACCGATTGACGTCGACAATGGCCGTCACGTTGCCCAGAGAATAGAAGCTGGCCTTGTCGAACGCTTCCCACATTGAACCTTCCGCGGTCTCTCCGTCGCCGCAAAGCACCCACACGTGGTAGTCCAGTCGGTCCAAGAATCGCCCCGCCAGTCCCACACCAACCGCGTCAGGCAGACCCTGGCCGAGTGAACCGGTCGCCACGTCGACCCACGGCAGCACGGGGGTTGGATGTCCCTCGAGGCGAGCTCCAAACTGACGATAGGTAGTAACGAGTTCAACGTCGTCGATAACCCCCACCGCCCGGAACATCGAGTACAGCAGTGGCGAGGCGTGCCCTTTGGAGAAGATGAGGTGGTCATTCGTGGCCAAATCGGGTCGATCCCAGTCGTAGCGTAGATGTCCGACCAACAAGACGGCCATTAAGTCTGCGGCGGACAGAGACGACGTAGGGTGGCCCGACCCCGCTTGGGTGGAACAGCGAATCGAGTCCACGCGCAACTGGTTAGCCAACAGACGCGCCCGCGTGAGCTCAGCGTCGTCCATCACGGTGTCGTACTAGGCGTCACTAGCATCACGTAAGAGATCTTCTAACGGCACCTTCGGATCTTGGAGTCGAGCCACGTCGATCGGTTTACCTGAACGAACGAGGTCGGCAATGGCATCAGTGACATCCCAAACGTTGACATTCATGCCAGCGAGCACTCGCCCTTTATAAAGCCAAAAGACAATGTACTTACCCTCCGTGACCTCACCGCGAAAAACGATCTGGTCGTAATGACCAGAGTCAACGAAGCCCGTGTACTCCATCCCCAGGTCGTACTGGTCGGAGTAGAAATACGGCACGCGGTCATAGACTTCGTCGCGGCCCATCATGTTGGCTGCGGCCACCGGTCCCTGGTTGAGGGCCGCCGACCAATGCTCAAGTCGAAGATGACGACCGAGAAACGGGTACCAGGCGTTGGCGACGTCGCCGGCCGCGAACACGTCAGGGTCTGAACTTCGCAAATACTCGTCGACGACTATCCCGTCGTCGACGGTGAGGCCAGCTGCCTCGGCTATCTCAATGTTCGGAGTGATGCCAATGCCGACGACGACCGTATCGGCGTCGACTTGTCGACCATCGGTGAGACGCACACCGGTAACGCGCTGCTCCATCCCTGTGATCGCAGCCACCTCGACGCTCATCTCCATCGTGACTCCGTGGCGAGTGTGCAGGTTGAGGAAGATTTCGGCTGTGTCGGGACCGAGCACGTGCGCCAACGGCAGGTCCGCTGTCTCTACAACCGTCACTTCGACGCCAATCGCGCGGGCCGCGGCTGCAGTCTCGAGACCGATCCAGCCCGCCCCGATGATGGCTACTCGCTTCGCCGTGACGAGCGCGACTTTGATCGCTTCGCAGTCAGCCACTCGGCGCAGGTACAACACTCCGTCAAGGTCGCTGCCAGGCACTTTGAGGTGACGGGGCGACGAGCCAGTCGTCAGCAGTAGTTTGTCGTAGTCGAACTGTTCGCCCGACTGCACGGTCAATTGGTGAGCAGCAACATCGATACGCGACGCCGGGCAGCTGAGGTGAAGTTCGACGTCGTTGTCGACGTACCACCGCTCAGAGTGAACGTAGATCTTCTCCTTCTCCGATTTCCCTTGAAGGTAGTCCTTGGACAGCGGCGGTCGATTGTAAGGACGCTCGGTCTCGTCACCAATGAGTACGACTCGCCCGCCGAATCCCTCGGCGCGAAGAGCTTCAGCCGCGGTGGCGCCGGCCAAACCACCACCCACGATCACGAACGTCTCTCGTCGTGTCATTTCGTCACGACGATCATCGCGTGAGGACACTCCCCCGACACACCAACCACTCGATGACGTGAGCCCCGCCAGCCGCCCAAACCCAGATCGAGAGGTGCGAACCAACTTAAAATTGAGAATCGGGTTGATGCTGTCATCTCTGTAAACCCTCCAGTCCAAGGCGTATTCCGATACCACATCCGGTGCTCACTGCCAAGGTCTAGAGCAACGACGCGTCGCCGCGACTTACGCGTCGGTTGCACGTTCTCGTCGAATGTGCCACCACATGGCGTCACACGATGCAGGCGCGAGGTGAGAAACAAATCCGAGAGACGTTGATCGTACGCAGTCGTCCTCATCGTACGCCACGCGGAGTTCGTTCATCACGAAAGTTCTTCGAACTTACTTGGACGCCAGCCCTACAGTGCCCGTGACGCGAGAGTGCCATCGTCGTAATCCGGGCCCACGATGCACCCTAACCGTCAGCCCCGGGTGAGACACCCGCTGGTAAATTTTATTTCATAAGGGCGAGACAAGTGACACCAAAGACCAATGACTGCAATCAACTCCGCCCAGGCGGTTTCACGTGACCAAAATAGTGACGTGCAAGACAACATTGACCCCGCGGCTCGGCCAACGAGACGAACATTCAGCACCGAGGAGAAGTTGGCACTTCTCTCCGCCTACGAGGCGTGCGACCCCGGCAAGAAGGGCGAGTTCGCCCGTCGCGAAGGGATCTACTCCAGTCAACTGACCGAGTGGCGCCGCGCTCGTGACGCGGGCACGCTCGCCGCGCGCGAACCCGGTGCGTCGCGGCGCGATCGACGCGAGTTCGACAAGTTGGAGAAGAGGAACAAGAAGTTGGAAGCCGAACTCGAGCGCACCAGACTGGCGCTCGACATAGTGGGAAAAGCTCACGCGCTCTTGGAGAAGCTCTCCGAGAGCGCGGACAACGAGTAGTGGTGGATGAACTCATGAACGCGTTTCACGAGGAGTTGCGTCCACTCGTCGGCGTGAAGAAGGCCTGCGCGCTGCTCGGTCGGGTGCGCTCGAGTTACTACCGCTTGAAAAAGCCGGTGGTGGCGAAAGAACCAGTCCCGCGAGTGAGCCCGTCCAACTCCCTGAGCGAAGCCGAACGCGCACAGGTCCTGGCGCTGCTCTGCGAAGAGAACCACGTCGACTCCTCGGTCGCCCAGGTCTACGCCGAGACCCTCGATGAGGGCACCTACTTGTGCAGCCAGTCAACGATGCTGCGCATCCTTCGGGCCAATAGGGCCACGAAGGATCGCCGGCGTCAACGGACCCACCCGGCCAAGAAACGACCCGAACTGATTGCTACCCAACCCAATGAGATTTGGAGTTGGGACATCTCCAAACTGCACGGTCCCACCCGAGGAGTCTTCTACGACCTCTACGTGGTGCTCGACATCTTCAGTCGTTACGCGCCGGGTTGGCTGGTGGCGGCGCACGAGGACGCCGAGTTGGCCAAGGAGTTCTTGGAGGACGCGATTCTCACCCAGGGGGTGCCGCGTGACCAGTTGACGATCCACGCCGATCGCGGTGGGTCCATGCGCTCTAAACCGGTGAGTCAATTGATGATGGACCTGGGCATAACTCGAAGTCACTCACGGCCCCACGTGTCGAACGACAATCCGTTCAGTGAGGCAGCCTTCAAGACGCTCAAGTACTGCCCGACGTTCCCCGAGCGCTTCGGTTGCATCGAGGACGCCCGTGCGTTCTGCGACGTGTTCTTCGATTACTACAACCACGTGCACCGGCACTCGGGCATTGGACTGCACACCCCGGCGTCAGTGCACTACGGCACGCACCTGGAGATCCGCGAGCAGCGACAAGTCACGTTGACCACTGCATTCGAACTGAACCCGATTCGCTTTCGTCGGATCGCGCCGCAGGCGCCCACCATCCCTGAAATTGTCTGGATCAATCCGCCGATCAAGGAGGTGCTCGCTAATATCTAAAACGACCGAGTGTCTCATTCGACCTGACGGGTTCCGGCACGCCCCCAGCAGTTGTCGCTCGAACTTGAGCCCGACCCAGTCGAAACTCACCTCCACCGATTCATCAGGATTAACGAATTCAGCCATCGTTGCCATATCGCCTAGTGGCCATCGAAGGACGAGGGTCAAATTGGTAAACGAATCGCCACATTCAAGTTATCTATCGTAATCCGAT
>DATKRC010000051.1:0-8702 GCA_035532375.1 Acidimicrobiales bacterium
CTAGGAGACTGTTGAATAAATCGGCACACAATGCCGGTTTTGCGATGTTCCCGCAACGAGAATTGTTACATGCAAGGGCTCAGCGAACTCAATCGTGAATTACTCGACGCGTCGGCGCTCTGTCGACAACTCGTGCCTCAAGGAAGCGTCGAGGCGTTCTTGGCGGACCATCGCCACGAGTTGTTCCCTGACGAGATGTTTGAAGACCTGTTTCTCTCAAAGCGGGGTCGCCCTTCAATCCCGGCCGACACGGTGGCCTCGGTCATGGTCCTGCAATCCCTCGAGGGACTTTCGGATCGCGACGCCGCTCGGGCCTTGACCGACCGGATTAGTTGGAAGGTGGCCTGTGGACTCGCCCTCGACGAGGCCGGTTTTGACTACTCAGTCCTCACCTACTGGCGAACGAGGTTGCGCAACTCGAGCCGCCCCGAGCGGATCTTCGAAGCGGTGCGCGCAGTGATCGAGGAAACGGGCGTGCTTCGGGGCAAGGCCCGTCGAGCGCTCGACTCGACGCTGCTCGACGACGCTGTCGCGACCCAAGACACCGTCACCCAACTGATCGGCGCGATCCGTCGCGTTCGTCGGATCGTTCCTCTTGCGAGCGAAGTCGTCCTCGTGGCCCACGACTACGACCGCGTCGGAAAGCCGCTGATTGTGTGGGACGACGAGGTGGCGCGCTCGCACCTCGTGCATTCGCTCGTCGAGGACGCACTGGCGCTGCTCGACGCGTGCGACGACGTTGAAGATGACGACGGCGCCGCGGCGCTCGCGCTGCTCGCCTTGGTCGCGGGTCAAGACGTCGAGCTCGACGACGAGGGCCACTGGACACTCGTGCGTGGCGTCGCGAAGGACCGGATCATCTCGATCGTTGATCCCGAGACGCGCCACATGCATAAGTCGCGCAGCGAGTATCGCGACGGCTACAAGGCGCACCTGGCCGTCGAGCCCGAAACCGGACTCATTACCGCCGCGACCCTGACGCCCGCGAGCACGTCCGACGGACTCACCGGGGTGAAATTGCTCGAGGGAGAAGAGCCCGGACTCCAGGTCCTCGCCGACGGTGCCTACGGCTCGGGTGAGACGCTCGCGGCGCTTCGAGTCGCCGGTCACCAACGGGCCATCAAGCCTTATACGACCAACACCGCGGTGCCCGGCGGACTACACCGCGACGACTTCCTCGTCGATGAGGTTGCCGGCACCGCGACCTGTCCCGCCGGTCACGTCGTCACGATCACGTCACGACGCAACGCGACGTTTGGGAAACGCTGCACGAACTGTCCACTGCGCTCACGCTGCACCAACGCGCGACACGGCAAGGTGCTCAGACTCTCAGTGCACGACGCCGAGCTCGTCGAATCTCGCCGCGCGTGGCGCGACGGTGACTTCATTTCGGACTATCGAAACTATCGTCCGATGGTCGAACGATCGATTGCGTGGCTCGTGAAGGACCACTACCGGCGCGTCAGATTCCGCGGCGTCGAGAGGAACCAATTGGGTCTCATGACCCGCGTCGCCGCCATCAACCTGCGACGTCTGGTGAATCTCGGACTCGTCAACGATGGCCAATGGCGACTCGCCACACCCTGAGCAGCGCAAGTCCAGGTCATCAATAAAGGACCACGTCACGGGCATAGCCCACCAGGGTGGCCGACTTTGACCCTCTTTACGTCGGCGCTTCGGTTCAGACATATCCCGGACTTGCGATTCATGACATACGCCTCGAAAGCGAGTTGTTCAACAGTCTCCTAGCGATTATTCACGGATTCGCAACTCGATGAAATTCATTCGAGATCATCCGAATCAAAATCGTGCGCTCAACGCTTTCTTCGTTCGGGGTAGACCGACGCGTGCGGTCCGTCACGGTCGAAACCGGAGCGCAACTCGTCGTAATCTCTCCGCCGCTCTGGTTTGGCTCGGCACAAACAATCCGGTCGGCGGGAATGTTGCGTATCGACCGGACGTGCAAACCGAACCGGTCATTCATTCGACTTGTCTCAGATTTCGTTTCCAACTCATCATGAAGAATGGTCGGCCTCTACTTTCAGCAATCCGAAGTCAAGTCAAACTCGTTGTACTGATATCGTCGGCAAGGACCAAAGAGGGGGGAACTTTGGTCCTTGCCGTCGACAATAGTTCGCCGATCGGCGAACGATTTTCGGCTCCATGCCCACGTTTTTTCACGAACTCGTCGAGATCGATCCAGTCATTCGATTTACCGACGATGCGCTTGGCAATGACCGTGAGACCCTCGTTTTGATTCTCGGCGTGCGCTCGCAATCGATTTAATGCATCCTCCTTTTCGCATCTCGTTGCTTGGCGAATCTTCTCAACCGCCTGATCGATGATCAATCGACTATTGATGGCGTTACTCAATTGGGCTTTGGACGTGCTGGCCTCAATCGTCGATTCGTGTTGCAAAATCGCAAGCGCCGCCACGTCGGCGAGGCCCCGGGCCACGGCCACGTCGTCATCGGAGAGCGAGCCGTCACGGGTGCGAAAGAGGTTTAGCCCCCCAATTGTGCGACCTCGTATTCGCATAGGCAGACAGTGAACGGAGCGAAAACCTTGAGCAACAGCTTCATGCGCAAACGTCGGCCACCGGTCATCGGATTCACTTAATGCTTCGTTCATGACGTCAACCCCGTTGTGAATGCAGTCAACGCAAGGGCCTTCATTTGCATGGATCTGAAACAACTCCAGCTTTCTCATTGACTCACCCGACGAAGTAATGAAACGAAGTTCTCCTACGGGTGACGCGAGCATGACGGCTGCGCCGTCGACGGCCACCGCTTCCACACATCGATAAGTCAATGCGGTAAGAACGTCAATGACGTCGTACTCGTCGACCAATTTATCCACTATTTCCAGGAAAGTCGCAATCGAACTGGATTCTCTACTCATTAATCGCGTCCGCCCATTAACTTCGTTTCTCTGAACGTCCGTATCGCTAAATTCGCGAGTTTCATCAAGTTCACCCGCTGGGGTCTCGTCATGTGGTGCTAGCTCCCATGCTGGGAAGCCACGGCGACTGCCATGGGGCGTGACCCCGTAACAAGTCGTCGGCCAGTGCCGGTCCCCGCGATTCCCGGGCGTAAGGCACGACGGCGAGTGGTTGTTCGATCAGCGGTTGAAGGACCCGCCACGTCTCTTCGACCACGTCTTCTCGAGTGAAGCGTGACTGGTCACCGGTGAACGCGTCGTGAAAGAGTCGTTCGTAGGCCCCGGGGGGCTTGCCGAGCTCGGCAACGAACGAAAGGTCCAGGTGTACATCCCTCGACGCCCTACCGTCGGGACGCTTCGACAACATGACCATTCGCGGGCCTGGTTCGGGACCCACTCGAATAATAAGTTGGTTCGCATCGGTGCTCCGAGGAGCACCCAAAAAGGCTAAGCGAGGTGGTCGCTTGAAGACCACTCTCACTTCGGTGGCCTCGACGTCAGAGAAGGCTCGAATATCGCGTTGGCGACCCTAAAGGACCAAATGAGGTCAGCGCGAGATGCGTTCGCAACATCGGCGTTGACACTCGCGCACGATACCGCCTTTGATGATCGAGCGAAGAGGATCCAATCGATGTTGGGTGACACAGCCACTCCATCGTTTGACGGCGCGCACTGGCGAAACAGAATTCTCGAGGAACGCGAGTTCACGGCCCTTCGATCGAACGCGCTCGTACGAAAAACAACGCGCGAGACTGTAGCCACGCGACGACGACATCATGCAACTCGAAGGCCTGCGAGCGACGCAGCGACAGCGCTGTGTACTCGCGCGCTTTACCTGATCCACCCACTTCGCACTCTTTCCCGTGAAGACCGGCGAACGCCGGTTAAACAAGAGGCAAGGTCTGGGCGTCTTCGACCAAAGCATAAGAGTCTCGATGCGATATGTCAACCGTTTCGTTGGTGCGGAATGCACGACTGCACAATGGTCAAAAAGAAATATTTAGAATCGAGTCCGGATTCGATCGCTCCCTCGCAGTGCGTCTCGCCTTGGCATTCGGAAAGCAACTACGCCGCGACGCCCAGCAACATCGAACGTGCATGTGCCATCGCGACCAGA
This sequence comes from Acidimicrobiales bacterium, assembly GCA_035532375.1. Taxonomy (GTDB): domain Bacteria; phylum Actinomycetota; class Acidimicrobiia; order Acidimicrobiales; family RAAP-2; genus RAAP-2. The sequence goes on from DATKRC010000051.1 coordinate 4,058, forward strand.
TGAAGCGTCTGCAAGGAGAATGAGGAGTACGTCTCATTCCAAAGATTTCTACCGTTGTCATCGAATGCTCAATTTTCGGCATCGTCAACGTAGACCACAAGATGGCAACTCAACTCAGTGGCCAGTCGACGTAATCGAATTAGCAATTTCAATTCATCGCAGCTGAATGTCGAGTTTGTCGTATCGGTATCTGTCACGCCCCGTTCGCTATAAAACGCCACCGACGTCGACCGCGATCTATACGCGGTCACGCTCTCCGCACCGACGAAAAGCCTACGAAACCGTTGACATATCGCATCGAGACTCTTACGCTTTAGTCGAAGACGCCCAGACCCCGCTGCCTTTGTTAACGAGTGTTTCCCTTTCGAGCGAGGTCCGCGGCGAAAACTAAACCTGAACCAGTCAGTTCCCTCTCACTGGCGCGAGTTCACTCATGATTCAACATCCGGCCTTTACCCCTGAACCACGGTGACTGCGTGAAACCGACGATTGCGATGAACACTCCAACTTCTCGCGATCTCCCAACACGATCCCAGCGAAGCTGTTTCGGCATCGACATTGAGCAATGTAATCAACCTAGGGAGGAAAACACTTGAAGAAACTCTTTGTGTTCGATTTGGATGGGCCCCTTGCCGGAAGCAAGTCATCTCTGAGTCCCGAAGTCGCCGGACTCCTTCACGACCTTCTCGGTGTGCGAGATCAACTCGGGATTCCCTTGAAGGAGATGCGCTTTGCCGGGGACGCTGTCTTCGTTGGCGGCAATGACTATCCGGTCCAAACTGCCGGCGTTGACTCGATACTCGTTCGAGACCCGAAGGAGCCGACACGGGTGATACAGGCGGTCATTGCCTGCGTGGGTCATGATTCCGTTCAAATCGTGTCACCCGGGAAAGCATCGTGATTCCGTTCCAGATGCACCCACTCGGCATGGTAATTCAACCCGACGCCAACAGTCCCTACGAAGCTGAAGGAATCCTCAATCCCGCCGCCGCCCGCGGCCCCGACGGGGAGTTGTACCTGTTTCCCCGAATGGTGGGCGCGGGAAACTTCTCGCGTATTGGGATAGTGAGGGTCCTATTCGACAGAGCCGGTGATCCGTGCGGCATCGAGCGCTGCGGTATCGCGCTCGAGCCCGAGATGCCTTACGAGCTACGGCCGAACGGCCAGGGTGGCTGCGAGGACCCTCGGGTGACCTTCGTTGAGCCACTGCAACGCTACGTGATGTCCTATACGGCGCTTTCACCCGAGGGACCACGGATCGCCTTGGCCGTATCGAAGGATCTCTTCAGTTGGCATCGTTTAGGCCTGGCCTCGTTCACGCCCTATGAGGGCATCGAGTTCAACGGCATTAAAAACAAGGACGCCGTAAGCTTTCCTCTGGCGATTCCCAATCCCTCGGGCGATCTCGAACTAGGGATCTTGCACCGACCCCTCTTCCCCGGAACCCTGCCCGAAGACAACGTGACTAGAGACGAGAATTGCAAGGTAAATGTTCATCGACAGAGCATTTGGATTTCCTACAGTTCCTTGGCGTTGGCGGGCACCGATCCTCGCCAATTGAGCCATTTCACATCACACCACCGTCTAGCGGCCCCGATGTCGCCCTGGGAGAATCTCAAGATTGGTTGCGGCACGCCGCCGGTCATGACTCGTCACGGCTGGCTCATCGTCTACCACGGCGTCAGCAGCGTCGCGCAACCAAACAGTAAAGAATCGCGATTGACCTACGGCGCCGGAGTGATGGTCCTTTCGAGGGAGCACCCCCAAGAACTCCTGTATCGTTCGACGGAGCCAATTCTCACTCCAAAATCGTCGGAGCAACGCCCTGGGACCTTTGCGAATGTCGTGTTCCCCACCGGAATAGACCGACGCTTCGACATCGATCGACCTCACCGCTACGACGTCTACTACGGCATCAACGACTTTTGCATTGGCGTGGCCCGCCTCGACGTGCCATCAGAGATTCCTCGCCGACCGAGTCTGCTGTCGCGTAGTTGAGAGTCTGACCTGACCCGCGTTTCCTCAATCTTCTAGTTGTTGAAATTGAACCTTCTTGAAAGATTTTCCCTCGCGCGTCCTTATCTGATCTAGCAGAGTTGCGACGACGAGCGATCGCGCTCGCGCGTATGGTGTCGATCGGTCGAAAAGACGGCTCTGGACCTCGACGCACTGAAGCCTCCGTTTATCAGGGGATCAAGCAAGACCCAATCGATGGTGACGTGATTAATGGACGCACGACGGAGTTGCGAGAACGACACATTCGAAACTAGGGCCCTAATGTTGTAGCGGGCGAAAGGAAATGTTCATGGAAAAACCGATTTATACGATCGGCGCGAGCGCGACCTGCAGTGACGGCAGGTGTGGCCAAGTCATTCGAGTGGTCATCGATCCGATTGCGCGCACAATGACCCATCTCATTATTGAGCCCACGCACCGCCAAGGACTTGGTCGGCTCGTGCCTCTCGAACTTATCGCGTCCTCTAACGGCGACGTGACGCTCAGCTGTTCCCTAGAACAGTTCGAGCGACTCGACGTGGCCGAGGAGACTGACTTCCTTCCTGGGACTGTCGGTTACCAGGGGTACGACGCCGCGAACGTACTGCCACTGCCCTACTTCGCGCTAGGAGCGGGTGGCTCGTCACTGCCTGTTACCTACGACAAGCTCCCCCTGGGAGAAGTATCCATTCGCCGGAACGTTCCCGTTCACGCGACAGACGGAGAGATTGGAAAGGTCCATGGCGTCGTGATTGATCCGAACGACCATCACGTCACGCACGTGCTCCTCCAAGAGGGCCATCTATGGGGACGCGAAGAAGTAGCCATACCCGTCAGCGCCGTCTCCGACTTCGGGTCCGAAATTCGACTTCGCATCACGAAGAGCGAAGTGCAAGAACTACCACCCGTTGGTCTCGCCTGAATGAGCAGTTGGGCTCCCGCTGAATGTTGTGCGCTATCGATTACGTCAGCCGATCTTTCACTCTTTGAACTCCGACAGGGCCTAACTTTCTCGCCAACGCTCGTCAGCTCTTCGTCGCCGACAGGAGGAGGGAGGCGAACTCCTGACGACGAGCAGCGTCCAGACCCGTTCATCTCGCGCGGTGAAGGTAATTACAACCTTCGCCCAGCACTTTGAGATGGCTCGGTGCCCAATAATCCGAAGACGGGTCGGGCACGTTGATCATCGTGGAGTTTTTTATTTCCACCGTCGACTCGGGATCAATACACATACGGCAACCTGGCAAACAAGTCATCCGCTCGTGGCCATTTGTCTCCGAGGTCAAAAGGGGCCTTGACCTCGAGGAGGTGCTTGGAAACTCCCGATATATCTGAAGGCAGCTACCTATTGATCAAGGACCTCTTGCAGATAGTCGGCGAGTGGCTCGTACTGCAAGGACCCGTCGTAGCGCACGCCGTTGACAAAGAACGTCGGGGTAGCGTTCGCGCCACTTCGAAGGGCACTCTCAAAATCTGATTCGACGCGACGCAGAGGCCCACTTCCTAGGTCTGCCATCATCTGATCTACGTCAGCACCAACGAACGTGGCGTAACGCAATAGTGCATCGTCGTCGAGTTCCCACTGATTCTCGTAAAGCACGTCGTGCATCTCCCAAAACTTTCCCTGCAGACCAACCGCCTCGGCCACTACAGCGGCCTTCTTAGCGTGGGGGTGTACGTCGGCGAGAGGAAAGTTGCGAATAACGAATCGCAGCGACTCACTGAAGTTGTTGAGCAATTCCTCGACGACGAAGCGCGCGGCGTCGCAGTAGGGACACTGGTAATCGCCGTATTCAACGACAATGAGGGCGGCATCATCAGGTCCACGAGAGTGATCGTCGGCACTGACAAAATCAGCGAGGGAAGGGATGCCGCTCAAAACGGTGCCTCGACTGAGCGTAGGACTGCGCCCGCGCCTGGACTGACATCTAGCGGCCACGCTGCAGACACGGACCTCGCAGTCAGTGGCATGTGGACTCCTCTCACTACATGCATCGGAACGCGTACACCATCAAATTGAAGGTGAGTATATGAGTGAACCTGGGACTCACCCGCTTTCCCTTCACGAACTTCGAGGCGAACGCCAATTGGCTCTTGACTGGCGCCATGGTCGGTGATTTGGTGCGGTGGTTCCAACTGCTCTGTCTCGAGGGTCGCTGGCGAGACGCACGTCCGAAGGCTTCGCTGGGAGATCTTTCACGCCCCGGGGCGCGTCGTGCGTGGTGCACGACGCGCCGTCGTTCGTCTTCTCGAGGACTGGCCAACGACACCACAACTACTCAGCGCCTATCAACGTATTTCTTTACTCACCTGACGCGACCCACGTTCACCTCAGCGCTACCCACGAGGACATCGCTCCGCCTTGTTGCCGTTCGTGAGTCATTTTGCATGGTCAAAATTCGAGTCGAGAATCCTCGAGGGCCCTCACCAGCGGTTCGATCGTCTCCCAACGACGTCGGTCATTCAAAAACGGAAGAGGCAACGGTTCACAGCCCCTTCATGAATGATCGGGGCTAGACACGTCGTGGCCGGGTTCACTAACGATTCGAGATTGATCGTGCGGTCTTTGATGCTCGAACGGCCTTAGTCTCTCGATACGCACGCCCGCATGCCTTGGCGAAGGTCATCCCCATCTTGGGAAGACTGCGCA
>DATKRC010000052.1:0-5497 GCA_035532375.1 Acidimicrobiales bacterium
ACTGCACCAACAACCGGGGAGGTAACCGTTCTCGGCGGCATTGGGGCCGGGTCGCCCGACGCGCTTGAGCGCGTCGCCTTCGTGGCACAGGAGACGCCGTTGTATCGCCACATCACGGTGCGAGCAATGCTCACGGTGGCGGCCAACATGAACCAGCACTTCGACCGGCACCTCGCTGAAGGGCGCCTGGCGACTCTCGACATCCCGCTCGATCGTCGAATCGGCAGGCTCTCCGGTGGCCAACAGGCTCAGCTCGCTCTCGCCCTGGCGCTCGCTCGACGGCCCGACCTGCTTGTGCTCGATGAGCCGCTCGCACGGCTCGATCCGTTAGCACGCCATGAAGTAATGGCCGTCGTCATGTCCGCCGTGGCCGAGGAGGGTCTTTCAGTGATTTTCTCGTCGCATGTCGTGTCTGAGTTGGAACGAGTAGCTGACTACCTCATCTTGGTGAACCATGGAAGAGTCCAAATGATGGGAGTGATTGAATACCTTCTAGCAACGCACGTGGTGTTGAGTGGACCCACTGAACAGGCTTTGAGTGTTGCTGAGCACTTCGACGTTGTCCAGTCGCAGCACGCGGGGCGACAGACTCAGTTTGTCGCGCGTATTGATGCGTCGGTGGAGTTCCCGAAGGACTGGGTGGCCGAGAACATCTCGCTTGATGAACTCGTGCTGGCGTACTTGCGTGAACCATCCGCCACAGCGATGTCTGGCCCGTTTGCGGTTTCGGCGAATCGTGCGGGGAGGTGACGCGGTGACGACGACGGCCGTTTCATCGTCGGTCGCGTCGCGCGACCACAGCGGTTCAGGACAACGCGTCTCGTGGCTTCGGCTGATGCACGTTGCTCTGATCCAGAATCGCGCGGCGCTGATTACGATTTTCATAGCGTTTGTTACCCTCGTTATTGCCATCGTTATCGGTCGTGACGCTGTGAACGCGAGTTACGCGAGTTACCTCGCGGCGGGCTGCACGTTCGCACACCCGACGGATCTCCAAGTGTGTGCAAACACTGCGAACCAATTTGCGGATATACCGAGCTTCACGCCGATCGTCATTGCGCTTCGTCTATTCCCCCTCGTGATCGGGGCCTTCATCGGAGCGCCCTTGGTCGCGCGAGAGATGGAGTCGGGCACGTATCGCTTCGCGTGGACGCAGGGGGTGGGCCGAATTCGCCTGCTCCTCGTGACGCTCGCGATGTTGGCATTGATCGTGACGCCTGTCGCGGTCGTGCTCGGATTCTTGCTCGGCGGCTGGTACATACACCCCTACACGGTGATCAACGTTGCGGTCGGGAGCCATTGGCGGGCCGGGTTGTTCACGACGACATGGTGGATGACGCCGGTATGGACACTTTTGGCGCTGGCGCTCGGCACGCTGGTCGGTGCGCTCGTCAAGCGCACGGTCGCAGCGATTGCAACCAACGTGGTCATCATCGGAGGAGTTCTCGCCGCAGTGAGTCAATTTCTTCCGCGAATCCTCGATATCGGTGCGGTGGCGTCGTCACGTTTGATGCTCAGCTATTTCCCGCTCGGAACTATCAACACAGTCGCTTCCGAGGGCGTCGGTCCCAGCGGGAGCTTGCTCGTGCGTGGCTGGTTCGTCGGTCCTGGAGGACGAGTGTTGGGGAGCCACGCAGCAAATAGGGTTCGTGAACACGTGATCGGCTTGTACCAATCGAAGGGTGGAGCAAACGATCCCGGCGCCGCGACGCGCTGGCTCACGCTGCACCATTACAAGTACTGGTTCACGTACCAACCGGCCGACCATTTCTGGATTCTTCAGGCCGTCGTTGGACTCATCTTGCTCGCCGCCGCCGCGATTTGTGTTCTCGGGACCGTGCGGATCATCCGGCACAGCCGCTCGTAGCAAGCAACCTGTTGGCTCGTCGGGCACATAATCCCAAGGTCGCACGTTCAAATCGTGCTTCCGACACCAATCTATTGCCTCCCGGCATCGACGCCGCGAGGTCGTATCCGATTGCGAGATCACACCAACATTTGTGAAGTCCAATTGGGCCGGAGGTCAACAAGGAGGCGAGCAATGGTCGCGCCAGCAAGTGCGCCGGCGCAATTGAGAATCAAGTCACCTGTGGTTGATGTACCCCTGGCAAGCAGGTACTGCAATAGTTCGACGCAAAGTGAAGTCGTCAGTCCGGCCGCAACCGTAACCCAAATCTGTTGACGAACGAGAAGTTGCAGCGAGACTCCGAACGGTACAAAGAGCGCAACGTTTCCAAATAGTTTGATCGCGATGAGACTCTTACTGACATTTGAATATTCTCCACCTGCAAACGGAATCAACACTATTTGCCGAACTTCATGTCCACGCACACCAAATCGAAGAAGTGTGAATGTAACTATGACCGCTATGGAACCGACGAACAGAATCATCCAAAACGCGGTGCGCGCAATCTTGCGCTGACCGAAAAATCTAAACGCTAAAGCGAAGAGCAGGGCGGTGAAGAGCGTAACGAGTGCGACGATTAATGAATGTTGAATCTGCTGAGAGTAATAGCTCATGGTTCGTGGAGACTCGTGTCCTAATCTCGTTGCCGTATTGACTGAGGGAACATCGACACTTCAACTCTTGACGCACTATCAACGTAGTCGCACAATCGTGTGCCGTACCAAGATCAGATCGCTGCGCAATCTGCCCAGACGCCAGTGGGAGATTGCAGATGTGTCACGTCGTGCCACTGACGGGATGAATCGCGACGGGTTTCGTGTTGACCAATGTCGTTCCAAATCTTTGAATCTTCATCCCGTTGCCCAGTCAGCGCGACCGCTGGGATGCATGAGTCCGTGAAGTTTGACTACTTTGGTGCGCCGGCCGGGACTTGAACCCGGAACCTGTTGATTAAGAGGAAGTATTTGGTTGTTGCGTGCCGTCGGTCTGGTCGATGTAGTCGTTGTTTTAATCGAAATGACGTTGTCTGTTGTCGTTCTCGTCTCGTGGTGTTGCACAAATAAGGGGCACACAATGAGGCCTGTTTGGTTCGGCCACAGGCGCTTGTCGCGCGGACTCCGGGCGCGATGTGCCACGGTCTGGAGGGAATGACTCACCCCTCTCGCTCGGAAGAACCATCGGACGTGGCTGCCATCGTGAATGGTGCGCTGGCTACTTGAATTCGCGCTTCATCAGAGTAACGATTTTGAGTCTTTACCTCGCCGTGTATAAAGGCGGATCTCAGACAGTCCTAGTTCAGTTGCGCGAGATTCAGACCAATCCATGACAGGTAGTCCGAGTCCGCACTCCCGTCAAACAAATAGCAGGAGGCCCCAGTACGAATCTCGCTCACCAAGTCAGTCGCCGATTGGGCCCTACGAGGTCGTCGGTGAGGAATGCGCACCGGGAGGTTGTACGACTCGACTGCATCTGATGGACAAGACCTCACCGGTCGCGGGGCTAATCAATGCCCGACACGGGTACGAAGCCGATGCGACCGGGAGTGGCGCTTCGCTGCTCCCTGAGAGAATGCCCGCGCCGACCGCGGTGACTCCTCCAATGAGGACGATCACTGTCAGCATTCCTGCAAATCGTGGGTGCTGGGGACGATAGCGACCTGAAGTCGCGATGACGGCCATCGCGCTAGTCCACAGTACGAGAACTCCCATATTCAATTCTCTAGGGGATGAGACGTAGGGAGTGAAGAATGGGTACAACGCCGCAACAGCCACCCAGGGGCCGCTCAGAATCAGCGCGGCGGCGGCGATTTCCTTCTGGTGTCTGATTTGAAGAGTTACAACGATGGCCATCACAAGCACATCCACGAAGGGCATATGCAAACTCAGCCTGTACATGCCGTTCCAATAGACCGATTCGAAGAATCCGACTTGCACGGGCGGCGAAATTAGGGCAAACGTCACCACCGCGCCGAGAGCAACGGCCAGGCTTTGCCACACACGACGACGGGTCGCCAGCCCGACCGGAGCCAGCACGCTCGGCAGGCCAAGGCTTACGAGAAGAGCGATCTCCCACATGTTTGGATTGCGATGAACAGCCTTGGCGATAATCTCGCCGGTGATGGTCACCACCATGCAGATGCTCGCAATCCGTCGTCGGAACTGCGGCCACTCAAACACTGCGCCGACCCCGAGAATCCAAACAACGTAGAACAATGGGCCGATCGAGAGGAATGGCCCGAACGTGGGATGGAAGAACCTCGCGCTCATTACTGGGAGGTCACCCCAGATGAGGAGATAAGTGCCCAAGAGCGCACCCATGACAAGTCCTGGCGTTGCTGCGAGGTCGAGGGCCTTACCCAACGTCGTCTCGGTAGTCAGTCCAAAACGAACCTGGAGACCATGAGTGGCAATGCTCAGTCGGTCGCCGATTGACGCCGTAATGCCGCTAACCTCCTCGGCCTCCTGCAAAGTCGCGATGATTTCGTCTCCGCGCTCCTTGCGATAACTCGCGGGATAGAACTTCAGGAGACTCTCAAACCGCGCGTGCTCGCCGCTCACGCGATGCCCCCGGACAAGCGAAGACGACGCAGGGCCACCTTCGACACAGATACTCGGCGTTGGGACTCCGCCGACAGTTCGCCGGCACCGTTCTTGGTCAATTGGTAGTAGCGACGTAGGCGTCCATTGACAACTTCCTCTCCGGCGACTTCAATGATGTTTTCAAAGACGAGTCGGTCCAGCATCGTGTACAGAGTCCCGGCCTTCAACTCAACGTGCCCATCGGACAGATGCTCGACACCTTGAATGATCGCGTATCCGTGCTTCTTACCGGCTGCGAGCGTGGCCAGCACAAGAAAAGTTGGTTCTCTCATCTCTTTAGTCATGTGAGCACTATATACAGACAACCTATGTATGTCAATCACCACCAGTCAATGTGGTGTCCAAGTCAACGGCAAGGTCCGGGGCTGGACGAACGGTCGGGGGTCTAGTGCGAAATCAGTCCAATCGTTGCATTCCTTCATCTCGGGCGCTCCACAGGCATTAAAGATTGTCTGGACACCAGGCCGCCAAGAAACTGGGACTCACTTTGACCGTGCGGGCAATAGTTAGTTGATGGGTGCCACCGGGAGTGATTCGACAGACAGCGACGATATTGCAGCGTCGTTGGTGGATCGTCAACGTTTCGCGCTGGTGGTTGATCGTCACTTTGCTGAGATATTCAGGTACCTAGCCCGGCGAGTAGGCAGAGACAACGCTGAAGATCTCGGCGCCGAGACGTTCATTGTTGCTTTTGGCGCACGAAATCGCTACGACCTATCTCGCGCCAACGCCCTTCCGTGGCTCTACGGGATTGCTACCAATCTCATTCGCCGCCACCGCCGTACGGAGGTCCGAATGCTGACTGCCTACGCCACTGCGGCGTCACAGATCGACCCTGACGATGACAGTTCAGAGGGGCTCGTAGTGCGTCTCGATCACGCGGCATCACTAGCACGAGTCGCATCGGCGTTCGCTGACCTCGACCCGGACCAACGCGATGCCCTCTACCTCGTGGCGATTGCGGGACTGGGGTATGAGCAGGCAGCCGAAG
>DATKRC010000053.1:0-15441 GCA_035532375.1 Acidimicrobiales bacterium
CTCGGAGCATGGGAACGGGTCGCCCGGAGGATTGCTGGAAACCCGGTAAACATGATGGTTGTCTCAGCCGATGAGGTACCGGCTCTGCTTCGACGACACAGCGGTCCGTGGCGCACAATCGCCAACGAAGGCGTTGTCCTCGTAGGCAGGCCACTCAACGCATTCACTCGTGTTGTTTGACATGGCACGGGCACGGGCAAAGACACGCTCTGCAACACTGGCAGACGCGAGGGCATACCTTGCGAAGTCAAAGGAATTCCTTCGAGCAGCGCAAGACTCGCTCGAACTTGGCAACTACACGGCTGCAACTGGCAATGCGATTCATTCGGGCATTGCCGCAAGCGATGCCATTTCCGCAGCGCTCTCAGGATCGATTTCACAAGGAGAGCATGCTGACGCGCCAGAACATCTTGACGCCATCGGAGGTGATGCCAAAATCGCGGCGAGACAGTTGCGACAACTCCTCCCCCTCAAAGCTCAGGCTGAATATGACCCCCGGCCCCTCACGGCCGCAGCTGGCCGCCGAGCAGTGACTGCAGCCGAACGACTCGTGATGATCGCGGATCGCCTGGTGCCCACCGCGGGCCGCGGTCATCACGCGTGAGACACCCTCGGGGGATCCATTCATTCAAACGAACTCATTGTCCTGCACTCACCACGAGCGACCGCCTTTGGCCTCAATTCCCGACCCCAATCAGCCCCACGGTGGGTTTTGTGATCTGATAAAGTGCCATTGAACAGGATGTATTGTGAGCTTGGAGAGATGCTGCAAAGCCCTCTACCCCAGTTCGATTCTGGGCGCCGCCTCCAGTTGTTTTAGCAGCTCAGATGGCCTTTGGTACTTTTGCTCGGGAGCCCGTCCGAAGAACTATACCGCGGTGATACCGCGGCTTGCTATGAACGGACGTGGACAACCTTGGCCTCAGGCGAACGCTTGGCGGCAGATTTGTCGTGGTTGTATGGTCGGCGTCTCGAGCCGATCGTTGGAACGGAGGACGAATTGTCTGTACTCGTGAGGATGTCTATTGCCGGGATGGACGCGGCAACCTATGACCAGGTCTCGACGCACCTCGTCGAACTGGTGAAAAAGCAACTTGGCTTCGTGATGCACGTCGCGTACGTGAGCCCTGGTGGGTTCTCCGTGGGAGAAGTCTGGGAGAGCTGGGCACAGTTCGAAAAGTGGTTCAACGAGAACGTCAAGCCAAACGTGCCGGGAGAGATAAAACAAGAGGTGATCGAGCTTCACGCGGTCGTTCAACCGTAGGACTATCTAATCGGGTGTTCCTAATGCCGGGAGCGTGACGTGCGGCGCCGGAGGTCTCGCTAAGTCGCGATGCCTCGTCTAATGGCCTTGAATCAGGCACACGCCAAATGAATCGTTTGGCGCCGCGTGCTACTTCGCGCCGAAGATTCGCTCCTGCAATGCGGTGTCGCCCGCGGACTGGAACTTCACAACCTTGCTGTTCTTGAACGTCAGAACATCCGCTTGGTCCGCTGACTGTCCGGCAACGGTAATTCGTGTTAGGACAACGACCCGTTCGCCGTCACCTACGTAGTGCTCCGGCGCTGTGGCGAATGATTTCTCTGCCAGCATCATCCAAAAGCTACCGACCGCGCCCTTGCCACGATAGGTACCGCTCACAGCACTGTTGCCGGGGACGATCCATTCGATGTCGTCCGCCAGAATCGCCATCACCGCCGCGGCGTCACCTGATGAAAACGCGGCGTAAGCCGCTTTCACCAATGCGACGTTCTGCTCCGCCGGGTTCCTTCGAACAGTCGACTTCATGGCGACCGTCTTGTTTGCGGGGCGCTTCCGTCCTGCCGTCTTACGAACACTTGTCTTCTTGGCGACAGTTGTCTTCTTGGCGACAGTTCTCTTTGCAGGCCGCTTCTTTGCGGCAATCTTACGAGCGGTCGTCTTCTTCACGGCGCGCTTAGGGGCCACCGACTTCTTCGCTACTGCTTCCTTCCGACAGTTCTCTTTGCTGGCCGCTTCTTTGCGGCAGTCTTTTTCGCCGCTGTCTTCTTTAACACTGAGCACCTCCTTCTGCCCGCCGTTCTAGAGGCGGTCTAATCCGTGGTCAACTCTTGCTGCGTTGCCTACCGAGGCGGCTTCTTGACGGCCCTTTGCGCCTTTTGGCCCGACTTCATGCCCTTGGTTGCCTTTGATGGTGCGGAACCTTTGTTATCCGATGACAGCTCTTTCTTCTCGATGACAGCCAGCGATCCGGGACCAGGCACCATCGTTGACTCTTCGCCCGTCATCCACCTGATGCGAAGAAGCTGACCGATGACGTCGACCACCACCCCATCGCGTGAGGCTTCGCCGACCTTCTTGGAATGCACACGAACATGATCACCGACATTCGGCATGAGTCGCTTCCTCTTTCGAAGTATATGGCGTGACGGTCATGGTTGAACCCTACTCCACTCGTGGGAATTGTGGCGTTTTCGTGGTCTTCGAGCACGACTCGCCGAATGACGCGAAAGACCGCGTCGCTCAAAACCGCACCAAGAAGCCGACGAATTTCAAGGTATGCGATTCCGCCCACTCGCAAATGCGGAGGATGATCCACGTCCGACCAAGTGAAGAATTGCAACTCGCTCTTGAAAGCAGGGGTTACACCTACATCAACCGTCGTTTACGCGAAACGCGGCTGACTGGCCACATGTCAAATGCGCGATTCATCCGGCGGTTGGGGCACTCGAAGTCCAGGATTTGGTGGAACGTTATGGGGCGCGCTTGCGGTTCTATGTATCAGTCAACCGAAAGCAAATATCCGTCGATATGGGTGCTTCGCGTTGTCAGGCAACACCCAGATCGGCACTCACGTTCTGTTGCCAACACGTCGTGGGTGGTTGGTCGGAGCATCCCAACTCGCGCCTCTGACGCTGTGCCCGGTCGAAACGTGGCAATGCAGCTCCGTCCCGCGAGTTCCCCTAGAGCTTCAGCGTGGCAAGCCTCGCCTCGTCCGAAATCTTACTTGGTAAAGAGTCGTCAGCTATGAGTCTTTCTCTCGTCGAAGAATCGACGAGATGCGCTGGTGCGTCACTTCGAAACGCTTCGCAACCGAACTCACGCTCTCCCCCTCTTGCACGAGAGAGGTGACAAGAACGCGTCGCAAACGTGCACCTCCGAGGATGAGCCGCTTGGTGACGCGGTTTAAGAGAACGAAAGCTAGAGGCTGACCCGTTCTTCCGATTGATTCCTGTAACGGTACGCCTGCGACCCGGTCATGGCGTATTCGGTCCAGCTCGGAGAGTAGGTCCTCTTGGTCGCTGACATTCTCCTCGACGGCGACGGAGACTTCATCGATTGCTTCGACGACGGCATCTTCTTCGCCTAGCTGGTGAGGATCTTCGGTATCCAATAGGTCATCCCTTCTCCCACCAACTTGCACCTCGTATTACTTCCTGAGGCACGAATGCCCATGGTAGGGCCTAGATAACACGCGTCTGTCAATTCTCGGCAACGGGGGGTTGCGTCTCGGACCAATGTGCGATAGACACGCGCAGCGACACAATTAGAGGGAGCGCGCGCCGTGAGCCGAGAGCCCTTCTTTGATCCGTGCGCCAGGCGAGGATGGAGGGCGTGACGAGCGATCGTCGTCTGCGCATCCTGAGTCGAATCGCGAAGAGCGATGATTCGTCTCCAGGTCGGCTCTGTAATGTCTGCATTGACATGACCGCGACGAGCGGCGCGGGGATCATGCTCAGATCGGGACACGTGACACGTGGATCGCTCGGTATGACCGACGCAGTGAGTTCGTTCATCGAGGAGCTACAGTTCATGCTTGGCGAAGGACCGTGCATCGATGCCTACAACCTTGAGGTACCCATCGCTGAACCCAATCTCGCTGACCCGTCCTCGCGGTGGCTCGGTCTCACCCCTCCTGTATTCAAAGCAGGCGTGAGGGCGCTCTTCGCGTTCCCACTTGTGGTAGGTGCTGTCTGTATTGGTTCGCTCGATCTCTACCGTGACCACTCCGGCGCCCTGAGCGATGACCAGCATGCCGACGCGCTCATTATGGCGGACGTCGTCACTCGGGCCGTGCTCACGATGCAGGCCGAAGCGCCCCTCGGCGATCTCATCGCTCAGCTCGAGGCCGTGATGACGCCCCAAAGCGTTGTCTACCAAGCAGTCGGGGTAGCCTCGGCCCAGCTCGGACTGAGCGTCGGCGAATCCCTCATCCGATTGAAAGCACATGCCTTCGCGAAAGATCGCCTGCTCACCGAACTTGCACAAGACGTGGTTGCCCGGCGCGTGCGCTTCAACGTTGCAGGCGAAGCACAGGATGTCACTACTTAGGAGTCTGCTGCGAAGAGCTGCACCTGTGAAGTCCCGGACGCTTGACATTGCGGGTGGCTGTGAGTGCTGAAGACATCATCCGACCTGACGCGCCAAAATGGCACAATCTCCGAGCATTCGATGAGCAGCAATTGCACACTGAATCGGCGATACGAGTTCGCTCCTCGCGAAGAACGCACACTCCCGTCGCTATGTCGCGACCATCCGGCCGAGATTGCGAGCATTCGATTCGGTGATCTGTACACGACTAACACGGCTCCGCGGCGATCTCACGCGTTGATTGCCCGCTTGGCTCGATGCTGACGCGCTCGGTATGTGCGAGACTGCTTGTGCACGGGAGCCCAAACTGGGCTGAGAAGGCGCAAAGCGCCGACCGTTGAACCTGATCCGGGTCATACCGGCGGAGGGAGCCAAAATGGATGAAGCATCTCGTCTAAAGACCTATGTCACAGGTCCCCAATCAGATATTCGAGTGCCGTTCATCGAGGTGAAGCTCGATGCCCAGGTGCACAACTCTGCCCCGACTGTCAACGAATCGATCTTCCTCTACGACACGAGCGGTCCAGGAAGCGACCCGGCAATCGGACTGCCACCACTTCGTCAACGCTGGGTACAAGGACGCGGTGACGTCGAGGAATACGAAGGGCGGTCGGTCGCAATACGCGACGACGGGCGCGCAGCCGTTCGTCGCAATGTGGCGAGCGCGGCTGTCGAGCTCGAAGGCGCACCTTCGCCCCGTCGTCCGCTGCGCGCGATCGCGGGGCAGACCGTTACCCAGCTCCACTATGCGCGCTCTGGCGAGGTCACCCCCGAGATGGAATTCGTCGCATTGCGAGAGGGCGTCGAACCCGAGTTCGTGCGCGCTGAGATCGCCGCGGGTCGGGCCATTTTGCCGGCAAACGTGAACCATCTCGAATCCGAACCAATGGTGATCGGCCGAAACTTCCTCGTCAAAGTCAACGCGAATATTGGCAACTCGGCAATTACCTCATCGATCGACGACGAGGTTGAAAAGCTTGTCTGGGCAACCAGGTGGGGAGCCGACACGGTCATGGACTTGTCCACCGGCTCTGACATCCACACCACTCGGGAGTGGATCGTGCGCAATTCCCCGGTCCCGATCGGCACGGTTCCGATTTACCAGGCGCTCGAAAAAGTCGATGGCAAACCGGCCGAACTCTCCTGGGACATCTACCGCGACACGCTCCTCGAACAGGCCGAACAGGGCGTCGACTACTTCACGATCCACGCCGGGGTACTGCTTCGCTTCGTACCGCTCACCATCAAGCGGGTGACCGGGATCGTGAGCAGGGGTGGCTCGATCATGGCCTCGTGGTGTCTCGCGCACCACGAGGAGAACTTCCTCTATACGCATTTCGAAGAGATTTGCGAGTTGATGGCCGCCTACGACGTCGCGTTCTCGCTCGGTGATGGGCTCCGGCCGGGTTCGATCGCCGATGCGAACGACGAGGCACAGTTCGCCGAGCTCGACACGCTCGGAGAGCTGACGAAGATTGCTTGGCGTCACGATGTTCAGGTTATGGTCGAAGGTCCCGGGCATGTTCCCATGCACAAGATCAAAGAGAACATCGACCGGCAGATGAAAGTGTGCGACGAGGCGCCCTTTTACACACTCGGACCCCTCACGACCGATGTCGCACCGGGCTATGACCACATCACGTCGGCGATCGGCGCCGCGATGATCGGGATGTTCGGCACGGCGATGCTCTGCTACGTCACACCAAAAGAACATCTTGGACTACCTGATCGTGATGACGTTAAGCAAGGGATGATCGCCTACAAGATCGCCGCACATGCGGCCGACCTCGCGAAAGGCCACAAAGGCGCACAGTCCTGGGACGACGCTTTGTCAAAGGCGCGCTTCGAGTTCCGCTGGGAGGATCAGTTCAACCTCGCGCTAGACCCAGAGACCGCCCGTGCCTACCACGACGAGACGTTACCGGCCGGGCCAGCGAAAACCGCGCACTTCTGCTCGATGTGTGGGCCAAAGTTCTGCTCGATGCGGATCAGCCACGATCTGCGGGAACGAGCAGGCGAGCTCGAACTCGGCAAAAACGTTGCAGTCGAGCTCGGCATGAAGCAGAAGGCAGCCGAGTTCGTTGCTTCAGGTGCTGAGATTTATCACTGATCAACACGTTCAGCACCAATAGCGAATGGCCCACCTATCCGTCGATCGGTATGTCCGACTCGGACTTGCGTTCTCCTTCCGTCAGTTTCCAGATCGTACGATCTGTGTCAGGCAGTCGAGGCTCCACCAACGTGGCCGACCGTAGCTTCGCTACGCAGTGGCTCGCGCTGATTCTCGTTCCCGCGCCCTCTCGTGGGCAGAGCGAGGCAGCATCTCGATTTTGTGTCCGTCTGGGTCGTGGATGAATACGGAATTTCGTGGTGTCCGCTCGGAAGCGTCGACGCCTGCCTTCTCGAGCTTTTCGATGACCTCGTTGAGATCGCCGGCTTCGACGTTCAACGCCAGGTGGTTCATCTCCTCGCCGCCATGGACATCGCCAGAAACCTCGAACAGATCGAGGCCGTGTATACCACAGCGGAGGAAGCTCATCTTCCGCTCCGACCCCACGGAGATGCTGCGGCTCTCGAAGCCGAGAACTTCCATGTAGAACTTCACGGAACGCTCCACGTCATTCACGTGCAGCACAACATGGTTGATGCCGGTCACCTTCAGATTTGGTGTACCCATCGCTTGCCTTCCTCTCTTCGAAAGACTTTGGCCTTAGACCGAGCCAACGACTGCCCTCTATAGTCCTGTCGAGAATTGTATTCGTGCACATCGCGCGCTGCTCGATTCGAATAGCGCTCACAGATAACTGACAACACGCGGATCCGTCGATCTGTAGCAAATCGTTCCCTGCGACTCGGAATCGGTGATGACACGTATGAGACGTTCTGTCGCTCCTTCTGTGGTTGAACCGTTGTAGTCGGGCGTCCACGGGAGGTGCCACGTGGGGGTTCATGTCGGCAGGCCGTCGTCCACGATCTCTGACTGGCGGCTTGAGGCCTGGAAGGCTTGACGCGTCGGAGATCGATTCTGGTCAGATGGTGATGACGTTGACAACAAACGCAGCAACCGTCGCTACAGCCCGAGCCTGTCCAAACCGCCATCGGTCAGAAGGTGGGTACAGGTCGGCAAAGACGCTGAGGAGGGTTTGCTGAATGTTTGGTTGTCACCTTGGCCTGCCAATTCAATCGTCAGCAGACCGCTGCCCGCTTGTTGGGTTCGCTTCGCTGTCGCAACCTCGGCTCGCCGTCGTATCATTTCGTCGCGACTGACATCGTCGCGGGGATAGTGGCTGCTACCGTGAGCGACCATGGCCGGCGCGGGTACACCCGAGACACCCCTCGCAACCGATACGGTCAATCAGGCGAACGACTCGAGCGGGAGTCCAACCTCACGTATCACAAGCTGGGGAATTTCCGTCCGACAATGGCGATTCCGGCGCCGAGCGAGGAAGGTCGGTCGCAGCAAACTCCGTCGGCGGGGTGGCACAACTCGCCGCCTAATCAACGCATCCGATGGCGAGCACCTGGACGACCAGGCTGGCATCGTCACGTCCACGAACGACTCGTTGTCCTCGTGTTGCACCCGAGCACTACGATCATCCTTGACATTGACGCACGAGGTCACGAGTCCACCAACGAAGTCAGTCGGCTCCAAACTTCAGGGCATCAAACACAAGATTCCCGCATAACTCGCACCGCGACCGCCAACGCGCCAAGGTCGTCCTGCTCACCTCGGACGATGTAACCGGTCGCAGGATCGCCAAAGGCGTGGGGCTTTCTTCTCAGTCAGTCTCGAAGTGGCGGATCCGTTTCTTTGATTCTGGTCTCGCTGGCCTCGAAAATGCAAGACGCTCCGGGCAACCGCATGGTCCTCATGGCCGAGGTCACCTCCGAACTGCCAGAGTTCTCCTCGCAATGGAGCCACTCAGAGATGCATGGCTGATCTGGGAGGAGGGAATTGCGATCTCCGCCTCTCAGATCGGTCGAATCTTCGCCGCGAACGACGAGTGTCCCCACGAAGACTCCGGCTGGCTGCCGCGACTCGATACGCCGGAGTTCTGGGACCACGCCGCCGACGTCTGCGGTCTTTACCTCGCGTTGCCGGAGAACGCCGTCGGCTTGTCGATCAGTAAGAAAACCGGGGTCCAGGCTAAGCATCGCAAACACCCAACAACACCGGCGCTCAAAGGACGCACTTCGCGGCGCGAGTTCAAATACTGTCCACCACAGCGCTGTCCACCACAGCGCTGCGCCGCTCGGCGCGCCCTCGACGTCGCAACCCGCAAGGTCAAGCGAAAGACATCGAGCGCAACAACTTGGTCACCTTCATCGCGAGTTTGGAGGAGATCGACACGAGCATCGAGGAGACTCTTTTCGATCCACGTCGTCTCGCACAATGGCTCCTCGCACACTTCGAAGGCGACAAAGGCTTGGTTCGCCAAGCATCTTCGCTTTGTCATCCACCATCCACGCGCACGCGAGGTGGATCACCAGGCAGACTGCTTCTTTCGATCCTTACCCGCAGCAGCAACGAAGGTAGCGAGAAAGCGCACTGAAGATGGGCTTGCCCTCCACAGCTCCCAGGGACTGCTCGATCACCTTGCAACCCTCACCCGCAACGCCTGCACGGTGCACAGGACAAAGCAGAGCTTCGAGCAACTTACACAGCCCACCGAGATCCAACGGCGGGCCTTTGAACTCATCGGTGCCACCATTCCGCTTCACCTCACGTAGACTCGAGAGATAATGATGAATGTGGGATTTACGCTGGTGTACTCCTCGAAGTCATCTCAGCGTGGCGTAACTTCTAACTAGTCGCTTTCGTGCTCGACATGAGCGGCGTTAGCCCATCAGGATTGAGATCGGCGTTTCCCAACGAACTATTTCGCGGTGATGCCGCGGTACACCGCGATCCGGAACGAACGCCAATGAATCCCTACACATTCTCAACTGGTATTTCCGATCTTTGGCGGACGGTCCTGAACCCAAATTAGCGCCTGCAAAGCCCTCTACCCCAGTTCGATTCTGGGCGCCGCCTCTAGTATTAGAGCAGGTTAGTGGTACTTTTTGAGTAGTTGCTAGTCAGTCGGAGTCGATTCCATCGCGCGTATATCGCGCGGGAGATTCACGACTTGCCCGCGCGGTGACCGTTCAGTCGAGGCGATCACCGTGTCAAGGTGGTCCGCCACTGCCCGATCGCGCTCCTCGGTAGCGTGCTGATAAATCAAGGCTGCGCGCGGGCTTGAGTGCCCGATCCGCGCCATGAGTTCACGCGTCGTCACGCCAGGGATACGAGCCATAGTCGTGGCGGCGTGGTGCCTGAGATCGTGCGGATGGACACCTTCGAGCCCGAGCGTCTCGCATGCGGTCTTCCACGCTTCGGACAGGTCACGACGCCGAAGGTAACGACCAGTCGAGCGGGTGAAGATCACGCCGCTCAGCCCTGGCGCGGCAAAGGCGTCAACGTGGGCGCGCAACTCATCCATGACCACACGCGGGAGCGCCACGTTACGCTTACCCGCTTGGGACTTCGGCTCGGTGATCGTGCGACCGTACTTCTTGGCTATCGAGCCGTCCGGATTACGAACATGAGCGATCTCGTGCGTTTCGCGTCGCACGTGGACTGTCCCACGCAACGGGTCGATGTCTTGTCGCTCCAGCCCAAACAGTTCGCCCGGTCGTAGTCCCCCGAAGCCCGCGAGGAGCACGAACGCACGTAGGCGCGAGTCGATGGTGTCGGCGAGGTCGAGGACAGTTGCCGTATCGAGGATAGGTCGCTCGGGCGCGTGCTCAGTTCCGTCGCCCGCTATACGGCAGGGGTTCCGGCTGATCAAATCATCAGCAAGCGCGGTGTTGAGGATCGCGCGTAACAGTCGGTAAGACTTCGCGGGCTGATCGGCTCCAGCGTCCGCCACAAGCGTCGAATGCCATTCGCGAACGCGCTCTGGTGTCATCTTGCGCAGCGAAGTCTTGGCGAACGTCGCTTTGATATTGCGAGCGAGCAATCTGCGGTAGCCCTGCGCTGTAGCTGGCGTGAGCGGACGTCCGCGAACTAACCGGTGTTCAATCCAACTTGCGGCGTAGGGGCCAAAGATCGTCTCGCCACCACGAGGATCGATGAGGAGCCCCGTGTTCTCGTCACCTTCGACCTTCCGTTTGTGCGATTTCGCATCCCTGCGAAGTCGGAACGTCTTCATTCGCACCTCGCCATCGACACGGTATCGAACGTCGTAGCGCGGGCCATGAGGTTGGCGAAGTCGAGCACCGAGCGACTAACCCGGTCGAGCTTGGCGGCAAGCAGAAGATCGAATCCTTATTGACCGACGACAATGCCGACGTACTATTTGTGGCCGGATGTGCGTCAAACCAGGGAGCTACGAACGAATCGTTAGCAACGATACCCCCTGGTCTATCGCGGTAACTGCACGCTATTTGCTTTAAAGTAGGCCTTGAGAAGAGCACCAGCGCCAATCGTGTTAGTTGTCGACCAAGCGAAGCCCGGACCTCTGTAAGGGCACCGTGATGACGCGATACTCGTTGCCCCAGGTGGATATGAAGTCGGATCATTAAGGTTGGTGCCGACAATTCCAATTCCCGGAGTGGGAGTCCAAAAGATGAGGCCCATATTGATGCTCTTCAGGTACTTGAGCAGCGGAGGTACATCGACCGGAGAATTAGGGTCGCACGTGGCAGCACCATAGGTGTCGAGGAACGCTGTGGGCATTATCGGCCAGGTCTTCGCGTACTGTCCGAAATTGGTGTATCGCTCAGACGGTGTCTTGTTCGGGATTGGATTGGGCTCGATCCCGTACGCGATATTCGCGCCAGTGAGGGTATGTGTGGGAAGGCCTGAGAGACTTTGGCCGTAATGCACCCCTTCAGCCACGATAATATTTTTCGCACCTTGGGCCCTTACGGTATTCACGAGGCTCTGCATTCCGACGTAGGTCTCTTGTGTGGTGCCTACTTCACCTGGTCCCTGCGACAAGAGTGCCACTCCCCCGTTTTGCCACACGTTCCATACGTCGCTCATGGTGCCACCACTCCCAAAGGCTTCGACTGGTAGACGTGGCTCGTTATAGAGATCGAAGAAGACATCGGGTTTGTTCTTGTAGTGGGCGGCCATAAACTTCCAGAACTTGGTACTACTAGCCGTCGGAAATGCTGGGCCATGTTCTTCTTCTTCTTGCAAGGTAATGGTGACAACCATTCCTAAGTGGTTGGCCTGGTTGACGTGTCTATCTACAAGATGGAGGTAGGAAGCGTTAACACTTCCTCCCGGTCCACTGAAGAGATATTCTTGCGCGACCTCAATCGCCACGATGTTGGAGTGCCAGTCTTTTGCCGCTGCCGCGATCACTGCGGTAGCGGTGTTGCCGGTAAGGTCTTTCCCGTCACATAGGGCGCTAATACTGGTCGCCGCATCGGCGGCACACGCAAGACTAACGCCGTAGGGCACGAACTGCTTGCCGTTCGGAGCGAGAATCTTATTTCCGACCACCTTGAAACCGGCGACAACCGGGTGTAGCACTTTTGCAGTGTTACCGATGAGCGTGCCAGCCGACAAGGGCGGCACGATAAGGGCTAGTGCCAGAACCTTTTTTTATGAAGGTGAGGCCTCCATTGCGATTAGTTCTCATCGGCAATTTTTAACATATAGTGGCTCTTCGAAATCAGCAGCCACCTTCGTTTTAAGAAAATCCACAATCAAATCCACCACTCAACCAACTCGGTACTCCATGATTTTTTACGGCGACCTCAGAGCTTTTCGGAAATCCGCGGGGAGTGACCTTCGCCAGGAAATCCCAGTTGGGCTTACCGGCGTAGATCAGTGAGAAGATCCGGAAGTTCCGGAACGACCTGAAGTCGAAGGAGGATACGCACTTCACACGCCTTACCAAGTTGTTGACCGCTTCGGTCGGTCCGTCGCTTTAATTTGTCTTTCGTCATAGGGCCACTTCTTTCGCTTTCTAATAGGTAGCTGAACATATTCTCTGATTAATTGAATCGCTACCGGTTCCCATGCTCTGAGCGAATAACCTAAACCGTCGGAACTACCACATTGAATTCGCCGGGGACTGCGTGCAAGTCGCTGCTTTCAGCCCGTCAGGAACGCAAAGCCGAGACGAAACTATCGCGAGACAGCCAACGGCGGCGCCCACTCGAGGGCGATCGCGCAAGTACTTCTAATAGAACTCTCAATTTCTCCTAATCGAATACTCATAGCGATAGGACGCGTCCCCGATAAGACTATTGAAAGTAACAATCGAAGAAAGTAACTATCGAAAGGCGCGCTATATGACTTTGCTTCCTGCCGTATTGAGAAAATCGACATGCCGCAAGCACCATCGTCCAAGGCGAATCGCCGGCACGATGGTCGGCGTCGCCGCACTCAGCACCTTGGTCCTGGCCTTCACGCTTGAGGCCGCTTATGCCTCTGCGCCAACTGGCGCTACCTTCTCACCGGGCTCGACGGCAGCGAATGCGCTTTCCATCTGGACTGTCGGCTTTACCACCTCGTCTTCGGGAGCGCTTTCGCCATCCAACACCATCAGTGTCGTCTTCAACCCGAACTTCACCCTCGCCACTGGACAATCAGTGACCTTTAGCAACTTCGCTGGGAGCTGTCCTGCGACGAACGATTTCGTCAATGGGAATGTCGTGACGGTTACGCTGCCCGCTGGCTGCACGCTCGCCAACTCGACGACCGGCACGCTCTCGATCCCTAGAATCACGAACCCGGACTCGGGGACCTACTCGAACGCGACGTTCAGCGTGGCGACGTCGCAAGACACGAGCACGGTCAGCGCCGCATCGAACATCGTCATTGGCGCGGCCTCGAGCACAGCCTCAACGACCACGGTCACCGTTAGTCCGAACCCGACGCCTCCCGTCGGGCCGGTCACCCTTTCCGCGATCGTGTTGCCGTCGAACGTAACAGGATCGGTTACCTTCTTTAACAACGGATCGCCTATCACTGGATGCACCGCGGTCAACCTGTCCTCAGCGAAAGCAACCTGCGTGACGAGTTATACCTCGATCGGCAACACGTCCTATGTCACCGTCTATTCGGGGAACTCCTCGTTTGCGGGATCGACGTCGGCCACCGTCGTCCCTGTCGCACAATTAGAGACACGAACGTCGATCATGCTGCGCAAGGGCAGCGATCTCTACGGAAAAGAATCCCGGCAACGCATCACCGTAAAAGTGTCCACCGTCATTGGGACTCGTGCCACGATCACCGGCAATGTGGAGGCAATGGCAGGCCAACAGATCTTGTGCGTGATCGCGCTCTCGTCAAACGGAGGACGATGCACGCTGTCCGCCGCGGAGCTAGGGGGCCATCACACTTACCGCATTTACGGCGTCTACTTGGGGTCCATGACGTACGCGAAGTCCACATCAGATAATCAGCTGTATCGCATTATCGGCTAACCTAAATCGAGTAGGCAACCAACGCAATAGTCCATTGTAATTTGAGAGAAGGTTCGCTAATTGTCATGGCGAACCTTCTCCCTTAATTGTGATGTGCGTCGTCGGTGAGGTAGTCGAGCGTCTCTGCCGGACGTTGGTCCCACAGCTCCGGCGAGAGCCACACTTCAAGGCTGGGGTCGAGCGCCGCCTCACTCGACGAAGAACGTGCTGCAGAAGTGTTTGTTCGAGTGAACTCTGAAGGTATAACTCTCAATCAAGCTGACTTTATCCTTACGTTGATGTCGGTATTCAATGAGAAGCTCCGAGTCCAACTGGAAGAATTTAGTAAGAAGGCAAAATCTCCCTCGGTATCAGGTCCTTCCCCGTTCAACCATTTCATCCAACCCTCGCCAGACCAACTCCTGCGAGTTAGCGTTGGCGTCGCCTTTTTCCGTGGACAACTTCGCCATGTGTACACGATGCTCCGTGGCAAGGACATGGAAACAGATGAAACGTCACCCGCTATCCAAGAGAGACAATTCGCGCAGCTCGCCCAAGCCCAAGAACAAGTTCTGGATTTGCTGACATGGCAGGATTTCCATAAAGCGCTATTGAGCGCTGGTTTCGCCTCGGGAGATTTGATCTCATCAAAAAATGCCATCCTGTATTCGTACACGCTATTCATCATTGGCAATAATCGATTTGAAGTCGATCATGCGGCCCTCAGAAGAGCAATTGCACGTTGGTTTTGTGTGTTATTAAATAATTTTTTCGAGGTAGCTCCATATACCTCCTGCCCCAACGCTTCTCCCATGAAACCCATTAATGGTGGGGGGTCGCCACCTAGTAGCAAACGTTGACGGCGATCACGGAGATTCACCACTTACGATTACTGAAATTCTCCACTCTGCGACTGTTCGCTGAACATGACGATCAAATCCAAATGCTGCTGCATAGATTTTTGAGGTGAGATCATTCCTTGACCCCCATTGCCGGAAAAGCTCAATGACGTGTAAGATTGGATTGGAGTTGGGCGAATCGGAGGAGCAGTACCAAGACTGTCCTGACCGTAAAATCTGGTCGGAAGATCTGAGCTCTGAGGTTCCAATGTGGTGACATCCGGGTCCCTCCAGGCATCTGGATGTCATTTCGCTCCTTGCCGCAACAGATCTTCGAGATGTAATCCGACAAAATGAGGTAGTACAATCCTGCACGCCTGTCGCTACAGAGTCGGTTCGACCTCATCGATCACTTTTAAGCTTTGAGGAGCAGACAATTTTTTAGGGCGCCCGATAACGATCGGTACCGCCGGCAGCCTTGTGTTTGCGATCTTCATGGTCAATGCGAAATATGAATCAAATGGCTTGAACACGCACATGAAGAAGAAGAGACTCGCACTATGGAGATTTCAGTAGCGGAAGACTTTCCTATGCACGACTACCAGGAAGTCGAAAATATCGTTTCGCACTTCATTGCCGGTCTGGGTATAGACGCTTCAAAGAATTCGGAGTTCTCTGGATATATGGGCGGTTGGAATGCCCTTATCATCAGATTTTGAGCAGCTGATGAAGAGTGCACGATCGCATCTGAGTTTCTTGCCAAGAATCAAGGCGACCTGAATTTAGATGAACGTTATGTTCAGGCTCGGGCGCTATTTGGATTCTTTGCCAACGCACAGT
>DATKRC010000054.1:0-25835 GCA_035532375.1 Acidimicrobiales bacterium
GTTGTTGCCATTCTTTTCGATCATGAGTCTCTTGATCGCGGTACCGACCGGTATCAAGATCTTCAACTGGATAGGCACCATGTGGCGAGGAGAGCTCTGGTTCACAACCGCCATGTTGATGTCTCTCGGCTTCCTGTTTACATTCCTCATCGGGGGCATCACGGGCGTCTACCTGGCCAGTCCCCCGTTGGACTTCTTCACCCACGACACGTACTTCGTGGTCGCGCACTTCCACTCCATCGTCATGGCCCTGGTGCTCGCGGCAATGGGTGGAATGTATTACTGGGGTCCGAAGTTCACCGGGTACATGCTCAATGAGAAGTTCGGTCGGATACAGTTCTGGTTCCTCTTCATCGGCACGCAAGTCTTCACCTTGCCGCAGTACCTCCTCGGACTGGACGGCATGCCGCGCCGCATCGCGATCTATCCGCACAGTCCGCAGTGGAAGACCTTGAACGACTGGAGCACCTTCGGCGCGGTCCTCGTGGGCATCTCGATGATCGTGTTCGTCGCCAACGTGGGCTACAGCTGGAAGAAGTACCCAGCTGGCGACAATCCATGGGACGGCCAGACACTGGAGTGGTTCACGACCTCTCCCCCGCCGCACCACAACTTCTACCGCTTGCCCCAGATCAGATCGGAACGTCCGACGTGGGATTACAACCACCCGGAACACCTGTCGCTGGCTCACGGAACGCTGAGCATCGGTCATCACCATGAACCACCGCTCTCCAATATGGTCGTCGGAGCTCTCGAACACGAACAGGATCACGACCGATGAGGGTCGAAGCCAAGATCCTTCTGAGCCTCGGCACCTTCTTCGGCATCATGTGCGCCGTCTACTGGAACTGGAGCCTCGAAAACGCCGGTGGCGTGATGATGTTCGCCGGCATGTTGCTTTGCTTCTTGCCCGGCAGCTACTACTACTGGTGGAGCCGTCGGATGAAGGCTCGGCCAGAAGACGAACCGCACGCCACCCAAGCTGAAGGCGCTGGCGTCGTCGGCTCCTTTCCCGGTTCATCGATCTTTCCCTTCACACTGGGCATGGGAGCATTTTTCGTCGTCCTCGCGCTGGTCTTCGGCATCTGGTTCTTGGTACCGGGACTCGGGCTTGTCACGTGGGCACTCCTTGGTGCGACCGCCGAAGGTCGTCGCGGGGGTCACGTCTAAGCAACGTGTGGGCTCACTTTTGACTGCAGCACAACACGCGCTCGCTTTCGTCCAAGCGCTGGTACACGACCGGCCAACCATCATCTTTGTGATGACATAATTCGGTTCATAACGAAGTATGTCTCGCCTGGCAAGGGGCGACTACCGAATTTGTAATGGGGATGTTCGAAGAGGTGAGAAGGGATTGGGGCCATGGCACACAGCCAGGAATGGAGTGCGTCTTTCGCATCAGCACCGACCAGTGCTCTCTGTTTCTATGACGAGATCATGGTTCCGCGAATGTTCGATCCGTGGGCCGAACTCTTGCTCGATCAACTCACATTGCAGAGTGGACAAGCGGTTCTCGACGTCGCCTGTGGTCCTGGAACTGTGGCTCGACACGCCGCGCAGCGCGTTGGCCCACGAGGACGTGTTACGGGTTGCGATCTGAGTCAAGCGATGCTTGAGCTCGCGCGCTCCAAGAGATCGGTTGGAGACAGTGCCCCAATCGAATACCTGGAGTGCCCGGCCGATTCGCTGCGCGTCGCTGACGACGCGTTTGATGTGGCGACCTGTCAGCAGGCCGTGCAATTCTTTCCCGACCGCCCGGCAGCCTTGGCCGAGATGCGACGAGCCTTGCGTCCCGGCGGACACTTGGGCATTGCCGTGTGGTGCGCCATCGAGGACAGTCCGCCGTTCGCGGCCCTGAAGAGTGCCTTGGGACAGGTGCTTGGAACAGATGCTGCGGATGCGTTCGGGGCCGGTCCCTGGGGATTTAGTGATCCGGATTCGCTGGCTCGACTCGTCAATGACAGCGGATTCACGGATGTGAAAGTACGTAGATATGAGTTGCCGTTGGTTTTTGAAGGTGGCCCCGGTCAGCTCTTGCTGACGCTGCGCGCGACCTCAGTGGCGACGGCCCTCGCGCAACTCCCTGAGTCGGATCTATCGGAGCTCGCTGCAGCCACTGAGGAGGCCACTCGCTCGATCACCTTCGACGGAATCGTGCGCTCGCACGCAACTTCGAACATCCTGACTGCGCAAGTCGGATCGTCGTAGGCAATCCATATTTTGTTGCCGACAAACGTCGAACGACTAATAGGACTGGAAAGTCTAGAGAGAGCCGATTCGTGAGAGCGGCCAAATCCGAAAGAACGCCTTACCGATGATGTCCGAGCGAGGGACAACGCCCCAAAACCGGCTATCGCACGAGTTCGCGCGATTGTCGCCCATGACGAAATAACTGTTCGCCGGCACCGTGATCTTCTTGATCGGTGGATTGAGAGTGTGGAAATACGTCCATGGTTCGTGCAACTTCCGCGGCCGTGGATGCTGTGTCGTACTCACGAACACGCTATTGCCTTTGGAAGTCAGGGTTTGGCCCGGTACTGCGATCACTCGCTTCACCAAATCGCTGTAGTTGCCGTCATCGCACTGCTCGGCGGGCGGTGCCTTGAAGACGATGATGTCACCAACATTGATGGTCCCGAATCGGACGCTCAACTTGTCGACCAGAATGCGATCGCCGGTGTGGAGCGTGGGATTCATCGATTTCGACGGAATGAAGAACGTCTGAACTGCGTACAGGCGAACGAGGAACGAGGCGAGAACGGCAATGACGAGGATCACGCCCCACTCAATGATGATCTTTCGCTTCGGCCTATTCACCGAACACCGTCCTGGAGGACGATGTCATGCGTAACGGATTGTTCGGAGCCACAGCGACATTGTTAAAGGCTAGTGATGACGTGAACACTGAGATGCAGCACTCACTCGATTTCGACGATCAATGAAGGAATCGTTGGCGCAGGACCGAACTATCAAGCGTCTCGCTTCTCCAACAGCGAGGCACCGATGAGCAACAAGGCCACGGCATAGATGCCCATGACGATCATGCCGACCCACGGCGAAAACGCCTGGAACACCTTCCCGTGAGTTGTCACCATCTGGACCGCGATACGGTCCGGCATGAACTTGCGTACGTCGAGTGAAAGTTGTGTGGGCAGCACCTGGACGATGATCGGAAGCACCAGCAATATGGCGACGAACGAACTGATCGCACCAGCCGTGTGACGAATGATCGTCCCCAAGCCCATGGCCATAAGGCCAAGTGCGCACACGAAAAGTCCGCCGCCGAAGACCGCGCGGAGAGCTCCGGGACTCGAGAGCGAGGCGTGGGTGGCCGGCGCCGACAGCAGAGCCTGTCCTAGGAAGAAGGCCACGAACGACGTCAACTCAGCGACGATGAAGGACAACACTCCGAAGACGACGGTCTTGGCGGCTAGAACCCGCGTCCGGTTGGGAGCCGCACAGAAAGTGGCTCGGATCGTCCCGGTGGTGTATTCGGCGCTGATGACCAGCACCCCGAGGACACCGACAGAGAACTGAGCGAACAACAGACCGGTGAGACTCGTCGCCGTCGGGTCGAAGCCCGCGTGATTCACAGGACCCATGCTGTACCAGTGCGAGCGGGTCAAGGCGGTAACGAGCGCCCCGATGCCGATGCCCAGGGCGATCGTCACGCCAATAGTCCACATGGTCGAACGAACCGTTCGAATCTTCGTCCACTCGGATCGCACGAGGTCGAAGAAAGAGTAGTGACCCTCCGGCAACTTGGTGGAGGTGACCTCACTTGGGGTGGTTACTGTGCTCACGACTTGGCTCCCGTCGAGTTGGTCGGACTGGTGGCAGCCCCGTGAAATTCGATGCTGTCTTCGGTCAACTCCATGAACGCCTCTTCAAGCGAGGCCGACTGCGGGGCGAGTTCGTGCAGGACCACTGGTATCTTCGCGGCCATTTCGCCGATGGCCACTTCGTTGGCTCCGCGCACGGAGAGCGAGCCGTCGTCTTCGAGCGTGACCACCGCACCTTCGCTTTCGAGGGCGACCTTCAACTTCGCGGCCTCCGGTGAGCGCACCCGCACGAAATTCTCGGTGCTTTGTGAGAGCAGCTCTTCAATCGAAGTCTGTGAGATCAGTTTCCCTTTTCCGATGATGACGACCTCGTCGGCGGTGAGGGCCATCTCGCTCATGAGGTGACTCGAGACGAACACAGTGCGACCCTCGCGAGCGAGCCTCTTCAACAAGTTGCGAACCCAGCGGATTCCGTCGGGGTCGAGACCGTTCACCGGCTCATCGAACAGCAAGATCCCCGGATCACCGAGGAGTGCTGCAGCAATGCCCAGTCGCTGACTCATCCCCAGGGAGAACTTCCCTGCGCGTTTGCCGGCGACGGCCGTCAGTCCCACGAGGTCGAGGAGTTCATCGACTCGTGCGTTTGAGATGTGATTGGTCTGGGCGAGCATGATCAGGTGCGCACGTGCACTTCGTCCGGGATGGATGGCCTTGGCTTCCAAGAGGGCACCGACTTCGCGAAGCGGCCACGCCAGATGGTTGAAGTGCTTGCCTTTCACCGTGACGTCCCCGGCCGTAGGCATATCCAAACCCATGATCATTCGCATCGTCGTCGATTTTCCCGAACCGTTCGGACCGAGGAAACCCGTGACGACTCCCGGACGGACCGTGAAACTCAGTTGCTCTACGGCGCGCTTGTCGCCGTAGTGTTTCGTCAGTCCCTTGGCTTCGATCATCGGTGAACTCCCGTCGCGACCGCGACGTGTGCGGCCGCCTCCAAACTTACGACAGTCACCGAGCACCAAAGGCGGCGACAACCCTGAGAGATCCACCAATACGAGTCAGGATCTCAGGGTTATCCCCCAGACGGGTCACGGTTTACGAAGACTTCACATTTCGATGTCGATCACGTGACTGACCTCGGATCCGAGATCGGCGACCGCCGGAACCTCGGTTGGAATGAGTCCCCCCAGATGGGGAATCCGATTCCACGAATCGCCGAAGAGCTCGAATGTAACGACGCGTCACCGAGCGTTGCACGCTGCGGCCAATCGGACCCGAAAGTCGGGCCAATAAGTCGACAGGTCGCGAGAAGGCGCTGACGGTGAAGAACGTCGCGCCATCGATCCGTTGGAGAACGAAGCTCTCCTCACCGATTTCGGGGTGACCGGGTAAGGTCCCGTACGAAAAACCAAAGAGGTTCGGCTCTTTGAAGAGCGCGACGACCCGACACGGCGCCACGATGTGCACGAAGCCCAAGGACGTCACCGCGACCACTGTTGCGTCGAATGCCACGTCGTCATTCGGATAGATACGAAGACCGGCGCCTTCGTGGGCAGCCCAGGTACGAAGACCGACGACCGCCCGATCGAACGTGGACGGATCACCGATCCGTTCTCTCATACGCACGTGGTGATAGCCGGAAGGCGGTCTCTCGTCGCGAGAGGCGCCGACCTCTCGGTAGGTGGGCGCCGATCGGCGAGCGTCCGTGAGCAGCGCGTCCAATTGGACGGGTCCGAGTCGTCGCAGCGATAGCACTCCCCCGTGCTAGCAGACCAACTTGCGCACACCAAACCCGTGTGGATCGAAGTGCGAGTCAACCACAGCCCATGCGTCCAATGAATCTTCGATATCGATTCGCGAGATGCGGTGCATTTGCTTGACGCCGGCGACACTCGATTGACCGCTCCACGATCAGGACGCACTCTCATCAATGTCTAAGATTGGCCGGGCGCTTGAAAAATCGGCCGGTAACAGGGAGAGTGCGTGACTGCTGTGGAGAGTTCGACGAAGGTAGTGCTGGGCGGCACCCGAGGCGGACCTGAAACTCCGACCCTGCGACAGGACCGCTGGTGGATCCAGCCAGTCGTCACGGTGTCGATCCTGACCGCCTTCGTCATCTACTCGACCTGGGCCGCCTTCCAGAACCGTTACTACTTCGTCGGCGCCAGTATGAACCGCGACCTCATCAGTCCTTTCTATTCACCGTGCATCGGGGGCGTGTGCGTGCCTGGGGCCAAAGCTGGCTTCACGCTCAATTGGTTCCGACTTTCACCAGCGTTGTTGATCTTGATCTTCCCGTTGGGCTTTCGCCTCACGTGTTACTACTACCGACGCAGTTACTACCGGGCGTTCTGGTGGTCGCCGCCCTCGTGCGGCGTCGCCGACGCGCACGGCAAGTATTCCGGTGAGACCAGGTTCCCACTGGTCATGCAGAACTTACATCGCTATTTTTTCTATGCCGGTCTCGTCTTCAACACGTTGTTGACCATCGACGCCGTCGAAGCCTTTCGTGAGCCCAGACTCGGTTGGGGCGTGAGCGTCGGCACGATCGTGCTGTGCGTGAACGCCGTCTTGCTATGGATGTACTCAATCAGCTGTCACGCTTGTCGTCACCTCGCCGGAGGACACGTCAAGAGCTTCAAGGCGCATCCCTTGCGGTACCGAATCTGGAAATTCCTGACGCCGCTCAACGCGAAACACATGAACTACGCGTGGGCCTCGCTCATCTTCGTCGCACTTACTGACGTTTACGTGCGCCTGGTGGCCTCCGGCGCCCTCACCGACTACAAGATCTTCTAGAAGGACAGCGAGTGACTGACTCCCCCTATGAACATCACGGGTACGACGTACTCATTATTGGCGCGGGCGGTGCCGGACTTCGTGCCGCGATCGAAGCGAAACAGCGCGGGCTGAAGGTCGGCATCATTACCAAGTCGCTGCTCGGCAAGGCGCACACCGTCATGGCCGAAGGTGGTATTGCGGCGGCGATGGGCAACGTGTACTCCGAGGACAACTGGATGGTGCACTTTCGCGACACCATGCGCGGCGGCAAGTACCTCAACAACAATCGCATGGCCGAACTTCACGCCAAGGAGTCACCCGACCGAGTCTGGGAACTCGAGCAGTGGGGGGCACTCTTCGACCGCACCAAGGACGGAAAGATCCTCCAGCGCGACTTCGGCGGCCACCGCTACGCGCGCCTCGCCCACGTCGGGGACCGCACCGGTTTGGAGTTGATCCGCACGCTCCAACAAAAGGTCGTCTCCATGGACACCGACGTCTTCATGGAGTGCAAGGTCCTCAAGCTGGTCCACGACGACGCTGGTCGTATCGCCGGGTGCGTCGCGTATTGGCGCGCGTCGGGTGAGTTCGTCACCTTCTCGGCCAAGACGGTCATCATCGCGACCGGCGGCGTCGGCAAGTCGTGGAAGTTCACGTCGAACTCGTGGGAGGGTACCGGCGACGGCCACGCCATGGCGTTGTGGGCCGGTGCCAAGTTGATTGACATGGAATGCATCCAGTTCCACCCGACCGGCATGGTCTGGCCGCTCAGCGTGCGGGGTCTCCTCGTGACCGAGAGCGTGCGCGGCGACGGCGGCGTGCTGCGCAACTCCGAAGGTAAGCGATTCATGTTCAACTACGTCCCCGAGATGTTCCGCGCCGAGACCGCCGACACCGAAGAAGAAGGCGACAAGTGGTATGACGACCACTCCGCTGGCCGTCGACCACCGGAACTGCTGCCTCGCGATGAAGTGGCGCGCGCCATCAACACCGAAGTCAAGGCCGGCCGGGGAAGCCCCCACGGCGGCGTCTTCCTCGACATCGCGTCGCGTCGTACGCCAGAGTTCATCCGCCGGCGCTTACCCTCGATGTACCACCAGTTCATGGAACTGGCCGGCGTCGACATCACCCGCGAACCTATGGAGATCGGTCCGACCTGTCACTACATCATGGGCGGCGTCCAAGTCATCGCCGACACTGCCGCCACGGCGGTGCCGGGACTCTTCGCCGCTGGCGAAGCGGCCGGGGGTATGCACGGCGCCAATCGTCTAGGTGGCAACTCACTGAGCGACCTGATCGTATTCGGCCGACGCGCCGGCATTGGTGCCGCTGAGTACATCGAAGCTGGCGACGTCGCGACGACGTTCAATATGGACAAAGCCGAGGCGACCGTGAAAGAAGCCCTCGAACCCTTCGATCGAGAGAGCGGTGAGAACCCGTATACGATCCACCACGACCTCCAAGAGATGATGCAGAGGCTCGTCGGCATCATTCGAACGGGCCCCGAGCTCGAAGAGGCCCTGGGCAAACTCGACGAGTTCACCGAACGCGTGAAGAACATCTCGGTGAAAGGCGGACGGGCCTACAACCCCGGCTGGAACCTGTCGACCGATCTGCCCGCAATGCTCACGGTCTCTCGCTCTACGGCACTCGCGGCGAGCCTGCGCAAGGAGTCGCGCGGCGGTCACACCCGAGAGGACTTCCCGAATCCCGACCCCGAGTTCGCGAAGTTCAACTTCGCGCTCTCGAGCGACGGCGGAAACTGGGACAGCCCGATCTCGGCCGTGGAGTCACCATTGCTGCCGATGCCCGATGAGCTGAAGGCGCTACTCGAGGAGGCGCACTGATGGCGGACGTGACAATGCGAATCTGGCGCGGTGACGCGACCGGCGGTGATTTCGAGAACTACACGCTCGTTCAGAACGAGGGTGAGGTCGTCCTCGACGTCATTCACCGAATTCAGGCCACCGAAGCCCCGGACCTCGCCTGTCGTTGGAATTGTAAGGCTGGTAAGTGCGGGTCGTGCTCGGCCGAGATCAACGGCAAGCCGCGCCTCATGTGCATGACACGAATGGACCAGTTGCCCGACGGCCCGGTCACGGTGACGCCGATGAAGACCTTCCCCATCATTCGAGATCTGGTGACGGATGTCTCGTTCAATTTCGAGATGGCCAAGCGCGTGCCAGCGCTTCTTCCGCCACCGATGCCCGAAGGCGGCTATCGGATGTTCCAACAAGACGTCGAACGCGGACAGGAGTTCCGCAAGTGCATCGAGTGTTTCCTTTGTCAGGACGTCTGTCACGTCATCCGAGACCACGAAGAGAACAAGACGAACTACGCCGGGCCGCGCTTCTTCATTCGTTACGCCGAGCTCGAGATGCACCCCCTCGATACGAACGACCGTCGCGAACTCTTGAAAGAGGAGATGGGCCTCGGCTACTGCAACATCACGAAGTGCTGCACCGAGGTCTGCCCCGAGCACATCCACATCACGGACAACGCGATCATCCCGCTGAAGGAGCGCGTGGTGGACGCCGACTACGACCCGGTGGCGTGGATCGGTCGAAAGATTCTGCGACGCACGAAGAAGACGGCCGCCGAAGCCGCCGTTCAACCGACCCCCTAGGACGTGGCGGACTTCCTTTCGAACGAGTGGTTCCGGGAGCTCAACGACACACTGGCGAACGCCGAACCGATTCCCGCGGACCTCGACCAACCGACAGTGCTCGTCGTGATCGAATTTGCCGACGCGCCGAGTAACGGACCGCACGCGATCACGTTCTCGATCAGTCCCGAGGGCGCTCGCGTCGATTCGGGCGACCATCTGGCGGCCGACGCCATCGTGGAGATCTCCTTCGCCGACGCGTCCGCCCTCACCAGTGGCGATATCGACAGCGCGTCGGCGTTACGCGAGGGCCGTATCAAAGTGCGCGGCGACATCAATGCGATCGTCCCGCTACTCACTTGGCTCCAACGAGCCCATCCCAACGCCAACTAGGTACTCGCGATGGAACTACCGCTCCACGAGAACGACCTCTCAGAACCCGGCGTCCTCGAAGCGCACATGTTGCACCGTCACGGGGCTGACATTTCACCCGTCGCCGTGCTGTGCTTCTTCAACGAACTTCTCGAAGAAATGGCCCAGGACGGCCTCCTCGAAACGAAGTACGTCCTGCGCAGCGAGATCGGTCACAACCCCGTCTATGAGTTCCTCACCGACGAGGGCCCCGTGTCGGTGATCCATCCCGGCGTCGGGGCTCCGCTCGCGGCCGGGTTCGTGGAAGAGATCGCATCACTCGGCGTAACCACGCTCGTCGCCTGCGGCGGAGCCGGCGCATTGCTCGACAAACTCGACCTCGGCCACGTCATGATCGTGGCGTCGGCACTTCGTGACGAAGGCACCAGTTTCCACTACGCCGCGCCGAGCCGAATAATCGACGCCGATCCTCTCGGGGTCCGAGTCCTGGGCGAGGTCCTCAACGAATACAACATCAAGCACTTCGTCGGGCGAACGTGGACGACTGACGCATTCTTTCGCGAGACGCGCTCGAGGGTCAATCGACGAATCGACGAGCACTGTTCCGTCGTGGACATGGAATCATCGGCCTTCATCGCGGTGGCCAAGTACCGAGGTCTCAGGTTCGCTCAGCTGCTCTACGCCGGTGACTCGCTGGCGGGTGAAGAGTGGGACAGCCGTTCGTGGTCTGGTGCGCGCTCAGTGCGCGAAGAACTATTTCGGGTCAGTGCGGTCGCGGCCCGTCGTCTTCACGTGACGTCGGCGAATTAACGACATCGCAATAGTCGTAGCCAATGAACGTGACGGGGTGATGATTTGGTATCAGTTCTCGTTGAGGTGACCGAGATTAACCTTGACCCCATGATGAATAAGGGTGGTTGATGCACGGTTTCGACCACTTTCTTCATGACATCTTCGGTTGGACCGGCACCTTCAATGAACCAGGAAGTTGGTACGGCTTCTGGTCCGGATTTGCGGGCGGATTCGGCATTCTGACCATCGTGATAATCGGCTATCGCAAGATCAATTGCCACACTCAAAGGTGTTGGCGGATCGGCCATCACGACCTGGTCGTCAAGCATTCGCCCGCTGACCCGGGGACGACCTATCGCGTCTGTCGACACTGCCATCCCGAGATTCAAGGCAAGCGTTTCAATCGGGAGGAATTACACAAATTGCATCGTGATCACGTGGAAGGGGGTACGCAATGACCTGGTGGGATCGATGGGTTTGGCCGGCCGGAGGATCGGGGGGCATTCCCGGCGACATCGTCGCCACACTCATTTGGGTCATCATTGCCGCAATCGTCACGATTCTGGCGTGGCCACCGCTTCGTCGATTGATTTGGCGCGTGCTTGGTCTTCACGCCTTGCACGCGAAACTCGACCACATCATTCTCGAGCACCCGTCAATCGCGGACGAGATCCCTGGACTCGAAGCACAGTTCCAGCCCAAGCGACAACCGAACGCTGACGGTGCCGCGACACCGCCGACAGCTTCCCCACCCAACACAATCTCGTAGTGTCGTAGTCACGGGCCGCGCTACCCGCCACCCGTGAAGTGAAACCCTCGCGAGCAATCGTTGGTGTTGTAATTGAGAGGACTGAGTTGCCACCAGGGTCCGTTCAGGTGCACGTTGCATGTGTCAGCTGGTGGTGAGTATCCGTCCAGGTATACGAGTCCGGTGTAGTTCGAACCAATGCCTACGTGAGTCAGGAAAAATACGACAACTCGTTTGCCCGAGGGAGATCTTTCGACCATGACCTTGACGATCTTCCCGACGCCGGGTAGATCACTGAGGGGGCCCTTCGGCACAACCTGAACTCCCGAACCACTTGCTGAGAGAGCAATCCCGACGTCCGCTCTCCAAGTCACAGCGTTAGCGCCCGTTGGATACAGATGAGGCGGACGATTGTAGAGAACCCACGTAACGAATACCACCGCCACGATGATCGTGACCAGCGTGAGGAACTGCAAAAGCTCCCGGAGCCCTTTTGCAACCTTTGTCTTCACGTCCCGCTCTGAAGTTGTCCAACGGACGGCCCCACTCGGAGGAGTTGTCATCATTGCAACCGTAATGCGGACGACAGATTCTCTCCGGATTAAATCAACCCAAGGGCCCTGACCTCGTCGCGCTCGGAGAGCAACTCGTCCGTCGTGATCTTGATGCGATCCTTGGTGAAGTCGTCGGAGTCGAAACTCTCTTTCACCTTCCATGAACCGTTCCCGTCAGACGTCACGGGGAAACCGAAAGTGAGTCCCTCCGGCGCGCCGTACTCACCGTGACTGGTGACCGCGACCGATGCGCAGTCGTCACCGGCCGTCGCACTCACGAGGCTCGCGACCGTATCGATAGCGGCGTTCGCGGCGCTGGCCGCGGAACTTAAACCGCGTGCTTCGATGACCGCTGCGCCACGCTTTTGCACCGTCGAGATGAACTCTCCGCGGAGCCACGCGAGATCAGTGATCGCGTCGGTCGCCTTCTTGCCGTTGATCGTGGCGTTGACGAAGTCCGGGAACTGCGTCGCGGAGTGATTGCCCCAGATGGCGACATTCTTCACGTCCTTCACGGGGACGCCAGCCTTTTTCGCCAACTGAGTCTCCGCTCGATTCTGGTCGAGGCGAGTCATGGCGAACCAGCGATCGTCGGGAACATCTTTCGCGTTCGAACGCGCGATAAGACAGTTCGTGTTGCACGGATTTCCCACGACGAGGACTCGCACGTCGCTGGCGGCGTTCTTCGAAATCGCCTCGCCCTGAGGCTTGAAGATGCCGCCGTTCACCTTCAACAGATCGCCGCGCTCCATTCCGGCCTTGCGCGGAATCGAGCCGACGAGCAGAGCCCAGTTGGTATTGGTGAAAGCGTGATTCAAGTCACTCGTCGCCTCAATGCCCGCAAGCAGCGGGAAGGCACAGTCGTCGAGTTCCATGACAACACCTTCAAGTGACTTCATCGCCGGCTCGATCTCCAAGAGTCGCAGCACGATTGGGGTGTCAGGTCCCAGCAGCTGGCCGGACGCGATGCGAAAGAGCAACGAGTATCCGATCTGACCAGCGGCGCCGGTGACGGTGACGTGAATGGGGGTGGTCATTTTTCCTCCAGTATTCGTTAAAGACGATCGACGATCGCGGCGGCGAATTCCGAGCACTTCACTTCAGTGGCGTCGTCCATGAGACGCGCGAAGTCGTAGGTGACGATCTTCTCCGAGATCGTCGCTTCCATCGCGCGCACGATGTCGTTCGCGGCCTCCGTCCAGCCCAAGTGCTCGAACATCAAGACCCCCGAGAGCAGCACCGAACCGGGATTGACCTTGTCGAGTCCGGCGTATTTGGGAGCCGTACCGTGGGTCGCTTCGAAGATCCCGTGACCAGTCATGTAATTGATGTTCGCTCCCGGAGCGATGCCGATGCCGCCGACCTGAGCCGCGAGCGCGTCCGAGAGGTAGTCACCGTTCAAGTTCATCGTTGCGATGACATCGAACTCCGAAGCGCGCGTGAGTGACTGCTGGAAGCAGATGTCGGCGATGACGTCCTTGACGAGAAGCTTTGATCCCGATTTGCCGTCACAGTCGTTCCAACCGACGGCGACGTCGCTGAATTCGTCCTTCACGAGCTGATAGCCCCACTTCATGAAGGCCCCTTCGGTGAACTTCTGGATATTGCCCTTGTGAACCAACGTGACCGACTGGCGATCGTGTTTGAGGGCGTAGACGATTGCGGCTCGAATGAGTCGCTCCGAGCCCTCCTTCGAGATTGGCTTGATGCCGATGCCACTCATGTCGCGAATGTTCCAGTCGAAGTTCTCTTTCAAGAAACTCCGCAACTTCTCGGCCTGGGGCGAACCGGCTTCCACTTCAAGACCCGCATAGACGTCCTCGGTGTTTTCTCGAAAGATCACCATGTCAACGAGTTCCGGTTGCTTCACCGGCGAGGGAACGCCCTGAAACCAGCGCACCGGTCGCAGACAGACGTAAAGGTCAAGGATCTGGCGAAGCGCGACGTTGAGCGAGCGGAATCCGCCGCCAATCGGCGTGGTGAGCGGCCCCTTGATGCCGATCAGGTAATCGCGGAAGTCGGTGACGGTCTGTTCGGGCAGCCACTCGCCCGTCTCGTCGAAGGCCTTCTGTCCGGCGAGGACTTCTTTCCACTCGATGGTCTTGCCATACTTCTTGGCTGCGGCGTCGAGGACCAACTTGGACGCCGGCCAGATGTCGACGCCGATGCCGTCACCTTCGATGAACGGAATAATCGGATTGTCCGAGACGTTGAGTTCGCCGTCGGCCTTCTGTGTGATTTTGTCAGCCATAGAGCAATCCTACGGCGATTCTCAAGGGCACTCATTTGACGAAAGCGCTTGGTGACGAGTGGGAAACCTAATCGAACAACGCGTGATAGATCTCACTCGTGGTGCTCGATCGATTGAGCGTATAGAAGTGCAAACCAGGAGCACCTTGATCCAATAACTCACGACAGAGCACGATCGCGGCGCGAATACCTTCGGCCCGGACCTCCTTGGCCCCGCCGCGTTGATCGGCATCGACGAGTCGCTCGACGAGCGACGCAGGCACCGCAGCGCCCATCCATTTCATGCGATCAATGCCCGAAAGTGTCGTCACCGGCATGATGCCGGGCAGTACCGGCTTGTTGACGCCGAGTTCGGCGAGTTCGGCGATGAGACGAGTCCACTCGGTAACCTCGAAGAAGAACTGCGTCACGGCGAAATCGGCGATCCTGAGCTTTTCTGCGAGGTAACGCCGGTCCGTGGCGAGGTTCGGCGACCTCGGATGGCCCTCCGGATGTGCGGCCACACCCACGGAAAAGTCACCTATCTCTCGAATTAATTCAATGAGGTCGATGGCGTGTTCGAATTCAGAATGTACGGCGGACGCTTCGCTCGGGATGTCGCCGCCCAGCGCCATGATGTTCTGGACACCGGCGTCGGAGTAGTTCTTCAAGAGGTCACGCATCTCGGCTCGGGTATGCCCGACGCAGATGACGTGCGCCATCGCGGTGACGTAACCGTCGCTCTCGATCCCCGTGACCAGGTCGTAGGTGCGCTGACGAGACTCTCGTCCGCCGCGGTACGTGACCGATACGAAGGACGGTTGCAGCGGCTGGATGTCGGCGAGCGAGGCCGCGAGTATGGCGCTCTCCTCGTCCGACTTGGGGGGAAAGAATTCGAATGAACGGGTGAGGCCGGCTGCGAGCAGCTCGTCGATGCGCACCGAGTTAGTTCGCCCGTCCGAAGTCGTCCTCGAGACGCACGATGTCGTCCTCGCCGAAGTACGTTCCGTGTTGGACTTCGATGAAGATGACCGGCACCTCGCCGTAGTTCTCGCAGCGATGCGCCTGGCCGATGGCGATGTCGATACTGCCTCCGGGTCCGAGGTCGTGTTCGACCCCGTCGAGGATCACGGTCGCCTGACCACTCACGATGAACCAGTGCTCGGCACGCTTGGCGTGGAACTGATAGCTCAGACGCTTACCAGGCGAGACCACGATTCGCTTGACGTGGTGGTCGAACATCTCGTCGTCGAGCACGGTGTAATTGCCCCACGGTCGCGCGCTGTACTCGCGGCCCTTATCGTCAGTCGTTTCTTCAGTCATCGCACCTTCTCCGCGGCTAGAACGGCGTTGCGTAACAGCATTGCACGGGTCATGGGACCCACGCCACCGAGCCGTGGCGTGATCCAGGCGACCTTCTCCGCCACGTCATCGGCAACATCACTCAGGAGCTTCTTGCCGGCAAACGACGTTCCCGCGCCGACCACCGCGATGCCTGGTCGCACCATATCTGCGGTGAGGATGC
This sequence comes from Acidimicrobiales bacterium, assembly GCA_035532375.1. GTDB lineage: Bacteria > Actinomycetota > Acidimicrobiia > Acidimicrobiales > RAAP-2 > RAAP-2. Next base: position 15,392 of record DATKRC010000054.1, read on the forward strand.
CCGGCACTCCGGCCGCCGACACGATCACGTCAGCCGTCCTCGTCAACGCGGCGATGTCCTCGACGCCCGTGTGCACGACCGTCACGGCGGCGTTGCAGTTCGGACGACGCATCGCCATCAACAGCGCCAGCGGTCGTCCGATGGTGAGTCCACGACCGATGATGACGACGTGTTGGCCTTCCACCGGGACCTTGTATTCCGCGAGCAACTCGACGATCCCGGCTGGGGTGCAGGGCAACGGCCCCGGTACGCCCATAACCAGCCGTCCCAGATTCGTCGGATGCAGACCATCGACGTCCTTTTCCGGATTGACGCGTAGAAGGACCTGTTCCTCATTGACGCCATCGGGCAACGGCAGCTGCACCAGGATCGAATGAACGTCGGGGTTGGCGTTGAATCGGTCGATGACCGCTTCGATCTCTTGCTGGCTCGCCGTCGAGGGAAGGTGTTCGTCGAACGATCGAACGCCGATCTCCTTGCTCTCCTCAACCTTCATCTCGACGTAGCGAGCGCTCGAGGGATTGCCGCCCACGAGCAGAGTGCCGAGCCCTGGGGTCCTGCCCATCGCGGTGAGTCGCGCGCATCGTTCGGCCAGTTCCATCTTGATCCGCTGGGCTAATCGTTCTCCGTCAAGTAGTTGCGCTGTCATGACTCTCCTAGTGTCGGAAGTGCCTCTCACCGGTGAGCATCATCACGATTCCCGCGGCGTTGGCCGCGTCGATGACCTCTTGGTCGCGAACCGAACCACCGGGCTGCACGACGGCCGTGACCCCGGCGCTCGTCAACGACTCGAGACCGTCGGCGAAGGGGAAGAACGCATCTGACGCAGCGGCGGCACCTTTCGCGAACTCGCCGGCTTTGGTCGTCGCGATATTCGCAGCCACCACCCGAGACTGTTGACCAGCGCCGATACCTACTGCCACCCCGTCGCGCGCGATCACGATCGCGTTCGAGGTCGTTCGCGCGCACACCCGCCAGGCGACCGCGAGGTCCTCGAGTTGCTGATCGGTCGGTTTCGCGACGGTGACACACTTCCATTCGCTCACCGGCACCAAGAGTTCGTCCGCGTTCTGCACCAGCGCCGTCTCGCCGAATGTCCGCACCGATAGACCGAGCGGCTCGGGCGAAGGGGCGCTGAGGAGCCGCGTCGCTTTTCGGCGCTTGACCAGGATGTCGACCGCGTCGGAGTCGATGGACGAGGCGATGATGACGTCGGCCTGCGGGCCTTCAGCGATGAGCGACGCCAACGCACGATCGAGTTCGCCGCCCACGGCGATGATCCCGCCGAAGGCGCTCTGAGGGTCGGCGTCGAGCGCCTTTTGGAACGCGTCGACAAAAGTCGCACCCACGGCCGCTCCGGAGGCGTTGGCGTGCTTGATGATGGCGACCGCGCACGAATCGGGCACGTCGACGTTCAGCTCGTGCACGAGGCGCCACGCCGCGTCAGCATCGAAGAGGTTGAGATAGGAAAGCGCGGTCCCGGCATGTTGGGTGACGCCGTCCCACCACGGCGTCGTGCCGGCGAAGCGGTAGCGCGCGCCGGTCTGGTGAGGGTTCTCGCCGTAGCGCACGACCGAGGCACGCTCCAATGTGAGGTGCAGCGTCGACGGCACGACCGCGTCAGCGCCATGTGGTGCCTCACCGATCTCGCCGCCTCGATCGAGCCACGCGACGATCGCGGCATCGTAGGCCGCAGTGTGCGCAAATGCCGCGCGGGCCAGCGCGTGACGCGTCGAATCGGACAATGTCCCGGTCGAGACGATCTCTTCGAGCACTGCGCCGTACTGACTCGGACTGGTGAGCACGCCGACGTGCTCGTGATTCTTCGCCGCGGCGCGAACCATCGAGGGACCGCCGATGTCGATCAGTTCGATCGAGGGATTCGATGAGAACGGATAGAGGTTGCACACCACGAGATCGATCGCCGTGATGTCGTGCGCGGCGAGTGCCGCGAGGTGATCGGGTTTCGAGCGGTCGGCCAGTATCCCGGCGTGGAGGCGAGGATGAAGGGTCTTCACGCGGCCGTCCAGCATCTCCGGAAAACCAGTGACATCGGCGACTTCGAGGTGTGCGATGCCGGCGTCGCGCAGTGCCCCAGCGGTGCCGCCCGAGGCCACCAGTTCGACGTCGTGCGCGACGAGACCGGTCGAGAGCTCGATCAGCCCGGTCTTGTCCCAGACGCTTAGTAGCGCTCGCATCTATTCCTCCGGCGTTTCCGCGATTGATGACGGCTCGCGGCCCTCGCGCATTGCCGCCATCACCCTACCGACCACCAGCGGGTACAACTCTCGTTCGACCAACTTGATTCGTTCGTGCAACGTCGCTTCAGTATCCTCGGGCTCGACCACCACCCTTCGTTGGGCAAGGATCGGACCGTCGTCCAGGGCTTCGGTCGCGATGTGCACGGTGCACCCGGTTTCGGTGACGCCCGAATCCAGCGCTTGGGCGACGGCGTGCCAACCCTTGAAAGCGGGCAGCAGGCTCGGATGCGTATTGAGCACTCGCCCTGGGTACGCGAGATGAAACCTCTTGGTCACGATCGTGCCGAATCCGGCCATCGCCACCAGGTCGATGTCACGACCCGTCAAGGCTTCCGTGAGCTCATCGGTGAAGCCCTCGCGATCGAAGGAAGGTGCGAATCCACCGAAGTCTTCGCGCGATACCAACAGCGTCTCGATTCCGGCACCAAATGCGACGTCGAGTCCGCGACAGCGTCGATCCGACGCGACGAGTGCGACGTCGAGACCGGCGCGCACCATCGCTTCCAAGATGGTGCCCGACCCGGACACCAACACACAGAGCCGAACGTCGTCCAACGCGCTACAGCGCCTTGACGATCTCGCCCATTTTCTGGCCGGCTTCGGTGGGGTTCAGGCAGACGTGTACACCCGCCGCGGCGAGCGCGTCCATCTTCGCTTGCGCGGTGCCTTTGGAGCCCGAGATGATGGCGCCGGCGTGTCCCATCTTTCGCCCCGGGGGCGCAGTGACGCCGGCGATGTAGGAGACGACGGGCTTGGTCATGTTCGCCTTGATCCATTCGGCGGCCCGTTCCTCTTCGGAGCCGCCGATCTCTCCGATCATCATCACGGCCAGGGTCTCGGGATCGGCCTGGAACGCGGCGAGACAGTCGATGAAATTGGTTCCGGGCACCGGGTCGCCGCCGATGCCGACGCATGTCGTCTGTCCGATGCCCTGCTGGCTGAGTTCATAAAGCGCTTGGTAGGTGAGCGTCCCGGAGCGAGACACGATCCCGACCGGTCCCCCGGCCAATGCGATATCCCCCGACGTGATCCCGATGTTGCATTTGCCCGGGCTGATGATGCCCGGGCAGTTCGGACCGAGCAGACGCACGCCGGGAAAGTCCTCGACCAAGCGGTTGTAGGTGATGGCCTCATCCTGAGCGGGAATGCCCTCAGTGATGCAGACGATGAATTTGATTCCGCCTTCGGCCGCCTCGATGATCGCGGCAGAGGCGAACTTCGGCGGTACCACGACGAACGACGCGGTAGCACCGGTCGCCTCGACGGCCTCTTTGACCGAATTGAAGACGGGCACGCCGTCCACGTCGGAACCGCCCTTACCGGGCGTGACGCCGCCCACGACCTTGGTGCCGTAGTCACGATTGCGCAGTCCGTGAAAACGACCTTGGCTACCGGTGAGTCCCTGGACGATCACCTTGGTATTCTCATCAACGAAAATGCTCATGTCGCTTCCTTTAGGCGTTCGCGAAGGAGACGGCTCGGCGAGCGGCATCCAACATCGTGGGTTCGGTCATCAGTGAATCATTCAGGTGCGGTGCAAGGATCGCTCGGCCCTCGACGGCGTTGGTGCCGTCGAGTCGCAGCACGATGGGAGTGGAAATCGCCACTCGCTGCAGAGCCTCCAAGACGCCGTTAGCGACTTCGTCGACTCGGGTAATGCCACCGAAGATGTTGACGAAGATCGCCTTCACTTTGGGATCGGTGTTGATGACTTCGAGCGCGGAAGCCATGACGTCGGCGTTGGCGCCGCCTCCGATGTCCAAGAAGTTCGCCGCGGTCCCTCCCACTTGATTGACGACGTCGAGCGTCGACATCGCGAGTCCAGCACCGTTGGCGATGATCCCGACGGAGCCGTCGAGGCCGATGTAGTTGAGACCTTTCTCCTTGGCCAACTTCTCTCTCGGGTCCTCGAACTCGTCAGCGCGGAACTCCTCCCATTCGGGGTGGCGGAATGAGGCGTTCTCATCAAGGCTCACCTTGGCGTCGAGCGCGTGGACCTTATTATCCGGGGTCAGGATCAGCGGATTGATCTCGGCGAGGTCGCAGTCGCCTCTCGTGTAGCACTCGTAGAGGTGCACGAGGAGTTCGGCGGCCTGTTCGCGCGCCGCCTCATCGAGTTCGGCCTCGTTCACCCAGCGCCGCGCCGTTTCCACGTCCAGTCCGCGTACCGGGTCAATGGCGAGAAAGGCGATGGCGCCGGGATTCTCCTCGGCCACGACTTCGATCTCGACGCCGCCTTGGGCACTCAGCATGCCGAGGTGCGTCTTGTTCTGGCGGTCCAACGTGAATGAGGCGTAATACTCCTTGGCGATATCACTCGAACGCTCGATCCAGAGTCGATGCACGACGTGACCTTTGATATCGAGGCCGAGAATGTTGCCGGCGTGCTCACGCACCTCGTCGACGTTGTTGGCGAGCTTGACCCCGCCCGCCTTGCCACGTCCGCCGACTTTCACTTGAGCTTTGACGACGACGGGATAACCCACGCGCTCGGCGACCTCAACTGCCTGGTCGACGGTGTCGGCGATATCGCCGGGTGACACCGCGATGCCGTAGCGCGCGAAGTACTGCTTCCCTTGGTATTCGAACAGATCCATCTACTTCAACTTTCAACTAGAAGACCGTCGGATGACAGTCACTTCGATTCAGTGCAGGTGCTCTCGGGCATCCAACGTGGATTCGAGCCACGAGCCGATCTCGGCCAACGATGCCCCGGGCGTGAAGACCCGGGCAACGCCCAACGCCTCGAGTCCGGCAATGTCGTCGTCGGGGATGATCCCGCCGACCAACAACAACACGTCCTCGCGGCCCTCGGACTTCAGCAGATCAATGACCCGCGGGACCAGGACAGAATGGGCACCGGAGAGCAGGGAGAGCCCGAGGGCGTCGGCGTCTTCTTGAATGACTGCCTGGACGATCTGCTCGGGCGTCTGGTGAAGTCCCGTGTAGACCACCTCGAACCCGGCGTCCCGCAGGGTTCGCGCGATGACTTTCGCGCCGCGGTCATGCCCGTCGAGACCGGGCTTGGCGACGACGACTCGATACGTGCGGTCCATGGAAATCCCATCTTAAGGGACTTTCATGACCCCACTTTTTGAGTCATGGCCACGTGGACGCGACACAAGACGTCTTTAGTAGCGTCACTCATTGAGACGTCGACTCTGCTCGACATTGCACACGGATTGGAATCTGCACCCATGGAGAACAGTTTCGGACAGCCCCAGAGTGTCATCGTCCTGGGCGGGAGTTCCGACATCGCGCGCGCGCTCACGAAGCGCCTCGCCGCTGCGCGCGCCCAGACCGTCGTGTTGTGCGGTCGAAACCAGGAACTGCTCAACGTCGCGGCCGAAGAGGCCAAGGACTACGGCGCGACGACCACTGACACCGTCCTCTTTGACGCCGAGGACGTCACCGACGCTGCGCGCGTCGTATCCGAGGCTTTCGAGAAGGTTGGCGGCGGCGTCGACCTCGTCGTCGTCGCGGTCGGACTGCTCGGCGATCAGTTCGCCCAGGAGAATGACGCCGCAGCCGCGGCGAGCGTCGCGCTGGTGAACTTCGCGTGGCCCGTCGCGGCCCTGGCCGAGATACGTCGTCGTCTGGTCGCCCAGGGCTACGGGCGAATCCTGGTGATTTCCTCGGTCGCCTCCATCCGGGTTCGACGAAATGCCTATCTCTACGGCGGTGCCAAGGCCGGACTCGACCGGTTGTGCGACGGCTTGGCCGACTCCCTGGAAGGCACCGGCGTCAAGTTGCAACTGCTTCGACCGGGCGTGGTTCGCACCCGCATGACGAAGGGTCAAGCGCCGGTTCCCTTCACGACCGGACCCGAAGAAGTGGCCGGCTACGTGATGAAGGGGCTCGAGACGAACGATCGGGTGATCTGGAGTCCACCGGTCTTGCGCTACGCCTTCGCCGTGTTGGGCCATCTGCCCAAGCCGATCTGGCGAAAGGTGGTCGACCGCTAGCCAGATGTGGTTGTTGTCGTTGTGGTCGCGGTTGACGAGTTCGACACGGTTCGGTGCAACTCGTTGTCGCGCAGCGACATCGTGAAAAGGTCGTGTTCCCAGAACGACGAGAAGTAGCGATCGGGCTCGCCGGGCATCGACGACAGGAGACTCGTGCCGTTACTGGCGTCGATGACGTCGCCGGGAACGCCCGTGAAGCTCGAGAACTGAACCCAGTCGAGACCGTAGTCAAGTTCCATGCCCTCTTCGACGCCCGCACGCAGCATCACGTCGGCAAGGTCACTGAGCGACATGCCCGGTCCACCGACGTAGACCAACGCTCCGCTCTTGGTGATCCCGAGCCCCGAGCGCCACACGTCTTGGTTAGGACCTACGACGTCACCCCACCTCGTCGACTTAGGATTTCTGAGTCCGTGAATCTCCTTGGAGTTGTCGACGATCAGGTCGAGGTTCTGGCGAACCGAGGCGATCTGATTGGTCATGAGCACGTCGCGGCCCCACTTCGCCACGACCATGCGGCCGTTCTTGAAGATGACCACGGACGCCGCACCGTTACGCAACTTCTTGTAGGTCTTGCCGTCGGTGAAGTAGCCACCGTCCGCGTTTTGCATCAGGAACCCCGCGTTGAAAGCGGCGCCCAGCGTCTTCGATCGAGCCGAGCCGATAGGCGCGTTGTGCCAGAACGGTCCCCCGCCGGGAATCTGCGAACCGCAGTACAACAGCGCCGTCAAGAGGTTCGTGTCCATCCACACGACGCCCACCACGTAGCTGGTGTGAACGGCGTCGGGACGCACGAACGCCTCGTACATCGTGGGGATGCCGTTGGCGGTAGTGCGCCCGGCCGCGTGCCACACGCCTTCACCGACTAGCGCGTGCTTGGCGGGCGACACGATGTCCACCGGCGGCGCGAGGACTAAGGGCGATTTATAGGCCTTGGTCAGCGCTCCGGTGCCGAAGGACCCCGCCGGCGGAGTGCCGCCTTTCTTCGGGAGGTCCCAGTGATAGGCCTCGCTGGAGGCCCACGACACGACGCTCGCCAGGCCGTGCTGACGGCCCCACTGCGAAGCTCGCGTCGAGAGACTGGCGCCGTAGGAGGGATTGAGGAGGGCAAAGAAGAGCGAGGCGGCGAGGTAGCCCACAAAGATCAAAGCAGCCAGAGCCAGCATCACGACCGAGCGCCGACGCCAATAGACCGGACGGGGAAGACGATGGGCATGGGGTCGGGGCGCGGCCGGAGGTCGATAGGCCGGGCGCGAATAGGGCATGAGTCCTCATTCTGGCACTCACGTGACATGAGCATTCGGTTGAATTGTTGCGATCGGTGCGGCGGCAACGTGTGGAGGCGTGTTGGAGAAATTGGCGGACGCAGACCAAGTAGCAGAGTAAGTATTCGACAAACGGTAGCGTAGAGGGACGACAAACGGTAGCGTAGAGGGACGACAAACGGTAGCGTAGAGGGACGACAAATGGTAGCGTAGAGGGACGACAAATGGTAGCGTAGAGGATGATGGCAAGAACCGTGCACCCAATGGTCGCCTACCAGCGACGTGTAGTCGACTCGGAGCTCGATTCGCTTTTGTTGAGTCTGACCGCACTCAGCCTCGAGGGCCCTAAAGGCGTCGGCAAGACCACAACCGCCAGGCGCCGGGCAGGATCGATCTTCCAACTAGATGATCCGGGGTTCCTCGAGGTCGTCCTCGCCCAACCGGACCGGCTCACACGAGCAAAACCACCGATTGTCATCGACGAGTGGCAGCTCTACCCGGCCTCCTGGGACGTGGTGCGCCGATCGGTCGACGATGATCATTCTCCCGGCCGCTTCATTCTCACCGGGTCGGCCACCCCGACAACCAAGCCAACGCACTCTGGCGCGGGCAGGATTGTGCCCATCAGGATGCGCCCCCTGACGCTGGTCGAACGCGGCGTCGGTACTCCCACGGTGTCCTTGACGGAACTCCTGAAAGGGGGCCGCCCCGCGCTTGGAGGCACTACTGACATCACCTTGTCCGATTACACGGAGGAGATCATCGCCGGAGGATTTCCCGGAATGCGCCACTCCTCTCCTCGTGCTCAAAGGACAGCACTCGATGGATATCTCGAGAGGATCCTCAACAGGGACTTACCCGAACTCGGCGTCGAGGTCCGCAATCCAAACACGCTGCGACGTTGGCTTCGCGCGTACGCGGCCGCAACCGCGACGACCACCTCTTATGAGAAGATCGGCGACGCCTCGCGCGGCGGGGAGGAGACAAAACCGGCAAAGCGAACTGTCGCGGCGTACCGCGAGGCTCTTGAGCGGATCTGGATCCTCGATTCCGTGCCGGCGTGGGCTCCGACGAACAGTCACCTCAATCGTCTCATCGCCTCGCCAAAACATCACTTGGCTGATCCCGCCCTCGCCGCTCGACTGGTCGGAGCTGATGCCGCTTCCCTCTTGCGCGGGGAAGCTGCACTAACACTGCCTCGCGACGGGACGTTCTTGGGCTCCTTGTTCGAGTCTCTGGCCACGCTGTGCGTGAGAGTATTTGCCCAGGACGCCGAAGCGCGAACATCACACTTTCGAACTCGCGGCGGTGAGCACGAAGTCGATCTCATCATTGTGCGTGATGATCAGCGTGTGGTTGCGATCGAAACGAAGCTCGCGGACAACGTGACCAACGGCGACGTCGCTCACCTGACTTGGTTACGTCAGAAACTGGGCGACACCCTACTTGACGCAATTGTCCTCAGCACTGGGCGTGAGGCGTATCGCCGCGTGGACGGGATCGGCGTGGTGCCCCTGTCTCTCTTGGGTCCTTAAGTGGCTTTCAGGGGGTTCGCATGACCGGTGCTTGAGTCGTTTTACGCCCGATGCAGTGGCGTCATGGCGAGTACCAATTGCTTCGTTCCGTGCTCCTCGAAGTCGACGGCGGCGCGCGTGTGGGAACCAGATCCTTCGACCCTCGTCACGACGCCCGGGCCGAAGCGGTCGTGCACGACCCGGTCACCAACTTCCAATCCCAGCTTCTCAGCACCCGTGGATCGAACCGGAGGTGCGGCACCGGTGCCGAAGGCCCGTCCCTCGGTGAACTCGGTGCTTCGGCCCGTGAAGCCGTCGGCGTCGCGGTAGTCGATTCGTCGCATCGGCATCGTCGCCGAGATGTCGTTGATGAGCTCGGACGGGATCTCCTGGAGGAAGCGGCTCGCGAGAGCATCCATGCGGTTGCCCCACATGGTTCGGCTCCACGCGTGCGTCAAGATCAAGTGACGCATGGCGCGCGTGATCCCGACGTAACACAGTCGTCGTTCCTCTTCGAGTTCGTTGTCGTCCGAGAGCGCCCGCCGGTGCGGGAAGATCGTCTCTTCGAGACCGGTGATCACGACCGCCGGATATTCCAGGCCCTTGGCGACGTGCAACGTCATCATCGAAATGGCCCCGGCACTGCCGTCGAGTTGGTCGGAGTCCGCGACCAACGCCATTCGTTCGACGAAGTCCATCAAGGTGTCGTACTGACTCGCGGCTGACGCCAGTTCACCGAGGTTCTCGAGTCTCGAATAGGCCTCGTCGGAGTTCTCCGCGCGCAGGGCGTCACCCATGCCCGATTCACGCACGATCGCGTCAATGACCTCGCGTGGGGCGAGGTCATTGGCGAGCGCGCGAAGTTCGTCGAGCATGAACGAGAACTTCTGCGCGCCGGTGAGGGCCCGACCGGTGAGCCCCGCTTCCTTGGCGTAGTGCGCGGCCTCGGCGAAGGAGAGTCCGTGTTGGGCGGCGTAGATCCCGAGCTTGGCCTGCGCGGCTTCACCGATGCCCCGCTTGGGCTCGTTGATCACCCGCCGGGCCGACGCCTCGTCGCGGGGATTGACGATCAATCTCGCGAACGCGAGCGCGTTCTTGACCTCCTTGCGGTCATAAAAGCGCATGCCCGACATGACGCGGTATGGAATCGAGGCCCGAAGCATCTCTTCTTCGAGCACTCGACTCTGGGCGTTCGTGCGGTAGAAAACAGCCATCTGATTCCACGAGAGCTTGGATTCGGTCGCCAACCGTCGCAGCTCGGTCGCCACCCAGCGGCCCTCGTCGTATTCGTCCCCGGCGCGGTACAGGCGGATCTTCTCGCCCTGGACGTCGTCGGTGAAGAGGTTCTTGGCGTGACGACTGGAGTTCTTGGAGATCACGGCGTTGGCCGCGTCGAGGATCGTCTGGGTCGAACGGAAATTCTGTTCCAACAAGATGAC
>DATKRC010000055.1:0-5174 GCA_035532375.1 Acidimicrobiales bacterium
GTGATGAACAATGTCTCAGGCAATAGGATCACCGAGCTCAATGCATCGAACGGCTCGCTCGTGCGCGTCATCAACCCCAAAGGCGGCGTATTTAACCAGCCCGCGTTTGTCGCGAGCGGTTCCCACGTGTGGATAGCGAACTACGACGGCAATTCGCTCATCGAACTCAATGCATCGAACGGCTCGGTGGTGCGCGTCGTCGGGCTTGGTGCCCTAATTGGATTCAATGGGCCCTTCACCATTGCCGCCAGCGGCTCCCACCTCTGGGTGACGACTGACAAGACGGTCATTGAACTCAACGCGAGTAACGGCTCACTGGTTCGCGTCCTCAATGCCAAGGCCGACGGTTTCGATACCACCTCCGCCGTCTACGCATTTGACGCAATTCACGTTTGGGTGGTGAACATCCAAAATAACTCGGTGACAGAGCTCAACGCGAGTAACGGCTCACTGGTGCGCGTCCTCAAGTAGTTCTGCCTCGGGGATTGACGGGTGAGGGCGCTTGAACTCGAGCGGCCCATGCTTGCGCCCTCTCACTTCGGAATTGAACTGAATACGAGGCTGCAGTCACGGGGAGGAATGTGTCATTCGCGACTCGCGCCTCCGACAACGTCAGGCCTGCGGCGAAGGCAGTCCTCGGTGAATGGTCACAGGGTCACGTCGGGTCTCCGACACCAACAATCCGACCCAAGCGGGCTGGCCGAAATGGCGCTCGTCATCTCTTCAGGTCGTTCGGTCACTTAGCCATGAGTGATGGTGTTATCGAAATCGACGGCGGTCCGAAACGACTTTTCTATGAGCGGCCTCATAGCGACCTCGACGCAGCCCCGAGGGGGAAATGTGTTGCATAATTATTCCGTGTGCGGTAGTGTTATGCACATGCTGAGTGTAAGTGAAGTCGCAGAATCTCTATCTGTAAGCCCTCGCCGCGTACGACAACTAATTGAATCGGAACGCCTTGAAGCTCGACGCTTCAGCGGAGTATGGATGATCGAGGAAGCAGAAATCGCTGATTTTTCCCGTCAACCTAGACCCGTGGGACGTCGCTGGAGCGCAGCGGCAGCATGGGCGGTGCTCGGAGAAGCCAATCGGTGCGTCGAGCATGATCTTGATGGTTACCAGCGGAGCAGAGCGAAAGCTCGACTTAGGGAATGTGGATTACTTGACCTTGCGCCGCGCCTCGCAGCCAGAGCTCGCAAAGAGCGCTACTTCGTCCATCCCTCAGTCGTATCGAGACTTAGGAACGAGTCCCAGTTGGTGCTTGCAGGAGCGAGCGCTGCGCCGCAAGTGGGCGCTGATCTTTTGCCTGGGGATGAAGTCGATGCCTATATACGAGAAAGCAACCTGCAGAGTGTCGTGAAGCGTTACGCTCTTAGTTCTCGAGCTGAGAACAAGAACGTGGTTCTTCGCTCGGTCGATGATGTCTGTTGGCCATTTGCCGAGAATGAACGGGTCGCGTCGCCCGCAATTGTGGCCGTTGACCTCCTTGAAAGCCGAGACGAACGTAGCCGGCGCGCCGCCGCTGCATTGATTCGATCGCTGTGACGTGGCCCAGGGTTGCCCGCACCTCGGTCAAGTTACCGAGTACCGAGTCACCGATTTGGAATGTGATGTTGGACCTCTCGGAAAAGTTGCCGGACTCCTGGACGCTCATCGGCGGAATGATGGTAAATCTCTTCGCGCTTGAATATGAAATTCCGCGAAGACGTGTTTCGCCTGACATTGACGCTCTCATCAACGCGCGGCACATCAGTTTCGGTGGAAGAGCATTCTCCGCGGCCATCCCTGAATTCGTCGCTGTGTTGGAGTCCATGGAGTTCGACGAAGACGGAGTATCTCCGGACGGAGTGGCGCATCGGTACAAACGCAACTCGGTAAATATTGATGTTCTCGGCCCCGATGGTCTTGGTGGAGACGGACGCTCCTTACGAACTCGTCCGCCGAGAGGAGAACACACGGTGGCAGTTCCGGGAGGGACGCAGGCTTTGAACAGAACAGAGTTATTGCCAGTCGAAATCGATGGTCGCTCCGGATGGATTCCGAGGCCCAATTTGCTTGGTGCAATCGTGGTCAAGGCTGCAAGCGTTGACGTTGACGACGTTCCTGAGAGCCAACGTGAAGATCTTGTCCAGTTGTTGTCACTCGTAACGGATGTCAATGCGATGAAAGTGGATTTAACAATGGGAGATCGAAAGGTACTTGGACGCCGAAAAGAAATGCTGGAGAGAAACCACAATGCGTGGCTTCAATTTTCACCCGGCGACGCCGATTTAGCGTTCGCCGCTTTCAATTTGCTTGCAGCGAAAGAATAAGTCGTCGCGCCAGCGACGTAGAGGTGAGGTGTCGATAATTGAACAATCCGCTACGTGTACCTCTGGGGCGTAACTTCTATTCACGTCAAGTGACGGGGGATTGGTCAGGAAGTAGGGGCAGGCGTCAGGTTGACATGCGACCAAGTCTGACCATCGTCAGAGGTCGTTAACAGCGAACCAACCTCCATGCACGACGACTTGCCTGACGGGCATGCGCCGTTCTGCACCGTGGCCCAGGCCGAGGAGCCACTGAGGGCACCCACCTCAACTACTGCGCCTTCTTGATACAGACCGATGCCGTTGGTCGGCTTCAACCCGCCACCATCGGTGTAGCGCAAGAGGCGCGGCGTGCCACTCGGCGTGCCAATCCACACCACGTTTGATGAAATCGCAGAAATGGCCGTGACCCCTGAGCCGATCAATCCGGGATACGAGGTGCTGGCTTTGAGATTCCAGGTTGCCCCTTGGCCGCCCGATAGATAGACGACGAGCCCGAAGGTGGACCCGGAGTTCGACGAGGGCGTCACCGCAACCAGAACGACGTCGCCGTTGCTCAGAGCACCGGGCACCGTAAGAGCCGCGCCGTCAGCGATCGCCGCCTGAGGGATCGACACCTTCGACCATGATGAGCCTGCGTCGGTGCTCTTGTAGAGAAGGTTGGACTGAGGACCTCCGACAAGCCATAGCTTCCCGTTGGAGGAAGTCACCGTCCCTCCCGAAGGCGCGGCATCGTACGTCCAGGTCCGTCCACCATCGGACGTGGCGTACCACTCGCCGGCGGAGAAGTTTGAAGACGTGACGTCGGTCACCATCATCCCCACCACAGTTCCATTCTCGCTCACCAGTCGCACCCCACCGGCATTGCCAGATCCCGCTGGCAATGTCGCGCTGGCCCACGTCGCACCGTTGTCGCTGGAGTATTGCACCCACGGAGCGAAGTCCTTCCATCCGGCGAGCACGATCGAACTGGCGCCCACCGCGACATCACCAATCGTCGCAACCGGGACTGGAGTGTTGATGAGAGCGAACGAGGCACCGCCGTTGGAGGTGATCTCCAACCCCTTGGTCGTGAGAGCCCACCCAGACCCACTGGACGAGACTTCGTCTCGCGGTGGGGTCGGAAATGAGTCGCTCGAACTCGCCATGAGGGTAACTGCAATCTTCGAGGTAGGCCCGTTGGGCGATCCACGCAGGCCAACGACCGCGATCAAAACAGCGACGACGACCAGGAGGCTGGCAGCACCAACGAGACTCGGCGTGCGCGGAACCCAAGTCGCCCAGGTCCGTACATCAGTACTTTGGTGCATTGACGTGTTGGCCCGAAGTCGAGCCTCGACAGCGGTCACAGGCGTGGCCGAGCGCTCGACCGTGGAGCGCAGTTCGTGGGAAAGGTCAAGGTCGTTCATTCAGTAGCTCCATTCAGTTCTCGACGCAATTTGGCCAACCCTCGGTTCAAGTGGTTCTGCACCGTGGTGACTTTGACGCCGGTGAGTTCACCGACCTCGCGAAGCGTCCACCCGTAGCCGTGCACCAAGACCACCGCGGTGCGCTGGTTCACGGTGAGCTCCTTCAAAGCGGGGATCAACTTCGGTTCAAAGATCGATTCCCCGTGCGGCGGTGGCGCGAAGGACACGGCCAGGCGCTTGTGGCGGGTGCGGCTCTGGCCCACCCGATAGAGGTATCCCGGTGCGTTGGTCATCTGCGCGACCCGGGTCCAGTTCTCCCACGCGTAGGCCAGCGCTTCGGCGGTCGCCTCACGACCCCGGTCGCCGCCGTAGGCAGCAACGAACGCCCGACGAAGGTGCTCCTCGTGGGTTGCGACAAAGTCTGCGAACTGCCTATCGGTGTCAAGAGAACCGCCCGCGGCTGGTTCCTTCGATGAGGGTGGTTGAGTAGACATTGATCCGGCCATCACTAGAAGAGAGCCACCACCGCGGTCGATTTACCACAAGAACTTCACGCGATACGGCTCGATATTAGACCTGAAGCGTCGGGTCCCCGACCCTGGCGGATGTGACGATCGAAAGAGCCGGAAACCCTTAAAAATCAAAACTCGCGATTCCTGGAACTGGTGCAGCGGATCATGGTGGAGTGTGGATTCCTCAAACCCATTGTGCTCGTCACCTGTATCCAGCCCTGCTACACTTTAACTATGATGATAGATAAAGATAACAACTTGTCCGAAGAGACGGAGTCCGGTTCCTCCATCGTTTTTCGGCTGGACCCGCGCTCGGGCGTTCCCACCTATCTCCAACTTGTCCAACAGGTAGAGAACGCAATCCGGCTCGGCTACCTGCGTCGGGGCGACCAACTCCCTCGCATTAGAGATGTCGTCACTTCCCTGTCCATTAATCCCAACACGGTGCTTAAGGCGTATCGGGATCTCGAGCAGAAAGGCCTCATCGGGGCGCGTCCGGGTCTCGGTACCTTCGTGGAGGCGGCACCGGAAACGGTGGGGCTCAGTGAACTGACGACGCTTCGTCGCAGCCTCGTCACGGGATGGCTGCGCGAGGCCGCAGCGGCCGGCCTTGATGAGGATGGGATCGTCGCACTGTTCACGAGCGCGTTAGGGGATTTTCGTAAACGGCCCGACGAGCACCGACAGACGTCGCGCCAGAGTCGCGTCGCGTCGGGCGCGACGGGGGGAGCAGCGTGAACGTCGTCGAGAGCTTCGGGCTCGGTGTGTCCTATCGAGGCACTTGGGCGCTTCGCGACTGCACCCTCGCGGTACCCGAAGGGCATATCGTCGCCCTCGTCGGCTCGAACGGAGCGGGCAAGACGACCCTGCTCCACTGCGCGGTCGGACTCACTGCACCAACAACCGGGGAGGTAACCGTTCTCGGCGGCATTGGGGCCGGGTCG
>DATKRC010000056.1:0-17625 GCA_035532375.1 Acidimicrobiales bacterium
CAACTGCTCGAGAGTGCGCGCGAGAACGACGTCCAGCGATTCGTGCACGTCTCGACCGACGAGGTCTACGGTTCGATCGGTGAAGGTTCGTGGCGTGAGGACCACATCTTGGAGCCCAACTCGCCGTACTCCTCGAGCAAGGCCGGCTCGGACCTCGCGGCCTTGGCCTACCACCGGACCTACGGCATCCCGGTCATGGTGACGCGTTGTTCGAACAACTACGGACCGCGTCAGTTCCCCGAGAAAGTCATTCCGCTGTTCGTCACCAACCTCTTTGACGGCGTCAAGGTTCCTCTCTATGGCGACGGCCTCAACGTTCGCGACTGGCTCTTCGTGGACGACCACTGTCGCGGGATCCTCGCCGTCTTAGAGCGCGGTCGCGCCGGCGAGATCTACAACATCGGCGGCGGTACCGAGCTCACCAATGAAGAGCTGACGACGCGGCTCCTGGACCTCTGCGGCTACAGCGACTCGATGATCGAACCGACGACGGACCGTCTCGGTCACGACCGTCGGTACTCGGTCGACTGGTCCAAGATCAAGAACGAACTCGGTTACGAACCGCAGATGAGTTTCGACGATGGCCTCGCTTACACCGTGAAGTGGTATCACGACAATGAGGCGTGGTGGCGACCATTGAAGGATGAACCATGAAGCTGATCGAACTCTCCATTCCCGGAACCTTCGTCCTGGAATCCCCGGTGAAGGGCGATGACCGTGGTTCGTTCCGAGAGTGGTTCAAGGACGAAGACTTCAAAGAGGCCGGTGTTGAGTTTCACGCTCGCCAAGCCAACCTCTCGGTCTCCAAAAGGAATGTCGTGCGCGGACTGCACTATTCGATGGCTCCGGAAGGTCAAGCCAAGGTCGTCACATGCGCCAACGGTGAGTTGGATGACATCATCGTCGACATTCGTGTCGGATCACCGACGTTCGGGCACTGCGAAGTGGTCCATCTCGCAGCCGAAGAAGAGCGTTCGGTCTACGTCCCGGTGGGTGTGGCGCACGGTTTTTGTGTCACGAGCGAAATAGGCGCCTTGACCTACTTACTCTCGTCGCCGTTCAACGCGGCGGTCGAGCTGGAAATCCATCCGTTCGATGAAGAGATCAAGGTTCCCTGGCCGCTCAGCGGCGAGGCGATCCTGAGTGCGAAAGACGCCGCCGCGCCTTCACTTCGTCAACGTCTTGAAGCGAACGAACTACCGCGTTTTCACTGAACCTCGTTCGGGTGAAATAACGATGCGTGGCGTTGGTAGCGTTGACCAAGTGAGTACCGCCCCGCTACGTCTGGTCACCGACCAGGACCGAACCGTGCACATCGCCTCCACTCTCGCGGTCCCGAATATCGAATCCGAAGCCCAGCTAAAAGCGCTGATCGCGAGTCTTTCCGGGGTCGACGGCGTCGGGGCGGAAGCCCGCGCGGCGAAGCTCTCGACGCGGTCGATAAAGAAGTCCACCAAATTGGCCGCCATAGAAATGGCGATCTCCATGGTCGATCTCACGACGCTGGAAGGAGCGGACACGCCCGGTCGAGTGACGTCGCTGTGCACCAAAGCCATGCGACCGGATCCGCGTGACCTCACGGTCCCTTCGGTCGCGGCCGTGTGCGTCTATCCCGACCTCGTGGCGCACGCCCGCTCCGTATTGGGCGCTTCGCCCGTGGCCGTCGCCTCAGTGGCGACGTCATTCCCTTCGGGCCGAGCGTCACTAGGCGTGAAGTTGATGGATGTTCGCGAGGCGGTCAGTGCTGGAGCCGACGAAGTCGACATGGTCATCGACCGCGGTGCATTTCTTTCCGGTCGAATCGGTCAGGTCTTCGACGAAGTCGTGGCGGTGAAGGAGGCCTGTGGCGACGCGCACCTCAAGGTGATCCTCGAGACGGGGGAGTTGGTCACCTACGACAACGTCCGTCGCGCGAGTTGGATCGCGATGCTCGGAGGTGCCGACTTCATCAAGACCTCCACCGGCAAGGTGACCATGAATGCCACACTGCCGGTCGCTCTGGTCATGCTCGAAGCGGTCCGGGACTTCGCAGAAACCGCGGGTCGCACGGTTGGGGTGAAGGTCGCCGGGGGCATACGAACGACGAAGGACGCGATTCGCTACCTCGTCTTGGTGAACGAGACCGTCGGCTCGACGTGGCTCACACCTGACCTTTTCCGATTTGGCGCATCCTCGCTCTTGAACGATCTCTTGATGCAGCGCCTCAAGCAGCAGCGTGGTGCCTACGTCCGAGCCGACGAATTCAGCTTGGACTAGCGTGAGCGACCGACAGCTCGCCAATTCGCAGTTGGGATCACTGGAATACGACCCCGCGCCGGAATCGGCCGCCATCGCCAAAGTGAAGCCGAGTTACGGACTCTTCATCGACGGAAAATTCGCAGAAGCGGAAGGCGGTTCGCAGTTCGCCTCCGTCAATCCGGCCAACGAGGAGCAACTGTCGATGGTCGCTCAGGCGAACGCCGTTGACGTCGATCGGGCAGTTACGTCAGCGCGCCGCGCGTACGACAAGGTCTGGTCCAAGACGACCGGCGCCCAGCGCTCGAAGTATCTCTTTCGCATCGCACGCTTGATCCAGGAGCGTTCGCGCGAGTTGGCGGTCGTCGAGACCCTCGACAATGGAAAGCCCATTCGCGAATCACGCGACGTCGATATTCCCTTGGCGGCGGCTCACTTCTTTTATTACGCCGGCTGGGCCGACAAGCTCGACCACGCTGGATTCGGCGTTAACCCCGCGCCATTGGGTGTCGCCGGACAGATCATTCCTTGGAACTTCCCGCTCTTGATGGCCGCGTGGAAGCTGGCCCCGGCGCTCGCCGCGGGCAACACGTGCGTGCTGAAGCCAGCCGAGACCACGCCGCTCAGCGCGCTCGTGCTGGCCGAGATCCTCGAACAGGCTGAATTGCCGCCCGGCGTCGTCAACATAATCACCGGGGACGGTTCGACGGGCGCGGCGCTGGTCGATCACGGTGACGTCGACAAGATCGCGTTCACCGGTTCGACCGAAGTCGGACGGATGATTCAACAGCGAACCGCGGCCAGTCACAAGCACCTGACGCTTGAGCTTGGTGGCAAGGGGGCCAACATCGTCTTTGACGACGCCCCGATTGACGAAATGATCGAGGGGATCATTGACGGCATCTTCTTCAACCAGGGCCACGTGTGCTGCGCCGGATCGCGTCTCTTGGTGCAGGAATCAGTGGCCGACGAGGTGCTTCGCCGACTAGTGCGTCGCGTCGAACAACTCCGCGTGGGCGATCCCCTCGACAAGAACACGGACGTGGGCGCGATCAACTCCGCGGCGCAGTTGCTCCGCATACGTGAGCTCACGGACTTTGGCGTGAGCGAAGGCGCTACCCGTTACACCAGTTCCTGTGAGTTGCCGCAAAAGGGTTACTGGTTCGCCCCGACGGTCTTTGCCGACGTGGCCCAGTCGCACCGCATCGCGCGCGAGGAGATCTTTGGTCCGGTGCTCTCCGTGCTCACTTTCCGCACACCCGAAGAGGCCGTCGCCAAGGCGAACAACACGAACTACGGTCTGGCCTGCGGCGTGTGGAGCGAAAAGGGAAGTCGCACGCTGTGGGTCGCCGAACGTCTTCGCGCCGGGGTCATCTGGGCCAACACGTACAACCGCTTCGACCCGACGAGTCCATTCGGCGGAATGCGCGAATCAGGCTTCGGTCGCGAGGGTGGACGACACGGGCTGGAGGCGTATCTCAATGTCTGATCGCCTGGATGTTCGAAAGACCTACAAGCTCCTCATCAACGGCGCCTTTCCCCGCTCCGAATCGGGCCGTAGCTACGAGGTCAATTCGGCCAAAGGTGACTTCCTCGCCAACGTCGCCCAGGGCTCTCGAAAGGACATCCGAGACGCCGTCACGGCCGCGCGTTCGGCTCAGGCTAAGTGGTGGAACGCCACGGCCTATAACCGGGGCCAGGTCATTTACCGACTGGCCGAAATGGCCGAGTCGCGCCGCGACGAGCTCGCCGAGCACGTCGCGCTCGCCGAGGGAGTGAACGCGCGGACGAGTCAAAAGACGGTCTCGGCCTCGATCGACCGCATGGTCTGGTACGCCGGATGGACCGACAAGATCGCGCAGGTGCTCGGCGGCACCAACCCGGTCGCCGGACCATTCTTCAACTTCTCAATTCCCGTGCCCAGCGGTGTCGTCGGTGTGATCTGTGTCCAAGAGTCGTCACTCCTGGGTTTCGTCGACGCCGTCCTCGCGCCGATCTGCGTCGGCAACGCGGTGGTCGCTCTGGCCAGTGAGACTCGTCCCACACCGGCCGTCTTGTTGGGCGAGATGACGTCGTCCTCGGATTTCCCGGCGGGTGTTTTGAACATCGTGACCGGCATCACGGGTGAATTGGCCCCGGTGCTCACCGCTCACGAAGACGTTGATGGACTCGATCTCTCGGGACTCGCACCCGAGGTCGCCGACGAGATGGCCGCACTAGCAGCTGGCTCCATCAAGCGGATCTATCGCCCCCACCAGAAAGAACATGAATCGTCGCTTCGACGCCTACGTGCCTTCGTCGAGACGTCAACGGTGTGGCACACGATCGGTCAGTAGATGGCTAATCCGTACAAGCTCGCCCGACGTGCCGCCGATGAACTGCGCGACGCAAGCGGCTACGACAGCTACGACCTCGCGATCGTGTTGGGATCGGGTTGGCGCGAGGGTGCCGTCGCACTCGGCACACCGACCAACGTGCTCTCCACGTCGTCGCTCAGCGGATTCGTCACGCCCACCGTGGCCGGCCACAACGGCCAGATCCTCTCGTTGACGATCGGGGACCGACGCATCGCTCTCGTCGCCGGACGAGTCCATCTCTACGAGGGCAACTCCGCCGACCAAGTGGTACACCCAATTCGCACGGTCATCGCGGCGGGAGCGACCAAAGTCGTCCTGACGAACGCGGCCGGCGGCATCGATCCGAACTGGAAGCCCGGCACGGTCGTCATCATTCGTGACCACCTCAACCTGACGGCGACCTCGCCATTGGAAGGTGCCGCCCCGCCAAAAGGGTACGCCTCGCGATTCGTTGACCTCACCGATCTCTACAGCGCCCGACTTCGCGCCGCGGTGAAGAAGTCCGAGCCCGACATGGTCGAAGGTGTCTACGCCGGATTTCGAGGACCGCACTACGAGACGCCGGCCGAAATAAGGATGGTTCGAAAGATGGGCGCGACGTTGGTGGGAATGTCCACGGTGCTCGAGGCCATCGCGGCGCGCCACTTGGGTGCCGAGGTCCTCGGACTCAGCCTGGTGTCGAATCCCGCAGCTGGCATCACGTCGGCTCATTTGAATCACCTCGAGGTCCTTGAGGCCGGTCAGTCGGCCGCCGCGTCGCTGGGCACGTTGTTGACTCGCGTCGTTCCCGTCCTGTGAACGAGTCGCTGCACGATCGTGTGATCAGTTGGATCGAAGGTGACCCCGACGTCGAAGACCGGGCCACGCTGCAAGGGTTGGTGGATAACGGCGACGAAGAAGAGCTCCATCGCCGCTTTGATGCGCCGCTGACCTTTGGCACCGCCGGACTGCGCGGACCGGTGATGGCCGGGCCAGCGGGGATGAATCGCTACACGGTTCGTCGAGCGACCCAAGGCGTGATTGCCTGGTTGCACGAGATCGGCGTCGACGCCAACCGGGGCGTGGTGGTGGGACGAGACGCCCGACGCGGCTCGGAGTCGTTCAACGACGAAGTGGTTGGCGTGCTACTAGGGGCGGGCGTCAAGGTGTACGAAATGCCGGAGCCCTTGCCCACCCCGCTCGTCGCCTACTGCGTGAAGAAGATCGGCGCCGCGGCGGGCATCATGGTGACGGCGAGCCACAACCCACCCCAGGACAATGGCTACAAGCTGTACTCGGAGGACGGCTCGCAGATAATCCCTCCCCACGACGAGATTGTCGAGCGACTCGCGAACGAGGCGACGACTCCGAAGCTGGGCGAGCGCACCAGCGCCCAGCACGAATGGATCTCGAAAGATCTCCTGGAGGAGTACCGCGCTCATTTCACGCACCGTTTTGGCGTTCCCGGCGGAAGCGAACTAGCGATCACCTATACCCCGCTCCATGGAGTGGGCGGCGCCACGATGATGGAGCTCTTTTCTCGGGCGGGCTACAGCTCCGTGACGCCCGTTGCCAAGCAGTTTGAACCGGATAGCGCGTTTCCGACGCTTCCGTTTCCCAATCCGGAAGAGCCTGGCGCCCTCGATCTCGCGATGGCCCACGCCGACGAAGTGTCCTCTCGACTGGTGATCGCGAATGATCCGGACGCCGATCGTCTGGGCGCGGCCGCGCGTGACGGCGAAGTCTGGCACGTGTTGCGCGGCGACCAGATCGGCTGGCTGCTGGCGTCGTCGATGTTGCCCACCATGAGCGACCCCCGTGACGTCGTGGCGACCACGATCGTGTCATCCACGCTGTTGCGCAAGATGGCGCGCGACGCCGGGGTGCGCTTTGTCATGACGCTCACCGGTTTCAAATGGCTGGCGCGCGCGGCGGGGGACGACGTCCTTCGCTTCGGTTACGAAGAGGCGCTCGGCTTCGCGGTCGATCCCGAGGTCGCCGATAAGGACGGCCTGTCGGCGGGACTGGCGCTCGCTCAACTCTGTGACGAACTTGGTCGGCAGGGTCAGACGTTGATGGACCGGCTCGATGAGATTGAGACGCGTTACGGCGTCCACTCAATATTCCAACTCTCGTTGCGGGCCGAAGGACCTACGGGTCTCAGCGCCATCAACGAATCCGTCCAGTCGATTCGTGAGCGGCCCCCGGCCTCGCTCGGTGGCATCGCCGTCAGCGAGCACTTCGACCTCAACCTCGGATACGAGGGGCTCGGCTCGACCGACGGAGTGCTCCTCCAACTTGGTGAGTCCGGCCGGGTCGTGGTGCGACCATCGGGGACCGAACCGAAGTTGAAGGCGTACATCGAGATCACGTCGCCACCTTCTAACGCGACCTCACTCGAAGAGCAGCGTCGTCGCGGCGCGGCACAAGTCGACGCCGTGCGTGCAGATCTGCAATCGCTACTGCGCCTCTAGGCGCAACGCCGCGTAGCCAGGTTTGATCACCGTATTGATCATGTCGAGGCGCTGATCGAATTCGAAGAACGCACTCTTTGCGGCATTGAGTGTCAACCACTCCATGTCGGCGAGCGTCCAATCGAAAGTCTCCGCGCAGGTTGCGAACTCACTGGCCATCGAGATGCCGCTCATCAGTCGGTTGTCGGTGTTGAGCGTCACGCGAAAGCGGAGTTTGCGAAATAGCTCGATAGGGTGCGTGGCAATCGACGCCGCGGCGCCCGTGTGCACGTTCGAGGTGGGGCAGACTTCGAGAGGGATTCGGCGGTCTCGAACGAAGTTGGCCAGTCGGCCCAGGTGGTACTCGCCATCCTTCTCGATGATGTCGTCGGCGATTCGCACGCCATGACCGAGACGTTCGGCGTTGCAGAATTGCACGGCCTCCCAGATCGACGGGAGGCCGAAGGCTTCGCCGGCGTGGATGGTCATGTGAAAGTCCTCGCGCTGTACCAAGTGAAATGCTCGCAAATGATGAGTCGGCGGGAAACCATCTTCCGGACCCGCGATGTCGAAACCGCAGACGCCGCGGTCGCGGAACTCGACGGCCAACTCGGCGATCGTCTCACTGAGATTTGCCTGGCGCATCGCCGAAAGAATCGCGCGAACGATGATGGTGTGACCCTCGAGCGCGGCGTCGTGCATGGCGTGCGTGAAGCCGGCCAACACGGCCTCGACCACTTCGTGCAACGTCAATCCCTGTTCCAGGTGTTGTTCAGGGGCGAAGCGGACCTCCGCGTAGACCACCCCGTCTCGGGCGAGGTCGAGCGCCGCCTCGAAGGCGACTCGCTCGAGGTGATCCTTCGTCTGCATCACGGCGATCGTGTGCGTGAATCCTTCGAGGTATCGCACGAGGTCACTGCCCGGCGTGTCAGCGATGAACCATCGACGCAACTTGTCGGGGTCGCTGGTCGGCAGGCCGCTGTAGTGCGATTCGCGAGCGAGTTCCAGGACTGTCGTCGGTCGAAGTCCACCGTCGAGATGGTCGTGCAACAAAACCTTCGGTGCTCGTTGAATCAGGTCACGCGTGAGAGCAACTGCCATGAGGAGAGGATACTCAACAGGGCTGTGTCTTAGTTGGTGATACGTTCCAGCAGCAACGGTTCGGCGTTCACCCTACGTTCACTTACGACGACTGCATTTGCGATTGCGTCGCGCCCCTGCTGAAGATGCGTCTCATCGTCGGCGTGCAATTCGAACATCGGCTGGCCCTTGATGATCGCGTCGCCTTCACGTACCAGACACACGACGCCGGCCGCCGCACTCACCGCGTCCTCCTTACGAGCCCGTCCAGCGCCGAGTCGCCACGCGGCGAGACCGACTTCCAACGCGTCGATTGAGTGAACGAAACCGTCTTCGACACTTAGAACCTCGTCGCGATACGCGGCCATCGGCAGCACGGCGTCGGGGTTGCCGCCTTGCGCGCGAATCATCCGCTGGTAGACCTCGTAGCCCGATCCGTCATCGAGCTTTGTCTCCGGATCGACATCGATGCCCACGAGTTCGACCATGGAACGAGCGAGGGCCAACGTCAACTCTCGAACGTCACTCGGACCCTTTCCTTGGAGTACATCGACCGACTCGTTCACTTCGAGCGCGTTACCCACCGCACGTCCGAGCGGCGCGTTCATCGAGGTGAGTTCGGCCACGGTGGCAACGTCGTGGCTAAGGCCCAGACCGACCATGGCCGACGCGAGCTCGCGGGCTTGATCGACGTCTTTCATGAACGCGCCTCGCCCGACTTTGACGTCGAGTACCAACGCCTGGGTACCCTCTGCGATCTTCTTCGACATGATCGATGACGAGATGAGTGGGATCGACGCGACCGTCGCGGTCACGTCGCGCAGCGCATACAACTTGCGATCGACCGGGGCGAGTCCTTGACCCGCGGCGCAGATGACGGCCCCGACCGCGTCGAGCTGTTCGCGGATTTCGTCATTGGAGAGAAACGCGCGCCATCCGGGGATCGACTCGAGCTTGTCGAGCGTTCCTCCGGTATGACCGAGTCCGCGACCGGAGAGCTGCGGTACCGCAGCGCCGCACGCCGCCACCAGCGGCGCGAGGATCAGTGAGATCTTGTCGCCCACACCGCCGGTGGAATGCTTGTCGACCGTCGGACGAGCGAGTCCGCCTAGGTCGAGCCTTTCCCCTGACTCGATCATGCGGTCGGTCCAGGTATTGAGTTCCCGGTCGCCGAGTCCGTTAAAGAAGATCGCCATCAACAATGCCGACATCTGTTCTTCGGCCACTTCGCCCTTCGCGTAGGCGTCAAGGATCCACGTGATCGCTTCGTCGCTCAGTACTCCGTCGTCACGTTTGGTGGCGATGATGTCAACGGCCGAGAAGTATCTCACTCACTTCTCCGGCTTCCAAGATCCTCCGGGCCGAAGGCTTCGGGAAGGAGTTTCGAAAGCGGTGTCGCGTCGTTGCCCTCGCCGGCGTCGATCAAGAGCTCATTGCCGCCGTGCTCGTAGAGCAGTTGACGACACCGGCCGCAGGGCGCCATGGGCTCGCCATCGCCCGCGACGATCGAAGCTGCGCGAAGACGACCGCCGCCGACGCGTGCCAAATCACTTATCAATGAACACTCGGCACACAGGGTGAGTCCGTAGCTCGCGTTCTCGACGTTGGCCCCCACGACGAATCGGCCGTCGGTGGTGATGGCGCAGGCGCCCACTCTGACATGCGAGTACGGCGCGTACGACGTCGTCGTGGCGTGACGGGCCTGTTCACGCAGTTCATTCCACGGAATCTCGGTCGATGAATTCACGACATGACGTTACACTTCGGCTTGCGTGACTAACTTTCGATATTCCTCGGTCGTGATCAACGACGAAGTCGCCGAGACGCTTCGAAAGGGCCGTAACGTCGTTGCACTCGAGACCACGATCGTCGTCCAGGGTCTGCCCGCCCCAGTGAACCTTGAAGTCGCCCAAGAGTGCGAAGCGGCGGTTCGCGAAGGCGGTTCGGTACCAGCGACAATCGGCGTGCTCGATGGCCGTGTCATCGTCGGTCTCAGTGCGAAAGAACTGCGCGCTCTGGCCGATCCGGATCGACACTCCTCGAAGCTTTCGGCGCGCGACTTGAGCGTCGCAGTAGCCAGTCACGGTGACGGCGCAACGACCGTTGCCGGCACCATCAGTGTCGCGAGCCGGGTGGGCATTGATGTCATGGCGACCGGCGGACTAGGTGGTGTTCATCGAGACGTACGAGACAGCTTCGATGAGTCGGCCGACCTCACCGCACTTTCGCGTAACCAAGTTCTGGTCGTGGCGTCCGGCGTCAAGTCGATTCTGGATATTGGCGCGACGCTCGAACGTCTGGACACGTTGGGTGTGCCGGTCGTCGGTTTTCGAACGGATAGGTTTCCCGGGTTCTATCAAAGCGAGAGTGGGTTCGCGCTTGATTGGAATCTCTCGGACGAGACGGAGGTCGCGGCGGCGTTTCTCGCTCACTGCGAACTGTCCTCGACCGGCTTCTTCGTCGCCAATCCGATTGACCCAAAGAGCGAACTCTCGGTGGAGTTGCACGATCGAGCACTCTCCAGTGCCCTCGAGAAGGCTCAAATGCTCGGAGTGAGCGGCAAGGAAGTGACGCCAGTATTGCTGGCAGAATTCGCTCGCTACACCGCGGGGGTCAGCGTCGAAGTGAATCGCCAATTAGTGGTGGCGAACGCGAGACTGGCGGGCAGAATTAGCGCGGCGATCGCCAAGGCGCGGGTGTGATCGTTCGCCACGTCGTCGTGATCGGCGACGTGATGCTGGACGTGATCGTCAAGCCCGACGTCGCAATTGCGCCGACCAGCGATACGCCGTCACGAGTGCGACTTAGCCGAGGGGGCGCCGCCGCCAATATGGCCGAAGTGCTCGCCCGAGCGGGACATCATGTGACCTACGTCGGAGCGTGTGGCGACGATCTCGCAGCGCAACAATTCGAGGACACTCTCAATGACGTCGGAATCGACGTCGCTCTCGAACGTGTAGCTGAAGCCACCGGCGTGGTGGTCGCGTTGGTCGATGCCGACGGACAGCGCGCGATGATGACTGACCGGGGTGCGAATTCAGCGCTCGGGATCTCGCATGTTCTTCAACAGCTTGCTCAGCCGTTTGATCATCTTCACGTTTCCGGTTACACCCTCTTGGACCCGCGAATCACCGACGTCGGACGGGGCGCCGTTGCTCGAGCGATCGCACTCGGGCGCACGACATCGATCGACGTCTCTTCCGTGGCACCTCTCATCGAAATGACGCCCAAAGCATTCATGAAGGCTGCGGTTGGCGTACACACGCTCTTCGCCAACGAAGAAGAGGCCCTCACATTGAGCGAAAGTGAGGATGTGACCTTGGCGATCCATCGATTGGCGCACGACTTCAACGAAGTCGTGATCACTGGCGGCGACCGCGGGGCGTGGGCTCATTCCAATGGTATCGATCACCACGTGGAATCGCAGAGTGACCAAGTGATCGATACGACAGGCGCCGGGGACGCCTCTACCGGGGCGTATCTGGCGGTGCGGTTGCGCGACGGCTCGATCGACGAGGCACTCACAGCGGCGATGTCGGCCGCGTCGGTCGTGGTCAGAGGACTCGGTTCGCGTGGTCAATCGCGAATATAGGGCATACCGTCGGCAGCCGGCGGGCGAACCCGACCAATGAGACCGGCGACCACGGCAATCGTGATGAGGTACGGGAACATCTGGAGGATTTCACCCGAGATCGGTACTGAGAATTCCTGAAGGTTGGCGGCGAGATAGACCCCCATACCGAAGATGATCGACGCCACGACCGCGCCAGAGGGACGCCAGCGACCGAAGATCATGGCGGCCAGGGCGATGTAGCCAAATCCCGAGGTGTAGTCCGGCAGGAACTGGCCCTGTGAGGCCATGAACGCAACGCCGCCGATGCCCGCGACGGCGCCACCGAGGGCGACGTTGATGTAGCGAACGCGAGCCACATTGATGCCGACGGTCGCCGCGGCGTCGGGGTGTTCGCCGACGGCGCGCACGTGCAGCCCGTAGCGCGTCTTGAAGAGTGCGAAGCTGACGAGACAGACAAAGATGATCATGCAGTAGAAGAATCCGGACTGGTTGAAGAACAGCGGTCCGATAATCGGGATCTTGTAGAGCAGCGGAATCGGGAGGCTCGGTGCGATATTGCCGGTGTTGAGGTTGGGGTACGGCGTGAAGACCTGCTGATTGAGGTACGCCGAGAAGAAACTGATCCCGGTCACGATCACGATACCGACGATTATTTGATCGACCAGATAGCGCACCGCAAAGAACGCGAGTAAGAGACCAATGAGGCCGCCGGCGATCGCGCCAACAATCGCCGCGAAGAAAAAATTACTGGTTTCGGACGCCACGATGGTGCCGATGAACGCGCCCGCGATGAACTGTCCTTCGATCGCGATATTGACAACGCCGGAGCGTTCGCACATCACACCCGATAAGGCGCCGTAGATCAGCACCATCACTACTTCAGAGCTACCGACAAGAATTGATGTCAAGTTGACGTATGAAATCTGCGACGGCCCTGGTGTGCGGACCGCCCAGAATAGAAGCGCCAACAACATGAGCACCGCGACGCTACCGAAACGAGCCATCACGCCGCGCCTCGGCTGACGCCAGAAGACCTCGATTCCGAGTCCCAACATGGCCAGACCGAGGATTAAGTTGCACCACCTCGTGAGGACGGTGAGGGTTCCAAGTCGAATGGGCGCGTTGGTTGTGTTGACCGGGTCAAAGGTCAATTGGGAGTGCGCGCCCGGCGAGCTTCCGAAGGCGAACACGAAGATCACGAAGAGGGCGAGCACAATCATGATGCCGCCGATGACCTTCGTGCGGGTGTTGTGGATCGCGATCTTCGGGACGGAGTTGGTGGGTGCCTCGGCGATGGTCATCAGCCCCACCCTTGCGTGCCGAGTTGCAGTGCCTGGGTCTTACCTGCGCGCAGGCGGAAGATCTCTTTCACCAGCACGGGAGTCGCGACAAAGAGCACGACGATTGACTGGATCACCGTGGCCAGATCGAAGGGGATGCCGGTGGCGGCCTGCATCGCTCGTCCTCCGACGCCGAGCGCGCCAAAGAGAAGTGCCGCCCAAAGTATGCCGACCGGCTTATTGCGACCGAGCAGGGCAACGGTGATCGCCGTGAACCCGATGCCCGCGTCGCCAATGAGGAATGTTCCGTCGACGTAGTGCGTGGTGCTCACCACTTGCACGATGCCCGCCAGACCGGCGAGTCCGCCCGAAATCAAGAACACGAGGATGACGACGGCACGCGGACTAATTCCGGAAGCCTTGGCCGCCGAGGGACTGGCTCCAGTGACTCGGAAATCGAAACCGAGAGACGAACGCTCCAGGAACCACCAGGCGAACACGACTACTCCCGCCGCGATAAAGATTCCGTAGCTCACTCGTAGCCCGGACGCTTCACCGAAGATGGGAGGGAGTTGCGCCGACGAATGAACCGATCGGCCGATGTCATTGGCCTGACCCGGTTGTTGATAGGGAGTCGAAAGGACCACGTAGAGCAAGAAGGCATAGATGACGTAGTTCTCCATGATGGTGACGATGACCTCGTGCGCGCCGGTATACGCCTTCAACACCCCAGGAAGGGCTCCCGCGAGCGCCCCGCCGAGGATCCCCGCGATCAAGGTCAGCGGTAGGTGGATGATCATTGGCAGCTTGATCATCGATCCGATGACCGCGCCGGCGATGCCCCCTAAGACAGCCTGTCCGTTGCCGCCGATATTGAAGAGGCCCGTTTGGAACGAGATACCTACGGCGATACTGACGATGACGAGCGGCGTCGCGTAGGTCAGGGTCTCAGAAATAGGAGTCAAGGTGTTGTCCCAGCCCTTGCCCGTCGTGAGCGAGTGCCAGAAGCCGGCTGGATCGATGACCGATCCCGTGAACATGTCGCGGTACGCGGCGCCGACATAATCGAACGTGATTTTGAACGCGTGTCCGGGTGCGCCCCAGCTATTGAAGAATCCGCGAAAGGCGTCAAGGATTGTCGCCGTCGTGAAGATGATGATGAAGGCACCCACGACAAAACCGAGAACGAGCGCGAGGATCGTGACGATGACCGGATTCTGGCTCGTCAGCGACATCCAGAGTGACCCGAGAGATCGCCGTCGTGTCGCGACGTCAGTCACTGAGGGCGCCGACCGTCGTGCCAGCCATCATTAGTCCGATGTCTTCTCGACTCGTTGAAGGATCGACTATGCCGCTGATTTTCCCCGCGTACATCACGGCGATCCGGTCGCCGAGGGCGTAGACCTCATCAAGTTCCGACGAGACGACCAACGATCCGTTCCCTCGATTTCGATGGATCACGATTTGGCGATGCACGTATTCAATCGAGCCCACGTCAAGACCGCGAGTTGGCTGCGAGGCGACCAGGAAGTCAATATTGCGTGAGAGTTCGCGGGCCACGATTACCTTTTGTTGATTGCCGCCCGATAGAGAACTCACGGGCTCCTTCACTGAAGTCGTTCGGATGTCGAAATCCTTCACCAACTGTTCCGCGTGCTGCGCGACGGCGCCGAGATTGCGCGTACCGTGACTAGCGAACGGCGCTCTACGCGGAGTGTTGAGCACTAGGTTGTCGGCCACCGACAAGGTCATCACCAGTCCGTCGCGTTGGCGGTCTTCGGGAATGTGACCGAGACCGGCGTCAAGGATATTGCGCGGTGTTTCGTTGGTGATGTCGCGCCCGTTCATCGTGATAGTGCCCGATTCGATTCGCCGCATTCCGGCAATCGCTTCGACCAGCTCGGTTTGGCCGTTCCCTTGAACGCCAGCCAGCGCGAGGATCTCTCCTGCGTAGACGTCCAGCGAGACGCCGTCGACGACCGCGAGTCCCCGATCGTCGCGCACGACGAGGTCGCGGATTTCAAACACGATCTGGCCCGGGGCGTAGGCATCCTTCTGGACGGACAGTTCGACCTCTCGGCCGACCATCAGGGAAGCCAGTTCGGACTCCGAGGCCGTCGGTTCAGCCGTACCGACGACCTTGCCATGTCGAATGATGGTGATGACGTCGGCGATCGCCCGAACTTCCTTCAACTTGTGGGTGATGAACAAGATGGACTTGCCGGAGGCGGCCAGGGACCGCATGATCGCCATCAAGGCTTCGATTTCCTGGGGGGTGAGAACCGCCGTAGGTTCGTCCAATATGAGCAGTTCGGCGTCGTGACTCAGCGCCTTCAGGATTTCCACTCGTTGTTGAATACCGACGGAGAGGTTCTCCACGATGGCGTCGGGATCGACTTCGAGATTGAACTCCTTGGAGACCCGTCGAATGTCGTCGGTCGCCTTCTTGTAATCGATCCGATTCAGGGATTTCGTCGGTTCAAATCCAAGTACGACGTTTTCGGTGACCGAGAACACCGGGACCAACATGAAGTGCTGGTGGACCATCCCTATGCCGCGACGCACGGCTTCGCCGGAGTCGGCGAATTTGATCACTTCGCCATCGATGACGATCTCGCCTTCGTCGGGGTGCAACAGTCCGAAAAGCACGTTCATCAGTGTTGACTTGCCCGCACCATTCTCGCCGAGCAGTGAATGAATCTGTCCGGGTTCAACGGTGATGCTGATGTTGTCGTTGGCCGTGAGGGAACCGAATCGTTTGGTTATCCCCCTGAGCTCCAAGCGCATGAATGTTCATCGTAGTCATGACGAAGACCCGGGTTCACTGAACCCGGGTCTTCGTCAAAGCAGTGATCCGCGTCGCGGAGGTTGCGTTACAGCGTTACTGCTCTACCACTTGTTCGGGTTGACCGAAATGGTCCCGGCGATGATGCCGGCCTTGGCGGTAGCGATTTCGCTCTTCAACTTCGCTGACACAGCGACGCCGCCGTACTCGAGGGCCGTGCCCTTGTTCTTCAACGTGCCGACGTAACTGCCGGCCTTGAACGTACCCTTAGCCGCGGAAAGAATCGCGGCTTCGACCGAAGGCTCAACACCCTTGGCTACGGTGCCGACGAAGTACTTGCAGTCAGAGGCGTCCGAGACGCAGCCGTTTGAGTCGACCCACATCACGTAGTGACCAGCGCCGTCTTGCTTGGCCGCGGCAACTGAGCCGAGGCCCACCGAACCGGCGACCGGGAAGACGATGTCGGCACCATTGGAGTAGTCGCCCAACGTGATGGTCTTACCCAAGGTGGCGTTCGTGAAGCTGTTAACGAACGTACCCTTGCCGGGGCAGGCCGCGAGCGAACACGCGGTCTTTGGCGGGGTCCAACCGAGGACCTTGACGGTCTTGTGATACGTCTTGTCGTAGTACTTAACACCCGCAACGAAGCCGTTCTCATAGAGCGTCACGGCCGAGAAGTTCTCGCCGCCGTAGGTGGCCACGGTGCCGGTCTTGGACATGCCCGCAGCGAGGATTCCACCGAGGAAACCGGCCTGGTCCGTCTCGTACTGGAGCGCCAACACGTGAGTTCCGGCGTGGACGACAGGTGCGTCGTCAACGATCGCGAACTTCTGGCTCCGGTGGGCGTTCGCGGCCTTGGCGGTCGCGGGGTCCATCAAGAAGCCGACCGTGATGATGATGCCGCACTTCTCACCAATGAAGGTATTGATGTTTGGTGTGTAGTCATTCGACGATCCCGACGACAGGTACGACGGCACGATGTTCGTGTCCGACTTCGCTGCCGCTTGGGCTCCCGCCCACGCCGAAGCGTTGAACGATTTGTCATTGATACCACCAGTGTCAGTAACGACGCAGGCCTTGAACTTCGACGCGGCAGAAGCCGACACCGTTGTCGAGGCCACACTCACAGTCAAAGTGCCAAGAATTAGCGCGCTAGTTCCCAGCACCGTCGTGAGGCGACGAATTCTCCCCATGTATTTCTCCCTTAATCGTTTCATCAGTCCCCACCTAGGGGACTGTCCTCGGCCCCGATGCGCTCCGACACGGCGTCATCACACTTTCGGATAATTGTCATTCGTGAGACTAGCCCCGAATAAGGGCTCGGACTTAGGCAGTCTGGGCTCCGGTTTGCGCGACACCCGCGCCGATACTGGCGAGCGCGAAGACGACGATGCCGGTGATATAGACGCGTCGACGACGGAAGAAGTCGGCAGCCCTTCCGCCCAACAACAAGAAGCCCGCAAAAGTCAAGACGTAGGCGTTGACGACCCACTGCGCGCTGCTTTGCGTGAAATGTAAATCGTGACCCATGCGCGGCAGCGCCACGTTGACGATTGACACGTCCAAGACCACCATGAACTGCGCGATGCAGGCAATGCAGAGAATCAGCCAGTCGGGTGCGTGCCGATTTGTCGAGACGACGTCAACGGCGCTATCGGACATTTTTTGACTGTGATAGTGAGTTCTTACATTTCACGACGTGATTTTTCGTGACCTTTACGAAATCGGTCACACTTGATGTCATGGTTGCCCAGTTCATTTTCACCATGCGAGACCTCCGTCGGTTTTATCCGCCGGACAGGGAGGTATTGCGTGGCATCAATCTCTCGTTCTATCCCGGAGCCAAAATCGGTGTCATTGGCGCCAACGGGTCTGGGAAGTC
>DATKRC010000057.1:0-8815 GCA_035532375.1 Acidimicrobiales bacterium
AACAACCCCGAAGCGAGCATTCCACCGGTCGTGGTGAGTGCTTGTCGGCGCGAAAAACGCCGCTCGGTCATGCCTCGAAAGAATGATGGGTCGATGCCATCACTATGTGTCGATTCGCTCACGTGCTCACTCATGTCTACCTTCCTCATCTGCATTAATTACTTCTACGTTGGTACTGATTTCGCGCACTTCCGTGGCGCCAAGCGCTGATCCAAACCGGATGCACGTTGTCATCCAGAGGTTTGACTGCTAGCGGCGATTATTGACACTGAATCTCGGGAACATCTGGGACTCCTCGGGTTCTGTGGGTGACTGGCAGTGCCAGTTCAATCCAAATTCCACTTCTGGCGGTGGGTGCCTCGAGAAGGCTCTGCTTCGATTCCTTCTTGGTGCTTCTCGTTGCGCTTGTCCTTCGGCGACTTGCCGACCTTCTTGGCACTGTGTTGGTGCGATGACTTCTTGGCCAATCTGACTCCACGAGCTGGCAACGTCACTGTTGGAAGCGTCGAAGTCTTGCTTAGGGAGCGACGACCCAACAAGCCACCCAACCTTGCGAGTAACGCCCCCCATTGGAGTTCCACTTCCGACCTTAGTCACTGTCTTTCAATATCGAGGCCCCGCGTCACGTTTACAACGATTCAGCGCCGGAGTTGACAGCGATGAATCCTCAGTGAACGGTGGATTTACCCCTCAAACCGCCTCCGCAGAGACGAGGTGAATTTTGGAAATGCTCTGCCGATTGCTGTTGCCAACAGCTCGACGCGACCGTCAATCTGAATGGCTCCAATCGCTAAGAATTCCAAGCAATTTCCCACTCGGAGCGGTGAAACTGTCTGATGGATCTTCGTCGAGAGAAATTTTACGCTCTATCTCATGAAGTGCACCCTATATATATGTATGCGTCGTTGTGTCCGTCATGGTCCGTGCGGTGCTCAAGAAGGCCGTGCTTGGATTTATTGCATTGCATTTTCATTTTTCTCCTCAGCCCTCATCGGTTTGAGGCTCGCGTGTGTCGACATTCCTGCGTCCGTGCCCATCCGCCACTCACTTCCATCTCAACGGTTCACGGGGCATTGAACGTGCCGTCGAACCTTTCAACGCCACCCAAGTGCTGGGGCGACATCGCTCAATATCGTCTCAAGCGCCTGCGAGCAATAGTCGACGCCAAGTTGATTGGGGATTGTGAGTAACAACGTATCGGCACTGGCAATCGCCTCATCTTTGCCCAACTGTTCGATCAGCACTTCAGGCGACGCGGCGTACGTCTTACCGAAGCGAGCTATACCGCCGTCAATGTGACCGATCTGGTCCTGTGATCCGCCTTCGCGACCAAAATACGAGCGGTCAAGGTCGCTGACAATGGGAAAAATGCTGCGACTGACCGAGACGCGAGGCGTACGCGTGTGGCCCGAACGGGCCCAGGCCGTGCGGAACAGTTCGATCTGTTCGGCCTGTAGCTGGTGGAATGGCACGCCGGTGTCTTCGCTCAGAAGCGTCGAACTCATCAGATTCATTCCCTGCTCGGCCGCCCACTCGGCAGTCCTGCGGGTTCCAGCGCCCCACCAGATCCGCTCACGCAATCCGTCCGAGTGCGGCTCGACTCGAAGTAAACCGGGTGGGTTGGCGAACATTGGTCGCGGGTTCGGCTCGGCAAAACCCTCACCCTTCAGGACCTCCAGAAAGACCCGTGCGTGCTCGCGTGCCATATCGGCTTGATCAGTGCCGTCGACCGGAACGTAGCCAAAGTATCGATAGCCCTCGATGACCTGTTCAGGTGAGCCACGACTGATGCCGAGCTGCAAGCGCCCCCCCGAGATGAGGTCAGCAGACCCCGCGTCCTCGGCCATATAGAGCGGGTTCTCGTAGCGCATGTCGATGACGGCCGTGCCAATTTCAATCCTGCTCGTCCTTGCGCCAATGGCGGCGAGCAGCGGGAACGGCGATGAGAGCTGGCTCGCGAAGTGATGTACCCGGAAGTACGCGCCGTCGGCACCGAGCTCCTCAGCCGCGACCGCGAGGTCAATGGACTGCAGCAAAGCGTCTGACGCCGAGCGAGTTCCTGAGCGCGGCGAAGGCGCCCAGTGACCGAATGACAAAAATCCAATATTTTTCATGATCACGCAACCATCCCCGACATTGCCTCGCTCAAAGTTATTCGGATAAGTCGTCTCTTGCGACAACCACAGTGGCGGCTCTTCAAGTTGAGCGCCCTAACGGCTTTCACTCGTCATTGGACCACGAGTGAATTCGGAGCATCGAATGAGTCGAAAGATTCGCTTGTCTTACCACGGTCGTTGATTCGATCACGTCTTTGTGAAAGGCCCGACGTGACAGGTCTGTAACCATTCCCTGACGGCTTGACGTAATTACGCCCTGACTGGTGCCGGAGAGACGAAGCTCACAAGCTCCGCCTGACGGCTTACGCTCTGGGCATGATGACCTCTACGCGGCCAAGGGGACGCCCCGGGAGAGTGGTTAGGAGAGTTCCAGGATCGTCTCCTCAATCTCTGCGTCTCTGGCTGGAGCGTATGACATTTCCGTTCCAACAGTCCTGAACCCACTCTTTTGTAAGACGCGCAATGATCCAATGTTGTCACTGGCGACCCGAGCACGGAGCGGTCTTACAGGAACCTCTTGCACAAGCAGTTCCAGCGCACGACTTGCGAAACCCTGCCCCCAACACGATCGCTCTATCCAGTACGTCACTTCTGTCACACCATCGAGAACGAAACTCGCGATCGTACCGACAAAACGGTCATCACTGGTGACCACTCGGTTCGTGACGTCAGGCGACATCATCACTTTGGCCATGTGGGAGTTGAAAGCCGCCCGGTCGTTCGGATCTTCGGCCGTGAATGCCGCCATCTTGACCGAAGCTGGATCCCGCATCTGTTCGAAAATGGAATCGAGATCCGAATCTTCGACTGGTCGCAGCGCTACGGTCGGCATCAGGCCACATTATTCCCCGCTGGGCGAGCACTCTTGGCGCCTACCGAGCACCAGTCGCGCTCTTGTCAGCGTCAGAGATCTGACGGAACAGAAAATGCCACCTTCCACTGGCGACTCGATATCGAGGAGTCGAGCGACGACTCACCGGCAAAAAGACAGCCGTAACGCCGGGTAGATCCATGAAGGCAGTCGAATCCGCCGTCACTGCCACTTGATTCGTCGGGAACATCGTCCAAAATTCAACGAGTAAAACTTGCCCTCGCCACACAAATCTCATTTCCTTCAGGGTCCTGCATCGCCGTCCATCGATGGTTCCCGATTTGATGTTCAGGGACGATAGAAGCTCTCAATGTGCGGACCATTTCAGCACCGAAAAAGCCAAGTCAAAAACCTAGTCTGCAAGCGAGCCGTATGCGTCAGGGCGTCTCGTCTTGAGAAAAGGAAAAAGCGTGAGCCAGTCCTTGCGCTGGTCTAAGTCGAGGTCAGCGACAAGTACCGCCGGCTCGTCTCGCGGTGCCTGTACCAAGATTCGCCCGTAGGGATCGGAAATAAACGAACTTCCGTAAAAGGTGAGAGCCCCCTCGGTGCCGACGCGATTGATAACCACCATAAACGTGCCATTCGCAATCCCATTAGCCGTAATGACGCTCTGCCAGAGAGGCTCGGTGTCGAAGTCTGGGTGGTCCGGTTCGGAGCCGATCGCGGTGGGATAGACGAGCACTTCGCTACCTGCCAATGAATAGACACGGGCTAACTCGGGGAACCACTGATCCCAACAAGTGGGAAAACCGAAACGACCCTGCGCAATCTCGACGACCGGAAAACTTTCGGGTCCGGATGGACCGGGATGAAAGTAGCGGTCCTCATAGTAGCCCGCGGTAACGGGAATATGTAACTTGCGAGTACGGGCTAAGAGCGAGCCATCCGGAGCGACCACGATTGCGGTATTAAAACCAAGCGGGTCCTCAGCACCGGTGCGCTCGTAGAGCGAGGCGTGAACCGGAACGCCGATCTCGGACGCGAGTTGGGCGGCGAAGCGTCGCGTCGGTCCGTCATTGATGTCCTCGGCCAAGCGCGCGGGGATGTCGAGGGGTTCCACGTCCGCGAAGTAACTCGAGAGTGTCAGCTCTTGAAGGCAGACCAACTGCGCCCCTAAATCGGCCGCGACGACGGCGCCTTCGCGAAGGGCGGCGAGGTGCTCCACCGGATCGGCGTGCCAGCGTTGTTGCACTGCGCCGATGCGAAAGGGCTCACGCGTCGGTTCCTCGACTCGGGCTGGCGAACTCGGCGTGTCGAAACTGGTGATGGTTAACATGAACACCATGTTCTCATTATTCAGAGGCGTATGAGTAGTTGGCGCATGCCCGCCGAGTGGGAACCTCATGAGCGCACGTGGATGGCCTTTCCCCCACCAAACGACACCTTCGGCGAGGACGGCTCAGACACGCTGAAGGTCGCGCGGCTCGCGTGGACCGACGTCGCGAAGACCATCGCCAATTACGAACCGGTCACGCTGATTGCTGACGTCGGCCAAGGCTCCGTAGCGGCCGCGTTGACGGGTCCCGGCGTCACTGTGATTGAGCGCCCACTCGACGATGCGTGGATGCGCGATATCGGCCCGACCTTCACCGTCGATGATGGACGACTCGGCGCCGTTGACTGGGTTTTTAACGGATGGGGCGCGCAGCGTTGGGCCGCCTGGGAACAGGATGCGCGAATGGCCGATGACGTCGCCCGACAGTGCGGCGGCGAGGTTCATCATTCGACGCTCACCAACGAAGGTGGCGGCATCCACGTCGACGGCGCGGGCACCGTGCTCCTTACCGAGACGGTGCAACTCGACCCGTACCGAAACCCGGGCTGGAGTCGTGAGCAAGTCGAAACCGAAATCCACGCCCAACTCGGGACCGATCACGCCATTTGGCTGCCGCGTGGGCTGACCCGCGATTACGGCGAGTTCGGTACGCGTGGCCACGTCGATATTGTCGCTACGTTCGTCAGTCCCGGTCTCGTCCTTGCCCACCGTCAGCACGATCCCGCACACCCCGACTATGAGGTGACGAAGGAACTCATCGCTCTTCTTCGGGCCGCCAGAGATTCCTCCGGTCGGTCGCTCGAAATTGTCGAAATCCCCGCACCAGCGACTCTCGAGATCGATAACGACTGGTCCGACTTCTCTTACGTCAACCACTACGTGGGCAACGGTTTCGTCGTCGTGGGTGTCTTCGATGACGCGAATGACGCCACCGCGCTCGATCTTCTTGCCCGGCTCTACCCGAGTCGACGAATTGAACGTGCTAACGGACGTGGCATCTTCTCCTTCGGCGGCGGCGTGCACTGCATCACTCAGCAGCAGCCTCGGGTCGGCAGCGTAAATAAGTAGACGTCTTGCCCGGCGCTCGTCGCTGCACGTTCCCAAGTAAGTCGTGACGAACCACGATTCGAGTAACCGAGTTGTTGAGACAACGCCACAAGCAACGCCGGATTGACTGAAACTGCCCATTGTCCAGACTCCTGGCCTTGGGCTCGAAAGAACGACCTGGGTGCCACTTCGAGGGTCTAACCGCGCGACGCCGGAATATGTTCAATAGAAATAGCGGCCAATCCACCCGTGACTCAAGGCTGGCGTGCAGGCTGAATTCGCACTCGGGTAACCACGAACGAGCCAATCCGGGCTCGAGACCGATGGAACGTCAGTGAGGTCTCTTAGAACGTCACCGTAATAGTGACGCGACGATTCTCGGCTCGGCCCACCACCGACGCGTTCGAGCCAACGGGCGCCGCTTCGCCGCGAGTTCGAATCACGATGTGAGGCGGTCGCCGCACGCCCAATTTCTTCAACTTGACGCGCAAGTAAGTGGCCACCGTCATCG
Source organism: Acidimicrobiales bacterium (assembly GCA_035532375.1). Lineage (GTDB taxonomy): Bacteria > Actinomycetota > Acidimicrobiia > Acidimicrobiales > RAAP-2 > RAAP-2. The sequence continues at coordinate 5,823 of DATKRC010000057.1, forward strand.
CGCGAGCTCGACCCAGGGCCACGTTCAAGGCCGGATTGCCTTGAGAGTCAGTGAAGCCCACGGACAGTATCAATGTCACGCCAAAAGTCTTCACCTTCTTCGCGAAGCGATTCAACTGGCGATCCATCGATGGAGTCAACGCAGATTTGTTAACGGCAAACGGGTAGACCACGAGTGAAAGATGCTTTACTTTGTGTTTCGGTTTCGACGAAGCGCGTACTACGACGGGGGTAGTGGTCACGGGGCTACTCGCTCCGGCTGCGTTGAGCGCCACGATTGAGAATAGATATGGTGTCCCGCTAACCAGTCCGCTCACCACACAACTCGTAGCTTGTGGGCCAGCGGTGCAACTGAGTCCACCGGGCTGGCTCGAAACCCGGTATCCGGTAATCGGCGAGCCGTTCGGGTCAGTCGAGAGACTCCAACTCACGGTGACGGAGCCAGTCCCACCGCCCAAAGCGCCAGAAGGATTCGACGCCGGGCCGGGAGGACCAAAAGGCACCGCTGAATTCGATGGCCCACCCGATGCGCTCGGCCCTGCGGTGCTGTTGGCCACCACCGTGAATGTGTACGGCGTTCCGTTCGTGAGGCCCGGCACCACGCAACTGGTGCTCGAAGGATCGTTCACCGTGCAGGTGAACCCTCCTGGGAGTGACGTCGCCGTGTAACCGGTAATGGCACTGGACCCCGCGCTCGCAGTAGGCACCGCCCACGTCACGGTTACCAAGGTGTCACCGGGCACCGCGCTTACGCTGCTTGGGGCGTTCGGTGCGGTAGTCGAAGAAGTGCTGCCACCGCCGCCTGAGCTGGTGGTGGTACTGCCACCACCGCCGCCGCCTGAGCTGGTGGTGGTACTCGCAGTTGCGTTGGCAAAGAAGATAGATCCGTAAAGCGTCTGATCGTTTATGCTCGGCACCGACGTCGCACTCAAGTCGACTTCGTAGCATCCAGCGGTGCCCGTGGCAACCGGGGCGGGCGTCACCAAAGTCCGAGTGTTGTTGAGTGAGTTGTACCAATAAATTGTGCCGTTGGGCATTCCACACACCACGAAGCTGACGGCGCTGAACGATGACGATGGAGACACCGCGACGTCAAAGGAAAACGAACTGCTCGGGATTGAGTACGTTCCCGCGGTGGGGCTCCCCGGATATACCGCCACCGAGACAGATCCTTGTCCCTTCGCCGTAGCGTCAACATTTATGGTCGTGCCTCCGACCGCGGCACTGCTCTTCGACGTTGACGTCGTTGACGACGACAACGAAGTGGATCCCTTCGTGGAGCCACTCGGCGCTACCGAGGTTGGCAGCGTGTAGTTGGAGGTGGCCGAAGACTCCGTGCCGTTATTGTCGAAGATGGCAATAACGACGAAGTCAAAGGTTTGACCCCCGGCGAGCCCTGAACCCGCCACCAATCCGCCGGTGCGGTCGTAGTTCGACGGACCGATGTTCAACGAACACCCTGACGACGCCGAGGTGCAGCCAACTTTCGCCGGCGTCAATCCGGTAATCGTGCTGTACGTGGAAGCTCCCGTAGAAACGTCGTAGATCTGGATTTCGTAGGACAAAACTGATCCCTGTGCGGGTGGATTCCACGTGAGGTTCACTGCCTGTGCGCGAGTCAAGTCAGTTGCCGCCACCACGTCCGTCGGTGCGTTTGGCGACGCCACCGTGAACGTGTAGGACTGGCTACTGGACCCTGCGTCATTCGCTACTTGAATCACAAAGGTGTAGGTGCCTGGCGGCGTCAGCGAGCTGATCTTCAGATGTCCGGGCGAGAAGTTGGCACCAGGGCCACCCACGTAGGACAAATACGATCCATCCGACGAAGTCAGCGAGCACGCGGTCGAGGGTGTGTTGCACGATGCGCTGGTCTTAGACAGGCCCGTACCGCTCATCGAAACACTCATCGTCGAGACGCCGCTACCGGGCAGCCAGGTGAAGGTCAAAGTGCTTTGAACACCGTAGGCAAACGACGTGGGAAGACCAGTGGTGTTCATGGTCGGTGCCGAGTCGCTCTGCCAAACGGCGTAGAGGGTAGCGCTGCCACCCGGGCTCGACACCAGACTAGAAATCGAAATGACTGCATTGCCCGAATACGTCGCCGAAGTAGCACCCTTAGACGAAGCCCATCCCGAGAACGACGTCGCTCCGCTGGGCGCTTGCAACGTCAAACCACTTGGCAAATTCACCGACGCACCATCGTTGGCGACAAGGTTAGGAACAGAGCTATTCGAGCCGTCAGCGTTGGCAAAGCTGAGCGTGTCATTAACGTCACCGCTCGACCACATTGCACTGAACGTGATCGGCGAAGTACACGAGATCGGTGGCACATACGAATCACCGACTTGAGCAATGAAACTCCCTTGGCCAGATTGCGTGCACGAACTCGACCAGCCCAGGAACTTGGCGCCGCTCTTCGTACCAGCGCTCGGAAGAGTTAGCGGATCGCCACCCACTACATAGTTCTTCTGAGCGGGACTAAGTGAGCCGCCCATTGAGTTAAAGATAACGGTGACCTGCGAAGAAGTCCAGATTGCGTAGAGCGCAACGGACGCCACCAGACCGTCAGGCTGCCACTTGCCACTCTGCACAGCAGTGCTCGATCCGGCAATCAACGACCAGCCGCCAAAGACGTAGCCGTCTCGAGAAGCACTCGACATAGCGGGGGGCGAACTACTCCCGAACGTCCAGTTCTCCGCAGAGCGACCAGTGACGTTTCCGCCAAGTCCGTTAAATACCACCCGAATCGAAATCCCGGTCCACTGCGCGTAGAGGCTCATCCCGCTGGTGAGCGTGATCGAGGCGCCGTCGGCGTAGCTGGTGCCGGTGCCGTCGGCGGCGGCGGTCCAGCCCGCGAAGCTGTAGCCGGTCTTGGTGAAGGTGTTGGTGGTGAGGGCCTTGGCCGTGCCCGAGGTGAAGGACTCATTGGCCATGGTGCCCGCGGCGGTGTTGGCGTTGAAGGTGACCGTGTTGGTGTTGGGGGTCCACTGCGCG
>DATKRC010000058.1:0-3134 GCA_035532375.1 Acidimicrobiales bacterium
CATGGCCAGTTTGGAAGGGCGGACGCTGCAAAGTGATCGACGCTGGAATAGTCCTGATCACAAGACTCTTCTACTGGAATCTTTTGAACTGGAAAAGTGTTTGGGCACTCTACGGGCACTAACTCGTCGCCGCCAATCCGAGATGCGGAGTGCTCACATGTTCGATCATTGAGTCCATTGCTTCGATGTTCAGAAGCAGGCGGTCAAGCAAACTTTAGGGCTCGATCCGTCGAACAATAGCCAGCGCGCCGCCGGCCGAGATCAATCCGGCCGTTAAGTAAAGAATGCCTTCGCGCAACTGCAAAGTCCAGAACTCACCATCGGCTATGTAGACAGCTACATTCTCAACGTTAAACTTCTTGTAACACTTAAGTTCCGCCTTCACGTACTCGCTCTCAGTTGTGGTCTGATAGCTCACGACGCAGGCACCAACTCTTCCGTACGTATCGTTCACTTCTCGAGAAGTTGGTATGCCAGTGGTCGAACGTGGTACAACGCCTTCGACCAAAAGCCACGCGTTATAGGGATAGGTCTCGATATTGTTTCCGTCCCTATTGCTCGGTGCGGCCGGTTCGCTCCACCTGACCGTGGGCGTAGCAAGATGTACACGAATCCCCGACGGGAACGTAACAGCGACGACGAGATACAGAAGGAGGGACACGGCGAGTGTCCAACCCGTACGTCGGATCACCGCGCCGAGCAGCACCGTCAGCGCGAACATGAAGAGCCCGTACGCCACCAGGTCCCATCCCGCGATTCCGTACGTCTCGCTTTTGAAGATATCCCTGTCGCCAATTGCGCCGTTCCACCATGACAAGGCGACGGCCGTGGGAACGAGAATGATGGCGACGGAGGCAGCCCCCACGCCCATCTTGGCGGCGAACCAGCGGGTGCGAGAAATCGACTGCGTCCAGGCCAAGCGAACCGTGCGATTGTCGACTTCACTGGCTAGCGCGAGGATTCCGACTAGGAGACTGTTGAATAATTCGGCTCACAAAGCCAAATTCTCGAGTGCCGGTCGTCGAGAATTGAAGTATGCAAGGACTCAGCGAACTCAACCGTGAACTACTCGACGCGTCGGCGCTGTGCCGACAACTGGTGCCCCAAGGGAGCGTCGAGGTGTTCTTGGCCGACCACCGTCACGAGTTGTTCCCCGACGAGATGTTCGAGGACCTGTTCCTCTCCAAGCGGGGCCGGCCCTCGATCCCGGCGGACACGGTGGCCTCGGTTATGGTCCTCCAGGCCCTCGAAGGACTCTCGGATCGCGACGCCGCACGGGCGTTGACCGACCGGATCAGCTGGAAGGTGGCCTGCGGTCTGGCCCTCGATGAAGAGGGGTTCGACTATTCGGTCCTCACCTACTGGCGCTCGAGGTTGCGCAACTCGGATCGCCCCGAGCGGATCTTCGAAGCCGTGCGCTCGGTGATCGAGGCCACCGGGGTCCTCAAGGGCAAGACCCGCCGGGCACTGGATTCAACGCTGCTCGATGACGCCGTCGCGACCCAGGACACCGTTACCCAACTGGTCGCCGCGATCCGTCGTGTGCGCCGGATCGTTCCGGGCGCGAGCGAGGTCACCCTCGTGGCCCACGACTACGACGCAGCGGGCAAGCCCCTCATTGCCTGGGACGACGAAGTGGCGCGATCCGAGCTCGTGAACGCACTGGTCATCGACGCCCTGGCGGTGCTCGACGCGTGCGCTGAAGTCGACGAACCGGAGAGCGCCTCGGCGATCGGACTGCTGGCGCTCATTGCAGGCCAGGACGTCGAGCTTGACGAGCAGGGAGTCTGGCGCATCGTGCGCGGGGTCGCGAAGGACCGTGTCATCTCGGTCGTCGACCCCGAAGCCCGCCACATGCACAAGAGTCGCTCCGAATACCGTGACGGCTACAAGGCGCATCTCTGTGTCGAGCCCGAGACCGGACTCATCACCGCAGCGGCCTTGACGCCGGCCTCGACGCCGGACGGCCCGACCGGGGTGGCACTGCTCGAGGGCGAAGAGCCCGGGCTCCAGGTCCTCGCCGACGGTGCCTACGGCTCGGGCGATACGCTCGCGGCGCTCGCAGACGCGCGACACCAACGCGCGATCAAGCCTTACGCCACCCACGTCGCGATCGAGGGAGGCTTTCACCGTGACGACTTCGTCATTAACCACGAGGCCCGCACCGTGACGTGCCCGGCCGGTCACGTCGTTAACCTCACCGCGAGCGACCGCGCCGTCTTCGGCCAGCGCTGCACCGGCTGTCCACTGCGTGATCGCTGCACCACCTCGAAGACGGGTCGCACGATGCACTTCAGCGTTCACGACGCGCAACTCGTCGAGTCCCGGCGCGCCTGGCGCGACGGTGACTTCATTTCGGACTATCGAAAATATCGACCGATGGTCGAACGATCGATTGCCTGGCTCGTGAGGAACCACTACCGACGAGTCAGATTCCGCGGCGTCGAGAAGAACCAGCTGGGCCTCACGACCCGAGTGGCCGCCATCAATCTGCGCCGTCTGGTCAATCTCGGGCTCACCCGTGAAGCGACCTGGGTGCTACGGCCGACCTAACTTGCAGCGCAAGTCCGGACTGTCAAAGAAAGGACCACTCCATGGGCATCGCCCGCCAGGGTGGTCGACTCGCACCTTCTTCACGTCGACTCTTCGGCTCAGACATGTCCTGGACTTGCGATTTCCAACATACGCCTCAAACGGGCGTTGTTCAACAGTCTCCTAGTCAAAAGCTTGGACGAACTAGCGGTCTTTCCCCAGGCCGACTTCGATGGCGGCCACGGCGCCACTGCGTCGCGCCACGAAGTCAGCGATGTTCTTTGCGAGATCTCCGTGGGGAGCGAAGCTGGCGAGGCGAAGTGCCTCCGTATCGTCAAGGGCTCGACCGACGATGACGTCAATGATCTTTCGATTGCCACTGCTCGCCAGCGATGACCAACTCGCCATCATCGTGGCCAACTCCATCGCTCGGTCGCGCAGCTGCTCGCGCCCGACGATATCGACCACCAGGCCCATGTCGTGGGCCGCGCCGGCGTCCAGGACGAATCCCGCGAGGAACATGGCGCGCGCCACGCTCTCGCCGACGGCGGCGATGACCAGTCGGATTCCGGCTTCGGAGTAGACGAGGCCGAGCTTGGACG
>DATKRC010000059.1:0-7184 GCA_035532375.1 Acidimicrobiales bacterium
GCCTCAAAGTCACGACGAGGACGCACGCGGCGACCCGCGGTCGCCGACTTCGAAACTGCCTTGGATCGAGTGGAAGGTGTCATGGGAACAGTTTCCCATGTCTAGCACGACTATTAGTGTATTACCGAAAGGTCTTTAGGAAGACCCTGCACGACGAGAAGCTGATCGGCACTTTACCCCAGAGGATGCTTGCTTCCAGGCTCAGCCCGACTAAATCACTGAGCATGTTTGGGCAGGTCTCTTCGCCATTTGGATTGCCGTCCGAGGCGACACTAAGGGTCGCGACGTCGCCTCGCATGAATCTCAAAGTTATCGATCGCTGCTCGACGAAATACATCGAATAGATAAACGAAGTGGTTACCAACTACAAGATCGCATGTGTTAAGACATGTGACGCTGGGAAGCAGCGAGGGCGAAAGGATTGCGCTGGAACGACCTCATTGTCAATCGTCGAAACTGCCGAACCCAAGAAATTTTGTAAGTGAGCGGCGGCCTAAAACGTTCGCAGAGGGTTCCAGTGAAATATCTCCGCGTTTAAAGTACTCTTCACCTAAGTTTCTTGCGGGTAGATAAAGGGGAAGATCATGACGAACATTACAGATGACGCCATTGCTCAACTGCGGTCCGCCATGAGTGGCGGAGTCTCGCGACTCGGCGACGCTGGCTATGACGAGGCGGTCAGAATTTGGAACGGCGCAATTACTCGACGCCCGGCCGTAGTCGCCAGCTGCGCCGGCGCCGACGACGTTGTCGCGGCACTTGCGTTCGCGCTGCGAGAGGGACTAGAGGTCTCGATTCGCGGTGGTGGTCACAACTACGCGGGGTTCGCGCTTTGCGATGACGGTCTGATGATCGACCTCACGCCAATGAAGTCGGTGAGCGTGGACGCCGACGCGCGCAAAGCGAAGTGTGGAGGTGGCACGACCTGGGGCGAGTTCGATGCCGCCACCCAGGTCCATGGTTTGGCCGTAACAGGTGGCTTCATTAGTCACACTGGCGTGGCTGGCCTAACGCTCGGTGGCGGCGTCGGATGGTTATCACGATTGACCGGACTGTCGTCGGACAACCTCATTGGCGCCCAAGTGGTCACCGCTGACGGGAGAGTACTTCACGCGTCAGAGACCGAAAACGCGGAACTGCTCTGGGCCCTTCGCGGTGGCGGCGGAAATTTCGGGGTGGTGACCGAGTTCGAGTTCGCCCTTTACCCGGTGGGACCGATGGTGCACTTGGGTATGTTCTTATTCAGCCCCGACCAAGGGGGCGAGTTGTTGCGCTTCGCTCGTAGTTTCGTGAAGGATCTGCCCGACGAGTGCGGCGTTTTCCTCGCTGGATTGAGTGCCCCGCCAGAGCCATTCGTGCCGGCGGAACTTCACTTGACTCCCATGTTTGCGCTCATCGTGGTCGGGTTCGGGGACGTCGACGCCCACGCACGACTGATCGCCCCCATTCAACAGGCGCTTGCCCCTGTGGTTCAAATGGTCACGCCCATTCCCTACGTCGCCCTACAGCAGATGTTCGACGCCAGCGCTCCCTGGGGTCTACATTCCTACGAGAAGGCGCTCTACCTGACAGATCTCACTGATGGCGCTATCGACACCATCCTCGAACACCAGGCGAAGAAGATGTCGCCGCTGTCGTTCGTGCCCATCTTTGTACTGGGGGGCGCGTATCGCAGAATCGACGACCGCACGACGGCGTTTGGTGGCAGACGTGATGTTGGCTACCTATTCAATATCTCCGCGACGACGCCTGATCCGGAAGCTTTCGATGCCGAGCGCGCGTGGGTGCGCACGTACTGGTCAGCGCTTGTGGAACACGCCGTGGGCGTTGGCAGTTACGTGAATTTTATGACCGAGTACGAGGAGGACCGTGTCCGTAACGCCTATGGTCCCAAGTACGAACGGCTCCAAAACATCAAAGAGACCTACGACCCCGACAACGTTTTTCATTTGAACGTCAATATTCCGCCGAGGTCCTGATACCACTAAGCAAGTACGTCGGTGACTCCCATACTTAATCTTGCGGGGCGCTAACGGCGCTTGCGTGTTTTGAAATTTCGCTCACCGCACTAAGTCTCAACGTCGGGACTCGCTCGCCACGTCATCGGTCAGATTCACAAGTAGGATTGGCGCCGTGCCGACCTATCTCGACCGCCACGATGCCCAAGGAGCGTCAGCTGAGGACATCGCAGAGGCACACAATCGCGACATTGCAATTCAGGACAAGTACGGAGTGCATTACACCACTTACTGGTTCGATCCAGACCAAGGGACGGTCTTCTGCCTGGCGGAGGGACCAAGTAAGCAGGCCCTTGAGAACGTACACCAAGAGGCGCACGGAATGACGGCCAGCGTCATAATGGAGTTGGACAATAAGATTTCTCTGAACACGATGCTGGGGTCTTCTCCAGTGCATCCGGTTGGTACTCCGTATATCGCGCCCGCGCTGCGGGCAATCGTGTTCACGGATATGTGCGGATCAGTCGCCCAAACCCAGGATCATGGTGATGCAGGCCATATGGAACTGCTGAACGAGCACAACGAAATCGTTCGCGGAGAGCTTACGGCGCACGAGGGCCGCGAAGTGAAGCACACAGGTGATGGCATCATGGCCGCGTTCACGTCCGTGTCGCCGTCAGTCGCGTTCGCGATAGCAGTGCAGCGACGTCTCTTTCTGCGGAATGAGAATTCTTCCACACCCTTTGAGGTGAGCATCGGCATCAGCGCGGGTGAGCCAATCACTGATGATCACGAGGACCTTTTCGGAGCGGCGGTGCAACTCGCGGCCCGGCTTTGCGGAGCCGCTCAGGCCGGCGACATCGTCGCGTCGGTCGCGGTCCGGGAACTCTGCATGGGCAAACCATACAAGTTCGTAGATCGAGGTTCCCTCGATCTCAAAGGCCTCCCACAGCTCACACAGTCCTACACCGTGTCGTGGCGCGAATAGATTTCCTGGCGCCGTCACGTCTGGACTTAAATTACGCCGACAAGATCGATTAAGCGTGAAGGCAGCGCGAGGAACTCAAATTCTGGTCACGCTTGAAGAGGTCGGGCTACTGCCTTTAGCAGACCTGCGATGTCGGAGAGCCGACTTCAACAATCCGACTGGAGGATTCAGTCATGGAGACAGTAGCGAGACGTTGGCCGCCAGAGACGGGGGCAAACTCCGGGTTCGAGCCCTCCGGCGCCCACCGACCGAGAACGTGCGCGAGCCGCATTGTTTATCGAGTGGTCTACGGAGAATGGCATTCGCCCGACGTGTTCGCCGTCCGGCGAATGCTTCTATAGACAAACAGAACCCAGCGTGTGAGAACTTTCTTTGCGTATTCTAGGAAACCCGTCGCGATTCAGTTAGTAACTGGGTTGTTCAAGCACCCAGGCAAGAACATCGCCTGCGTGATTGGAAAGCATAGGGCAATCATGGCTACTTCGCGCGGTGAGGTACGTCTCTTCCGTCGTCGCGGAGTGCGTTGTCGTACTCATCTCGTGCGTCGGTAATTGTTGCGATCAATTCGCTCTGTTGTGCGGCGGTTAGTGTCGGTACTTGGTCGTTGGAATCTGACTCCCCATCGATGTAGAACTTCACTTGTCTCTTGTACTCGTCAATGGCGTGAAGCCATGCTTTCCTTGCGGCCCTTAGCCTCTTGCTCTCCTGCTTCTTGCCTTTTGCCATGGAATCTCCTCTGTAGCTACTTCAGTGAGTAAAGCTTGCTCCCTAGTGGTGGAAGTGCTTGTAGGCCATTTGCCCAAGTGCAATCACGACAGCGATTGCACCTATGGTCGCCCGAGCGCGAGCAACTTGCTTTGGGGTTGCGTCAAACTTCGCTCGACGAAAGAGAAAAGCTCCAATGGTGCCGAACAGAAAGAACACGAAGCATCCACCAGCAACAAAGATCACCGCATCAATCAGACCAGAGACGGTCGAGCGTGAGTTCGCCATCAACATGATGAAAACTTAGCCCGGGGCCAAAGATGACACCTCGGGTGCGCTGCCTGATGCTCCTATGTAAAGTCGCTGGCGCTCAAGTCGCTGACCCGAACCAACAGGATCAATACCACACATTGGAGGTTGACGATCTGAAGTATCACAGTCTGCGACCCCTCTAGGACACAGCTCCTTCCGTCGAGTACTGATACTTATTTGCGTAAACTTGCCGCTCTGGGGGAAGACCGACACTCGGTGAATCGCCAGGGTCTCCGTCTCGGAGAGTCCTCAAGGTCTGCCTAGTCTGGGTTCAATGGAAACTTTGTCGTCACTCTTAGTCGAAGCACAAGCGCTGTTGCCGGCGGCGGTGACGTTGCGAAGAGATATTCACGCGCATCCAGAGCTTGGACTCGAACTGCCGCGCACGCAGGCGGCAGTGCTCAAAGCACTCGACGGGCTGGGACTTGAGGTCACGACGGGCTCGTCGCTCTCCAGTGTGGTGGCGGTACTGGACAGTGGTCGACCGGGTCCGACGGTGCTACTGCGTGGCGACATGGACGCACTGCCGATGCCCGAAGATACTGGCCTCGATTTCGCCAGTACCGTGCCTGGCGCTATGCACGCCTGTGGACACGACGCGCACGTGGCGATGCTGGCGGGCGCGGCCACGCTGCTGCGCTCGCACGAACGTGATCTCACCGGTCGAGTGGTGTTCATGTTTCAACCCGGCGAAGAAGGTCACCACGGTGCTCGGTACATGATTGATGAAGGCGTACTCGAGGTCGCCGGAACCGTGGACGTAGCCTTCGCGATTCATCAGAGTCCGAACTTCCCCAGCGGGATGATGGCCACGAAGGGTGGAACGATCAGGGCGTCGGCGGACGAGATTTACATCGACGTGGTGGGCCGCGGCGGACACGCGTCGATGCCGCATCAAGCGCTTGACCCTATTCCCATTGCCTGTGAGATAGTGCTCGCCATTCAGTCGATGGTGACGCGACGGATCAACATCTTCGATCCCGCCGTGGTAACGGTGGCTTACATCAACGCGGGCACCACCACCAACGTCATTCCCGAGCGAGCTTCTATCCACGGCACCGTGCGAGCGATCTCATCTCGAACCCGAGAGTTGGTGCACAACGAGTTGCGACAACTGGCGACGGGCATCGCTTCAGCCCACGGCGCGACGGCGGACGTTCAGATAACCCCCGGATATCCAGTGACGGTGAATGACCCGTCAATAGCGGAATGGACCTGGGGCGTGGCTGCCCGTCTCATCGGGGCGGAACACGTGATGGAGTTTCCATCTCCGATCATGGCGGCCGAGGACTTCAGCTACGTGCTCGAGCGGGTGCCAGGCGCGATGGTATTTCTCGGTACCTGCCCGGAGGATGTCGAGCTCTCTTATGCTGCGTCCAATCATTCGAATCGGATGAGACTGAACGAGAGCGCGATGGCGACGGGTATCGCCCTCTACGCGGGGATGGCGCTCGCTCGCTCGGGTGCGACCTGAGGGGTGCCCCTCGCGCTGATCAGTTGAGGCGGTATGGATCAATGGATTACAAGCGAAAGGCCAACGTCGATCCACGGAGGATTCTTGCACTAGGGGCGTCTTGAATCACGCACGGTTAAAACAGGTAGCAATCTTGGCTGGTGTCGGGGACCCGACGCGACTCTGCAATCTTGCACTGGCGACTTGACCCGATCAAGTCTTGATTGATGTCGGAGACCGGATTCGCGGAACCCGAGCTGGAGGAGATTGCGTTCGGCTTCCGTTACGCCAGCTTTGACGACCTTTGGGGCATGCTCGTGCGCATCGCGCGCTCGCTGGCCCACGCGATCAACGCACTGCCCGACGACGAGCGACACGAGACGCGCGCGATCATCATGCTGAACGTCGAGCCCTACCGCGTCCCGGACGGTTCCTACTCCGTTCCGGCGGCAACCTGGGGCGTCCATTCCGGCTGATCAGCGTGTGCTCGATGAGATAGCCGCCAGATGCGACGACACACGCGATCTCTGGCCGTCTGCCGGATGACCGTACCCCGTTGGCGTAGATTCAAGCCCATGAACGGGATTCACGCCGAGATATCCGGCGATGGCGTGGCGGCGGTCTTCATCCATGGCAGCTTCAGCTGGGGTCTCGATACTTTTCCCGATCAGCGAGCGCTGGCGGACGCCAATCGGGTCGTGCTGGTGAACCGGCGTGGCTTCCCCGGCAGCGACATGCCGGTGGCCGAGGGATGGCCCGTGGACATGTTCGACGTCGCGGCGCTGCTGGACGAACTCGGATCGGCGCACCTGGTCGGCCAGTCGTACGGTGCGGTCGTCGCGTTACTCGCGGCGGGCCTTCGACCAGAGCGTGTGCTCTCGATCGTCGCCATCGAACCGCCGGCGTTCGAGGTTGCCCGAGGAGACCCCGACGTGGACTCGAAGATCGCCGCGTTGAAGCCGGTGTACGACGGGGCGGCGGACCTGACCACGGAGGAGTTTGTGACTACTTGGGCGCGCGCGCGTGGCATGGACGTCGAGCGTATTGCGGCGTGGACAGCGGGCTTCGAGGATCGCGACTGGGCCGCGGCCGAAGCGTCACGCAATGAGCGGTGGGCGGGAAGTGCGCCAATCGAGTTTGGAGTCCTGGCGGCGGCATCGTTTCCCAAGATGCTCGTTCGCGGAGCGTGGAAATCTGAGGTGGTCGGACGCGAAGGCGACGGACGAGATTTGGCCGCCGTGAGCCGCGTGATTGCCGAACGCATTGGCGCACGTGTCTCGGTCTTCGAGCAGTCGAGCCATAACCCGCAACTGCAAGAACCCGACGCGTTCAATCGACTTCTCAGAAAGCTCTGGACACGGACGTACTGACTGTCACGTTCGAACATGACCCTAACGGACCACCCGGAGATTTGACCCTGCAGTTCGGCAGTGATCACTTGCTCGATAGAGCTTGAGTGCGTTTCGGCGCCGCTGGGCCGAGGCGAGTGTTAACGCTTCCAGGTTTGTCGGGGACCCGATTTCAACATTCTCCGACTGGAGAATTAAGAAATGGAAACTGCGGCGAGACTCTAGCCACCAGAGACGAGGGCATACTCTGGGTTCGAGTCCTCCAGCGCCCACCGACTGGGACGGTGCGCGAACCGCATCGTTGACTGAATAGTTTTAGGTGGGTAGCACTCGCCGGGCAGTTTCGCCTCCCGGCGAGTGATTCTGCCGACTCGTCAAACCTAGCGTGTGAGAAGTTTCTTTACGTATTCAAGGAATGT
>DATKRC010000060.1:0-30104 GCA_035532375.1 Acidimicrobiales bacterium
TAAAGGACCACGTCACGGGCATAGCCCACCAGGGTGGCCGACTTTGACCCTCTTTACGTCGGCGCTTCGGTTCAGACATATCCCGGACTTGCGATTCATGACATACGCCTCGAAAGCGAGTTGTTCAACAGTCTCCTAGGCAGGTCGCCGGCCGCGTATCAAGCATCTCCTAGGAGTCTTCGCGAGCGTGGTGAGCGGACTTGTCGTACAAGCACACGTTGTCACGTGGTCATTTAGAGGAGGCGCGGTGACCATTCCGTGCAGTGTCAATGAATTGGGGGTTAGTTGCGAAGTCGCGTTCAGCGTTGGCGCGACAATCGTCCATAATGGATATATGCCCCTAATTTCACGAGCCGAGAGTTGGCTCTGCGACATGGACGGCGTCTTGATACGCGACGGAGCCATGATTCCGGGAGCCGATAAGTTCCTGGACCGCTTGCGTTCGACCGGTCGACCGTATCTGATCCTGACCAACAATTCGCTGTTCACGCCGTCCGAGATACGAATGGAACTGTCGCAGATGGGGCTCAACGTCGAAGAGAACCACTTATGGACATCGGCGTTGGCGACGGCCAAATTCGTCCAAACCCAGCGGCCGTTCGGCAGCGCCTACGTCGTCGGTCAGGCGAGTATGCACGAAGCGATGCACGACGTCGGCTACGCGCCCAATGACCTCACGCCCGACTACGTCGTGCTCGGAGAGACTCAGGACTACTCCTTCGACGAAATGACTACCGCCGTACGACTGATCGATAAGGGCGCGCACTTTGTGGCGACCAATCCCGAACCCACCGGGCAGTCGCCGCTAGGACCGTTGCCGGGGTGTGGCGCGCTGGCCGCGATGATCGAGAGCGCGACCGGCGTCGCGCCGTACTTCGTGGGCAAGCCGAACCCGGTCATGATTCGCGAGGGCCTCGACATCCTCGACGCGCACTCCAAGACGACGATCATGATCGGCGACCGCATGGATACCGACATCCAAGCGGGGGCCGAAGCGGGGCTCGGTACGATCTTGGTACTGTCTGGCGTGTCTCGCGCTGAAGACGTGAAGCGCTTTCCCTTCCAACCGTCACGGATCGTGGATTCGGTCGCCGATCTGATCGACGAGCTCTGAGTTCCTCGAAAGGTACGCTTACTCGCGCTACTGCGCGGTGAGCGCCAATGCCGCGAGGAATGCGTTCGCCCAGTCATAGACATTGCGACGAAAGATCATTCGACGCATGCGCGACATCCGGTCGCGCGTCTCTTTCGGTCCGGCGTTCATCGCCAGGAGAATCGTTTCTTTGATCCCGTCGGTGTCGTGCGGATTCACCATGTAGGCGCCGCGCAGTTCCGTCGCGGCGCCCGCGAACTCGCTCAGGATCAATTTGCCGGTGAGGTCCGAACGACACATCACGTACTCCTTGGCGACCAGGTTCATGCCGTCCTTGAACGGTGTCACCAACATGATGTCGGCTGCGAGATAAAGCGCGATGAGTTCGTCAAAGGGCAGGTTCTTGTGCAGGTAGTGGATCGCCGGGTGTCCCACGAGACCGTGTTCACCATTGACTTCACTGACCGCTCGTTCGAGGTCGTGACGTTCTTGTTCGTAGTGAGCGTCCGCTTCACGACTCGGCACCGCGATCTGGATCATCACTTGGCGTTCGGCAGTCAGGAGGCCATCATCGAGCATTTCGGCGATGGCTTTGATTCGCTGTTGGATTCCCTTGGTGTAGTCCAATCGGTCGACACCGAGCAACACGTACTCCGGATTCCCGAGGTCCTCGCGGATTTCCCGGGCCCGTTCGCGCACCTTCGGGTCGGCGGCCAATTCCACGATCTGGTCGCAGTCCACCGAAATCGGGAAGGATCCGACCCGGATGGCCCGACCTTCGAATTCCAATCCCGAATCGGTGCCGGTCGCCGACGTCAATCGACGGGCGAGGCGCGAGAAGTTCGACGCCGATGCGTGCAGCTGGAAACCGAGAAGGTCGGCGCCAAGGAGACCGGCCAGGATCTCGCGGCGCCACGGCAATTGCATGAACAACTCACTCGGTGGAAAGGGGATGTGCAAGAAGAAACCGATTTGGACATCCGGGCGAAGTTGGCGCAGCATCTGCGGGACCAGTTGCAGTTGGTAGTCGTGCACCCACACGGTGCCGCCGGGTGCGACGTTCTCCGCGACGATGGTCGCGAAACGCATGTTGACCTCGCGATACGTGTGCCACCACGTACGGTGGAACGTCGGCGAACGGATCGCGTCGTGATAGAGCGGCCAGATCGTCGCGTTGGAGAAACCGAGGTAGAACTCCTCGTACTCCTCGGCGCTGACCGAGACGGTCATGAGACGGATCCCTTCATAGGTCGACGGCGGCTCTTGGCCCTCGGACGTACCGGGCCAGCCGATCCAAAGTCCATGGCGGTTTTGCAGCACGTTCGTGAGGGCCGACACCAGTCCGCCGGGACTGGGTAACCACACGTCGTCCCCGGCTCCCGAAGGGCGCATGGGCAGTCGATTTGCGACGACGACGAAGTCGGCCGGTTCGTACGAGGGATCGTCGAATGGGTCTTCCGGTACGTTCGGCTCCGCCGATCCAAATGGGGTGAAGGAGTGTTCGCTCATGAGAGGTTCCTGGTCGGAGCCTATGTTGAACCTCTCGTTTTCGGGCCGGGACATCGTTTCTTTCACATGACCTGCCTTTGTGCTGCCCTAGTTGAGAACTTCTTTGGACTTACTAATCGCTCAGTGTACGGAGGCAATGTGTGACGAGGACATGAATATTGCGGGCCCAGGATAAATGAGAGTCTCTGAGACGCATTGTCCGGTTTATTGGAGCGGATTGTCCGACTTGATGATCTCGACCGATCCGGTGCTCTCGGTCCAAATCTCCTTGGCCGCGATCGTGTTGGCGCTGCTTACCTTTCCCGCGTTCCACCAACTTTGCGAGTGAGCGCCCTTCGAGGACTCGCCTTCGCGCGCTTCGCCGCTGATCACGCTCATGATGGCGTTTATGAGAGCCAGGTGCGTGAGTGCCTGGGGGAAGTTACCGAGGTGACGTTCGGTGGTGGGATCGAGCTCTTCGGCGTAGAGCCCGAGTGAACTGGCGGCACCAATGAGCTTCTCGCAGTGCGTTCGGGCGCTGTCGAGTTCGCCAATGGCGACGAGCGCCGAGACGAGCCAGAAGGAGCAGACGGTGAAGCTCCCTTCACCTTCACCGTCAAAACCGTCGTCGGTCTTTTCCGGTCGGTAACGGAACACGAACGGTCCGTCCGTGAGGTCATCGGCGATGGAGAAGATTGTTGATCGGATTCGCTCGTCGTCCGGAGGCAAGAAGCCGAGCATCGGCAAGACAAGCAGTGAGGCGTCGAGTTCGTCACTGCCGTAGGACTGGGTGAAACATCCTCTAGGCCCCACGGCGTTGGCGCAGATGTCGTCGTGAATCTTCTGCGCTTCGTTCAACCAATGCTCGGCGCGCGACTTTTCACCGCGCAGCAACGCGAGTCGCGCACCGCGTTCGATGGCGACCCAGCACATGACCTTCGAATACGTGAAGTGTCGCGGTTCGCCACGGACTTCCCAGATTCCGCGGTCCGGATCGCGCCAGCACTCGATTGCGGCCTCGACGGCCTGGACGACGATGCGCCACGACCGTTCGCTCAGGGCATCGCGTGAACGGGTGTGCTCATAGATGCAGTCA
Source organism: Acidimicrobiales bacterium (assembly GCA_035532375.1). GTDB lineage: Bacteria > Actinomycetota > Acidimicrobiia > Acidimicrobiales > RAAP-2 > RAAP-2. The sequence continues at coordinate 3,678 of DATKRC010000060.1, forward strand.
ACCACGCCGCCCAAGATGTCGAACTGGATCTGGTTGTAGGCGGCGTTGCCGACGCGCGCCGGTCGACTCCAGACGTAGCCGGTCAGGTGATCGAGTTCGACTTCAAATGGCGATTCGCCGCCGTCGACGGGGTAGAGAACTTGCAAGGCGCGTCGAACCCGGGTGCCCGACGTGGTGTTCGCGTCGCGCGGAGGTTCGAGGACGTCGCCCAGGAAGGCCAAGAAGTCGTCGGCCTCGGTATGGAACCCGAGCGCGTGCAGCGCCCGAAGGGCGAACGCGGTATCGCGGATCCACGTATAGCGGTAGTCCCAGTTGCGTGATCCACCGAGGTTCTCCGGCAGCGAGGTGGTGGGTGCCGCGAGCAATGCTCCGGTCGGAGCGTAGGAGAGGCCCTTTAATGTCAGCGCGCTTCGCTGCAAGAGTTCTCGCCACGGGTGGTCCGGGAATTGACCGCCGTCGATCCAGCCGCGCCAGAACCGCGCGGTCTCATTCTTGAACAAGTTGACCTCTTCTTGGGTGGTCGGAAGCGGTGCGTCGGTCCAACTCATCACGACGAAACACGACTCGCCTTCGACCAATCGGTGACGGGCGCGGATCGAACGACCTTCGATCCCGAAGCGCATGTCACCGGTTATGGTGATTCGGCTGTAGTCCGCGTTGGTGGTCGATACGTGGTCATACGAAGTGCCGGTGTACTCCCATTCGGCGTCCACGCGCCCGTAGTTGAACGACGGTTCGCAGTTGAGCATGACGTCGACACTGCCGTGAAGGCACTTGGCCGTTCGCACGAGTACATGACGCGCATCGGAGTCACCGGGCGTGCGTCGCTGCAACGTCGAACGTTCGCCCGTTCGGTACCACGGACCGATGGCGAGGAAGTCATTCACCTCGAGCCAGCCGCCGCGTGTCTGCCAGGTCGTGGAGAGCACCATCGTTCCCGGTAGGTACTGGCGGTGGGCTGGCACCGAACTTTCGACCGGGGCGAGTCGGAAGGATCCGGCCGATCGGTCGAGAATGGTACCGAAGAGGCTCGGGTCGTGCGGCTTGGGCAGACACATCCATTCGATCGATCCAGTGGGCGCCACCAACAAGGTGTTCTCACAGTCTGACAAGAACGCGTAATCACCAATGGGCGGAAAGATCGCTTCGAGCGCCTCCGGTGTCGACGGCGGTAGTGAGCCGAAATCCTCCAGCGTGCGAAACCCGAGTGCGGTCGACGGGTCGAGGGAGTGGATGCCGTCGTGGCCGCTGGATGAACTGGAATGTCGAGTTGGTGCCATAATCGCGTCTCACTAAGTTCCCGCTCCACTGGACAGTCCCAGCGAACGGGCTCGTTACGAACCGAACCACCTTTGCAGGTGTTTCAATCCCGAATTGTCACTATCAAGCGTAGTGAGGATGCGCGCCGTTGTACACCGCAGGCCCGTGATCTTGCCCTGACCAGAGGTCGTGGCGGCCACGAATTACTGGGATCGACCTCGCGCGGTGACATCGATGACGTCCACGATGATGTCGTCGTGGACCAGCCAGATGACGTCGTAGCGATCGACCGTCGGGTCACAGTGCGGGGGCACCAGTTCCAGCCGCTCACCTCGGCGAAAGGAATGTTGTGACGGATTTGTCACCATTCCCTGCTCGTCGCCGAAGAATCGATACGTGGAGGCGCCTTCGTGTCCCACGACCACCGGCGGGCCGGCGTCGGTCGCCATCGCCTTGAGTCCGGCGTCGACGGTGACGTAGTCGTCGTGATTCGCCGAGATGACGGTCGTCACCAGCGTGAGGCTCTGTGCGAATCGGCCCTCAGGATCGTCGCCGAGAGCGTCGCGATACTCGCGGTCCATGAAGACGTAGCTGCCCGGTTGGAGTTCATTGAGCACTCCGATCTCGACGTCGAGCCCCAACGTCCCGGTGCCGCCGCCACTTCGAATCGGCAAGTTGAAACCGGCGGATTCGAGAGCGTCGATCACGAGGCGCAAGTGACTCGTCGATTCGATCGTGGCCGCGCGACGATGTTCGCGTCCCGCGATGTGCTGCAGATGGCCACCGTAACCCTGGACACCTTTGAAGTGCAGTTGAGTGGCGACGGCCACTCGTTCGGCCACCGCGAGCGCCTCGTAAGCCCCGACGACGCCCGTTCGACCGAGTCCGACGTCGACGTCGCAGAGCACTGACAAAGTCGTGTCAAACGCGATCGCCGCCGCTTCGAGTTCGTCGACGCCATCGGGGTGGTCGACCGCGACGATCAGATCACAGTGGGCGGCGAGTGATGCAGCGCGCTCGGCCCGGTGTCGACCAACGAGCGGGGAGGTGAGTAAGACCGAGATTACTTGATCGTTGTCGGCCGTGAGTCGTTCGACAATGATTTCGGCCTCGCCCAACTTGGCGAATGAAAGTCCGACGGCGCCGGCGTCGAGTTGGCGTTTCGCGATGTAAGCCGACTTGTGGGACTTCACGTGGGGGCGCAGCGTGACGCCGGCGCGACGTGCATTGTTCGCCATCGCTTCGATGTTCGCGAGCAGCATGGCGAGATCGCAGACCAATGCCGGCGTCGCAATCAGGCGTCGCGAGTTCATCTCGCCGACTTGGTCCAGCGCTTCGTCGTCGGCGCGTGAGCCGATTCGATGGTTGTTCATCGAGCTGGCCACTGAGAGTGGATCCGGGAGGTGCGTTCGTTGGTCATATCGCACGAGGATACCTAGCGGAAACGTTGAACCTTTCAGCGTTACCCGTCGGTAGGCGTGGCCTTCGAACGTCGTTCCACGTCAGTGTTTGCTCATATGAGGTGCAGCGTGAGCGAACTCTCGCCTTTTCGAAAAAGTGCGGCTCGTGCAATAATGGCCTTACATGGCTGATCTCGCGGACTTCGACGCTTCGATCCCCGAAGACGACCTCGATTCAAGGCTCCTCGGCGAAGGACACCCGACCGGACTCCCGATCTTCAAGGCGCCCGTCGGCGCGCACCTTCGCAATCGCAAGAAGGTAAACAGCCCTTCGCAGTTACTCACGCTGCAAGAGCTCGTCCATTTCAAGGCCAGTCACGGACGGTGGCGCATCGCGAAAGACCTCGTCGGTCTGGTCCGTCGAGGTCACGGTACCGAGGGAGACGAATCCTACGGCGACAAATTACAGCGCGAGCGTGGCAAGGGCAAGACCGAATCATCGACGTATGGATTGGCCACTTTTGACGGACACCCCGTTGTCCTTTACGCCATGAACTGGGACTTCTTCGCTGGCTCGCTGGGTGTGGTGTCGGGCGAGAAGTTTCAAGCGGCCGCCGACTTAGCGATCGCGCGCAAGTTACCGTTCGTGAGTGTCTACGCCTCGAGCGGCGTGCGTCAGCACGAAAACTTCGCCGGCCTGACGCAGATGACGAGAATGGTCGAGGCCATTCGCAACTACAAGGACCGCGTGGAGCTGCCACACGTGGCTGTGTTGCTCGGCAACGTGTGGGGCGGAGTGTCCGCCAGTGCTGTGCCGAACGCCGACTTGATCGTCGCCACGTCGGGTACGAACTTCGGTTTCGCCGGCCCCAACGTCATCGAAGCCTTCGAAGGACTCTCGGTCCCGTCGGGTTCTCAAAGTGCCGAGGCGAACCTGCTCGATCGTAACATTGACGTCGTGCTGTCCGAGGTCGAGGACGTCGTGCGTTATCTCGGCGCAGTCCTCACTTCGACGACTCGACCGGACAAGCATCATCAGCTCACCGCCGAAACGCCGGCGCTCATCAGAAATGTCACGGCGTCGGACCAACGTCGCTCCTACGATTTCGGACCGGTCGGAATCTACGGTCCGCGCTTCGACGACATGAAAGGAGCTGAGGCGGTACCGGCAGCCGCTCCCCGTCAAGCGCACGTGAGCACCGATTCCGATGCCCTGGTCGAGCAATATCAGGACCTCATGACCGACGCTAACCGCGTCGATCTCGAGTTCATCGTGCGTTACTGCTTCACCGAAGCTACTGCGGTCTACAACTACGTGCAGGAGAGCGAGTTCAAGCGCTACCCGGCCATCGTGGGCGCCTTCGCCAAAATTGGCGCGCAGCCGTTCGTCATCGTGGGCACCCAACCTTCGTACCAGCGATTCGGCGACACCGTGATCAAGCGACCTTCCAATCCGGCCCCAGAGGACTTCGCCTTTATGGAGCGCATGCTCGAGATGGGCGAGCGTCTGCACCTGCCCGCGATCTTCATAACTGACACGCTCGGGGCTAAGCCAACCTTGGAGAGTGAACGACGTGGCCTGTCGCGTGCGATCGCGCGCTCGATCCTCAAAGGAATCGATTACTCGGAGCCGGTGATTTCGCTGGTCGCCGGAGCGTTGGGGAGTGGCGGGGGACTCGCGACTACGCCGATGGCCGACCACGTGATGATGTTGGATAAGGCGATGGCCTATGTTGCTGAACCGCGTTCGGCCGCGTCGATCCTCTACAAGACGCCGAATCCATCACACGATGAAGTGCGGATCACGCTCGCCACGATGCGCTCGACCGCCAAGGATCAACTCGACCTCGGACTTATCGACGAGGTGATCCCCGAGGATCCGAACCCTTTCGTGACGGTCGAGCGCCTTAATGCGTCTATCATGCGCGCCTACATTGACCTCGCGCAGCTCTCTGAACGCAAACTCCGAGCACGACGTCAAGAACGCATTCGCGGTCTTCGGGCGTTCGAAATCGCCAAGGACTAATTCCAGGAATCCGGTCAACATGACAGCGGGCGACCGCGAACGGCTAAACATTTGCGAACTCGCCGTTCTTTGCTTCGCCTGATTCGGCCCCTACAGCACAATTCCCCGGCGCGTGGCCGGGGAATTGTGCTGTAGAGGGCTGTTTACTTCAGCCAGCTCGGAATACCGTGACTCAACTTTGTCGCTGCCGTCACCCGACCGTCCGTTGAACTGTCGGCGGTGTATACCTTCCCGGTGAGAGGCTTCATCGCGGCGTTGCTGATGACCGTCGTCAGATAACCACCGTTCAGACCTTGGTGGTTGGAAGTCGAGTAGCGCAACGGCACGAGTGATGGCGTCTGGGAAAAGGTGACACGCTGGAGCGTCTTCAAGAAGCTCGCTCGGGTGAGGTTCTTGCCGGTGGCCATCAAAGCTTCCACGAACGACACGCCGTAGGCCGCGCCGTAGGCGATGTTGCCGTTAAGGACGCTGGAAGACGTGAAACCGGGGAAGTCAGTTGGGTCGGCCTCGATCACCTTGGTGATCCAAGGGATCCACGCGCTGTTCGTGGTGGTGGTCGGCAAGTAGCTGAACGTGACCGCGCCGATCTCGGGGTCGGTCGGAACCTTTCCTACGAACGGGGCATCAACAGTCTGGGGGTCCGAACCGACACTGGAGATTACCCAATGCGGCGAGTAGCCCAACTGCAGGGCGGCGCCCAGCGCGGCGTCAGTGGCACCGGGAATGGTGTCCAAGACCACTACCGTGCACTTCTTGCTCTGGAAGTCCTGGATGTACGGTGCGACAGAAGCACCATTCGTCGCGACCAAATCAGGAACCGAATAGAGGTCCGCGGAAAGGGGCTTCACTCCGCCCGCTATCAAACCGGCGAGTCCGTCTTGGCCGAAGTCGTCACCTTGTCCCATGAAGCAGACGTTGGCGCCAGGGTAGGTGGACTTGATGTACGTCGCGAAGATCTTGCCCTCCTCGTTGTAACTGGGCTGCCAGCCGAACAGGCCCGGATACTTGTGAGCGCTGTTCCAGTCTCGCGAACCCGACGCGACGAACAGCTGGGGTACGCCGTTGCTCTTCAGTAGCGCGCGGACCGAGTCCTGCGTCGGAGTACCTAGTGAACCAACCGTGGCGAAGACCGGAATACCGAGCAGCGCGTGGGTCTGGGTGGCGGTGTTGGGAACGCCCGTGCAACCGAAGCCTGGTGTGCCGTAGCAGTCGTCCTTGATGACGTACTTGATCTTTCGTCCGTAGATGCCGTGGTGGTGAGCGTTCACCCACTTGAAGACGGCGTTGGCGGCCTTGGCGACCTGGTTGTAACCCGAAGAGGCAATGCCCGTCACGGGTTCGGTCGCGCCGATCGTGATCTGCCTGGCCGTGACGCCAGGAACCTTGGTCGCCGCACCGGCACCGACAACGGAGCCTCCGGCGGTGACGAGCCCCAGGACCAGTAATAACGCCGTTCCGGTAATCGTCACGCGACGTGTCTTGGTTTTAACCATTATGTCCATCTCCCTAGTCTTGAACCCTTGATGCGTGAGCGTAGGCGTCACGAAACGCAGTTGCAAGTCACCTCGCAGATCGCGTTCGCAGTCGATGCCAGAGAAGTCGCGCGGCACCAGTGATGCCAAAAGGGGCGAAGAGCATCGTCACAATCAACAGACCACCGAAAATGATGCCGTTGAGCTGGCTCGCGAGGTTGCCCTGAGGATTAAGTCCCGTCTGGGTCGTGATCCATGAGATGAAGTTCGTTGAAAAGGCGTAGATGACGCCGCCAATGAGGGCTCCCGAGATCGTGCCGATGCCGCCAATGACGATCAGCGACAAGATCGTCACTGAAAGGGCGAAGGAGTACGTCTGCGGTGAGACCGAGTTGTCGATCAAAGTTAAGAGTGCCCCGCCCAGCGCGGCGTACGCTGAGGACACGATGAACGCGACGACCCTCGTGCGCGGTAGAGACACCCCAACGAGTTCTGCGGCGACGTCGTTGTCCCGGATGAGTCGCATCGACCGCCCTGTGCGACTGGCGAAAAGATTCGCCATGAAAAAGAACGCGACGCCTGCGACGACGATGGCGACGTCAGTGATATAGAGGGTGGTGGTCTTCAGCGGTGACGTTCCGGCTTGGAAGAATCCATCGAGCCAGCGCGGCGCTATCGCGGCGGTGGGAAGCTGCAATCCCGAGTCGCCGCCGGTCCAGGAACTGAAGGAACTGAGGATGAACGTGAAGGCGACGGCGAAGGCAAAGGTCATGCCTGCGAGATAAGGACCACGAAGTCGCGTCGCGGGCAGACCGAGGAGAAGTCCCACCAGAGCACCACACATCACTGCGATCAAGAGTGTGAGCACGATAGGCGTGCTCGAGTGATGATTCGCCCAGATCGCCATCGCGAAGGCCCCGACGCCCATGAAAGCGCCATTACCAAGCGAAATCTGTCCCGATGCGCCCGTCAAGAACGAGAGCCCAAGCAACACGATTGACATCGCCGCTCCCGTGGCGAGGTTGAAGTTCGTACTCGAGCTGAAGAAGTACGTGAGAAAGATGGCGATGTCCAGCCCGAGCAGCGTTAAGGCCGCACGCGACACCACGGGATGGCTCGCTTTGAGCCCTGGCACGCTCATCACGACAACGCACGCGACCGCCAGGTCAAAGGCGATGCTGAGAGCGATCCCTTGTCGAACATTCGCCGCCGCCACGATCGCGAGGACGGTCACGGCGATGGCGATGGCGATGGCGATAGCGATAGCGATCGGTACTCGGAAGCGGACAGCGATGAGCCTCATCAGACACGTCTCTGCGAGCTCTTGGTGAAGACGCCGCTCGGGCGGACCATCAACGAGACGACGAGGATGCCGAGGGCGATGATGATGACGGCGTTCTGGTTTACAAAGTCAATCACGAACTGATTGACGACGCCGAGCACAACGCCCGCGGTGATCGCCCCGACGGGACTCTCGAGTCCACCAATGGCAGCGGCGATGAAGCCGTAGGCGAAAATGCCGTCCATCACTGTCGGAGTCAGTCCCGAGAAAAAGTTCGCCGAGACAAGTATTGCGGTGATCACGCCCACGGCCGTCGAGAGCATCCATCCCAGCGTGAGGAGTCGACCGACGCGCACGCCGAGTAGTCGCGACACCTCCGGGGCCAACGCCGACGCGCGTAGCTGCAAACCCAAATTCGTGAATCGGAACAAAGCGGCGACCGCCAACATCACCACGAGGGCCGTAACAATCTCGTAGACCGTGAAGGGCGACAGGGCAAAGGGCTTTCCGGCCAACTGCCAGTGGATGGACGAGAAAGGACTGGGCAGACTTCGCGGCGTCGAGGACCAGATGGCGGCCGCGACTGCTTCGAGCACGATGAGGAACCCGACCATGACCACGATCGGATTGATCTCCGGTTTCCCGTACAGTCTTCGAACCAGTAATCGCTCGGTCAGTCCTCCAATGATCAGTGCGGCAATGACACACGCGACGACGCACGGCCAGTAGCCGAAGTGGTACGACAAGAGAGCGAAGCCCAGGTACGTAGCAAACATCGGCATCGCGCCTTGAGCGAAGTTGAGGATGCCGGTCGAACGCCAAATAAGCACCAGGCTCAATGCCAACAATCCATAGGTGACGCCGTTGGTGAGTCCACCCAAAATGTCGGTGACGACTCGCGAGGTGAGGAACGGATCCATCACTCAACCAGTCCGAGGTAGTACTGGCGGAGATTCTCGTCGGCCGCGACGGCGGCAGCGGTGTCGTTCGACACGATTTTACCAACGTGTAAGACAACGGCGCGGTGCGCGATACGCAGCGCCGACGTCGCGTTCTGTTCGACCAGGATCACCGTGAGGTCACTCGATTCACAAAGTGAGTGGATCGTGTGCATGAGTTGGGCGGTTACGAGTGGCGCGAGTCCGAGCGACGGCTCGTCCAACAAGAGGACGGACGGCTTGGCAATGAGCGCTCGTGCCATGGCCAGCATCTGGCGTTCGCCGCCGGACAGTTTCGCCGCGTGTTGTTTACGTCGCTCGCCGAGAACTGGAAAGAGTGAGTACTGCTCATCCAAACCTCGTTGTAGGTTGACCTTGGCCATCATCGCGCCGAGACGAAGATTCTCTTCGACGGTGAATTCGCCGATGACGCCGCGGCCCTCTGGGACGTGGCCGATGCCCAGTCGGGCGATGTCTTCGGTGCGTTTGCCCACGAGATCTCGTTCGTCCATCCGAATTGATCCGCTCTTGGGTTCTTTCAATCCGCTGATCGTGCGCAAGAGCGTCGTCTTACCCGCTCCATTGGCGCCAAGGACGGCCGTGATCTTGCCCGTTTGAGCAGCGAATGAGACGTTGCGCAACGCCTGTACCGCACCGAAAGAGACGGAGAGGTCTTCAACCGTAATCATTTATCGACACCGAGGTAGGCGGCAATTACCGCGTCGTCCCTGCGCACGTCGGCCGGCCTACCGTGCGCGATCACTTCGCCAAAGTTGAGAACCACGAGTCGATCGACCAACGGCATGACGAATTCCATGTCGTGTTCGACGAGTAGCACTCCCATCGTCGAACGAAGTTCGACAATGAGCCGCGCAAAGTCATCCAATTCCGCTTCGTCGAGTCCCGATGCCGGTTCGTCCAGTAACAACAGGGTCGGAGAACTCATGAGCGCGCGGGCCATCGACACCTTCTTGGCAATGCCGTAAGGAATTGCCGACGGGAGTCGCGATGCCATGTCACGAATTCCGAAACGCTCCAACATCGCGAGTGCGTCACGACGCAGGGCCCGCTCTGAGCGCACTTCGTTGGGCAGCGAGAGGAAACTCGCGATGAAACCGCCATTCGGCCGCAGGTGTCCACCGGCCATGACGTTCTCGAGAACGCTGCAGTGGGGGAAAAGTCCAACGCCTTGAAGTGTTCGAGCCACTCCCGCGGCGACGAGCTGGTTTGGTCGCAGGTTTGACCTACCGACACCGTGATAGTGAACGTGACCGTGCGACGGTTTGACGAAACCGCACGCCACGTTGAATGCAGTTGTCTTGCCTGCGCCGTTCGGACCGATCAGTCCGACGATTTCACCGAGTGACACATCGAAAGAGACGTCGTCCAACGCGCGCAGACCTTCAAAATGGACTGAAACGTGTTCAAGTTCCAAAAGTGGAGTTGCAGTCTCAGGCGTCATAGTGCCCCAAAGTTACTTGAGGGCGCGGTGTTCATGTCTCAACGCGAGCGAGCGAGTCGTCTCGAAGACGCTTTCGTTCTTACGTCGACCTGGCAGAGTTGGACGAAGAAATCTAGCGCCTGGCTCGAACGACGCCGTATTCGATCATCGAATCGGCCATGGACGTAGTCATCTCGAGCAGGTCTCGAGGTTGCCATCTCAAGACGGTTCGAATCTTCGTGTTGTCGACGTTCACAGGATTATCGAGATCGTTGAGAGCCAGTCGCACGGTCGAATCGAAGATGGCCATCGCTCGAAGGACGATGGAGGGCAGTCGTCGCGTCGGTACGTTGAAACCTTGCGCGCCGTAGCGGGACTTCAATATCTGTGCGAGCTCCATCATCGAATGATTGGCTTCGGCACAGATGAAGCGCTGGCCGGCGGCGTCGCGACTGACCATTGCTGCTAAGTGGGCGTTCGCCACGTCGCGAACGTCGACCGTTGCAAAACTGATGTTGGGAATGGCGGGGACCTGATGGTCGAGGATTCGCCTGATCATCTCGCCCGATGTCCCCCAATCGCTCGAGAGCAGTGGGCCCAGGACTAGGCCGGGATTGATGACGGCCAGCTGCATCGATGAAGATCCTTCAATCGACGTCATGTACTCCCAGGCGGCCCGTTCAGCGACGGTCTTGGATTTATCGTAAGCACCGATGCGTGCACCGTCGAGATTGGACCAATCAGCTTCGGTGAAGACGCGAGAACGGTCGTTGCCGTACACGATGGCGCTGAGCGAGGACGTGAGGACGACGCGTTCCACGCCGGCGTCTTTGGCGCTGCGCAGAACTCGTAAGGTTCCGTCGCGAGCCGGCCTGATCAGTTCGTCCTCATCCTTCACCGTGCCGCGTGGCAATGGGCTCGCCACGTGCATCACGAAGCGGCATCTTTCGACGGCGCTGCGCCAACCTTCATCGCTCGTCAGATCGGCCGCGACCACCTCGAGTGAATCGAGCCCCGGACGGGCCGTGTCGCTGAGATGGGGGAACAGAACCGCGACGACGTCGGCGCGACGGCCAGTGTCGCGCGCCGTTCCACGAACCAAGTAGCCGGCTTCCAAAAGTTGCACCATGCAGTGCTGCGCGATGAAGCCGGTGGCGCCCGTGACGAGAACCCGATCTGCCATGCGACCTCCCGCGTTGGGCATTCAAGCGTCAAGTCGGACTCTAGCGAGGTGGGTTCAGCGTGCGGGCTCGCCGACACCGAGGAGTTCACGAATGCGAGTTCTCCAGTCGATGCCTTCGGTACTGAGTCCCTTGTCGTGAAAGTCGGCTCGTTCTTGCCGCAGTTGCGCGGCGACGTCGCCAACATTGTCCGGAAGTCGCTGCGCGATCATGGACCGAAGCTCTTGAGCCAGCGCGGGCGACGAGCCTTCGGTCGAGACCGACACGGTGACGTCACCGTCGCGGTGCACGGCGGTGAAATAGAAGTCCGAGCGCACGGGATCGTCGACCACGTTCAACCACACGTTCGTGCGGCGCGCCTCTTCGACGATGCGGTCATTGACGGCCGCATCGCCTGTGGCCGATACGGCCAGAGCGAAGTCTCGCAGGTCGCCGTCGCGGTAGTCGCGCTCGACGAACGACGCCAATCCCGGAGGGAGTTCGGCAAGTCGCTCTCGGGCAATCATCGTCACTCGGGCGCCGGCGTCGACGAGGAGCGCCGCCTTGCCGGTGCCGATGCGACCGGCACCGATAACAAGGACATCCTTGTCGGTGAGATGAACGGCCAGGGGCAGCACGATCAGACCATCGCGGAAGTCTGGTCCATCATGTCGCGCAACGAAAGAGCGGCGCACGGGCCGATGACGATGATGGCGGGGGAGGCGACATCGAGGGAGCCCAGGTTTCGCAGTACCGAGCGTGTGATTGATTCGCGAGGCGTCCAGGCGCTCTCGATGACCGCGATGGGCGTCTCGCGTGAGAGACCTCCGTCAATCAGTTGCCTGGCGATCGACGATCTTGCTGCGACGCCCATGAGAACGACGAGCGAGAGGTCGGGGTTGGCGAGGCGTCGGAAGTAGCCCTCGTCGTCACTAGAGATATGCCCGGTGACGACGGTGACGCCTCGTGATAGTCCTCGGTGCGTAACGGGGATGCCCGCCGCTAAGGGGCCGGAGAACGCTGACGTGATGCCGGGCACTACTTCGGAGGGCACACCGGCGTCGCGTAACGCGATCATCTCCTCACCGCCACGACCGAAGACGAACGGGTCGCCACCCTTGAGGCGCACGACCGTCTCATAGTCGCGACCGAGCGAGACGAGCAAGTCGTTGATCACCGACTGCGAAGTGAAGCGACCCGGTTCCTTACCGACGTCGATCAGTTCGGCGTCTCGTCGAGCCAAGTCGAGCATCGATCGTTCCACCAATCGGTCGTGGACGACGACGTCGGCCACCTCGAGGAGTCGCGCACCACGCACGGTAATCAAATCGGCATCACCCGGGCCAGCGCCCACGAGAAAGACGGTCATTGGAGGCCCACTCGCGTCACGAAATCTCCGAATGATTCGTCGTCATCGCCTTCGGCTTCCCACCGGTCAAAAAGTGGTCCGAGTACGACGGCGATCTCATCGAACGGGACCTTTTCTCGATAGAGGGTCGCCAGCCGGTCGCCGCGTGGCCCGCCGCCGACGTAGACGTCGTAGGTCGACTTCGTGCGACCGACGATGCCGACTTCGGCGACGGCGGGTCGGGCACATCCATTCGGACATCCGGTCATGCGAAGTTGCAGCGCTCGGCGGCCCAGCTGACGTTGAGCCAGTGCGCCTTCGACGTTGCCCACCAACTCTGGGAGACGGCGCTCGGCTTCGGTGAGGGCCTGGCCGCACGTGGGGAGGGCGGGGCAGGCGAGCGCCGTGCGTTCGACACTGCCGAGTTCGGTGTCGAGACGTACAGCGTGCGAGTGCACGATCTCTTCGACCTCGACTCGTGCACCGTCGGGGATGTCGCTGATGACGATGTCTTGTTGAGGCGTGAGGAAGAACGTGACGGGATGACGTTGCGCGATGATGCGCAGCGCCGAACGCAGCTGCAGGGCGCCTTCGTCGCGAACTCGACCGGCCGAGACGCGAACGCCGAGTTGATGCGTGCCGTCGTCGTTGGTGCGCCACCCCAGGTGGTCGTCGGCGTCGAAGTGTGGAGGCAGCGCCAGTGGTTCGCGTAGCTCGCGCCCGAGTCGAACCTCGATCTCTTTGCGGAACCGCTCGTATCCCATGTCGGCGACGATGTATTTCATTCGCGCGCGTTTGCGATCGGTGCGGTCGCCCAGTTCGCGAAACGTCTCGAGTACCGCGGCGATCACTTCATCGATCTCGTCGTAGGTCACGAAGGTCATCGGATCGGCCAGTCGGGCGAACGTGTCGGCGTTGGCGTAGGCCCGACCGAGTCCGCCGCCCACGAGCAGGTTGAAACCGAGACCGACCTCGGGGTGTTCGCCGGGGATCAGTCCGACGTCCTGGGCGAAGACGTCGACGCAGTTCTCGTCGGGGTGGGCTACGGCGATCTTGAATTTCCGTGGAAGGTACGTCTCACCGTAGAACGGGCGCTCGGCGACGTCTTCTCGTGAGGCGGCCTTGTCGCCGTTGACGAAGATCTCCCAGTGCGCCGTAGTCGTGGCGCGAAAACTTCGGGTGAGACGGTTCGAGATCTCACGGAGTTTCTCGTCAGCGCCACGACCCTGGAGTTGAGGACACGACACCACGTTTCGTACGACATCGCCACACGCTCCAAAGGAGGTCATCAGGTGGGCGTCGACCTCGCGCGCGAGCGGCCGAAGTCCGTCTTTCACCACGCCGTGGAACTGCACGGCCTGGCGGGTGGTGAGACGAATCGAACCGTCGGCGACATCGGTTGCGACCTTGTCGAGGGCCAACCACTGATCGGTCGTGAGGCGTCCGCCGGGGATCGCGACGCGCACCATGAATATGGAGTCGAGCGCTTCACCTTTTTGGGCACGCTCGCGTCGTAGGTCGCGGTTGTCCTGGGCGTAGACGCCGTGGAACTTGAGTATCTGCTCGGATTCGTTGGACACATTGGCGACGTCGTTGTCGAGTTCGCGGCTGATTTCTCCGCGCAAGTAGTTACTGGACCTCTTGATTTCCTCGACCGCAGTTTCCTGCTTAGTTTCGGTGCTCATCTCAGTAGCCCCCGCTCTTCCCTTAATCACGACAATTCTTACCTACTTAGTCAGGTATTGCAAGAAAAGGCCGGTAACTCCTGGTGGATGAGAACTTCGCCCTACCTCTCACTGGCGCCTCGTCACCGACGGGACGTAACGTGACGTCGAACGAAGGAGCCGTATGGCGAACCGACAGATCACACTCATTCGACGTCCCATCGGCATGATCGACGGCACGACCACGTCGATCGTCGACGCGCCGATGCCTATATGCGGACCCGATGAGTCGCTCATTAAAGTCGGCACGCTCTCGATTGATCCAACGATCCGCACGTGGATGAACGACGCGCCCGGGTACCTTCCACCGATTGGTATCGGCGACGTCATTCGTTCCGGTGGCGCTGGTGTCGTGATCGAGTCCAACTCCGAGCGCTATCAGGTCGGCGACGTCGTGCTCGGCGTGACGGGTTGGCAGGAATGGGCACTCGCGAGCGAGTCGAACCGGTTCACCGTGCTGCCCAACGGACTCGGACTCGAGCTCGCGACGGTGATGAATGTCCTCGGCACGACTGGTCTCACCGCCTACTTTGGCCTACTGGACGTGGGCGAGTTCAAGGCGGGCGACGTGGTGCTCGTATCGGGAGCGGCCGGGGCAACCGGATCGGTGGTCGGACAGATCGCTCGGGCTCGAGGGGCGGCCAAAGTTGTCGGGATCGCCGGTGGGGCTGAGAAGTGTGACGAGGTCGTCGAGTACTACGGCTTCGATGAGTGTCTCGACTACCGCGAAGCCGGGCTTACGCATCGGATCCGCGAAGCGTGTCCCACGGGTGTGGACCTGTACTTCGACAACGTCGGGGGTAGCGTGCTCGACGCGGCGTTGGCCAATATTGCCATGTACGCGCGCATCGTCATGTGCGGGGCCATCTCGCAGTACAACGCGACCGAGCGCGGGCCGGGCGTCGCCAATACTTCAATGTTGATCTCGCGCCGGGGTCGGATGCGCGGTTTCATCGTGTTCGACTTCGCCAGCCGTTACGCAGAGGCCCACGCCGAATTGGCGGCCATGGTCCTCGACGGACGAATCGTGCACCGAGAACACCTCGTCGATGGGCTCGAACACGCGCCCGACGCGTTGAACCTCTTGTTCACGGGAGGCAACCACGGCAAGACCCTCGTGGTCGTCGACGCAAGCATCAGGTTGGACTGAGCGTCGCTGTCAGAGAAGACGGACGTCGGCCACGAGGGCGAGGTGATCACTCCCGCCATCGCTGGCAAAACCGCCCAGGCTCTCCCAGGGACCGCGAACCAACAGATGATCGATCTGTGAGTGCGGTGCGCGCGCCGGCCACGTCCGCGCATTCACCAGTGATCGCCATCCCGGGAGCAGCAGCCGTAGGAGCGGTCGCCACGAATTGAAGTCGCCGCCAAAAAGAATGGGTAATGCGGGATCGAGTCGGGCGACGATCTCACTGACTCGCCGGTACTGGCGATAGGAACCGTGACTGAGATGAGCGCCGTGCACCGCCAACACGTAGAACGGGCGTCCTTCGTCTTCGAGCGTGGCGACGATGAGGGATCGTTTGACCTTCTCTCGAGGCAGGCGTCCGAGGGACTCGGAGTGGATGTCGCGGATGGGCAGGCGCGTGAGTAGTCCTAGTCCCCATTCTCCGTGCTCGACATTGTCGGAGGTAGCCCGGCGAATTCGCTGGCGCCTGGTGAGGGAGCGGTGCTCGTCGAAGAACAGCCCTCGCTCGCCGCTCAGGTGAGAGAGCAGTGGTTGCCACGTGCGTCTGTCGCTCCCCGAAGTGACGCGCTGACCCGAGGCCAGCGCGACGAAGAGTCCCTCCATCCCCAATCGCGACTTCAGCTCGGCCACGAAATCATCGCCCGACTCGCTGCGCCACAGCTCGGGAAGGATAAGGATGTCGGCGTTCAAACCCACGACGTGGTTGAGAACATTGGTGGGTCGTCCCCAACCATCGACACCGGCGTGAAGGTTAAACGTCGCGACACGCACGCCAAAACCATAGGTGGTCTCGCTCGGTGTTGTGAGAGGCTCTACGAGTGGATTCTGTCAATGTGGCCTTCGGTCACCGACTTTGGTGGGTGGACGCCTTCACGGGCGAGGCCGAACGAGGAAACCCCGCGGTCGTGGTCTTGCTCGAGCGCTCCATGCCCGACGACGAACTCCAACAGATCGCCTTTGAGCTGGGCGTGTCCGAAACGGCGTTCGTACGCCACTCGGGCGATCAATGGAACCTGCGGTGGTTCACGCCGACCGTCGAGGTTGACTTGTGTGGACACGCGACACTCGCCAGCCTTCACGTCTTGTTGAACGAACTGGCCGTGCCCGGGGGAGAGATCTTCTTTCAGACGCGCGCCGGGGTCCTCTCCGGACGACGATTGAGCGACGGTTTGCTCGGCATCGACCTACCTCGTTGGACCTTGGAAAAGGCTGATCGATCCATACTCAATGACACGCTCGGTCCGGTGAGCGAGGTCTATCGAGCCGGGACACAGGGTGTGCTCGCCGTGGTGGACGATTTCGACACGCTCTGCGGACTGGCCGTTGACACCATGAACCTCTTCTTGGTCCCGAGTTCCATGGTGATCGCTGTGTGCCTCGGGGGACCCGGCGTCGACGTCTCGATCCGCGTCTTCGCGCCGCGGCTCGGTCTCGCCGAGGACAGCGTGACCGGCAGCGCCATGTGTGCGGTCGCGCCGTGGTGGGTGGAGCAAGTTGGTTCGCCGACGGTCTCGGTCCATCAGGCGTCAGCGCGCGGTGGCGTCATGTACTCGCGGCTCTTCGAACGAAGTGTCGAAGTCGCCGGAATGGCCCGCACCTTCTTCGGCGGCGATCTTCGCGCATGAGTGACGTGCTCGGGCCCGGCCCCAAGACTCGTGTTCGTCGTTTGGCGGAGAAGGCGAACTACGACGCCGACGTCATCTTCGCTGTGATCGACGAAGCACCGCTGTGCCACGTCGCGGCGATCGTCAAGGGTCACGCTCAGGTCATCCCGACCCTGCACGCGAGAGAAGGTCACACTCTCTATCTCCACGGCAGTCCTTCGAATGCGGTGATGACAGCGGTCGTCGAAAGTGGCGAGGCGTGTGTCTCAGTGACGCTCTACGACGGACTGCGACTAGCGCGAAGCGGCTTCGAGTCCTCCATTGCGTACCGCTCGGTGGTCCTCTACGGCGCGGCGACGATGGTCACCGACGATTCGGAAAAGGCGCGGATCCTGAATCTTTTCGTCGACGCGGTGTTGCCGGGGCGAGCAAGCGAAGTGCGCGCGATGAGCGACTCGGAACGTCGCCTCACGATGGTCGTGGCGGTCAGCATCGACGAGGCGTCGGCCAAACTCTCTTCGGGACCAACTGACGATTCTGAGGATGACAGGGCGCTCCCGGTGTGGTCCGGCACCGTACCGGCGCGTCTGCACTTCGGTAATCCGATCCCCGACACCAACGGGGCCATGGCCACCGGCGCCATAGAGGTGCCGGCATCGGTGAAGCGGCTCTTGAAGAATCAATGAGATCGTTGACGTCGCTGCGAGACCAAATCGAGCGGATCGATCCGGTCGATCAACGCGAGGCCGATTCCATACTCGCGACCCTCGAACGACTCAACTGGCCCGTCGATCCCTTCGCCGAAGATGCGGACCCGCACCACCTGACGGCGTCAGCGTTCGTGGTCTCGAGCCGTGGAGTCGTGTTGCATCGCCACCGTCTTCTCGGCATCTGGGTCCAACCAGGTGGTCACGTCGAAGCGGCTGAACTTCCCGAAGCGGCGGCGCTTCGTGAAACGCAAGAAGAGACGGGTCTCGTCGCTCGCCACCTCGATCCCGTCGAGCTCTTCCACGTGGACCAACACCCGGGACCCAAAGGTCACACGCACTACGACCTGCGCTACGTCGTCCTCGCACCACCGGTCGAACCGTCACCACCAGAAGGCGAGAGCCCCGAGGTGTATTGGTTCGACTTCGAGACCGCGCAGTCGCGATGCGAACCAGCCCTCGGACCCGCGCTCGTGAAGCTCGCCCGGTTCTACGACGCCTGGAACGTGCGAAACTGACGAGGTGAGTGCGACCGACGACCTTCGAGCGCTCATGGAGGCCGATCGGTGGATCGAGCGCGTCAATACCCAAAAGACGCACCTGCCCGAGATGGCCGAATTGGCCGCCCTCGAGATTGAGTTGCGCGCGCAGCTGAAAGCGCTCAACGAGGCCCAGGCCGCGCTGACCCCGACACGCAGCGCCTACGACGAGGCGCAGCGAGAGGGTGAACGCCTACGCGCGCGTGCCGCGAGCCTTGATAAGACCCTCAGTGCGTCGACGGCCAACGCTCGAGAGTTGGCCGCGCTGCAACACGAACTCCAACACGTTCGCGAATTGCTCGAGCGCAACGACGACGTGGAGTTGGAGTACCTCGTAGCCGTCGAACCATTGGACGAAGCGGTCAACTCGGTGAAGGCTGCGGCTCAACCGGCCGTAGCCCGACGTAGCGAACTCCAAAGCGTCATTGGCGAACTCCACGCCAGTCTTGACGACGAACTGGTGGCACTACGTGCGCAGCGCGTGGAGCGCGCCTCGGCTCTCTCGCCGGAACTCCTGAACCGCTACGAAGCGGCTCTCGTGCGGGTGGGCACGTCAGGTGCCGCACAAGTCGTGTCGGGTCACTGTGACGGATGTCGCATTGCGCTCTCGCCACTCGACGTCGATCGTTGGAAGGCACAGCCGGAGGGAACGTTCATGCCGTGTCCCGAATGCGGTCGACTCTTACTTCCGTGATCATCCTCATCCGTCATGGACAGACCACGTCCAACGCCGCGCGACTCCTCGTGGGTCAAAGCGATCCAGCCCTCACCGAACTCGGCGAACGTCAAGCGCGCGCGCTGCGTCCGTTCTTGGCCAACGTCGTTGAGGTGTGGACGTCACCTCTCCAGCGCGCCCGCGAGACTGCCGCTCTGGCCGTGCCTTCTATTGCGGCGACGGTGCAGCAGTCCTTCATCGAAGTTGACTACGGAGCGCTTGACGGGTCCCCGCTGAATGAAGTCACCGAAGAACAATGGCGCGCGTTCGAACACGACCACAACACCGCCTTCGGCAACGGCGAATCGCTGGCGTCAGTCGATCAACGAGTCCACCAAGAATTGGATGCGCTGTTGGCCGACCAGAAGGGTCTCATGCACCACGCGACGTCACACTTGGCGATCTTCAGTCACATGTCGCCGATCAAGTCCGCCATGACCTGGGCGCTGGGTGTCCCGGGATCAGTCGCCTGGCGGATGAATCTCAGCAATGGTTCGATGACGACGATCGGCTCAAGGCTGTGGACGCCGTCGCTGATGAACTACAACCTCATCCCACCGTTGGACTGACTAGCGCAGGGCGACGCTGACCGCTGCGAAGTGCAGTCCGACGCCGATCAACGTGAAGGCGTGGAAGAGCTCGTGGTAACCGAAGACCCGAGGCGAAAGTTTCGGACGTTTGGTGCCGTAGAAGACCGCGCCGACGGAATAGGCGACACCGCCGGCGAGGATCAGCGAGAAACACAGGGGTCCGCCGCCACGGTAGATCTGGGGCATGACCAACGCCGCAAACCAGCTCATGACGAGGAACGGGATCGTATTGGCCCATTTCGGTGCGTTCATCGAGAGTTGGCGGATGGCGATACCGACGAGCGTGCACGCGCCGATGATGATCAAGGTGACGAGACGGATAGTGCCGTGCATGGTCAACCCGGCGATCGCGAAATAGGAACCGGCGATCGCCAGGAAGATCGTCGAATGGTCAGCTCGACGCCACGCCTGACGTTGCGCGGGTGTCCAGTTGACTCGGTGCAACAATGCGCTCGTGAGGAGCATCGCGCCGACACCGAAGAGGAAGCACAGAACCCAGCCGACTTGAGCCCGGGTGCCACATCGCGTGAGGAGAATTGGGGAGCACGCGACCAGCACGAAGAAGGCGACGAGGTGAAGCCAACCTCGTAGCAGCGGCCGCACGGGCGCCGCCGCGGTGTCGCCCGTAATCGTCGATCGGCTCACTACACAACCCTAGAGGTGTTGATACTTTCTTCAAGGTCGTGTCGAGAAACAACGAAGCCCGCCTATTCCGCGTATCCAGAACAAGCGGGCCCTCGATGTTTGGCCCCCCCAGCCAATGACACAAAAATATAATCGCAGCCCCGGCCGCTACTCTGTCACGAGATGCCTGCAAACAAAGGTTTGTGAGCAATTTCACATCAGGGAGATGCGATGAAACGTCGAACGTTGGGTCAAGGACTGGAAGTCTCCGCGCAAGGTCTGGGTTGCATGGGCATGAGCGAGTTCTACGGAGTCGGTGACGACGATGAATCGATCGCCACGATCCACGAAGCACTCGACCGTGGTGTTGACTTCTTGGACACCGCCGACATGTACGGACCGTTCAAGAACGAAGAACTCGTGGGACGAGCCATCAAGGATCGTCGCGACGAAGTAGTGCTGGCGACAAAGTTCGGCAATCAACGCGCCGAAGACGGTTCGTTCATCCGCATCAATGGAACGCCAAAGTATGTGCTCGAGGCCTGTGATGCATCACTTCGTCGGCTCGGTGTCGACGTGATCGATCTCTACTATCAGCACCGGGTCGATCGCACCGTCGCCATTGAAGATACCTGGGGCGCCATGAAGAGCCTGGTGGAGGCCGGTAAAGTTCGCCACCTGGGAATCTCGGAGGCGGGATCGGCCACGATTGAGCGCGCCCACGCGGTACATCCGGTGAGCGCGCTGCAGAGCGAGTATTCGTTGTGGAGTCGCGACCCCGAAGACGGGGTGCTCGACACCTGTCGCCGACTCGGTATCGGATTCGTGGCCTACAGTCCGCTCGGGCGTGGTTTTTTAACCGATGAGGCGAGTAATCGCGAAGGCGGCGAAGGTGACTATCGCAAGAACCACCCTCGATTCTCCGGCGAGGCGTATGAAACCAACATGGCGCTGCTGGCGAACCTCGAGGCGATCGCCGAGTCCAAAGGTGTGAGCGTTGCTCAACTCGCACTGGCGTGGGTCTTGTCGCGCGGCTCGGACGTCGTGCCCATTCCCGGCACGAAACGACGCACGTGGCTACGCGAGAACATCGCTGCTGATGACATCGTCCTCAGTGACGATGACGTGGCCGCCCTAGAGGTTGCGATCCCGCGCGAGGCCGTCGCTGGTGATCGCTACGTCCCGGCTGGCATGAGGAACGTCAACGCCTGAGCGGGCGCACCACTCCGTCGAAGAGTTCGAACACCTCGTCGCACCAGGCCATGACCTGGGGGTCGTGGGTGGCGACCAAGACGGTGGCCTTCGTCGAAGCAAGAAGGGAGAGTACCGCGCTCGTCTCCTCGATTCCGAGCCCGCTCGTCGGTTCGTCGAGCAAGTAGAGCGTGGGACTCGTCACCATCGCGCGCGCAATGGCGATCCGGGCACGCTCGCCGCGCGAAAGATCGTCCCAGCGCGTAGTGGCGTCGGTGGAAAGTCCAAGTGCCGCGAGGTCGTCACGCACGTCACGCGTGCTTGAGCGACCGAGGCGCACCACGTCGACGGCGTAACCGCGGGTCAGTCCCGGTTCAGCCGCGACGTACGCGACGAGCCGGCGCAGATCACCCTCGTTAATATCGGCGACCGGAATACCGCCGATCGTGATGGCACCGCTCGCCACGTCATCGAGTGCCGCCACCGCTCGCAACAGCGTCGATTTTCCTACTCCGGACGCCCCGGCGAGAGCGACGCGGCGCCCTGACGCAATGGAGAACGTCGCGTCGGTCACGAGGGTCTCTCCGGCTTCATCGATCGACACGTGATCGAATCGAAGCGTCGAATCACCGGGCCAGGTGACGTGGCCCCGAGGCGTCGCGAGGTCGAGTTCTTCGAGTCGCTCCGCCGCGGCACTCACGGCGACGCCGGTGTCGAGTGCGTCGCGTACGACGTTGAGCAACTCGAAGGTCGAAAGAGCGAGCACCGCCGCGACGACGATCCAAAGCGCTGCGCTGGCGGGTCGCACGGCTAGCGCAGCGATCGCAAGCGCCGTCATGGCCGGAGCGACCGCATTGGAGAGATGGTGTCGGTTCGTGAGCGCCCTCTCGGCTCGCCGCAGTCGTTCGACCGACGCGGAGGCACGTTCGTTCGCGAACGCAACTCGAGCGAGCAAGACGAGTTCCGGAGTCGCGGCGCTCAGCTCGACCAGTTGAGCCCGGTACGTCGCGCGAGCACGACGAAGGACCCGGTCTCGTCGTAGGAGTGCTCCAGCGTTGCCGAGGAGAGTCGCGACACCCACAACCTGGATGGCGAGCAGATCGCCGGCGTAGGACCACCACTTTCCGTGTGGTGCCATCAGCCCGATGACGAGGTCGCTCAACGCCATCACGATTCCGGAAGTGACGAGTGGGATGACGCAGCGCAGCCAGAGATCTTGCAGATCGTCGGTGTCGCGCAACGAACGCTCCAAGAGATCGCCCGCGGCGAACGAGCGCCACCGGGTGAAAGTGAATCCGCCCACACTGAGAACGAGCCACCGGCGCCAGCGCGAGACCGCGCTGAAGCCCAGGCGGTGGGCACTGAGTCGTTCGACGAACCGGAGCGGCGATCGAAGAAAGGCGAACAGTTCGATCACGATGAGCGCTCCGAGGACCGTGCGGAGTCCCGGGCGCTGTGCGCTTTCCACCAACAGCCCGATGGCGCCGACGAGCAGCGCGACGTTCACGATCGACGCGACCACTCCGGCGCCGAGGGCTCGAAGGAGTGTTCCCCGCGGTGGTTGCGCTCGCCGGAGCCAACGAAGGAGTCGACGCAGGTCAGAGCTCACGGTAAGGCGATCCGGTAAGTGGTGTCGTCCAAGAGCGGCGTGTCGACCGTTGCTTCAACCAGGCCCAGGCGAGGATGTTCATCGAGCACGCTACGAACGAGTCGGCGACTGTCGGCGTCGAGTACCCCCGCGACGTCGTCGATGATCATCAAATCCGGGCGCGCGAGGAGAGCTCGAGCAAATGAGAGACGGACCTTTTCGCCAGTGCTGATGCCTTTGCCATCGGCGAGCAATGTCGAATCGAGGTCTTCGAATCGCGGTCCGCTCAGCCCCAAAGACGAGAGGCACGAACGCACGTCGATGTCGGAGATCTTCTGGCCGAGTGTGAGATTGTCGCGCAAGGTGCCGGAGAGCAATGAACTCTCCACACTCACGTGTCCCGTGCGCGCACTCGAGCGCCCGACCGATCCACTACGTGGATCGCGCCAGTCGACGAGCGTGTCGAGCAGTGTGGTCTTGCCCGATCCTGACGGTCCCGTGACTAAGAGTGATTGGCCGGGCTCGAGGGCGAAACTGATCGGGCCCTCGCTGGCAGCGGTCACCAAATCGGTGGCGCTGAGCAGTGCCGAGGTCGTCATGGGGGGCCTGATGGCCGGCGCGTCCAGCGCCCTCAAGGAGCGTTCGGAGTCTTCGCGGCGATGAAACTCCACTCCGAATCGCCGGACGTGACTGAATATCTCGCTGGTAACGAGCACGGCGATGAGCGCGTGCTGGAGCGAGATCCGTCCTCCCAGTAGATCGAAGCCCACCACCATTGCAACGAGCCCGATGCTGACGCCGCTCAAGAACTCGGTCACGAGTGAGGATTCGAGGGCGACTCGGATCGCGCGCATCGCTATGGCGTGTTCCGAATCTGAGATCGCAGCAATCTCGTTGGCGCCGTATTCGACGGCGCCCAGGGCACGCAGTTCCGTCGTGTGCTGCAGTATCTCCAGTTGTCGACTTTCCAAGACCGCGCGTCGTCGCTGGTATTCGAGGGCCGTCGCCTCGCTTCGTCGACCGGCTCGACGATAGAGCGGTACGGCTCCGCCTAACAGCGCCACGGTGATGACCAGGGCTAGCCAACCACCAGCCCACCAGAGCACGGCCAAACCGGCGATCGCGGTGACGGCGCTCGTCTCCAGCAGGTCCATCATTGGTCCGTCGGACGCCTGTTCGATGGCGAGGGCGAGGTCGCCTCGGCCGCGGTCACGTTCCGGCAGCGGTCGCGAGAAATGCCGAACCAGTGTGGCGCGCCAACGCGCGCGCAACGTTGCGCCAGCGTGTTCGCTCCACTGAGCCACCAAGGTCGACAGGACCCAGCGCGCAGCCACAACGCCGAGCAACAGCCAAAGACCTATCACCGCACGTCGCTGAGCCAGATCACTCAGACCGACCGCTAAGAAGACCGCGCAGGCTAAAGACACGGCGGTATGGGCAACTCCCAAGAAACGGGCGCTCGACTTAAATGTGACCTCGCGCGAAGGTACTGGCATTGCCGAGGTCACTGACCAATGCTAACGAGCCGCCATGCATCTACAGTGGGTCGTCGCGATGCGCCAACGACTTCGCGGCGCCGTTCAACCAGTCGCGCAGGCGCTTGGTCGCCCGACAGTCGTCTTCGTTGTAATCCAAGATCCGTTGACGCGACACCATGGCGTCTGCTTCCTCGTCGTGGGCGGCGACCTCATACCAGAGCATTGACGCCTCGCCACTGGGATTGACGTCACGCCACTTGAAACCGGCCGCCACGGCGAGTTGCTTCAGACCCAAGGGTCCTTCGGTTTGAATTTGGACCTTGGCCAAATCGTGGAGGTCGATCCAGACCGGCGGCGACAGTTGACGGAACTCATCGAGGTCCTGGGGAGTCGGTCCGCCCTCGATCGCCGTAGCGACGGCTCGGTTCATAGCACCGTCCTCAGCTTGGGCCCAGAAGCAGTAGGCGGCGAAACTTCGTCCCTGCGCTCGACAGACCTCTCGAAGGTCCGTGAGCCACGTCCAGAAGGAGGCAAAGTTACGTGCTTCGGACTCGGGGGTTAGCTCGCCCCACTCCACGAACGTGGTGTAGCCCTCGGTAATGCCGTCGACCAGTTCGTTCAACGTGACGTACGCACCCCAGAGGTACGTGGCGTCGTCATAACTTTCCATATCCACGTCGACTTCGACGTCGGCGACCGGGCAACCCATGAGCGAAGGATCGAGGATGCGAAGGGCACTGTCGCGCGAGTGAGAGCGCGCACGGTAGATGAGTTCATCGAGCCGATCGAACTTTCGTGCGAGACGGTCTTCCACGGCAGCGTCAACGTCAGGGCCGAGCGACTTCGCCCGCGCTGTGCGCGCCCGAACCGGATCTAGGAGGGCCAGTTGCCTTCGGGTGCGCACACCGGCGTCGCGAAGCACGACCTGTTGCTCGAGCGAGGTGAAGCGCGTCAGCGAGACGTCGTCCACGTCTTCGAGTTCGGACTTACAGTGTTCGGAGAACTCACACGTCAGACACTCACGATGCCAATAGGGCGAGGTGGGAAATGCCCCGCCGACCTCAAACCATCCATCGAGGGCATTAAGTGCATCGACGCGTTCTCGGTAGAGAACGTCGTAGGCCTTGAGGTTGCTTCGCGAGTACGTGGGGTTGGCTAAATCGAGCCACCACAATCGGGAGTTGCGATCGACGAGGGCGCCGCGCGTAGACGAATCGGCGGCTCCGAACGCCTGGAGAATCCGAGTTGCGCCGTCGAGAAGCAGTACGTCGCGGCGTACGGTCGAGGTCGAGCGCAGACCCAATCCTTCACGTGTCACGACGTCGCCAGGGACCAGGCGGTCGAGTGATCCTTCGACGAGCTGTCGCGTCGAGGCGGCTTCGGTCACCTCGTGGTTCTTGATGACCAATGGCGCGTACGTGAAGCGGTCTTCGACACGACCGACGCGAACGAACGCCTGGGAGGTCACCGTTCGACGGGCTCGCGCGTCAGCCAACTGAGCGTTGAGAATGAGCTCCGCGCCTTTGGTCATGAGCTCTTCGGTGTGGCGCTGACTACTCGCCGTGATGGCACGGGGGTGCAGTTCGATTAGACGCTCCAAGACATTCCGACGGTGTTGGTCGGCTTCGTGGCGCCGCCGTTCGATCTCGGGTGTCAAGGGGGTGCGGTGCGCGCGCGTCGGTTCTGCTCGGGCCAGGGTGATCCGGTGGACGCAGGCGTCAATCTCGGCGCCGCGAAGTAGAGAAGTCACCATGCTCCAGAAATCCTACGACGGGTTCGGCCCCTCGTTCCGCCACGACCTCCAGAGCGACGCGTATTCGCCGTCCAGCGCTACGAGCTCATCGTGCGTTCCCAGTTCAGCGATCTTGCCGTCGACGACGACGCAGACCCGATCGGCGTCGTGAGCCGTGTGCAGTCGGTGGGCGACCGCCACGACTGTTCGTCCACGCAGAACTGCGACTAGTGAGCGTTCGAGGTGTCGGGCCGCTCGCGGATCGAGCATCGCGGTGACTTCGTCGAGCACGAGCGTGTGCGGGTCGCTTAAGACCAATCGCGCCAGGGCCAACTGTTGGGCTTGGGCCGGTGAGACCTGGTAGCCCGTCGTACCCAGTTCCGTGAGGATCCCGTCGGGCAGCGCCTGCACCCATTCGA
>DATKRC010000061.1:0-8459 GCA_035532375.1 Acidimicrobiales bacterium
GATCGGCACCGCGACGTATATGGCGCCCGAACAACTGGAGAATCACGCCGTGGGTCCGAGCGCGGACGTCTGGTCATTGGGCATCGTTCTACTGGAATGCCTGACCGGCGAACGAGTCTTCGCCGGCACGCCGAGTGAGGTACTGGCTCTTCGATTGTCCGGTCCGGTGTCGCTGCCCGAAGGTCTGCCGGTGCCCTGGCGACTTTTGCTCACCGGCATGCTCGCCACAGCTCCCGAGAATCGTCTCAGTGCCCAAGAAGCGACGTCGATGCTGGCTACACCAGCCCTTCACACCGCATGGGTTCCGCTAGATCTTTCGAGCGATGCCACCACCATCGTCGGCGACGCCGGGCGACTTCGTGCCGGTCAAGACGGCCACACGGTCATGATCCCGCCGCATGAGGCGCTCCCGCCCCGCCCAGTAACTCCTAGCACTTCGAATCGGTCTCCTTATTCTCGTTTCTTAATCCCGGCGATCGTCCTCGCGGTCGTGCTCGGCGCCGTGGGACTAGCCCTCGCGCTCGGGTCCAATGGCCCGCCAACCACGACCACCACGACGTCGACGTCGACCACAACGTCGACCACAACCACAACGTTGCCGTCGATATCGCACTCGCTGGCCAAGATGGTCAACGACGTGGTCGCCGGACAGAGCACGCACGCAATCGGACCGCAGGTCGCCCAGTCGGTCTCGAATGGCGCGCAACAAGCGGTTACCGACCTTGACTCGGGCAACGCCGCCCAGGCCGCCACTGACCTCCAAGGCGTGGCCTCGGACATCGCAAACGGCGTGGCCAACAGCTACATGACTCCGGCGTACGCGACACTTCTGCAAGGCGACCTGAAGACCCTCGCCGATGCCTTGGGCCTCAGCGCAGCGGCGACTCCTTCATCGACGACGACCACGACGGTGGCCGCGCCGCCTGGTCCCGGCAATGGCCCCGGCCCCGGCCATGGCCATGGAAACGGCAATGGGTAGTCGGCAATACGCGAATTCCTGCAATAAGGGGACGCCACTGCTCATCTTGAACTCCCCGATTGCTGACGAGAACCACGTAGAGCCAGGACATCCCGAGCGGCCGGAACGACTCCACGCCGCTCTCGCCGGTGTGGACGACCTACATCTCGGCGAGGAACTGATGCACGCAGCGCCCTACAGCGCGACGTACTCCGAACTCGCGCGTGTCCACGACCCTCACTACCTCGATCGAATCGGCAACTTCTGTTACGAGGGTGGAGGCGAACTCGATCCCGACACCTACGCCACGTACGACTCGTGGAAAATCGCCCAGCACGCCGCCGGTGCCGGACTGTCGGTGATTGGCGAAATGGACCGCCACGCTGACGCCATCGGATTCTTGGCGGTACGTCCGCCGGGCCACCACGCTCTGCGCGATCACGCGATGGGATTTTGTCTCTTGAACAATGTGGCCATAGCGGCGGCGGCGCTTCGGAGTCGCGGCGAACGAGTGGCCATCATCGACTGGGACGTTCACCATGGCAACGGTACGCAAGCGATCTTCTGGAACAACCCGAATGTCCTATTCATCTCGTCACACCAATGGCCGCTCTATCCGCACAGCGGTGGCGCACGTGAGATCGGCGGCGTGGACGCCCTAGGTCTGACGGTGAATATCCCGCTGCCGCCGGGCGCGACGGGTGACGTACTGCTTCGGGGTTTCGACGAAATCGCGGCTCCAGCCATCGATGACTTCGCACCAACATGGGTACTCGTCTCGGCAGGTTACGACGGTCACCGAGCCGATCCCCTCGCGAACTTAGAGCTCTCCGGCGGTGACTTCGCGCGCCTCGCTTCGCGAGTGAATGCGATCGGCACGAGCCGTCTGGCCCTCTTCCTCGAAGGCGGCTACAACCTCGATGCCCTTCGTGCTTCAGTAGCGGCGACGCTCTCGACGTTGCTCGGTGGCGACTTCGTCGCCGAAGCGCCGACCAACGGCGGTGCGGGTCTGGAAACCATTGACCGGATCCGAAGCGAACGACATCTCGCTCTCCAACTCGCACACGACGAGAGACGAAACGAGAGCGATTCCTGAAGCACCGCGCCTTCTGTACTCTTCAAACATGATTGTTTTCCTTCACGGCGTCCCCGAGACGTCCGCGCTCTGGGACAAGGTCCGCGCCGAGTTCGACGAAGAGACGATCGCACTCGCTCTTCCGGGATTCGGTTGTCCTCGCCCGGAGGGCTTCGGTGCCACCAAGGACGACTACGCCGAATGGCTCGTCGCGGAGCTCGACAAGTTCGACGAACCGGTCGACCTCGTCGGTCACGACTGGGGAGCTCTATTGACGTACCGGGTCGCGACGACTCGCGCGGACCTGCTTCGGTCCTGGAGCGCCGACGTCGCCTTCGGCGTTCACCCCGACGTGAAGTGGCACCGGTACGCGCGTATCTGGCAAACCCCGGAAGACGGTGAGGCCTACTTCAGGGCCATCCAAGAGGCGCCGATCGAAACCGTCGCGGAGGCGTACATGGCATTCCATCTGGATCACGACAACGCTCTCACTATGGCGAAATGGTCCGACGACACAATGGGTACCTGCATTCTCGATCTCTATCGCTCGGCGACGCCGAACGTGTTCCACTCGTGGGGCACGCACTTCGCTCCGACTT
This sequence comes from Acidimicrobiales bacterium, assembly GCA_035532375.1. Taxonomy (GTDB): domain Bacteria; phylum Actinomycetota; class Acidimicrobiia; order Acidimicrobiales; family RAAP-2; genus RAAP-2. Next base: position 2,633 of record DATKRC010000061.1, read on the forward strand.
CGGCGCCGGGCTTGGTGCTCTTCCCGGAGCTCGACGCATTCGACAATGAGGCGATGTCCAAAGAAGCCGCACGTACATTCGGAGCGAGCCACGCGACGCTAAAGAACGTCGGTCATTGGTGGGCTCTCGAGCGGCCACGTGAAGCAGCCGCCGTCATCAAGGAATTCATCCGAAGCGTGGATTGACTTCGTCGAGCTTCGGCGTTAATGGACGCGTCGCACCAGTACCAATGCCACCGCCAATGCGATCATGGCAATCGACAATGCTCGTAATGCGCGCTCGGAAGAAACAAGCAAGAAGTCCCGATCGATAGGTCGAACAGACCCGTCGGCAAACCTGATCTCACCCTCAACGGACGTGACCCGACGACGGATCATGCGCACCGGATTCGACAGATTACGCTGCGCCGCGGAGAGCAGTGCCGCCGCGGCGGCGAGCACGGCGCCCGACCAAGAGATCGTTGACGTTTGGGCGTAGGCCGACGTCAGTACCGGAAACGCTCCCCACGAAAGTGCGAAGCCGAGATCGGTATGCACCAGACCGCTGAAGAGTTCCAAATCGTAGGCGAGGACGAAGAAGGCGCCCACGATGATGAAAACGAGCAGTCCGAAGCCAACCCGGGTGATGCCGATGGCGCCCAAAACCACCGCACCACTCAGTCCGAGCGCCGCGGCACCGCCCAGCAGCCACGATGGCAGCGCCGTGCCGAGGGGTCGACCGCGCAGTTCATCCAAGGCGTGTGCCGCTGCCCCTACCGCGAGAAAGAACGCCAGCAACGTGTACACCAGCGTCGACCAATTCACGTGCGGTGCGATCATCGCGCCCAGCACGACATAGGAGAGATGCCACGCGGTGTAAGGAGGATGGAGGACCGCGCGCACGTCGCGCCACGCACTGCGCTGACCCGTCGCGTAGAACGCCGGTCCTTCGACGCTCTTAGCCACCGCTACCTTTGGTTGCCCACATGACGAGACCACCGCCCAGGGACATCGGCTTCGCGTGCACGTCAACCATGCCCGCCGCTTTCCAATAGTCAATGATCGTCGAGAGCGGATGACGGACGTAGTGTCCCTCAATATTCGGGCCTAAAAAACGTCCCACTTCGTACCATTCTCGACCACCGGTCACGAGACCCGCTAAGGGCAGCACCCATCGGGTGTAACACCACCACAAGGGACGCCAGAATCGAGAGGGAGGGACGAAAAAATCCATACCCACGAGCACCCCGCCGGGCTTCAGCACTCGCGCCAGTTCGGCGACGGTGGCCGCGGGATCACTCACGTAGCGAAGGAGGTAGGTGAAGCTGACGTCATCGAACGTGTCGTCGGCAAATGGTAGTTCCTCGGCTCGCCCTTGCACGAGACGAACGCCTGTCTCGCCACGACGCGACAACTTCTTTCGCGCATTGTCGAGCATGTTCGCGTTGAGATCGATGCCGGTGATGTCGGCGCCCGTGGCAGCGCGCAGCGCTAGCGCGACCCCGGCGGTGCCGGTCGCCACGTCGAGAACTTTTTCACCCGGTGTCGCCTTGACTTTGTTCACGACGGCGTCACGCCAGCGACGATCCTGACCCATTGAGAGGAGATAGCCCAGTCGGTCGTAGCGCAGCGGTAGACCGTTGAACAATTTCGTGGCGAATCTATTCGGATCGGTTCCAGTGTCTTGTGTCATCACCATCCTTCGTGCTTCACGCAGGCTACCTTTCGCGCATTATCGCGTGACAGCACAGAATCGACCCCACGACACGTGAGAACTCAATCGCCAACTCGGTCACAGGACGCGACGCCCTTGCGCCATCCGTCGCCGCGTGTCCCATTCGATGAGGTTCCAGGGAATCGCGCGGAGCGACTTGGGCGAGTGACGGTTGACCAACGAGACTTTCGAGAAGATCATCTCGAATCGAGCTTGGTTACGCTGTGTCCACGGGTATCCCAACTGTTCGCGAAACGTCTGTGGCAGGAATCCAATCGTGATAAATCGATGAGCTGGTCCGAGTGTGCGTGAAAGTAACTTCGGAAGGAACTCCAAGTTCGCGAGGCCCCGAAGATAGGTACGCGTCACGTCGTCCATTTGGACGTGACTGGTCGCTTCTGCCCAGTAGTCCTCGAAGGCGGAACGATCGACCGGCCAGCGAGATTCGGGAACTTGCAGGGTGGTGGCGAACGAAGAGCAGCGTTGGAGCAGCTCCGTGTACGTCGCCTCATCGACTGGGCCGACGAGACACGTCACCGCGTCGATGACACCACGAAACATGCACGCGGCGACCCACAGTTGAAGTTCCGGATCGAGAGCGTTGTACTCGACGGCGCTGTTGTCGTCGGAACGAACCTGTCGGTGCACGGCATTCACTTCGCGTTGCATGGTCAAACGCTCGTGCTCGGTGCCAAAAAGAGCAATCAAGATGTAGGCGAGCGTCGTTCTGGTGCGCTTGATGGGGTGCTTGCTGAGCGAGCCAGACTCGACTTTGCTTTCGACAATGGCGTGGCCGATAGGTAACCGCGACAGTTGCATGATGACGTTCGCACCGGCTGGCGCCAGACCTAGTCCACTGACGAGCAACCCTCGCACGTCGAGTGGTCTCGACGTGTCCGGGCGATCTTCGGGACCTTCGGATTCACTCGTCAATGATTCTCAATCTTCTGCGCTCGGACCATCCAATCGTAACGACGTTCCGACTCGAGGCAACGTCGAGGCGGTCGATCAAAGGGAATGGTGCGATATTCTCACGCCAGCGAGAACTACGCGTTCACCTCAGAGAAAGACTGCAGTTCGACCTTGATAAAGGCACAGGAGTCCCTCTACACCGATCGATACGAGTTGAGCATGCTCGACGGCGCGCTCGTCTCCGGAGTGATCAACGCCAGGGCCACCTTCGAAGTGTTCACTCGTTCTCTGGCGAATGGATACCGCTATGGCATCGTGGCCGGTACCGGACGTCTTCTTGATGCGCTGTCGGCGTTCTCGTTCGACGACGAGACGATCGCGTGGCTCCTGAAGGAACACATTGTGAGCACCGAACTCGCAACTTTCCTGTCGACGTACCGCTTCGAAGGTGACATCTACGGCTACCGAGAGGGCGAGGTCTTCACGTCGCTCTCGCCGATCTTGCGCATCGAAGGTCGATTCTGCGATTTGGTGCTCGAGACGCTCGCTCTTTCGATTCTCAACTACGACTCCGGCGTCGCCACCAAGGCCATGCGGGTCGTGAAGTCCGCCGGAGGTCGCCGTCTCATCGAGATGGGATCACGACGAACCAATGAAGTGGCGGCGATCGCGGCGGCCCGGGCGGCCTACGTGGCCGGCTTCGACGCCACGAGCAATCTGGCCGCCGGGATGACCTACGGCGTGCCAACCGCGGGGACTGCCGCGCATGCGTTCATATTGGCGCACCGCAGCGAACGCCAAGCCTTTGAAGCGCAGATCACGGCGCAAGGACCGGGCACGACGTTGCTCGTCGATACCTTCGACACCGAGGCCGGTACCGAGCTCGCTCTCGATGTCGCCGGACCGACTCTGGGCGCCATCCGAATCGACTCCGGTGACTTGGCTGACTCGACTCGACGTTCGCGAAAACTGCTCGATCAACGAGGAGCGACGGACGTGAAGATCACAGTCACCGGTGACCTCGATGAATTCGCGATCGCTGCAATCCTGGCGAGCGACGCCCCGGTCGATGCGTTCGGTGTAGGGACGAGGCTCGTCACTGGGTATTCGCCACCGGGATTCGTCTTCAAATTGGTGGCCATCGAAGACGGTTCCGCAATGCGACCCGTGGCGAAACGATCAATCGGCAAGCTATCGAGCGGCGGTGCCAAGGACGCGTTCCGACGCTTCATAGACGATGTTGCGGTCACTGAATCAGTGGTGACCCGCGACTCGGGCGTCGTGGCACCTACCGGAGAAAGCCGAACCCTGATATACCTTCTGGCCAAAAACGGCGTCCGCGTCGTCGATTCGTCGCTCCAGACCGCCCGGATCACTGCGTCGTCGGCGGTTGGTGAACTCCCTCGGCAGGCATTTGAGCTGAGTGCCGGTGAGCCGGTTCTTGCAACTGAAATCATCACTCAATCCACCCGTCCACGATCGAAACAGTGACGCGGTGTCCATGAGTGAGTTGGCTAGCAATAGCCACGCGATCATTGTCGTGGATCCCCAACCTGATTTCTTCGAAGGCGGCCCTTTGCCGATCAAAGGCGCGACGAAGACCGCCGAAAGGATTGCAGAATTTCTTCGTGATCGAGGCAGCAACTTTGCGATGACGATCGTTACTCAGGATTGGCACATCGATCCCGATGGTCACTGGTCTGCGAACCCGGACTTCGTGACATCGTGGCCGGTGCACTGCGTCGCCGAAACCAAAGGCGCGGAGATTCACTCGTCCCTGAGTGACCAGCGATGGGACGCCGTCATCCGCAAGGGTCAACACTCCGGCGCCTATTCGGGTTTCGAAGGAGTAAGTGAAAACGGATCGTCGCTGGCGGACGTGCTTTCTTCGCAAGGCATCGACACCGTCACGATCGTCGGGTTCGCGACCGATCACTGCGTGAAGGCAACGGCGTTGGACGCGCGCGCACGAGGTCTCAATGTCACTGTGGTGCTCGATCTCTCCGCCGGTGTCGATCCTCAGACCACCCGCAATGCAATCTCCGCGATGGCGAAAGTCGGCGTGAGGATGAAAGAGGATTCGGCGTTTGTTATTGATTGATATGGTCCGTTTAGGGCGCGAAAGGGTCGAATCATCCGGCGTTAGAGTCGCCGATGGCCAGGTCAAGTTACAAATCAGGACCACGTCCAAATATATGGAGATCCAAGATGACAGCAACGTCGAAGATGACGCATAAGTCAATCGGAGTCGAAGTGCGACGTGGCGCCTACGACGTCGTGGTTGACGGTCAGCTTGCCGGATCGCTCGAAATGAACGACACGATCGAGATACCGATCGAACCTGGAGGTCATACCTTGCAGATTCGCAGTGGTCGTAATTCCAGCCGACTTAAGACCTTCGAGGCCGCCGAGAGCCAAACCGTCGCCTATCGATGCACCGGAAAGAGTTTCCTGCCAATCTTTCTCGCGTCCTTCTTCGTCCCCAGCCTGGCGCTCCAGCTCCGCCGTGAAGCCGATGATCACTGAGTTCGACGCTCATCATGGCGACTTGGACCGGTCAACAGTTGCGCGAGCGATTCGACGGAGCTGTTTAATGCGGGATCGTTCGACGGACCAGCGGACGATCAGATGATTGTTTCTACGGCAATGACTCGATGAGTCGAGCCAGTTCGTCTCGTCGATAGCCGTGGCCCCTCGCGAATTCGATAAGTTCGCGAGCTCGCGTGACGACCGCGCCGACCTCAGGCGTTCCCGACACCGTTATTCCTCGCCCTCGACGGAACTCCAGTAGTCCCTCATCACGCAACATCCGAAGAGCCCGAAGCACCGTGTTCGAATTGACGTTCAATACGGCGGCCAAATCTCTCGCCGGCGGCAGACGTTCACCTCTTTGCGCCTCACCGTCGGCGATCGCTCGGCGAAGTTCCGCGGCCACCTGGTCGTGGAGTGCGACGGATTCTTCGGGGGTTACCTTGACACTCAACATGGTGCTAGATAGAGTAGCACCAAAGCGGAGTTCACTAGCCCGGAGATTGCCCATGAGCCAAGTCCTTACACCGAATGCATTGGACCAAGCGGCCGAACCGACCGCTACTTCTTTCGAGCCTCGCGAAGCGGAGCAGATGTTGATTGAAGAAGCGCGTCGCCGTCAGCGCCGACGCCAGCACGTCGTGGCTGCGATCGTTGCGGCCATCGTCGCCGCGGCCGGTGTGGCCTACGCCGT
>DATKRC010000062.1:0-87758 GCA_035532375.1 Acidimicrobiales bacterium
ATTAGGCCGATGCGAGTTTCCTGCGTTCAAAAGACGTGAGGGAAGTGGTTCGGTGAGTTTCTTGGGCTCCGCCGTGCGATTGGTCGACTCCCACCACGTGCTCATTCACCGCATCGGCGAGATCAAGACATACGAGTCGACCCGCAAGCTCTTTCGTCACCTGGAGCGCGACACGGGTCGGATCATGGCCGCGACCGTCTCGACGAACGGCACCAGGTTCTTCATCTCCTTTACCGTCGAGCTCCAACGCGCTATCCCCGGTACACGCGCTCCCGAGCGCGTCATCGGCGTCGACGTGGGGCTCATCACTCTTTACACTGGCGCCACGCCGGACGGCGAACAGGTTCTCCATGTCGAGAACCCCCGACACCTCGTCACGGCCGAAAAGCAGCTGGCCCACGCCCAACGCATTTCCTCTCGTCGCCAGGGACCGAAGAAGGGCGTCGCCCCGTCGAATCGGTGGAAGAAAGCCAATCGCCGTGTCCAGCAGGTCCACGCGCATGTCGCCAACTCCCGTAAGAACCTGATCCACGAGACCACGTCGATGCTCGCGAAGAACTACGACGTCATCGTGGTCGAAGACCTCAATATCGCGGGCATGCTGAAGAATCACAAGCTCGCCAAGCACATCAGCGACGCGAGCTGGGGCGAGTTCAGTCGACAACTGGAGTACAAGACCAAGTGGTACGGATCGACGCTGGTGAAGGTTGACCGCTTCTACCCCTCATCGAAAACCTGCTCGTCGTGCGGGACAGCGAAAGCCAAACTGTCTCTCACGACGCGCACCTACGCCTGCGAACACTGCGGGCACACGGTCGACCGCGACTTCAATGCGGCTATCAACCTGGCCCGACAAGGCCCGGCGGGGGCAAGCTCCGTTGCTGGACGTCGAGGGGAGGTAAGACCAAAACATCAGGAGCGTGGTGTCAAGGCTCACCCCGATGAAGCGTCAACCGAAACGCCCACCCTCGTTGGCGTCTAGGAGAAACCTCGGTCGAGAACTTCGGTGATGAGTGTGGCTATTTGACTTACACCTTCATCAACGCGGTTTGCCGGGGGAGCTCACCTTTGTTTCATTGGGAAATGACACCACTGTACGTTCGATATATCGAAGTGATACTATGTTTCGCGTGTTAGACATTGCCATACTAGGTCTCCTGATGGACCGCGATCACCACGGTTACGAGATACGCACACAACTGCGCGATCGACTCGGTGTGTGGGCGAATGTTTCATTCGGATCGATCTATCCGGCCCTCGCACGTTTGGAACGACAGGGCTGTGTAGAAGCGGTGACATCGAGTGAGACCCGTCTCACTGCGCTGTCGACCGGTTCACTTTCGGGCGAGCGTGCCTCGCTTCGTTCACTTCGTACGACCTCAGGCATCGGTCGTCGCGGCCGCAAGGTCTACCGAATCACCGAGCGAGGACGTCGCGACTTCGCCTCGATGCTCGCCGATCCGGCAACGCTGGATGACGAAAAGAACTTCTTACTACGCATGGCACTCGCCCAGTACCTGAACCCCAACGCTCGGATCGGTCTGCTCGAGCGTCGTCGCGGTGACCTGGTTGCTCGCCTGGTCGAAGTCCGGGCCGGAGCGAACAATGAACAACTCGACCCCTACGCGCGCGGCGTCATGGAACACGCGGCCCAAGGCGTCGAGCTGGACCTCGCGTGGATCGACAATCTGTTGTCCACCGAACGAAGTAATCAAGAGTCCTTCGCGCACGACGCGAAGTAGGAAAGGAGAGCCATGGAGAAGATTCGCGTGGCCATTGCGGGCGTCGGTAACTGCGCCAGTTCACTCATCCAGGGCGTCACTTACTACCGAGACGCCAATCCCGCCGACGACGTTCCCGGTCTCATGCACGTCGTGCTCGGGGGCTATCACGTGAGCGACATCGAGTTCGTCGCGGCCTTTGACGTTGACGCTTCCAAGGTCGGCAACGACCTCGGCAAGGCCATCGAAGGCGGCCAGAACAACACCATCAAGTTCGCCGAGGTCCCAACCTTGGGCGTCACCGTCCAGCGCGGGCCGACCATGGACGGACTCAACAAGTACTACCGCGCCGCGATCGAAGAGTCACCCTTTGAGCCGGCCGACGTCGTTCGGTCGCTGCGCGAATCACGCGCCGAGGTGTTGGTGTCGTATCTTCCCGTGGGATCCGAAGACGCCCAGCGCTTCTACGCCCAGTGCGCGCTCGACGCCGGTGTCGCCTTCGTGAACGCCATCCCGGTGTTCATCGCCTCGGACCCGGTGTGGGCCCAGAAGTTCATTGACGCCAAATTGCCGATCATCGGCGACGACATCAAGAGCCAACTCGGTGCGACCATCATCCACCGCGTCTTGGCCCGCCTATTTGAAGACCGGGGCCTGACCCTCGACCACACCTATCAATTGAACGTCGGCGGCAACATGGACTTCAAGAACATGCTCGAGCGCGAACGCCTCGAATCCAAGAAGATCTCCAAGACCCAGGCGGTCACGTCGCAACTGGAGATCTCCAACATGGACCCCGACGACGTGCACATCGGACCGAGCGACCACGTGCCGTGGCTACACGACCGCAAGTGGGCCTACATCCGCATGGAAGGTCGCAACTTTGGCGACGTGCCGCTCAACGTCGAGCTGAAGCTCGAAGTCTGGGACTCACCCAACTCCGCCGGCGTCATCATCGATGCCGTACGCTGCGCGAAGATCGCCCTGGACCGAGGCATCGGCGGTCCGATCATCGGTCCGTCGGCGTACTTCATGAAGTCACCGCCGATTCAGTACCACGACGACGTCGCCCACGAAATGGTCGAAGACTTCGCCGATCGCGGGGCCGAGAACCCGGTCTGGCCGTAGCCCCACACCGGAGCTATTGCTCCTGTTCGGCCCACCATTCTCGTAGTCGAATCTCCGCCTCGTAGGTAGAGATCTCGCCTTCGTCGAGACGAATCTCCATAAGGAACTCGAGCGCTCCACCGACCGCCGGGCTGGGTGGAATGTCGAGGAGTTTCATCACGGCCACGCCGTCGAGCGCCGGGCGGAGTCGTTCGAGGTCCTCGCGCTCGCGCAGGTCGGCGATGCGGACTTCCAGTTCATCCATGCGTTGGGCGAGTGCCTCGGCCTTTCGGGCGTTGCGGGTCGTGCAGTCACAGCGCGTCAGTTCGTTGAGCTCATCCAAAAGTGGCCCGGCGTCGCGGACGTAGCGGCGCACGGCCTTGTCCGACCACCCCAGCTTGTAGGTGTGAAAGCGCAAGTGGAGTTCGACGAGGGCGCTGACGTCATCAATCATCTCTTGGGAGTAGCGCAGGGCCGTCATGCGTTTTCGCGTCATCTTGGCGCCCACGACCTCGTGGAACCGAAACGTCACGCCTTCGTCGCTGATCGCGCGGGTGGCCGGTTTGCCGATGTCGTGAAAGAGTGCGGCCAGTCGCAGCACGAGTTGCGGCGACGTCTTGTCGACGACCGCCCAGGTGTGGGCCAGCACGTCCTTGTGACGGTGGATCGGGTCCTGTTCCAGTTGCAGCGTGGGCAGTTCCGGGAAGAAGTACCCGGCCAGACCGGTTCGCACGATGAAGTCCAGTCCCACCGACGGCGCCGCGCTCACCATCAAGAGGTCGAGCTCACTGCGGATCCGTTCCGGCGAAACCTTGATGAGGCGATCGGCCATCTTGGTGGTCGCCGCCTCGATCGCCGGGTCGATCGTGAGCGAGAAGCGCGCGGCGAAGCGCGCGGCGCGCAACATCCGCAAGGGATCGTCGTTGAAGAGGATCTCCGGGTCGATCGGCGTACGCAGCACCCGATCGTGAAGGTCGTTGAAGCCGTGATAGTAATCAAAAAGGGTTTGCACGTCAGGTGTCCCCGCGTCCAAAGCGACCACGTCGAGGGCCAGTGCGTTGATCGTGAAATCGCGTCGACTCAGATCGGCCTCCAACGAGTCGCCCCATTCCACGGCGGGTTTGCGCGAATGGTCGACGTAAGCCTCCGAGCGAAACGTGGTGACTTCGATCTTGATGCCGCTGCCGCGCAGCAAACCACCGACCGTCCCGAAGTCCCGGCCCTGCTCCCACAGCGTCGAACACAGGGGCGTCATCAACTTCACGATGTCGTCGGGTCGCGCGTTGGTCGTGAAGTCGATCTCGAAGTCCTCGTCGCGCTCTTCACCGAGGATCGCGTCACGGACCGAGCCTCCGACGGCGTAGAGGGAGAAGCCCGCGTCGGCGAAGGCGTGGGCTACGGGACTCGACAAAAGCGCAAGCTCGTTGAGTCGTTCGTGGACTTGATCGAAGGAAGTCACTGCGAACGAGGGTACTGGGCGCCCGAGATCGCAGCCGCACGAAGGTAGCCTTGACCAGAATGTTCCACCGTTTTTCAACCTGGTGGCGGGCACTCAGCGTCGTACTCCTCTGCCTCGCAACGATGGCGTGGCCCGCGGCCGCGCGCGCTGGGACGACGCCTTCCTTCACGCTCCTTCACCAAGATCCCGTGGCCACCGTCTCGTCCGAGGGCACGTCACACTTCGCGCTGACGATCTCGACCTCACCCCGAGGCGCGAAGTCACGAGTTCGCGTCACCATCTATCCCCGCGTCATCGATAGGTCCCAGCTCACCCCCATCGTGGCGGGCACCGGCACGAACCAACAGCCACTCGGCACGACCAGCACTTTCGCCCTCGGGTGCGAGGTCCACGGCTCCTACAAGTTCACCGTGGAGCTGTACGCCCGACGACCCGGTCGCGTACACCGAGCCTGCGCCCCCTCGCCTCGCCTTCACTTTCCGTGCCCGACGCTGCGCTGCGACGGGGTCTATCCCCTGCGCATTGAGGTGATGACCGACGCCGCGACCTCGATCCAATGGTCACTGCTCGCCGTGCAGTCCACGACGGTCGACCAACAGCTTCGCGTCGACCTCGTCGAGACCATGGACCCGAACGCGTTAGTGCACTCCAAGCGTTCGATCGCGGTGCTGCACCTACTCGCGAAACATCCGTCGTCGGCCATAACCCTCGGTGCTGACTATCGCACGCTCGACACCCTTGCTAGTCAGGGTTCCAGGAGCGCGCTCTTTCGCGCGGCGCTTCGAAAGGCACTCGTGAGTCCATTGCACGAGGCGATCGACGCACCTCCCGCCAACATCGACTTCGGAGGTCTCTGGGCCCACGGCTTCGGTGACGAGGTGCGCCAGCAACTTTCACTCTCGGCGACGCTCTTGAAACACGAGACCGGTCGAACGGTCGCTACACCGGTGTTGATGATCGGCGCGCCGTCCATCCAAAGTTTGACGGCACTGAAACAGGTCGGCGTGCACGACGTCGTCCTCCCGGAAGCGGACCTTACGGTTCCCCCGTCGACCACCCTCAATTGGGGAGCGCCGTTCCACATCGCGCGTGCCGGAACGCTCACGGCCCTTAGCACCGACGGTCCACTATCGACGTTGTTCGCCGACTCTTCCATCAGCACGGGCCGACGAGCGGCCCTCACGTTGGGTACGTTGGCGTTCCTCCATTTTGAAGCGCCTAACGCGCCTTCTCCACGCACCGTTGTCATCGTGGCCCCTATTGCCGGGAGCCCTGTTTCGCTGTTAAAAGATGTCTTCAATGGCTTCGCGAGCAATCCGTTCATCACCCTCGCCACACTTTCTCCCGGATTCAACGCCACCCTCGTCGGAACCAACGGTGCACCGGCGACCCGATCGATCACAGATTCCCTCACCAGTCCCCAGTGGTCAACGCACAACGTCACGACGCTGCGCGAATTGGTGGTCAACGTGAATTCGTATGCGGCGGCGCTGCGCTCGACCAACATCGGCAACGACCTCACCGTCGCGATGGAGGCGTCCGAGATCGTCGGAACTCCCAGTGCGCGACAATCGGCGATCGACGCCGCCACCATCGCGCTCAGGGGTCAACTGAGCGGCTTCTCCGTGGACCCCAGCACGATCACCCTCACCGGATCGGGCACATCGATTCCGGTCACCCTGACCAAGCACGCGCCATACACGGTGATGGCCGAAGTCCATCTCTTGACCGACCAGATCACCTTTCCCAAGGGCAACGTCGTGCCCATATCACTCAACGCCCCGACCAAATCCGTACGGGTCGCGACGTCGAACCATTCGGGCAGCAACTTGACCCTCCAGGTCATCGTCACCACCCCGAATAATCATCTGGTACTCGCTCGCGCGGCCATCCAGGTCCGCATAGCCAGCACCTCGGTCGTTGGGTACCTCTTGACCATCGCGTCGCTACTCGTCTTGGCGTGGTGGTGGCTGCGCACGTATCGAAAACGACCTAAGGGTCGACACGCTCGATGAGCGAAACCTCAACGCACGGTTCGCGCGTCGTCTCCATGGCCGCGGGCACGTTGGCCTCTCGCCTGACGGGACTTTTTCGAGTACTGGTACTGGCTTGGGTCCTGGGCTTCACCCCGATCGCCGACTCCTTCAACCTGGCCAACACCGTGCCGAACATGCTCTTCGACCTGGTCCTCGGCGGCGTCGCGGGCGCCACGTTCATCCCGGTCTTCGTCGAACGTCTCGCGCTCGATGGCGAGCGACGGGCTTGGAGGTCGATCTCCAGTGTGGTCACCGGCGCACTGATCGTCTTAGCCGTGGCGTCGCTCGTCGCATGGCTCTGTGCGCCGTGGATCATTGACGGCTTCACCGCCTTTCGACATTCGACCACGACCGAGTCGGTCATGGTGCTCGATCAGCAACGTGCCGTGGCGACCGATCTCTTGCGATGGTTCGTTCCGCAGATCTTTTTCTACGGCGTTATCGGCATCGCCACATCGTTACTCAACATCCGACATCGCTTCGGCGTCGCGGCGTGGGTACCCGTCGCCAACAACATCGTGTGCATCGGAGTGCTCGTCTGGTTCCACCTCGTCGATCCGACGCCAGTGCTCGCGACATTGGGCGGTACGCACGACCTCATGTGGTTGGGACTCGGCACGACGCTCGGCGTCGCGGTCCAGTTCCTCTTTCTGGTCCCGTCACTGTGGCGCAGCGAGCTGTGGCGACTGTCGTTTCGCCTCAATCTGAAGGATCCGGCGCTGCGCGCGGTCAGCCGCCTCGGCAGTTGGACCCTGCTCGTCGTGTTGCTCAATCAGTTGTCGCTCTTCATCGTGCTGGCCTTCGCCTTTGGCATCGGCGGTAACGGACCGGTAAGCGCCTACACCTATGGCTGGTCGTTCATGCAGATGCCTTACGCCGTGGTGGTCGTCTCGGTCCTCGGCGTCTTGACCCCGCAACTTGCCGGCCTGGCAACGACGGAAGATTTCGAAGGGTTGAGTGAACGACTCCGCTTCGGACTGCGACAGTCACTCGTGATCATCATCCCGTGCACGCTCGTGCTCTTAGTGCTTGCCCAACCGATCGTCGCGATCCTGCTCAATCACGTAAACGCGCAACACGACATCGCCGCGGGCACCGTGCTCGCGGTGCTCGCCGCGGGACTGCCGGGCTTCACGGTCTTTCAACTCTGCGTGCGCGGACTGCAGTCGATGCAACAAGCGCGCGAAGTGTTCTATCTCTACGCGCTCCAAAACGTGGCGACGATCGTGTTGTGTGTGGCGATCGGCCGGCACTCGATCGCCGGGTTGACCGCGAGCGTCTCCATCGCCTACAGCGCTGCAGCCATCGTCGCCCTGGTCGCGCTCGCGCGTCACCGCGTCAACATCGCGTCGGTCATCTGGTCGCGCCACGTTCGTCGCAGTCTCAGCGCGTCACTGGTCGCAGCGCTGGCCATGGCCTTGGCTTACTCCGCTCCAACCTGGAATCGAGGTGCCGGTCTGGTGGCGCGCTTCTCACTCGCGTTGTTCGCCGGTCTTTGCGCCTACGCCCTCGTCGTCATGATCCTCCAGCGCCGCCTCGCGCGTGTCGGGAAAGATGTAAGGCTGAACTAGTCCAGAGGGGGACCATGGCTCGAATTCGCGTAGTAACCGACAGCGCGTGCGACATCCCAGACGAGATCGCGCGTCGCCTCAATATCGACATCGTCTCCTTGAGCATCCGTTTCGGCGACGAAGAGTTCACCGACCGCGTCGACCTTTCGCCCGAGGAGTTCTGGGCCAAGTGCAAGGCCAGCAAGACGTTGCCCGAGACCTCGGCGCCCTCCCCCGGCGCCTTTCGCGTCGCGTACGAACGAGCCCGGGCCGACGGCTGCGACGGCGTCATCGTGCTGACGTTGTCCGCATTACTGTCGGGGACGAATCAATCAGCGGTGACGGGCATAGGCGAGTTAGCCGATCCGATGCCCGTTCGTGTGGTCGACACGAAAGCGGTGTCGATGGCCGAAGGTCTACTCGTCATCGACGTCGCTGAGTTGGCCGCCACAGGCGCGGACCTCGATCAATTGGTCGCCCACGCCGAATCACTGGTCGACAAGGTTGGCGTCGTGGCCATGCTTGACACCCTTGAGCACCTCATCAAAGGCGGGCGCGTCGGTGGCGCGCGCGCGCTGCTCGGACAGGTGCTTTCCATCAAGCCGTTGCTCGAACTAAAAGACGGCGTGGTCGCCGAGGCCGGTCGTTCACGAACGCGCTCGAAGGCGTTGGTCGCCATCGTCGAGGTCACGAAGACCCACGCGCCACTGAAGCGCCTCGCTCTCGTCCACGGCGCGTCCAGTGAAGTGGCCAACCTGCAAGCCCTGGCGGTCGGCATCGCCACGGAGAATCCGATCATCGTCACCGACATGGGTCCGGTGGTGGGCACGCACGGCGGCCCGGGGATCATCGGACTCTGTTGGATCGAGGCGTCGCGCGCCACTCCACCACTAAGTTGAACTCGTGAACGACGCGAAGAGACCACTCGACGGCGACCTTGTCGACAAGCTGCTCTTCCAGTTCGACCACGTCCTCGACATAGTTCACGACCGCGTCCTTCGACCGATACTCTTAGCCGGTCGAGCCCTCGCCTTCGGCTTGATCATCGTGTTCGCAGGTCTTTTCCTAGTCGGCGCGTTGCTCATCGGTCTTATTCGTTTGATCGACGTCTACTGTTTCGCGGGTCGTGAATACCTCACCTACGTCTCGGTGGGAATTCTCTCTCTGGTCGCGGGACTCATCATCTGGCGCAAGCGCCGTCCACTCAACCTGAGGAAGTAATGCCCGAACACACTCGTGTCTTGATAATCGGCTCGGGCCCCGCCGGGCTCACCGCGGCGATCTACAGTGCTCGCGCCCAACTCAGTCCCATCGTGATCGAAGGCGAACCGTCGTCGACGAGCGATCAACCGGGCGGCCAATTGATGCTGACGACCGACGTCGAGAACTACCCTGGCTTTCCTGAAGCGGTCACTGGTCCCGAATTGATGGCCCTCATGCGGACCCAGGCCCTGCGCTTCGGAGCCGACCTTCGTATCAACAAGGTGCAAGTGCTCGATACCGTCTCGCGTCCGTTTCGAGCCTGGCTCACTGACGACGATGAGCCGAGCATCACCGCCGACACCGTGATCCTCGCGACCGGCGCGCGCTCGATGATGATGAACGTGCCGGGTGAAGAGCGACTGCTCAGTCACGGTCTCTCAACCTGTGCGACGTGTGACGGCTTCTTCTTTCGCGGTCAAGACATCGCCGTCATTGGTGGCGGTGACTCAGCCATGGAAGAGGCGCTGTTTCTCACGCGCTTTGCGTCCTCTGTGACAGTCGTGCATCGTCGCGACGCTCTGCGCGCTTCCAAGATCATGCAGGAACGCGCTTTGGCCCACGAGAAGATTCGTTTCGCGTGGAACACCAAGGTGACCGAGGTGCTGGGCGACGAAAAGGTTAGTGGATTGGCCGTCCAAGACACGGTGACGGGCGAAGACCGCGTGCTTGAGGTGACCGGTGTCTTCGTAGCGATCGGCCACATTCCGAACACGACGTTGGTGATGGGTCAAGTCGACCTGGAAGAAAATGGCTACGTGCGCACCGGCCTCGGTTCATTCACGAACATCGACGGTCTCTTCGCCGCCGGCGACGTGCAAGATCACGTCTACCGACAAGCGGTCACGTCGGCCGGATCGGGTTGCATCGCCGCTATCGACGCCGAGCGCTGGCTCGAGGCGCAGGGTCACTAACCCGTAGCCAACAGATAAAGTGGACACCTGGCGCGCGAAGGCGCCACCTTTGGAGGTTCTTATGAGCGAGCAGATCACGACCCTGACCGACGCGACGTTTGACGAAGTCATCGGCGCTTCGGAAAAGCCAATCTTGGTCGACTTCTGGGCTGAATGGTGTGGTCCGTGCAAGATGATCGCTCCAATTCTCGAAGAGTTCGCCACCGAACAGGCGGACAACTTCACCATCGGCAAACTCGACGTCGACGTCAACGTGGCGACCGCTACGAAGTTCTCGGTGATGAGCATCCCGACGCTCTTGCTGTTCAAGGACGGCGAGGTCGTGGCCCGGCTCGTCGGCGCAAAGCCCAAGGGCGCGATGCTCCAAGAGATCTCCGCGAACCTGTAGTTCACACTGTCGAACTTCGACTCGCTCCAGCTCGGTGACACGGGACCGCGCGTACGCGAACTACACGAGCGCCTGGCTTCCCTCGGACACCTCTCGACCAACGACGCTCATGAGACCTTCGGTGATGGCACGGTCGCGCTCGTCGAAGCGTTTCAACGATCGCGCGGACTACCGATCTCCGGTTCGGTCGACGACATCACCTGGGAGCGTTTGATCGAGGCCGGCTGGCGCCTCGGCCATCGACTCTTGTATTTCACGGAGCCGAAATTGCGCGGCGACGACGTTGCCGAACTGCAGGTACGACTCGCGCAGTTCGGTTTCAATCCCGGTCGTATCGACGGGATCTTCGGAGTGTTCACGCAGGAAGCGTTGAGTGACTTTCAGCGAAATTGCGCCCTCGACGTGAGCGGCACGCTGACGCGCGCGACGCTGGTGGAACTCGTGCGCATGTCGTCGACGCACACGACGCTGAGTCTGGTCACCGAAGCCCGCGACCGGGCCGAATTCGACGAGTCACTGTCGGGACCGCTAGTCATCTCCGGTCAAAGTCCACTCGCACCCCTGCTGGCTCGAGCTTGTGCGCGCGACTTGAAGGTTGAGATCCTGGGCGATGAGAGCCCCGAGTTCGTTGCGGACTTCGCTAACGTCAACGACGCGGCGTTCGTCATCTCGCTCCAAACCCTCAAGCACATAGACGGGATCCACCTCCATTATTGGGCGAGCTACCGTTCGCACTCACGTCGTGGAGAGCAGATCGCGAGCCGGATCGCCTCGGGCTTCGCTCAAAATGCGAACTTGCCGAGAGTCGAAGTTACCGGTATGGCGTTGCCAATTTTGCGAGAAACAAAGATGATCACGCTCCACATTGAGCATGGCATCGACAGCGTTGAGACCCTGAACGCCCTGGCGGAGGTGATTTCGACCATTTTGGGTGAAGTTATCCACAGGTCGGCGTAAAATCACGGGCTGTTCTAGGGGATTTACAAGGCTAAAACCCTTTGTTTAAAGCAAAACCTGAGAAACCCACAACTTCATCCACAAGTTGGGGATAACTTCAACTTGAGGTTTAGATTTAGGGTTGAAAGTTATTTTGGATTGGAAATGGCAATGTAGATCCGTTCGAGGTCATCCAAGTCCGCAAAGTCAATGATTATGCGCCCGTTGCGACCTTTGAGATCTACGTGGACCCGAGTATCGAGGTAGTCCTCCAACAGATGCTCTAGTTCTGCAACACTCGCATCCGGTACCGGTCGCAGTCGAGCGGTCCCGATTCCCGGCTTGGCTGCCGGCTCGGTCTCAACCACGGCCTTGGGTTCGAGGAACGTTTTGACCGCGTCTTCGGTCGCTCGCACGGACATCTCGTTCTTGATGACGCGAGCCACCATGGTGGCCTGAGCATTGGGATCCGAGATGGCTAGGAGGGAGCGAGCGTGTCCCGCGGTAATCAACGACGACGCGAGGGCCGACTGGGCGGCTTCACCCAATTGCAAGAGTCGTAATGTGTTCGTAATATTTGCTCGACTCTTACCCACTCGCTGAGCCACTTGTTCGTGCGTGAGGTCGAACTCATCGATCAGTTGCTGGTACGCCGCTGCTTCTTCCAGCGGATGCAGGTCAACGCGGTGAAGATTCTCTACGACCGCCTGTTCCAGAGAAAGCCGGTCATTCACATCAATCTGGACAAGGACTGGCATGAATTCGAGTTCAGCGAGGATAGCCGCGCGCCAGCGACGCTCCCCTGCGATGAGCTCGTAGTGGCCCTCTTCGCCGTCCACCGGTCGCACGATGACCGGTTGCAGCACGCCGAGTTCCTTCACCGACGAAGCAAGCGCCACCAAACTCTCGTCATTTATTGCCTTGCGAGGTTGGTAGGGATTAGGTCGAATCGATTGAACGGGAACGCGTCGAAGAGGTCCTTCAGACTGATCAGTGGTGGTTGTGACGCTGGTTGCATCTTCGTTCTCGGGGATGAGGGCCCCGAGTCCCTTGCCCAAGCCGGGTTTCCTAGCCATTCATGATCTCCTCTGCTAGAGCGCGATATGCCAGTGCGCCTTTTGATGTTGGGTCGAAAACAGTGATTGGCTGACCAAATGATGGAGCCTCGGCCAATCTGACGGTGCGCGGGATGACGGTTCGACAGAGCTCGTTCTCGAAGTGTCGTTTCACTTCTTTCGCCACGTCTCCGGAAAGCGTGATTCTGGAGTCGAACATCGTCAACACGACCGTCGATATCCGCAGTGACGGATTGAGGTTCCGTTGAACCAGGTCAACGATGCGCTGGAGCTGCGTCAAACCCTCCAGTGCATAAAACTCCGTCTGAACGGGCACCAAAATCTCGGTGGCCGCCGCAAAGGCGTTGATGGTAATGAGGCCGAGTGACGGAGGACAATCGATGAAGATGTAGTCGAAATCCCCTTCCACCGACGTCAGGGCACGCTTTAGCCGCAATTCTCGTGAGATTACCGACGTCAGTTCCTGCTCTACACCTGCCAAATCGAGCGTCGCTGGAGCCACGAAGAGCTTGTTATAGCCAGTCGGTTCCACTATGTCGACCATTGGTACATCGTTCAAGAGCACGTCGTAGACGGAACGTTCGAATTGGCGCCCATCAACTCCCAATCCAGTTGTGGCGTTTCCCTGGGGATCCAAGTCAACTATCAGGACTCGATTGTCCCTTTCGGCCAATGCGGCACCTAATGAGATTGTTGTAGTGGTCTTTCCGACCCCACCCTTTTGGTTGGCTACAGCGAAAATCCTCATTGTGTTGGCCTCCGCCATGAGCCTCTTCCCGACTTAAGGAATCCCGACACTACGTCGAACACATGCCATTCAACTCGCTTTTCGGCAATTCGTCAAGTACCAATGTTTCACGTGAAACATTGAAGCCGGCGCACCCAAGATGTTTCACGTGAAACACTCCTCCGGTCTTAGATGCCATTGATGTAAGTAAATCAGCCAAAACCGACGAGCCTGGGAACGTCGTGCGCGTCGCGATGTTTCACGTGAAACATCAAAACAGAGGCCTCTTTCGAGGTGTCCCGATTGATCTCGGATACTCCTCTGGCGTCGAATGCGTCTTCACCAGTACCTGATAGGCCGCGCCGTGTCGAACTCGGCCAGTCGCGACCAGCCCCAGCTTCTCCAAGATCTGGCCATTCCAGCGCGTGGATTCGGAATCCTCTGGTGGCTCTGAGACGATCATTAGTCCCCCGATTCGTAGGAATTGCGCTCCACACTCCGCCGTTACGGCCGGGGGACCGAAGGATCGGGCAGTCACCAGATCAAAAGCCTCGACTAATTCGGGAATTCTCGCTGTTTCTTCCACTCTTCCGGTGATGACCGTTCCGTTGTCGGGAGCTCCTGGCCACTGCAGCACGTCAACGAGGAAATTCGCCCGTTTCACCATCGAATCCGTGAAGACCGCTCGACAGCGCCATCGGTCCAGCAAAAATAGTCCCGGAAGACCGCCCCCACTGCCAAGATCGAGAAAGGATGGGGGCGGAGCGGCAATTCTCTCTTCCCAACACAGCGCGAAGCCGAGTGAGTGAGTAAAGTGCGGTTCGATGGCATTTGGGCCCAAAAAACCCCGCGCCCTCGATTCCTCGAGAACGCGGGGTAGCCAGTCTGTGTTCACCGACTAATTATGACGGCGCCACCACCACAAAGCGGCGAGGGTCGTCCCCTTCAGATCGTGTCACGACGTTGGGATTCTCAGACAAGGCATCATGTACGGCTTTTCGGTCCGCTGCCGACATTGGCTCGAGGGCACGCTCTTCGCCGGACTCGATCACTTCTGTAGCAACTTGTTGAGCAAAGCGGCCCAACGCAGCCACACGACGCTCA
Source organism: Acidimicrobiales bacterium (assembly GCA_035532375.1). Taxonomy (GTDB): domain Bacteria; phylum Actinomycetota; class Acidimicrobiia; order Acidimicrobiales; family RAAP-2; genus RAAP-2. The sequence goes on from DATKRC010000062.1 coordinate 14,279, forward strand.
CGGTACTGCGCAACATCGACGAGAATTCGGTCGGTTCGGCCAGGACTCTTCGCCTGGACCACCGTTCGAGTCACTTCTTGCAGTGCTTGAAGGGTGACACCTCGGGGCCCGACAAGTACACCCAATTCAGTGGGCGGATTTGCGTTGATCGATAGTTCAACGGTTTCCTCGTCAATCTCCTTGACATTAATCTCGGCAAGAATATTCATCGACGCCAATAGGCCCGCGAGGAACTCCTTCGCTATTGATCCCTGTTCGGCCAGCGAAATTCCTTCGGCCATGGTTTCCTCCTTTGATGGACTCTTTGCAGTTCGTGGTTCACTCGCCGCGCTGTTCGTGTGACGTCGAGCCCCGCTTCTCTCGCGGTCTCTTCGTGGTTCAGCTTCGCTTCGGGGCGCACGAGGCTTCTCATTTCGCGGCCCTCCGGTTCGAGGTCGATCCTCACGCCCGCCGGGGCGATGCGATCGCTTCGGTCGTGGTCCGCTCGGACGTACTCGGGCTCGCACTCGAGCTTCGCCACGAACTCGACCGAACAGACCGGCTTTGGGCTCTTCGATTACTTCGACTTCGGCGTCATCGCGATGAACGCCAAGGTGGGCGAGCGCTCGGTCCGTCGCCTCTTCGATTGATTTTCCAGTGGTTTCTACCCAATCCATGGGTTAACGCGCCTTTCTCTTCCGCTTCGCTTTGGAGCGGGATTGCACTTGCGGCTTAGTAGTTGAAGGTTTGGTCGTCGGCCGCTTTTGGGGTTGAGGCTTGCTCGGATCGGGTCTGTTCGCAGGCGCCTTTGGCTTCTCAGTATTCGTCGGTTTGGCACCGGGAATCTCTTCGACCTGAGGATGGTTCGCGCCGTCCTTGTGTTCCTCTTCGATCTCGGCGCGGTGCGTCGACTTCTGCACGCCTTGTTTCGTGGGATCAGACACGCCGGTGACGAACATCAAGTGTTGAGTTAATATACGGACGGCTGTTGAAATAATCATATACAAGACGACCGCGGCGGGGATGATCATGTAGATGTATGCAAAAATTAGCGGCAAGAATCGTTGCATCGCGAGTTGTTGGGATGGCATCGCCTGGCCGGTCTTACGGTTGCGATTGTTCAACTGGGCCATCTGGAAGTACTGGAGACCAACGGCAGCCAGGACGAACGCGACGAAGGGGAGTTGCGCCATGAACGAACTGTGCGTACTGAAAAGCTTCAAGTTCAAGTCCATGCCGAAGGCCTTGATCTGTCCGCCCGACGCGATGAGGTTGTGGTACATCGTTGAACTGCTCGGGATGTAACGCGGGAGCGACACCAGTTTTCCGTGCTCCATCACCTGATTAGCGAGACCCTTGATGACGCCGTACAGCATGATGAGGAAGGGCGTCTGGAGCAGCATCGGTAGGCATCCGCCGAGGGGATTGACACCTTCTTCCTTGTAGAGACGCATCATCTCCTCATTGAGCAGTTGACGGTTCTCCGGGCCTTTGTACTTCTGTTGAAGCTTCTTCAACTCTGGTTGAAGCCTCTGCATCGAGATCATTGACTTGGTGCTCTTGATGGTGAGTGGCGTCAAGACGCCCATGATTAAGAGCGTCAACAGCGCGATCGCGACGGCGTAGTTCGGTACCAGTCCATAGAAGAAGGCGAGGATTCGTCCCAATAAGTCATAGATCGGCTGGAAAATCTTGCCAATGTCGTGGGTAAATGACTTCATCGCTGAGCGCTCCTAGCTTGGTGCGATTGGGGGACCAGGTCCACCCCGTGGGGGCCGAGCGGCCGACAACGTAGTAATCGGCGTAACGCGAGGCCACTTCCGCGCAGTGCGCCGTGAACCTCGATCGCTTCTGAGGCGTAGTTCGAACATGACGGGTAGAAGCGACAGGCCGACACGCGGCCCGACGTCAATCGTTGGTAAAGCGTGATGGCCTTAACGAGCGTTCGCGCTATGGGCGTCACTTCAGAGGGCGCCGGCTCGGCTGAGGGATTCGCGAAGGTGGTGTTTGAGTTCTTCATAGGTGAGATTTCCTGTCTCGTTACCGCACTTGATCAGGTATTTACCAGGTTTTGGTTGGGGGTCGAGTCCATCGAGGAGTGCGCGCAAACGTCGGCGGATTCGGTTACGAACGACCGCATTGCCGACCTTTCGACTGATCGCGTAGGCCACGGCGACAGAAGCGCCAGGGGACTCTGCAACGAAACTGATTCGAAGTGAGCCACTCTGTCCCCGTCCAGTAGGTGTGGCGAACAAGGCGAACTGCCGTCGGGTGCGAACCCGATCGGGCACGTTGCGCTTAGACCGTCAGCTGGTGACGGCCCTTGTTGCGGCGGGCTTTCAGGACGGCGCGACCGGCGCGGGTGCGCATACGCGCACGAAAACCGTGCGTTTTAGCCCTTTTGCGCTGGTTGGGCTGATAGGTACGCTTCACAAAATCCTCTTCTCAAATGTCTCAAGACGCTTCGCGGTGCCCCCTGGAGGTCGCTGGCGTGATACTGGGAGCAATCTTACCTGACCGGGCCAGGCCCCCCGGCACGACGTTTCAAATGGGTGTATGGTGACTTTCCCGACGGGCATGACGCGAGCTCCAATGAGCTGTGCCCTGTGGATAATGTGAAGTTCGACCTGTGGAGGAAGCGCGTGCAAGCTGGCGAAGAGATTTGGTTAGCTCTTCGAGACTCCTTACGTGGCAACGCTTCTGAGGCAGTTTGGGCCGCGGGACTTAATACACTGCGCCTTGTGGATTACCACGACAATCAAATTGTCATCGGTGCTCCGAATCAAATTCAATTACAACGCGTCCAACAGCGTTACTTACCGTTCATCACCGAACAGGCGCAGATGTTGATTGGCCCCGAAGTCCAAGTGTCACTCACGATCACCGATCCCGCGAACATCAACGATGTCGCATCTTCCGATGACGAGCCCGAGGTGATACCGAGCACCGTCGCCTTTGCGCCGAGTGTCGACCGACCGGCGCGACTCGATCCACGAATGACGTTCGACTCGTTCGTGCCGGGTTCGTCGAACCGGCTGGCGTTCGCCGCCGCACAGTCCGTTGCTGAAACACCTGGTCGTGCCTACAATCCGCTGATGATTTACGGAAACTCCGGTTTGGGAAAGACGCACCTTCTTCACGCCATTGGCAACTACGTGCAAGAGAACTATCCCGGTCGCAAAGTCCTCTACGTCTCCACTGAGACGTTCTTGAATGACTTCATTCGCGCGATCCAGACACGGACGCAACTCGCGTTGCATGAGCGCTACCGCGAGAACGACGTGCTCTTGATTGACGACATTCAGTTCATGGAAACGCGCGGTGAGACGTTCCACGAAGAGATCTTCCACACGTACAACGCGCTCCATGGTGAGGGTAAGCAGATCGTGTTGACGTCGGACCGATCACCGCGCGACCTCGCAGGATTACAAGAGCGCTTCCGCAGTCGCCTGCTCCAGGGCCTAGTGACCGAGATCGATCAACCCGACCTAGAGACCCGGATCGCTATCCTTCGTTCGAAGTCCGAACGCGAAGGCATCGCTCTTCCCAACGACGTCGCCGAGTGGATTGCCCACCGCGTGCGCGACAACATCCGTGAGTTGGAGGGTTCCATCACAATGTTGCGAGCCTTCGCCAACCTGCGCCAAGAGCCGATCTCACTCGAGCTCGCCAAGGCGCACCTCACCAACCTGGGTCAGGAGCAGGTCATCCTCAAGCCAGAAACGATCCTGTCTGTCGTCGCCGACTTCTATGGCCTTTCGGTCGAAGACGTTCGTGGTTCGAAGAGGCTGCGACCCTTAGTCCACGCGCGACACATCGCCATGTACTTGATTCGCGATCTACTCAACAACTACTCCTATCCGATGATCGCCAGAATCTTCGACGGTCGCAACCACACGACCGTTATCAGCGGCGTGGAAAAGATCAAGGAGCAGATCACGGTTAACCCCGAAGTGCTCGCCCAGGTCAACCAACTCAAGCGCCGACTCCAAGGGGAGAGTAGGGAATAGTTTGTGCGCAACTTAGGGCTGACCCTGTTGATTTCACGTTGACAACTCATACGTCATGCACATCACTTCAAGGTTGAGTGCGCAAGGTTGAGAGAGTTAACCACAACGGTGTGTGAAGATCGACTTCGCTAAAAGGTGTTCTAATCAGGGTTGTTATTGAGTACTCCACATATCCACAGACCTACTACTACTAAGACTTCTACACATATAAAAAACACACCGTAATCTCAGTAGGAAACGAAAGGCAGACGAATGAGGTTCAAGTCAGAGCGCGACATTCTCGTTGAAGCACTCAGTGCGGCGAGCCGTGTCGTGGCCACACGTCTTATCGGAGCCTCGTCGGGCATCCTGCTCTCGCTCAGCGGAAACCAACTCGTGGTCACGGGCACCGATCTCGACATCACGGTACGCACGACTGTCGACGTCATTGGAATCGAAGACGGGTCCTCGGTCGTTCCGGCGCGACTCATCGTTGATGCCGTGCGCTCGCTCGAAGCTGGCGCGGTCACTATCGCGAGTACAGAAGAGACCGTGGAGGTGTCGTTGGCGCGCGCAAAATTCTCGCTGCGAACCTTCTCCGTCGTGGACTACCCAAAGCTTCCACCGGTCACTGGGCCACTTACTTCAATCGCGGCGAGCGATCTCATCGCCGGGCTTAATCAGGTGGTGAGGGCGGCGGCGAACGACGACGCGCGACCTCTGCTTACCGGCGTGTTGTTCACGACGGACAACGGTGTGCTGCGACTCATCGCCACCGACTCCTATCGTCTCGCTGTGCGTGACGTGCCTGAGGTCGAAAGTATCGGCGGATCACACGATCTCCTTGTCCCAGCCAGGGCCCTGCAAGAGCTCCAGCGTGCGGCCGCGTCGCTCGACGGTGACGCCACAATTGGGGTCACGCTGACCGACGCCGAGATTTGCTTCGTAGTTGGTGGCACGAGTATCGCTTCGCGCCTTATCGACGGAAATTACCCCTCGGTTCTGCAGTTAATCCCGGCGAGTTACCCTAATCAACTACGGGTCGCCAAGGACACATTGCTCACATCGTTGAAGCGGGCGAAATTGTTGGCGAAGGACTCCACTTCGTCGGTGCGACTCACCATGAGGGACCACTCGGTCGAGATTCGCACGCAGAGCCACGACGCGGGTGACGTCGAGGACAACGTGGACGCCGATTACGGCGGTGACGAGATGACGATCGCTTTCAACCCAAGTTTCCTGATCGACGGCATCGAAGCCGTTCCCGGCGACGAAGTCGTGCTGGAAATGTCGGACTCGGTGCGGCCCGCGATGGTGCACGGCGTTGAGGACACGCGATTCCGCTACCTTCTCATGCCGGTGCGCGTTCAGTAGACACGGTCGAACATCGTGGGTCTCCACGAGTTACGTCTGCGGAACTTTCGCCTCTTCGAAGAGCTCACCTTCGAACCCGACACTGAGGCGATCACCGTCTTGTTGTCGCCGAACGGAACAGGCAAGACAACGGTGCTTGAGGCCGTCTATGCCCTCGCTACCGCCTCGTCATTTCGAACCGGCGCGGCCAGTGACCTGATCCGTAGCGGCGAAAGCGCCAGCGAAGTACACGGGGTGCTGTTCCATCGTGAACGACGTATCCAGGTTGATCTGACGTTGACACGCGGTATGCGAAATACGACCAAGCGCATGCTCGTGAATGGCCAGCGACCGAAGTCGCGCGCCGACATCGCTGAGGCCCTGCCGCTAACGATCTTCACACCCGAAGGCGTCGATGTCGTCCGACAAGGCCCCGAGAATCGACGGGAGTTCTTGACGAATCTCTTGACTGACGTTGACCTGACGACCGGTGACGTCATCGAACGATTCACACGAATTCTGAGTCAACGTAACGCTTTACTGCGCCAACTTCAAGGTGAGAGACCAACGTCGATACAACAAGGTGAGCTCGACGTGTGGACGCGCGATTTCTGCAATGTCAGCGAAGAGCTCGTCGCGTTACGAAAGAAGTTGCTCGACGACGTCGCGCCACTGGTGGCGAACTACTACCACGAGCTCGCCGAAGATGCGTCGATCGTCGCGGTCGCCTACGAGCAGTCGTGGAATGGCGACCTGGAGCGTGCACTGAATGACGCCTTCGATGACGATCGATTTCGTGGCCATACGACCATCGGTCCGCAGCGTGACGACATAGCGCTGACACTCGACGGACGCGATACGCGACGACAGGCGTCCCAAGGTGAACAACGTTCGTTGGCGTTGGCGATTCGACTTGCCGGTCACGAACTGGTGCACAACCGACGTGGCGTCGACCCACTTTTGTTGCTCGACGACGTCTTCAGTGAACTTGATCCGCACCGTAGTGACCGACTGCTAAACCTCCTCCCAACAGGGCAAACGCTGGTAACGACGGCCTCACCTTTGCCAGCCGGGATGAGTCCGGCCGCGGTCATAGACCTCACGACGTTGGTTCGATGAAATCTCGCGACGAGCAGCCGGCAACACTGGGCGAACTACTTAACACCCTCGCGGGTCGACTGCGCAAAGTCGATCTGCGCGACATCGACCAAATACGAACTCTGTGGCCGAGCATCGTCGAACCAGTGATCGCCGAACACTGTCGTCCGGAGTTCGTGAAGAACGGCGTGTTGCTCGTAAGCGTTCCCTCGGGCGCGTTCGCTCAACGCGTCATGAGTGACGCGACGACAATTCTCGGAGGTTTTTCATCACTCGGGGAACGGGCTCCCAAGAGCCTCCGAACGGTGCTCTCGACGCCCTAAATATGGGGCAAATAACTGGTCGAAATTGGCCCTCAAACGGCTGAAGGTAACAGTGTGTCGGGTAGGATAGAACAGTCGAAAAATTGACTTCGACCGCGCGAAATGCGCCCAAATTTTTTCACCGAAAGGAAGCCTTCGTGGCCCAAAAGACCAAGGGATCTGGCACCGGCTACGACGCGAAAGACATCACAGTCCTCGAAGGTCTAGAGCCCGTGAGGGTGCGACCAGGCATGTACATCGGATCAACCGGTCCCTCGGGGTTACATCACCTCATCCGAGAGTTGGTCGACAACGCTGTGGACGAGGCGATGGCGGGCGCGGCCACGCGAATCGACGTGACCATCCTCGCCAACGGCAGCTGTCGCGTGAGCGACGACGGCAGGGGAATTCCCGTCGAAGAACATCCCCAATACCCCGGTAAGTCCGCAGCGGAGATCGTGTATACGACGCTTCACGCCGGTGGCAAGTTTGGCGGAGGGGGCTACAAGGTGTCCGGGGGACTTCACGGCGTCGGCGCCTCGATCGTCAATGCGCTATCCACTGAACTGATCCTCGAAGTTGACCGTAACGGCGAGCATTATCAAATGACGTTCAAAGATGGCGGTAAACCGCAAGGAAAGTTGAAGGTGACCGGTCCGGCGCCTCGCGGTCGCACCGGAACCACGATCACCTTCACGCCCGATCCGACAATCTTCGACGACGTCGAGTTTCGTGCGCAGACGATCACCGAACGTCTGCAGATCATGGCATTCCTAAATCGCGGTCTCGAAATCCGCTTCGTCGACGAGCGCGCCGGACGACAAATGAAAGAGACCTACAAGTACAACGGGGGAATCGTGGACTATGTGCGACACCTCAACAACACGAAAGAGTCGCTCTTTCGGAAAGTTGGTTTCTACGAGCAGACCGAACCCACGCAAGAAGTGGAGATCGCATTCCAGTGGAACACGGGCTACTACGAAAGCATTCACTCATTCGCGAACGGTATCGCCACGATTGAAGGCGGCATGCACGAAGAGGGCTTCCGCAAAGCCATCACCAACGTCGTCAACCGCTACGCCCGTAAACGTAATCTGCTGAAGGAAAAAGACGAGAACCTCGCTGGCGAGGACATCCGTGAAGGATTGACGGCCATCGTGTCAGTTCGTTTGGCCGAACCTCAGTTCGAAGGTCAGACGAAAGGCAAGCTCGGCAACGTCTCAATTCGATCATTGGTGGAACGAGCGACCAATGAGAGGCTCGCGGATTGGCTCGAAGAGAATCCGAAAGAGGGCGGACAGATCGTCGCGAAATCGGTGCAAGCTTCGCGGGCTCGTCAAGCGGCTCGCCACGCTCGCGATCTCACGCGACGAAAGAGTGCGCTCGACGGCGCGGGACTTCCCGGCAAGCTCGTCGACTGTTCGTCGAACGAACCACGCGAATGCGAGCTCTTCATCGTCGAGGGCAACTCGGCCGGAGGATCGGCAAAGGACGCGCGAAATCCGCGCATCCAGGCGATCCTGCCAATACGCGGCAAGATCCTCAACGTCGAGAAGGCTCGATCCGACAAAATCTTGAAGAACACCGAGATCCAGGCACTGATTTCGGCGATCGGGGCTGGCGTCGAGGCCGACTTCGACGTCACGAAGATTCGCTACGACAAGATCATCCTGCTGGCCGATGCCGACGTCGACGGTAGCCACATTCGCACGCTCCTACTCACATTCTTCTTCCGACAGATGACCGAGTTGGTGAACGAGGGTCACGTGTACGTGGGTCAACCGCCGCTGTATTCGACGCTCGTCGGAAAAGAGAAGGCGTACCTGCACGACGACGCCGCGAAGGCGACGTTCCTCGCTGAACACCCGGATCACAAGAACGACTTCCAACGACTCAAGGGTCTCGGCGAGATGGACTTCGACGAGCTTCGTGATACGACGATGGACCCGACCAAGCGCGCTCTGTTGCAGATCACCGTGGAACAGGCCGCCCTCGCCGACGAGGTCTGTTCGATCCTTATGGGGGACGATGTACCCCAGCGACGACACTTCATTCAGACCAACGCGAAAGACGTTCGCTTCCTAGACATCTAGGCGGAGAGGCATATGGCACGCACAACTCACAATTCCGGCGCAGGAACGCCGCCACCCGAGGACGAAGTCACCGGGTACATCGAGCCGATTGAAATCAACCTCGAGATGGAGCGCTCATTCCTCGAGTACTCCATGTCCGTCATCGTCTCGCGCGCGTTGCCCGACGTCCGAGATGGTCTCAAGCCAGTACACCGGCGAATCCTCTACTCCATGTTCGACCAGGGTCTTCGACCCGATCGGCCTTACGCCAAGTGCGCGAAGGTCGTGGGCGAGGTCATGGGTACGTATCACCCTCACGGCGACTCGGCGATCTATGACGCGCTGGTTCGAATGGTGCAGGACTTCTCGATGCGCCATCCGCTCGTCAGCGGCCACGGGAACTTCGGAGGCACCGGCCCCGACGAGGGCGCGGCCGCCATGCGTTACACGGAATGTCGACTGGCCCCCCTGGCACTCGAACTACTCGATTCGATTGACGAAGAGACCGTCGATTTCGAAGCGAACTACGACAACTCGACCCAACAGCCGACGGTCTTGCCGGCTCGCTTTCCGAACCTTTTGGTGAACGGCTCGCAGGGCATTGCCGTCGGTATGGCCACGAAGATCCCGCCCCACAACCTGGGTGAAGTCATCGACGCCACGCTTCACCTGCTCGCGAACCCTGAAGCGAACCCTGATGACCTCATGGCCTTCGTGAAGGGACCGGACTTCCCGACCGGTGCCCAGATACTTGGGCGCCAGGGCATCCTCGACGCCTATCGCAGCGGTCGCGGATCGATCAAGATGCGCGCTGTCGCCGAGATCGAAGAGACCAGCCGGGACATTCGCATCGTCGTCACCGAGTTTCCCTATGAGGTATCGGTGGAGTCGATCGAAGAGAAGATCTACGACCTAGTGAAGAACGGCGACATCGATGGCATCTCGGCGGTGCAGAACGATTCGGCCGGTCGCAAAGCGCGTCTCGTCGTGAAGCTGAAGCGCGACGCCAACGCGAACGTCGTGCTCAACAAGCTCTATAAGAACACGTCGCTGCAGACGACCTTCGCGGTCAACTTACTGGCTTTGGTGGACGGCGTCCCGCGCACACTGAACTTGGCGCAGGCCCTGACGCATTACATCGCGCACCAGGTCGAGGTACTCACTCGACGTACGCAGTTCCGACTGCGAAAGGCCGAGGCCCGCGCGCACATCGTCGAGGGCCTCTTGAAGGCCATCGACATGCTGGATCTCGTCATAGCCGCGATTCGCGGGTCAGATGACCGCGGGGCTGCTCGTATCGCGTTGATGGCCGCCCCCTTCGAATTCTCAGAGGAACAGGCCAATCACATCCTGGACATGACCCTCGGACGTCTCACCCGGCTCGGTCGCACCGAGCTCGAAGACGAGATGGCGAAGTTGCGCGAGACCATTGCCGAACTTCAGTCCATTCTCGCGAGCGAAGTGAAGCTGCGCGGTGTGATCGCCTCGGAAATGACCGCCATCCGCGACAAGTACGCGAATGACCGCCTGACCCAAATCGTCAACGACCCAGGTGAGCTCGGCATGGAAGACCTAATCGACGACGAGGACATCGTCATCACGATGACCCGGGCCGGATACGTGAAATCCGTCGCCGCCGACGCGTTCCGCGTGCAGGGCCGCGGCGGTCGTGGCGTGCAAGGGGCGAAGTTGCGCGACGAGGATTTCGTGCAACAGATAGTGCACACGACGACCCACGCGTACCTCTTGTTGTTCTCGAACCGGGGACGAGTCTTTCGACTTCGCGGTCACGAGATTCCGATGAAGGAGCGCACCGCCAAGGGCACGGCCATCGTCAACCTCTTGAACCTGCAACCGAACGAGTCGATTCAGGCGATCGTGACGACGGACGACTTCCCCAAGGACAAATTCTTGGTGTTCGCGACCGCGAACGGAACCGTCAAGAAGACCGCATTCAGCGAGTACGACAAGTCGCGACGCGAAGGTTGGATCGCCATCAATCTGCGCGAGGGCGACGAGGTAGTGCGTGTCGTGGCGACAGGCGGTGACGAGGACCTCATGGTCGTGACCTATCGCGGCATGGCGATTCGATTCCAGGAGGCCGAAGTGCGCGAAGTGGGCCGCGACTCGATGGGTGTTCGCGGCATCAAACTGCGAGGCGACGACAAGGCGATTTCGCTCGACGTCGTACGCGAAGACGCCGACCTCTTCGTCGTGACGGACACCGGCTTCGGTAAGCGCGTCAAGGTCGAGCGATTCAATCGCCAGGGCCGTGGGGGACAGGGCGTGCGTGCGATCAAACTGACGGCGGCACGGGGATTCTTGGTCGCGGCTTTCATGACGCGCCTCGATGACGAAGTCATGTTGGCCTCAACCGGCGGCGTGCTCATTCGAACACCGGTACGCGAGGTCTCCTCGCAAGGGCGTGACGCCACCGGCGTGCGAGTGATGAACCTCGACGAGGGTCATTCCGTGGCCACGGCGGCGCTGGTGCCGACCGAAGACGAGGTTTAAGCCGCTCGACGGGCCCAGGCTCTGCGCAGCACTTCGAGGATCTCAACGGAGCCTTGCGCACCCGCCACCATGAACTTCGAGTCCACTAAGAAGCACGGGACTCCGGAGATTCCCAGTTCCTGGGCGGCCGCCTCGTCGGATCGCACCTCTTCGACGAACGCGTCGTCGTCCCACAAGTCGTCGACGCCGCTCACACCGACCTCGCGCGCCAAGGCACTCAGTTCATTGTGGTCACTCACCAACACGCCCTCAGAGAAATAGGCGCGAAACAGGCGTTCGCTCATTTCGTCACCCTGGCCCTGGTTGGAAGCGAGAGCGATGACCCGGTGTGCGTCGAAGGTGTTCGTGGGCTGTGCGGTGTCAAGTGACCAAGTCATCCCAACGGCTTCAGCGTTACTCTCTAGTCGCTCGTGCAGCGCGTGAACCTGCGCTACGGGAATGGCGTACTTGTTGGCGACGAGCTCGACAAGCGGTCGGTCGTAGGAGAGCTTCGCTCCCGGGTCGAGTTCGAACGCGCGGTGGCGAATCGTCACCTGCTCGCGATGATCGAATTGTTCGAGCGCCTCGTCGAGTTGACGCGTGCCGAGGTAACAAAAGGGGCACACAACGTCGCTCCAGAGATCGATGACGAAGCTTTCATCCATGACCAAATCGTCGCACAACGGGCGGAGTCATGCGCATCGCACGACACGTCGGTCGCTCGGACGGGGACATCTCGGTCTAAGGGTTTCCGAAGAGCCGTATCATTGATGGCATGACACCGCATTCGACAGTGATTTCGCCACGCGCCGTTGCGTCTGCGCGTCTCCTGCTTCTCACTGCAGCGGTTGAGTTGCTAGGGCACTAAATGCTCATAGTTCGAGATTTAGGTATAGAGATCGGTGCTCGGCGTATCCTCGAGCCCGTCTCCTTCACGGTTGGCAACGCTGAAAAAGTCGGCATCGTCGGGCGAAACGGCGCGGGCAAGTCGACATTGATGTCGATTCTGCTCGGCGAGCACCCCGAGCACTTGCGAATCGAAGGATCGGTCGTCCACCAAGGAACCATGAGTCACCTGCCACAAGAGCCGGTGCCCGGTGGCCTGGGTGTCGAACCGATCGGACTCTCGCACGTGCTGTCGGCGCGCGGGCTCGACCAGCTCGACGCCGACATGCAGCACGCCCGACACGAGCTGGCGGCCAACCCGACCGACGAGACGATCGAACGCTTCACGGCCCTCGAGGAGAAGTTCCGGGAACTCGGCGGCTACGAAGCCGAATCCGAAGTCTCACGACTGGCTGCCGGATTGGGGCTCAAGGAGGATCTCCTCTTGGAGGACCTCGATTCACTTTCTGGTGGTCAACGTCGCCGCGTCGATCTGATGCGCGTGCTCTACGAGGAGCCCACGACCATGGTCCTCGACGAACCGACGAACCACCTCGACAAGGCAGCGAAGCGATGGCTCTTCGAGGAACTTGACCGCTTTCGCGGTACGGTCCTGGTCATCAGTCACGACCTGCCCCTGTTGGACAAGTCCATCGACCGCGTGTTGGCGCTTCGCGAAGGGCAGTTGCGCGAGTACAAGGGCAATTACACGAAGTTCCTTCGACTCGAAGAAGAGCGGCGACTCAGCGAAGAAAAACTAGCTTCCCACCAGGATGAGCAGATCGACCGACTCTCGAAGTTGGCCGATTCGATGCGCGGACAGACCGAAAAGCGCGCCCGTCTCGCCAAGGTCCTCGACCGCAAGGTCGAGAAACTCCAGGACAATCGGGTGGAGGTGACGAAGAAGGAACGAAAGGTCACCTTCAAGTTGCCGATTCCTCCGCGCAGCGGCGACGTCCCGATGACGGTCGAACACGTGGCCGTGACCTACGGTTCGCTGAAAGTGTTGAAGGACGTGAACTTCATTACTCGCCGCGGCGACCGAATCGTCATCGTGGGTCGCAATGGCGCCGGCAAGTCTTCGATGCTTCGCTGTCTCGCGGGAACTCAGAAGGTCCAAAAAGGTCAGGTGAAGTTCGGCGCGAACGTGAAGGTCGGCTACTTCGCGCAGGAGAACGAACAACTCGACTTCGGCAAAACCGTCTTAGGCAACCTCGAGAACGCGACCGTCGTCACCGAGGTGCAACGTCGTTCACTGCTCGGCGCCTTTGGCCTCAAAGGCTCCGCCGCGCACCAGATGCCGGCGACGCTCTCTGGTGGTGAACGCGCCAAATTGGCGCTGGCGATACTGGCGTCGTCGGACGCGAATCTCTTGTTGTTGGACGAACCGACGAACAACCTGGACCCCGCGAGCGTGGTCGCGCTCGGCGACATGATGCAAAAGTGGAAGGGCACCATCGTCGCAGTGAGTCACGAACGAGGATTCGTCGAGACACTCGAACCGACGCACGCGGTGTTGCTGCCGGAGGAGTATTTCGACCTTTGGAACGACGATTACATGGACCTCATCGAACAACGCTGACACTGGCTAGCGGGGAGCCCGGCTGATCCCGCGTCGCCGTGACACGTCGGGCTGACTCAGTTGTCGGAATCGACGTGGGCGTGCGGCGACTTGCGACAGTCGCCGCCGTTGACGATGTGAGAGCAACTTGCGGACCTACTCCGGTTCACTCGGCTGCTACGGTGCGGCTAGGCGTGACGTCGAAACTCCCAGATCTCGCCGAAGCACTCGACGAGAGAACGTGAGCGACCATGTGTTTCTCGCCTGAAGGAGACCTGATCGGCGGACTTGTCGTGAGCGCCATCGGTGTGGACGCCTGTCTGCACTTGCGCGGTCGTGCGGAGTACCGCATGATCGCGCCGTTTCCGATCCTCTTGGGTCTGCATCAGCTCGATGAGACGTTCGTGTGGTGGCAACTCCAGGGCCACATAACGCACGATGCGGGCGTGGTCGCGATGTGGATCTATCTTCTCTTCGCCTTCGTCGTCTTGCCGACGCTCGTGCCACTGATGGTCTTGCTGCTAGAACCGCGAGGTCGTCGAAGAGTCATCGCGCCTTTCCTGGCATTGGGTGTCGTCACTTCCGCCGTCTTGCTCGAGGCCATGTTAAGCGGTCATCCCAGCGCCAAACTCGGCTCGTACCACGTGGCGTATTCCATCGGACTCCAACACGGTGTGGTGATCATCGGCGTCTACATCCTCGCGACGTGCGGATCGATGCTCGCCGCGGGACTGCGCAACGTCGTGTGGTTCGGAGCGCTGAACCTCATCGCGGTCATCGTGCTCGCGCGACTCTGTGCCAATGGCTTTGCGTCACTGTGGTGCTTCTACGCGGCGCTGGCGAGCGGTGCGATTGCGCTGCACCTGCGACTCGCCAAAGTCCACAAAGTACCGGTCGCGGCTTAGCCGCGAACTCGATTCTCGATTTGAACTCGAACTTCGGGCCACTCTGAAAGAAGGATCGAGTACATCGCCGAATTACGCGTAAGACCCTCTTCGCCGTCGACTTGGGCTGCCTGCCAATTGCGAAGCACACCCTCGAAGCGGCCACCGATGCGCTCGATGGCTCGTCGTGAGCGCTCGTTGCGCTCGTCGGTCTTGAGATCCACCCGGCGCACTCCCCAGACGTCGAAGGCGTGGGTGAGCATGAGCAACTTCGCTTCGGTGTTCGCCACCGTTCGCTGCGCCGTCGCGGTGAGGAACGTGCCGCCGATCTCGGCGGCGTCCGGGTAGTCGCGTTCGAAGTACCACCGCAGCGTCAGGAACCTCGTCATGCCGATGATCTCGGATGTGTCGGTTCGGCGCGTCGAGAACGGCACGGCGCTTCGCTGATCGCGATCGACAAGCAAGCGACGAACCACGTTCGCCATTTTGTCGGTATTGTCCGGCACGATCGACCACCCGTACGTCGAGCGGTCGCCCGAGGCGGCTCGCACTAGATCTGGTACGTCGTCCATGGAAAGCGGCGTCAGCGTGACGTAGCGACCGGTGAGAGTAACCGCGAGCGAACTCATCGTCCAACATTACGAGAGCGCAGGAATCTCTCTGAGACGCCTACTCTCTATGGACGAAGGGGAGGTCGCGTGTACGCCATCGAGTACATCATCGGAGTGTTCATCGTCCTCGTGACCATCGTAAGTGTTCTCTTCATCCTGGTCCTGCCTCGCCAGCCCCAAGGACTCGAGAAGCTCACGGTGATCGTGAACAAGAGCGTGCACTATACGTTCTTGTTCTTCTCACGCTTCGCCAGGTCATACGAAGCGAAGGACTCAATACTCGCGCCGACGGCCCCTGTGGCTCTCATCGCACAACTGTTGTTCTGGGCTGCGAGTCTGGTCGTCGGCTTCGCCTTGATGCTGATGCACACCACGCATTCGATCTGGCACGGACTCACCCAAGCGTTGACGGCACTCTTCACGGTCGGAGCGATACACAGCGGTGGGACGCCGAACATCGCTCTCGATATCACGGCCGGCGCAACCTGGGTCGTGATCGTCGCGCTCCAGATCGCATATCTGCCGTCGCTTTACAGCTCGTTCAGCCGTCGCGAGGCTCTGGTGACGATGCTCGAGAGCCGGGCCGGCATACCGGCCTGGGGACCGGAACTGCTGGCCCGCCATCAGTTGGTGGGGATCAACGACGCCTTGCCCCAGCTCTACGCGGACTGGGAGCTCTGGGCGGCCGAGGTGACCGAGAGTCACACGACGTATCCCGTGTTGCTCCTCTTTCGCTCACCCGAGCCGTGGTTCAACTGGATCATCGGGCTCTTGGCAGTTCTGGACGCCGGGGCGATGCAGTTGGCGCTCTGTCCGACGACCGCCCCGAGTCAAACTCGTCTGTGCCTGCGGATGGGATTTACCCTCTTCAATCGCATCGCGCGATCGCTGGGCTATCCGGTCGACGACGATCCCGATCCCGATGGGGAGATCACTTTGACGTACGAAGAGTTCGCCAGTGCCGTCGAGAAGTTGGTGCTGGTGGGATTCCCGACCGAGCGCAGCCCAGAAGACGCCTGGCCGCACTTTCGGGGATGGAGGATCAACTACGAGAGTTCGGCCTATCGCCTGGCCGACGCCTTTACCGCGCCCTTGGCGCCGTGGTCGGGCGTACGGCGCCACTTGCCCGCCGGCGTCGTGGAACCCAAGCGACCACCGCACCGCGCACCGGCCAAAGTCTCGAAATTCGTGGATGCCCGACCAGAGGTCGTGAATCCACCGCGCACACATCAGCCCCGAACGTGGATGCCTTCTCGTCATAAGTCCGAATGAACTGAACCCCATGCCTTGGCTCGTGGGCCAGTTGGGGGCAGAGCCCAGCGCGCGAGCTGCTTGCGCCGGTCTCGCCGACAGACCTTTCGGATGTGGTCAGTAGACGATCGGTCCACCGGGATGGATACCTCCCGATGACGAGGTAGATATGTGGATGTAGGCGGGATCGACCGCGATCACGGACCACGTGCCGGTGTAGGACGATCCATTGTCGCCGTTGACGTCGCCGGTGTAGTTGTAGATCGGCAACATCCACACCGAAGCGTCAGTCAATTGATACGTCTGGTACGAGACGGACTCGGCGTCGAGGGTGACGGCGACGATTGGAATCGTCGTGGTCGTCGTGGTCGTCGTGTCACTGGTGTCGGACGTTGATGGCGAAGTCGACGATGAGGAGTTCGACGGCGATGGCGTCGACGTCGACGTCGACGACTGTATGCCGCTCGACTGACCCGAAGAGCCATTGGCTGCGAACTCCGACTGCTGTTGCGCTTCGAGTACTCCGACGCCAGCGACCGGGCTCTGAAGTGGGTAGTTGACCGCCGGCATCACGTTAAATGCCGGTCCGCTCGCGTACACGACATCGTTGTACTGATCGACGGTGAACTCAAAGTACTGGTCCGTCATCTGCCCGTCGACCGTGACGCTGTAGGACGCTTGCTCGTCGTTGGTCGTGACGGAAGCCTGACCAGGAGAACTCATGACGTTGTTCGAGGTCGAGAACTGGGGATCGGTGACCTGGAAGCCATAGCCCAATCGGTCGAGGTACTTCTGCACGTCGCTTTCGATTGTCGATTGGTTGGGCATGGCCACCGTTGCTCCGTCCGAGGTCGTCGTCGAGGTCGCCTGTGGAAGCGCGACGGAATATGTCCACTGAGGGACCGCGTCATAGGACTGGTATTGCACGTAGCTCCCTGAAGGATCGGTCACGGTGAAGTCATGACCGTCGTTTTGGGAGTCGACGGGCGTTCCTGACATCCCGAATACGGTGGCGATACGTGCGGCTTCGGCCGACGCACTTGTCGGGAGTTGTAATTCATAGGCCGCGCCACTACCGGCATTGGTGCTGAGGTCGGGTCCCGCGCTGAAGTCGTACTCCTCGAGGATGCGCATCGGCAGGGCAGTACTGAAGCCCGCCGACGCTTTTGGGGCCAAGGACCCGCGGTGCGGGGAAGCGGACGGGGACGCTGCGGCCAGTGAGAAGACCGCGAGTGACGGTGCAGCGCCCTCCAGTGCGGCGATGCCGCCGACGGTGAGGGCCGCGGCGAGTGCGACCGACCCGGCCATTCGGATTTGGAAGCTCCGCAATACGTGACGACGGGCGCGCGGCACTTGTGCCATGATGCGCGAGATCATCGCGTTCGTATCCGGATGTTGATAGCTGTTCGCTGCGACCGGGTCCGCCGCGCGCAAGCGATCTTCGAATTCGTTCATGTAAGCTCCTCCGCCTGCATAACTAGTTCATGTCGCGAGGTCCGTGAGAATTTCAGAGGACTTGAGCCGCCGCGAAATGTTCACGGAAACGGGCCTGCGCTCTGGAGAGGCGCACTGCCGCCGCGTTGGTGGTGATCGAGAGGCAGATGCCCAATGCGTGAGTGTCCAAACCGTCCCAGGCGTTCAACATCAGTACTTCACGGTCGTCGTCATTCAGTGCGGCGAGGGCGTCACGCACGCTGACGTCCGCGATCACGAGGTCTTCGGCTGAGGGGTCGTTGGGGGCACGCGGGAGCGTGGATTCGAAGTTGGTCCGTCGGTATTGGCTTCGCCGCGCGTTGCGGAGCACGTTGCGAGCGACGCCGATCATCCAGGGCAGTTCGGCTTCGTCAGGCACGCTGTCGAGTCGGCGCCACACGACGAGGAGTGTCTCTTCGACGAGGTCATCGAGGTCGGCCGGGGTCAGCGGATAGAGGCGTCGTCGGATGTAGTTGCCGATGGCCGAACTGTGGTCGTGGACGAGGCGGCGGAAACGATCATCCTGTGGCGAGCCCATAAACCGCTTCTGTCCGATCAAGACCGAAATTTACCGCGGCGACGAAGAACTTCGTGGCGACTTTGGATTTCACATGTTGGTCCGCACGAGCATGGCCTCTTGCTCGCGCGTCAGCCACCACGATGGAGGCTCACGGTCGTCCCACCACTCGATGACGTCCTCGACGCTTTCGCTCAAGTCTCGAAACGTGAGTCCGGCGGCGACGGCCTTGGCCGGGTCGACGGCAAGTGCGTTCTCGCTGGATGATCCGGACCACAGGGGAAATCTCGTGTCGAGATGATGGCTCTTGATGTGGCGCGGGGAGATTTCGTAGAGGTGGGTGTCGTTCGGCGAGACCTGGCGACTGATTTCCTCGATCACGTCATAGAAGCGTCCCGGGGGGTAGGGACCAGCGACGTGAAAGGCGCCCAAAGTCGAGTTGGTCGCGATTGCCACGACGAATTCGCCGAGGTCCCGGGCGTCGATGTACTGAAGAGCGTTGTCGCGGGGCCCGGGCACCGCGACGTTGCCTCCCCGGCGTAGACGCGTGACCCAGTAAGGGAACCGGAGCGTCGCGTCATGGCTCCCGATGACGAAGGTCGGGCGCACGATCGAGAGCCGGTCCGCGAAGTGTTGCTCGGCCGAGCGTTCACAGGCGGCCTTCAGTGGTCCGTACGTTTCGGCGCTCACTTCGGCGTCCGGTGCCAGGGTGGTGTCGTTCCAGAGCGTCGCCGACTCTTCGGTCGCTCCTTCTTCTGGCGGTTCCTCGTAGGCCGACACCGATGAGATCTGAATGTGGTGGCCGCCGCGATCTCCGAGCGCATTGGCGAGGACGTCGACGTCAACCGGCCGAAAGGCGATCGCGTCCACTGTCACGTCGAACGTGAGATCGTCGAGCGCGGACATATCGCCATTGCGGTCACCTACCAATCGGGTGACCGATTCGGGCAAGTCGCTCGGCGTCTGGCCACGGTTGATCACGGTGACGTCGTGACCGGCGTTCAGGGCGGCCCAAGCAATCGCTCGCCCGACGAACGACGTTCCACCGACAATGAGAATTCGCATGCCTGTTCCTTCCTCGCGATACCCGTCATGCTACGAGGCAACTCAATAATCGCGCGGCATTTTTTGTCGTTGCGAAGGTTGGCGATGCGGCCGCGACAATTTCAACGATTAGTTGAGGTGGCGCTCGCTGGCCCAGTGCGACAGCTGGTAGCGACTCGAGAGCTGCAGTTTACGAAGTACTGATGAGACGTGGCTCTCGACGGTTTTGGTTGAGATGGTCAACTCCTTGGCGATGTCCTTGTAGGAGTAGCCGCGAGCGATGAGTCGCAGTACCTGGCGTTCTCGGGTGGTCAACTGATCGAGGTCCGGTTCGGTCACCACGACGGGCTGGTCGTTCGCACCGGTGCTGAAGGCGTCGAGGACGAATCCGGCCAAGCGCGGCGAGAACACGACGTCACCAGCTGCGATCCGGTAGATCGCGTCCACCAGGTCCGGACCGGAGATGTTCTTCGTGACGTAGCCACGGGCGCCGGCGCGGATGACGCTGATGACGTCGACCGAGGCGTCGGAGACCGAGAGGGCGAGAAATCTCGTCGTCGTGTTGTGCTCCACGACCGCGCGCAACACCGCCTGACCTCCTCCGTCGGGCATGTGCACGTCGAGTAGCACGACGTCGGGCGTGCGCTCGATGATCATTTCGATGGCGGCCTCGACTTCGTCGGCCTCGCCCACGATGTCCACCGAACTCGCGATCTCGGCACGGATCCCCGAGCGGACCAGCTCGTGGTCGTCGACGAGGAAGACTCGTGGTTTCGCAGAGTCGATCACGAAGCCCGCGGCATCACGAGTTGAACTTCAGTGCCTGAACCCACTTCGGTGTTGATGAACGCTTCGCCACCGAGTTGACTCATCCTTTGGCGAATCGACAAGGCAATACCTTGGCGGTCGGTGGGAACGGCGTCGAGATCGAAACCGACGCCGCGGTCGCGCACGAAGATCGAAATCGAGGCGGGCTCGACCTCGGTGAAGATTGAAACGCTTTCGGCTTGGGACCACTTCGCCGCGTTGATTGCGGCCTCGCGCGCGGCAGCGGTGAGTGTCGACACGCGATCATCAGGGACGCAGTCGCCGACGGTGACGAGTTCCACGCGCAGGCCGTAGTCGTTCTCGACGTCGTGTTCGATCGCCCCCACTAGTCCCACGAACGACGTGGGTGCGTTGGTGGGTGTCTCCGGGCTGAAGAGCCACTGTCGAAGTTCACGTTCTTGGTTTCGGGCCAGGCGCTTGACGTCGCTCTCGTTGGCCGCGGAACGCTCGATGAGCGTCAAGGTCTGGAGCACCGAGTCGTGGAGGTGCGCGGCCATGTTCGCGCGTTCTTCGATGCGTACGCGTTCGCGTCGTTCACTCGTGAGCTCTCGAACGTTCTGCAGCCACCATGGTGCGAAGAGTATGGCCACACCGAACACCAACACTGCCGTGCCAAAGAGTGCGGAGGCGGTAGATCCCCAGAAGCCGCCGATGCGGTTAAGTTCCTGGAGACCGAAGCACACCAGGGCGGCACCGATGAGGAGTCGCAGGACCACCACCTTTCGACTCTTTGAGAAGGCGCTTCCGATCACCGGAGCTGAGTTGAAGAATTCCGAAAGATGACTGCGTTCGTCGGTCGATGCACCTCGCCAGACCGCAAAGGCGGCGAAGGCGCTCAAGAGCAACGGCCAACCGAAGCCAACCGTCGTGTGCGAACCCGTGGTCAGCAGGGCGATGATCAGAACGATCGTGGCGATGAAGCCGATCAGCACGATCTGTGCCTCATGGCGATCCTGGAAGATCTGCTGAATGATCGAATGCTCCTCGCCCGAGCGCGTGAGTACCAGCCAGAACGTCATGTAGAGGAGGATGCCCAGTCCGAAGATCAACGCGAGCAACGCGAAGATTATTCGGATGTTTCGTTCCTTGATGCCGAGGCGCGTCGCAAACCCTCCGCACACGCCGCCGAGGATGCAGTTGTCACGACCACGTCGCAAAGGTCGAAGTGGTGTACCGACGACGGCGTGGCTCGAGGTGGTGACGGACATCCGGTACTCCCTTCGACGCAATCGAGACTTGATGGTCGCAATTAATTCTTGCACGGAGTTCTCTCGCTGTATCTAAGGGGAAACCCTGAACGATGATGCGCCCTGAGGGTTCATCCCCATAGTCCTTGATCAACGGGCCCCGTACATTTGAAACATGGACGAACAGCACCAACCGTCGGAACAGATCGAAGCGATGACGCCTCAGCCTGACGAGACGAAGTCGACTGGACTTCGTCGAAGTACGAAGCGTCGAATGATCGGTGGTGTGGCCGGTGGTATTGGTGAACGCTTTGACATCGACCCCAACATCGTTCGTGTTGTCTTCGTCGTCCTTACCGTCCTTTACGGTCTGGGCGCCGCGATCTATCTCGCCATGTGGGTATTGATTCCGCAGTCGGGCCGTCACGCCGACGACGCCGAGGAGTCCGGTGACGCGCCCCCCGCGTCCAACCTGCGGCTCCTGCGATACGTGCTTTTAGCCGGCATCGTCGTCGTGGCGGTCATCGTCCTCTCGACGATTGGGGGTAGACCGAGGGTCGGCAATGGCTTCGGGGTGCTTTGGCTGATCTTCCTCGCCGTTATGGCGGTGCTCTCGCTGCGCTCCACCGCGCGCCAGCACATGCTGCAGCGATTCATCGCACTGGTCTTTCTATCGTTCTTGACCATCGTCATTCTCCTGTCTGCGGCGTTTTTGGGATTCGTCGCGTCGACTGGAGTCCCGATGACCGGAGGCATCGGCGTGCGCGTGATCCAGCCCAGCGACGTGTCGCAGGTGCAGCGCACCTACCGCACGGAGTTCGGGAGCATGACCGTTGACCTACGTCAAGTTCACTTCAACTCCTCGCCGACCTCGGTCACGGCAACCGTATCTGCCGGACTCTTGACCGTGGACGTGCCGACGAACGCGATCGTCTATCTCAAGACACGCGTCGGCATTGGAACGGTCGAGTACTGGGGACCGTACGGCTTCTCGACACAGCCGTTCAGCGCCATACCTTCGTCCCTGACGTCGATCGTGAGTCAACAACGCGCCCCGCATCTGATCGTGAACGCTCAAGTCGGAGTGGGAAAGATACGAATGCGCCGTGGTTCGAGTTGTAACCGATCTCTCTATTCGTGCGCCCAGCCGTGATCTCGGCCACGCACTATTCCCGTGTCGCATTTGGAGCCGTCGATACACGCCTCTGATGTCCTGGGAAACGACAAGGATGTCCAGGTGAGACCTGATATGGCGACAACGATCGAAACGACCACGATTGGAGAAGCGTGGATCGCCGTCGCTCGCCTGATCATGGAGAGCGGTGTCGCGAGCACTTACGACGGGCTTGCTATCCGCGAAGTGCTCATGACCACGATCGTGGTGAGATCGCCTCAAACGACCGATGGCATCGTCGAGCGGTACGCCGATTCGGAGCGTCTGGCCTGGATGCGCGCGAACTTCAACGACTTCAGCGAAGTGAGTGAACTTGGTGACGCCGACAGCTACGCCACTCGGCTCCACAACTACGCCGGCTCCGGTCTCGACCAGCTGCGCTGGGTGAGCGATCGACTGCGACGTGACCCGCTCAGTCGGTCGGCCGCGGTCACTACTTTTCAGCCGTTGAGCGATACCTCGTACATCCCATGCGTCAGCTTGTTGGACTTCTACCTCGCCGACGACTCGTTGTACCTCGTGGTCTACGCGCACAGCATTGACTTCGGAGCCAAGGGCTACGCCAACCTGTTGGAACTCGCGGCGATCCAACACCAGGTGGCTGGCGAACTCGATTGGCCAGTTGGTTCACTGACGATCATCGTGAAGTCGTCCCACGTCTATGACGGCGACGTCGCGTTCATGGATTCGGTACTCGCGAGCTCCTCGAGTTAAGACCGCATGCGACGGTCTAGGTCGCCTCGCGCGCCAACTTCAAGGCGTTTGACCACCACACCAGTTCATTGATCATCATCACGAGTCGGTCGTCAAGGGATTCGAAAAGGGCCGGCGTGAACTCCTCGGCGGTCATCGCCGCCATCATGACGCCGCCGAGAATGTGGACGGCGTGGCGCAGTGGCGCGATTTCGAACTCGACAGACACCAACCGGAGTTGTTCGACGGCCCTGGACCCACCGACGTTGCCGTAGCCGACGAACGTCATGGGCTTCTTGTTGAACTCGGGAAAGACGTAGTCCATGGCGTTCTTCAGTGAGGCCGGATAGCCGTGGTTGTACTCGCTGGTGAGGGCGATGAAGCCGTCGGCCGAGTCGATTTGACGTCCGAGCGCGGCGACCGCCTCGTTGGGGTAGTCGCGCTGGGTCCTCACCGGTGACATCGGACTGTTAAAGAGCGGCAGAGGGTGATCGCGCAAGTCGAGGACGTCGAGTTCGAAATCATCGCGTCCCGACAGGCGATCGACCAACCACGCGAGTGGTTTGTCGGCGAAGCGGTTCGGTCGCGTTGATCCGATGATGATCTGAAGGCGGAGTGCCACCACTCAGAACCCGGGAAAGACACGACGGAGTTCGTCTAGGTGGGTGGGATCGATGCCGTCGGGCGTGTGTTTTTCGTCGAGGCGACCGTACATGAGCCTGATGAAGGCCTCGGCCGGCAGTTCCAGGTCAACGACGTCCATGTCTTCGACTTCGTTGAGGGTCACAGCGTCACCGCTCTGTCGCAACTCAAGGTTGTGCAATGGTTCGGTCGTTCGAATGTGCAGCGTGTGCACGTGTTCGGTCGGCTTGGCCGCGAAGCGCATGAGGAGTTGGAGATTGTCGAAGAGGAAGGGGACGGCCTCGGGTTGCAACGTCGCGCGGGGATCGAACGCCTCTTCGATGTCCCAGGTATGCAACACGTGTTCTCCCAGTCGGAGGCCCACGGCTTGATCGAAGTCGGGGCGCCACGGCCCCGGGTTCCGGTGGAAGCGCCGCCTTTCGTCGGGCGTCAACTCAAGCATCCGAGTGAGGAGGGCCTGGTCGGCGTCGAGGGAATCGGTGACTTGGGCGTGTGGTGTCTTTGCGTTCCACACGTCCCACACGGATTGATTGAACTCAGACGGCGTCTCGCGTCCGTTGAGCGAGTCGTCGATATTACGCTTCGAGATGACCGCCGCAGAGCCGATATGGCTCATGACCTGGGCCACCGTCCACTCCGTGGGATGGGCCGAGGCGACGTACTGTCCTTCGCTCATCGGCTCCATGATCGATCGCAAGTGATTGATGGAGAGTTCTAAGGCGTCGAGGGCGCTAGGCATGGGGTTCTACTTTCGAAGTCAGGATGACCAGGGAGGACTACTCTTCCACCACGACTGTACGGTCAAGGTCGCGCACGTCGTTCACCCCGGTAAGTCCCAGGGTCACCATCATCTCGGACTGAATTATCCGCAAGATGTGATCCACACCTCGCTCGCCGCGAGCCGCCACGGCGTAGGCCCACGGTCGACCGATCATGCAGGCCCGAGCTCCCAGGGACATCGCCTTCACGACGTCGAGGCCGCTGCGAATGCCCCCGTCCATCAAGACCTCACACTTGCCACTGACGGCGTCCGCGATCATCGGCAGCGAGCGAATGCTCGAGGGTACGTCGTCGAGTTGGCGGCCCCCGTGGTTCGAGACGATTACGGCGTCGGCCCCACGGTCAACGGCCTGACGGGCGTCGTCGGGATCGAGGATGCCTTTCAGCGCGATCTTGCCGCGCCAATGTTGGCGCAACCACGCGAGGTCATCCCAGGTCACGCTGGGATCGAACTGACCCGCGACCCAGGCTTGGAAGTCGCCGGGCACGTTCGCGTCGGGTAACGCCTTCTCCAGATTGCCGAAGGTGAGGGGTCGGCCCCCGAGGGCGACGTCGCGCACCCATCTGGTGTGGGTGAAGAGGTCGGCGCCGCGTCGAAGGCGCCGGGCGCGCGGAATCTTCCCGCTGATACCGTTTCGCGCATCGCGGTAACGCTGACCGACGACCGGCAGGTCAACGGTGAGGATCAACGTCGTGCTGCCGACTGCCTGGGCCCGGGCCATCAGGTCTTCGGCGTAACTCCGGTCTTTCATCACGTAGAGCTGGAACCACATCGGACGTGTGATCGACGCGGCGACCTCTTCGAGGCCGCAGATCGACAACGTCGACTCACAGAAAGGAATACCGGCGCGTTCGGCCGCCTTCGCCGCCTGCACCTCGGCGCGACGGGCGAACATTCCGCCGAAGCCAACCGGCGCGAGTATGACGGGCAATGCGATCTCCTCGCCTAAGACGGTCGTGGCGAGTGAACGCGTCGATACGTCACGCAGTATCCGTTGGCGGAACTGAATCGACCGCAGGTCGTCGCGGTTGGCGGCCAACGTGGATTCGCCGAAGGCGCCACCGTCGATGTAGTCGAAGATCTGGCGGGGGAGTCTCCGACGCGCCAGTTCGCGGTAGTCGTCAATCGAGGCGGGTGCGAGATTGAGACTGTGGTCGCGTTTGTTCCGGGGCACAACTCATTATGCAGCGAGAGTCGCCTGCGCCCTCATGACGGCATCATCGGACGATCCTCCGCGGCCAAAGACAACCTGAGTAGGTCAGCACCAAGGTCTCCACCACTCGTGGTTTCGGCTGGCAAAATGGCCAAACGATGCGATTACTCCTCTGTTCGACAGGCTTAGCGGGGCACTTCAACCCCTTGCTCCCGTTCGTGGCGGCAGCCCAAGAACGTGGCGACGAACTCTTCATCGTCGTTCCGCCGAGCCTTGCCCAGGAGGTGAAGTCGCTGGGTGTCGCGCACTACATCAGTGATCCACCCGACCCCGAACAGTCCAAAGAGCTCTGGCGTCGCGCGGCCCGATTGCCACACTCGTCAGCGGCGCGGCTCTTGGACGGTGAATTCTTCGGGCGCCTGTCAACCCACGCGATGCTCGCGACGGTCAACGCAGCCTGCGATTCCTTTCGACCCGACCTGATACTGCGCGAACCGTGCGCGTACGCGGGCGCGGTGGCGGCTCACCAACGTTCGATCGACCACGCCCAAGTCGCGATCTCCACGGCGCGAACCGAATGGAGCGTCATCGCTCTCGTGGCACCGATCTTGGAGGACTTCGCTCCCGGCATGGAAAAGGTGCTGCGCGAGACCCGATACATCTCTCGACTACCAACGAGTCTCGACCCCTCGCCGTTCCCTCACACTTTGCGCTACCGCGAGAACGTAGTCCCCGAGACCACTGAGCCCGGGCGCTGGTCCAATGGCGCCGGGCCTTTGATTTACCTCACTTTGGGCACGGTCACCGGCGGTCTCGATATCGGCGAATCGGCCTTTCGCTGGGTTATCGAGGCAGTTTCGGACCTCGATGCCCGAGTCCTGGTCACGACTGGCAAGGGGTTCAATCCCGCCGTGCTCGGCCCGGTACCACCCCACGTGGTCGTCGAGTCCTGGGTCCCCCAAGCCTCGGTCTTCCCATTTGCCGCGATGGTGTTGTGTCACGGCGGCTCCGGCACCACCTACGGAGCCTTGGCCGCCGGCTTACCGATCGTCGTCGTGCCGATGTTCGCCGACCAACGAACGAACGCGCAACTCATCGCGGTCGCCGGTGCCGGCATTGTCGTCGGCGTCGGATCAAAAGCAGAGCCGGGCTTTCGCGCCATTGAGCCGAGCGACGTCCCGCGCATTCGTGCCGCGGTTCTCGAGGTCCTCGCGAACTCTTCGTACCCGATCGCGGCACAAAAAGTTGCCCAAGAGATCAGTGCAACGGGTTCGGCGAGCAACTGTTTGGACGAACTTCTCGCCGGTTGAGCTCTTCAACGGTGTCCTTGTCGACAGTTCTCGCGAAATGGTGAGTACACCCAAAAAGTGACAAGTTTTGTGATTAGTTTTAACAACTTTTCACTTCAAAAGCCATTGAATCAACGGATTCGTGAAACATTCTGTCGCTTTGCTGACTTTTTCGAGGTCACGGGCCCTAAAATGGCTTGTCCTTCGTCGAAACACCCGTGACGCAGCTTTTGTGTCATACGGCGGAAGGTCTGGAACGTGGACCATGAGTTCCGAGCGGTTCACGAAGTGCCGTCGAGGGCGGTCCACACAAAAAATAGGCGGAGGCTTATCAATGTTACAAGCGCGCAAACGATTGAAACGCGTCCGGAAGTATTCGCGGAGTTTGATCCCGGTGGGCGTCTTGACGTTCATCATTTCACTTGCAGCAGTGCCTTCACCGTCGCCCGCGTCGACGGCAAGCCCTAAACCCATTCGCGCATTGATGACGCTCACATCGTCACCGTCTCGCCACCTCGTGAAAGCGCCAGCGGTGCGTCACGTTGCTCTTTTGCGTCGTGGTCCAGCCGTCGTCGCAGACCTCACGGACTTCACGAATCATCCGACTCCAAGCGACGGCTATGTGGTCAACCTCATCCATCAGGACTTTCCCTCAAACGCCTGGCATGACGCTGAGGCCGTGGCGTGGTGCGAGTCCAAATTTCGAACGACCGACATCGGTTTTGACAGTAATGGTACGCACGACCGCGGTCTTTTCCAGTTGAACGACGGCGGCACTGAGCAGTACCTCATGGCCATGATCGGTCAAAACCCCAAGAATTTGAATCTGGCCTTCAACCCTGTGCTCAACGTTCGTGCGGCCGCACTGTTATACCGGCGCGACGGCTGGAGCCAGTGGTCCTGCGAGACGGCGATCTGAGCTCGCTCGTCTTAGCGGGCGAAATGTGCCAGGAAACGAAGTTTTAGTCGGCGCGTGGTCAGCGAAAGTCGTGTCGACAGGTCACGTAAGTGGATGTAGCCAGTCGGTTGCGTGAACGGCGCCCAGGCATTGGACGTGTAGCCCGCGCTGTTGCTGGCGTAGTTGTCCGACACCAGGAACACCATGTGATTTGCCCAGTTGACGCGCGCGACGTAGGCAACGTGACCCATTCCCGGTCCGTCGTACCAGGCGATCGACCCGACGGCGGGGATCTGGTTAGTGTCGGACGCCAGCGTCACACCCCATTGATCGGCGTAGCCCCACGCCTGGCCGGGATCGGCGAGTCCGTTGTGGGCGAGCATCCACGCCGCGAACAGGGTGCAGTTGTGCGGCGGAGTGCCAATGCCACCCTTGGTGTCGCTGCCGTAGTACTTGGCGGCCCAACTGTTGTTCATGGTGGTGGCGTTGTAGCCATCGATGGTGCAGGTGTAGCCGGTGCTCTTGCAACCCGTCGACGCACCGGCGCCGTTGGTCTCGACGACCATCGCGCCCAGGACGAACGAGGCGGCCAAGCTCAGGCGAAGAAGAATCGACGTTGACGCGACGCAGGACGTTCGGATCCGCAATCGTTCAGAGTTTGCCAAGGTTCCCCCGCCTATGTGCCTCCGGAAACCGTAGCAAAGACCACTTTTGGCTTCAAAAGAAGGTCAAACGCCCTGCAATCGTGGGAAAAGCTGCGAACAAACAATCCGCGCGGTGGGTGGATGCCTCGGTGCGCTGTCGGAGGACAGTGACGCGATGTGGCTGCCGTGGCGAAATAGATGCCCATTGGACCGGTTAAGGGAATTCGCGCTCGTCTGTCGCACGACGCTTCGATCCGAGCTCGGCGACGAGGCATTCGAGCTGCAGTATGCGCTCGGCGCCGAACCCTCAGCGTCGCCGCGAGAGTGATCAGGTCGGCACCTGATTGTGATGTGTTGCCGTTCTGAGCGAACTCGTTACGCTGATGCATAATTCATGGCTACAACAGGAGAGATCATGGACAGCGAAAACAAGTTCCCGGTTTCAGATGGATTTGACGCGACGCCTTCGGGGCGACGGCCCCACCAAGACTGGTGGCCCAATCAACTGAAGCTCGATCCACTCCAGCGAAGGCCGCTCGTAGGTAATCCGCTCGGCGCGACGTTCGATTACGCCAAGGAGTTCGAGAGCCTGGACCTCGACGCCGTGAAGAAGGACCTCATGGCCTTAATGACGACGTCCCAGGAGTGGTGGCCCGCGGACTACGGCCACTATGGTCCGTTCTTCATCCGGATGGCCTGGCACAGCGCCGGCACCTACCGAATCCACGACGGTCGCGGTGGTGGCGGGTCAGGAACTCAGCGCTTCGCGCCACTCGACAGTTGGCCCGACAACGTGAATCTCGACAAGGCCCGCCGGCTGCTCTGGCCGATCAAGCAGAGGTACGGCCGCAAGATCTCCTGGGCGGACCTGATGATCCTCGCCGGTACCTTGGCCCTCGAATCGATGGGTCTGAGGACCTACGGTTTCGCCGGTGGCCGTGAAGACGTCTTCGAGGGCGACGAGGACGTCTACTGGGGCCCGGAAGATGTGTGGCTGGGCGACGAGCGTTACAGCGGTGATCGTGATCTCCAAAGGCCGCTCGGCGCCGTCCAGATGGGACTCATCTACGTGAACCCCGAGGGGCCCAACGGTACGCCTGATCCACTGGCGTCGGCGATCGACATTCGAGAGACGTTCGCGCGCATGGCCATGAACGACGAGGAGACGGTGGCGCTCATTGCTGGCGGCCACACCTTCGGCAAGACCCACGGCGCCGCCGACCCCGAGAAGTACGTGGGCGACGAACCCGAAGCAGCCGCGCTGGCCGAACAGGGACTGGGTTGGAAGAACAGCTACGCCACGGGCGCCGGAGGTGACGCGATTTCCAGTGGTCTGGAAGGCGCGTGGACCCCGAGCCCGACGAAGTGGGACAACAGTTTCTTCGACACGCTCTTCGGACACGAATGGGAACAGACGAAGAGTCCGGCCGGTGCGACGCAGTGGATTCCCAAGGGCGGTACTGGCGCCGATGAGGTGCCCGACGCCCACGATCCTGCCAAGCGACACGCTCCGGTCATGCTCACCTCGGACCTCGCTCTGCGGATGGATCCGATCTACGGACCGATCTCCAAGCGCTTCCACGAGAACCCTGATCAGTTCGAACTCGCCTTCGCCAAAGCCTGGTACAAACTGACCCACCGTGACATGGGACCGCGTAGGCGCCTTCTCGGACCGTGGATACCGTCAGAAACTCAGTTGTGGCAAGACCCTCTGCCCGAAGCAACCGGCGATGCGATCAACGCCGCCCAAATCGCCGAGCTGAAAGAAAAGATCCTCGGGTCGGGGCTGAACGTGGCTCAGTTGGTCGCCACCGCGTGGGCATCGGCCGCGACGTTCCGCGGCACGGACAAGCGCGGCGGAGCCAACGGCGCACGAATTCGTCTCGCGCCTCAGAAGGATTGGGAAGTCAACGACTCGGCAGAAGTGACGATGGTGCTGCGGACGCTGGAAGGAATTCAGAGCGACTTCAACGCGACGAATGGGGCATCTGTCTCTCTGGCGGACCTCATCGTGCTCGGTGGTTGCGCTGCGGCCGAGCGCTCGGCGAAGGACGCCGGTTATGACATCCAGGTGCCGTTTGCGCCGGGTCGCACCGACGCGGTTCAAGAGGACACCGACATCGAGTCCTTCGCCGTGCTGGAGCCGACGTTTGACGGGTTCCGCAACTATTTGCGCGAAGGTCAACGCCGGACGGCCGAGGAGTTACTCGTCGAACGCGCCGAAAGGCTTACGTTGAGTGCTCCGGAGATGACGGTGCTCGTGGGAGGTATGCGAGTTCTGAACGCCAACTACCGGGAATCGGACCTTGGCGTGTTCACAAATCGGCCCGGGACACTGACAACCGATTTCTTCACGAACTTGCTCGATATGGGCACAAAGTGGGAGGCGACGTCATCGAGCCAAGAGACATTCGAAGGTCGCGACCGTCGCACGAATGATCTCAAATGGAAGGGCACTCGTGTCGATATCGTGTTCGGTTCCAACTCACAGTTGCGCGCGATCGCCGAGGTCTACGCGAGTGATGACGGCCAGGAGAAATTCGTCCGCGACTTTGTCGCGGCCTGGAACAAGGTGATGAACCTCGATCGCTTTGACCTGAATTGATTCGTTCCACGATCTCGACAGCGACTCCGCCGACACTTGGCAGAACTACTCGTCTCAATCGTTGGAGCCTCGCAAGTTCTCGTGTTCGGCAATGTTGTCGCGCTTTCGTTCAACGAGTTCCTTCTCCTCGGCTCGTTCAATTTGCACTAAGTGGTCGTCGGCCGAAGGGGTCGAGAGGATCAGTTCGTCGAGCTTCAGTTGGAGTGCCGTCTGTTGTCGATCTTGTGTGTGCTTCACGGTGAACAACAACATGATGACGATGGCGTTGGCCACCGTGGAAAATCCCATCTGCCACCTCGCAGGGAATCCCATGATGGCCAGCGAGATGATGAACGCGACCAGAACGATTGAGATCGCCGCGGCGGTGGCGACGTGCGAAATCATTTCATCGAGTCGCTGGAAGGCGCGACTCATTCGTTGACGAAGCGCGGAGTCGGACATGGTTCTCCTAGGACGGGTTGGGCGGACATGACGAAGAGTCTCACTCTCAAGAAATAATGAGAAACGAAACAACTACCAGCACGAAGTTATTCGTGTCGCGTCAAGATTTGACCCCAAGTTTTGAATTTTCTTAATCAATCGTGAGTTTCTTCTGTGAGGCGGCTTTTGCCTTTTAGGGTCGTTGCGTGGGGAACTCTTGTTAGTTCTCACATATGTAGTTCATCGCAAAACGACAGTTACATCAAAGGAGATGTCATGGGTTTACCGGGAATGGTTTTAAGTGCGATCTCTGCAGTTGCGGGTGCGATCATGTACTGGGCCGTCACTGCGCAGAGCTCTGCTGTTGTCCAGCAGCATGGATTCAGGTTGTCGACGTTGGGCGTCATCTTGATGATCGCCGGCGCGGTCGGATTCGTCATCTCACTTATCGTGTTCATGGCGTCGCGTCGCAGTCCGTCGGCGCCTCCGCGCTCACTCGATCGAGAAGTCGTCGATTCGTCGGGGCGCAAGACCGAACTACACGAACGTCAGAATTAAGCGCCTGCGCCTGGATTGACGCAGTCGTTGCCGATCAGAATTCACGGCGCATTTCTCCTTGCGACCCCACACTAGTACGTACGACGTAGTAGTGTGGGGCCGTGAGAAAGGGCGCCCGCGAACTGCGCCGTCCGAACGATCCGCTCTTACTGATCCTGACGAGCCTCGCTTCGGGGCCGAAACACGGTTACGCGCTATTGAAGGATGTCGAGGAGTTCGGTGGCGTCACGCTGAGCCCCGGCACGCTCTACGGCGCGATCACTCGTCTCGAAGAGTTGGGTCTTATTGAACCGTTGGCGGGCGATGAACGACGGCGCCCGTATCGCATCACGACGAACGGCGCTCAAGTGCTTCGCGAGATTATCAGCGAAATGCGCCGCCTGGCCGACGTGGGAGTCGCTCGACTTCGACTCGCCCCAGGGGGTGCGCGATGAAGCGGCGAGTCGATGTACGCCGATTGCTTCGGTGGTATCCAGCGAGTTGGCGCGCGCGATACGGCGACGAGTTTCTCGCGCTGGTTGAAGACCGACTTCACGAGACCCCTCTCACTATGAGACTACGGTCATCGATCGCGATCGCCGGTGTACGAGAACGCTGTTATGGATCAGGTCTGGTTGGTGCTCGAAGCACTCGGTCGACTCAGCGTCGGAGCGGTTCGCTCACGGTGCTGGTGGCGTGGTCGATCATGATCGTCGGTGGCGCCAGTCTCGCGAAGATGGCCGAGCACTTTGCTGTGGCGCTGCCCACCTCATCTCGTACCACCGCCACGTTCGCCTTTGACATGACCGCCGTCGCTGGCATCGTGGGAACGGGTCTCGTAGTGTTTGGCGTGATCGTCGCGCTTCCAGGTTTCGCGCGGCTTCTTCATGCAGGCGGGTGGCCCCAGGTACGTCGGACGATCTCGAGGTCGCTCATCTCCTCGGTCGTGTTGATGGCCGCAACAATCGGCCTGGCTGTCTGGGCGCACCAATTGAACTCCACGCAGCGAAACGGTGGAGATGGTCTTTACTCAGCTGCGTTTGTGGCGTTTGCTTTCGTCGCCGCGATAACGATCGGTCTCTGGACGAGAACAAGTGTCGCTGCTGCGTCGAGAATCGACTTCACTCCTCGCGAGCTACGTTGGGAGTCCCATTTCGCACTCGGGGTGTGCTTTTCGTCGATTGTGGTCGTAGTCGGTACGTCGGCGTGGTGGATTCAGATGTCACAGCATGCGCCGTGGTTCCTCGATGGCGCGCTGACCGGCGTATCGGGGTCACCCTGGTCCGCGCGCATCGTCGTAACGGTGCTCGTGATGGCGTTTGCGACCGCGACCGCACTTTGGGGTGCCGTCCGGATCGCGTTGACGTACCGTCCGGATCGCGCGCGGGCACGGTAGAGGACAAAGGTTCAGGACCCGCGTCGCGACGTCCGCCGATCCGTGCGATCGGAGGAGCGCCGTCGTGAATCTCATGCTGATCATGTGACTTTTGTCCCTCTAATTCGGCCCTAGAGCTTCGTAGGCTGAAAGTACGGCGACCGAGATGCGCTCGCCGGACGTAGCGAGAGACATTTCGTGACCGATATGAAGTTTCACGGGTTCGCGAGGGGACAGTTCGACCAACGACCGTTGCTCGTATTTTGGGAAATGACCAAGGCATGTCACTTGGCGTGTTTCCACTGTCGCGCCAATGCGCAACTCGTGGGCGGGCCCGATGAGTTGACCACGGAAGACGGTCGAGGACTCATCGATTCGCTGGCTTCGATTGGCAGCCCTCGTCCGATTCTCATCCTCACCGGTGGGGACTGTTTGATGCGCGATGACGTCGTCGAACTCGCCGCATACGCCCAGTCCTTGAACGTGCCCGTGGCGATCGCCCCGTCCGTGACCCCTCGCCTCGTCGATTCGACGCTCCAGGCGCTGCGCGAGGTTGGTGTGAAGAGTGCGTCGCTCAGTCTCGATGGCGCGACGCCATCGACCCACGACGCAATTCGAGGTATCGAGGGCCACTTCGAATCCACGATCATGGCGATCTCGCGACTTCGCGATCACGGTTTCACGACGCAGATCAACACCACGGTCATGCCCTCGAACGTTCGCGAGTTGGCCGACGTCGCCACCTTGGTGCACGATCTCAAGGTCAACGTGTGGGAGGTGTTCTTTCTCATCACGACCGGGCGGGGCTCGGACGTGATGGCGACATCGGCTGCGGAGAACGAAGAGGTCTGCCACTTCCTCGTCGACGCCTCCCGTTACGGGTTTACCGTGCGCACGGTCGAGGCCCCGTTCTTTCGACGCGTCGCGCTCGAACGCGCCGAGAACGTTGACTCGCCACCGGCACTCATTGGGAACTCCACGTACACGTTCCTCCGCGGCCGTCTCCTTGAACTACTCGGACCGAGTTCAGCACCGGTGCGAGCGCCGAGTGCCGCGACTCGTGACGGCAAGGGGATCATCTTCGTCGGGGCGAACGGCGACATCTATCCTTCGGGATTCTTGCCGATCACGCTCGGTAACATTCGAGACAGTTCATTGATTGACGTCTATCGGAACCACGAACTCCTGCGCTCAATTCGCTCGGCCCACTTCGAGGGCGCGTGTGGATGCTGTGAACATTTCGATCTGTGCGGGGGCTCACGGTCGCGGGCCTTCGCGATGTATGGGAACCCACTGGCGTCTGATCCCGGCTGCATTCGCGTCAGTGGCGTCCCCCTGGCCCGCCGCGATGGTTGACTAGGACGCGACTTCGACCCTTCGTCCGGTGACGTCGTTCGTTCGAATTCGAAAGGCCACCGGCGTGCGACCTTCACCACGAGGGCGCGAACTCACGGAGTCTCGATTCGAAGTCACGCGCTCGGTAATGACTTCAAGAGCTCGCACCGCGTCGTCACCTTCTAATTCCTCGAACACTCCTCGAGCGATGACGCTGCGCCATCCGCCGTCGGCCTGGTACTGGTCGATCTCAAAACAGACGCGGGCATTCTGACGCATCATGTCGACCTTTTTGCCTTCGGTGGTGTAGACGTAGATGCAATCTGCGTCCCATCCGTAGATGACGGGAACGACGTAGGTCTCACCATCGAGGTGGCAACCAACGCGCCCGATTTTCTGCGAGAGTACGAACTCGTCGATTTCACTCGGTGACATCTCGAGGATCATGGCGCGAGACTAACGCGTGTACGAGACGTCGCTCGCGGCGGTGACGTCGAGACCCGCGCTCAGATGATCAATGACGTCACGAGCGCTGTAGCTCTCTCGGTCGACCAGTAGTTCGCGGATGTCATTGATGGAGTCACCGCTCGTGACGATCGGCGGTTCACGATGCCCATCGGCTCGGTACTGACCGAGCCCGCACGTTGACATCAATCCGTTGCACAGACAGGTCGATTCGTCGCTCAACTCGAACGCACCGCCTTTGCGAATGAAGGCGTCGACCGGTTCGGCGCTGCAGCGATAACCCAACGAGCCATTGGGCTTGAGGTACGCCTCGCGCAGATATCCCAAGTCGCACTTTCTCTCACGCTCGGCGTAGACGGTGGCGTCGGAGATCGTTCCAGGGACCGACACGACTTTGAACGGATATCCCGTCGAGGATGCCCGTAACGACGTCTTCACGTTCAACGATCCGGTCTTGATCTCATCGAGAACGCGACGACGCAAGTCCGCATCCATTCCCGACTCATCGCAGTACGCGAAGAGGGTTCCTACCTGGACGCCGGTTGCGCCGAGTGCGAACGCTTCTCGCACGTTTTCAGCCGAAGTGATGCCTCCGCCGATCCAATACGGCTTGCCGAGACCAGCGAGTACCTCGAAGTCGACCATATCCCGCTCACCGTATTTAGGATTGCCTTCGTCGTCAACCTCGAAGGCGCCACGAGGCGGTGCGTTGTGTCCCCCGGCCGTGGGCCGCTCAACGACGAAGCCGTCAACCGGGCCGTTGCTGCGCTTGACGAGCGCCGTCGCGAGCACGTGTGAGGAGATAATGCCAATGAAGCGTGGTTGTTGGACAGCGTGCGGAGGAAGGTACGGGGTGGGATCAAAGTGGAGCGAACTCACGGGATCATCACTCGAGGCGCCCGTCACGGTGTGGGGAAGTGTGACCGGCTCGCCGCGCGTGAGCTTTTCCAGGACTCCCGGAATATGAGTGGGGACGCCCGCTCCCATCAGGACGTAGTCGACACCGGCGAGAATCGCGCCGTAGAGCGTGGCCGCGGTCGGGAGTTGGACTTTGGTGAGCAGATTGATACCGACCACGCCGCGATGACCCATTTTGGCGAGTGCCACTTCCACGAACGACGCCAACACAATCGCGTCAATGGCGCGACCTTTGCTACCCAAGGTCAGGGCCGGCAGACTGCGGTACGGCTCAGAACCCGTTCGGCGCAGCGATCCGTATTTACCCACGATGTCGTGGACGACATTTTGCGCCGGGAACGAATCGAGGGCGCCCTGCAACTCACCGTCGATGCCGTGGTCTTGCAGCCTACGCACGAATACGTTATCGATGGCGGTGCCCGAGACAACACCGAGTTGTCCCATGCTTGAGACCGCTCGTGCGAGCGGCCAACCGGAAATTGCGATTCCCATGCCCCCCTGTATCAGCCAGGGGAGCCCTTCATTCGGAGACTTGGCCTTAGTCATGTGCAGCCTCAATAAG
Source organism: Acidimicrobiales bacterium (assembly GCA_035532375.1). Taxonomy (GTDB): domain Bacteria; phylum Actinomycetota; class Acidimicrobiia; order Acidimicrobiales; family RAAP-2; genus RAAP-2. The sequence goes on from DATKRC010000062.1 coordinate 51,297, forward strand.
CCGTCGGTAAATCCTCACAACGCGGACCACTCAAGCCTAGTTCCGTCGTTGTGGGCGACTTCGATGGGTAGTGGCCTAGTTTGAAATGAAAGAATTGAGAAATCACATTGAGTTACAGTCATTGACTAGAGTGACAAATCGAGCGGCCCCCCGATCCACGTCGCTGTGGGATCGAAGGGCCGACTCGAATGATTTTCTACTTGTGAGTCGTAGCGCGGACGAGAGTCCACGTAACAGCTGTACGACAATGGCTGCACGGCGGGAACGTTTCGCTCTTGCTCAGAGCGATTTCGGTTCGCGCATTGCAGCTACTCCGGTAAATTCCGGAGACTTCGCATTTGTGACCTGTAGTTGGCATTTTCTTCACCTCCTCCCGTTAGTCGGGGAGACAACTTTGACATTGCTCCGATTCGAACCGTACGACGGGAGTGTGACGTGGAATTGATCTGCCCATTCGACTCCGACGATCCCGAGTTCGTCCGAGGCTTCGAGATCGGTGCCCTCTGGGAACGACTCAAGAGTCGTGAACCAGTCACGGCTACTATCCACGCCACAAATATTGAGATGACGATGAGAATTGCCGAGGCGACAGGGATAGCGTTTCGGGCCGAAGACCTCGACGATGACTGGCTTCAGGTTGAATTCCATTAGTCCAGCAACTCCGCGATCTCCCACGTTGACCAGATGTGGTCCGCGATACCAGCGGCCATCGCGGGGGTGCGCTTGGTGAACGTGCCATCCTCGTTTTTGATCCGGAGGCTCAGATGCGGACGGGCGAAGTTGTAGTACATGAAGTTCAAGCTCACGGCGTGGGCGTGGAACTCGATCTTCTTGCTGAAGCCATTGGTCAGACGGGTGAAACGGCGCATACCCATTCGCATTGTCAGGTTCTGACGCTCCACGTAGGAGGTCGAGATTCGTGCCGGGTCCGGCTTGCCCGAGATCACTTTCACGTCAATGCCCGTGCACGTAGCGGGACTGTAGGTGCGCTCGGGGCTGTGCGGTCCTTCGAGCGTGCCATAGTTTTTGTGGAGCATGGCGAAGTCGATGTCGTCGGCCCAGAGGCCGTCCACGACGCGCAGGTAGTGCCCGAGGCCGTCCGTGGTCAACTGGATTCGAGCGTTGCGGAGACGGCCCTTCAGATCGGCCAGGAACACGTAGGCGTCACTGATCGTGCGCTCTCCTACCAGCCAGGTCGGGACCAATTTGGTGTCGGCATCAATAGCCGTCCACGTCCAAACATTGCCGTAGCCGGGCGTACCGACGAACTCGTCTGGTACGTTCTTCTGCTTCGAGTAGCAGAATGACCAAATCTCGTCGCACTCGATGACACGGCAAGGCAGGTTCACGAACGCCTTGGCTTGAAAGTCAGAGGCAGCGCGTCCAGTATCTTCGAGTAGGTCGCTGATCGTCTGGCGGGCGACTCCTGTGGTGCGACTTATGGCCCGCATCGACATTCCTTCACAGAGGAGGCCAATAATCTGAGCCCGCCGCTCAGTCGAGAGCCTGTTCACGAGCCGATTCCCGTGGTAATATGAAAGGTGGAGTAGACGGGGATCGAACCCGCTTTGCCTTGGCTTCTAATCCATGCTGGTGCCATTACCTCTACCCCTTTTAGAAACCCCCGGTTACAGCCGGGGGTTTCTTGCCTTATACCCTCAAGTGTATCCCGGGAAGAGATAAATGTAAAGGATTTGTGTTGCGCAACTCCATCATTTCGTGTAACCTTGTAACAGGAGGTTGACATGACTGAAATGCCACTGAAGAAGAAAAAGGGCCGAAGCCCTAGTTATCCCGCGATTACCCTTGAACAGGCGGTAACCAGAGCACGCCAGCTCTACGAGAAGGCGCGCCAGCACAAGACCCCGGCTGGGCACGTAATCAAGTTGTGGGGCTACGCATCAATGAATGGTCCGGCAGGTCTGAATCTTGCCGCTCTAAAGAAATTCGGGCTTCTTGAAGATGAGGGCCAAGGCCCTGATCGATTCGTTTGGATCACTGACTTGGCGGTAAACATCTTGGCCAATCCTGATGAGCGAGAGAAGTTGGCGTCGATCAAGACTGCGGCCCTTAATCCTGATATTCACTCGGAGTTGTGGGCAAAGTACGGCGACGATCTCCCCCTCGATGACACCCTCGAATGGGAATTGACGAGAGATCGAGGATTTACCGAGACGGGGGCGAAGGAGTTCATACCCGAATACCGGGCGACAATTGTCTTTGCTCAACTCGGGAAATCCGATACGATGGAAATACAAGATGTTCCTGAGGATGAAGAGGTCGATGACCAAGAAAAACCTCAGGGACCTCGGACAAGACGACGGATGGAGCCAAGGATGAGCGCGACGACAGAGGTGGACACGTATTTCGTTCCAATTGCGAGGGGACTCAATATTGCCGTTGAGGGACCATTTCCTTTGACTGAATCACAGTGGGAACAGTTCCAGTCAGTCCTTACGGCCATGAAGCCAGCACTGGTGGTGGACGAAGAGGATGTACCGCCAGTATTCACTAAGGATGGAATTTTGAGCGGGGGGAAGGACGGCGAGCGAATCGACGAACTCTTCGAATCGCAACCCTGAGGCGTCGAATTCCGACTTAGGGTTGCGCCGACTGAGCAGCGAGCCTAACTCTGACAATCGTTTCGGGCGATGGCGTTTCCGCGCTGAGCCACACCTGGTTTGGGGTCTTCCCGTCTAGGTGAGAGTTTGGAACGTTCCACCATGCATTTGCCTGGACCTGGGGCAAGCCCCTACTTAGAAGAACTTCGTTGATTCGTAGGGCCTCGATATGGGGTGTCACCGGAGCACCGTCCGTAGCCTCTTGCACGACCTGAAACGCCCTCTGCGCGGAGTCGCCCTTCTTGGGAGTTTTCTTCACAATCCAAGGTTAACGCCGTTGCGCGATGCTTGCCCCCTGGTGTGATATTCAAACTAGGCCACTACCCTTCGATGTCGTTGCTCGGTTCGTGCGAACGACGCGCCGTCGAACTGGAGAGGAGCCTTCTGATTTTTGTCCTGACCGAATCGCGGCGAACGAGTCGCCAACACGATGAAAGTACGCAACGTTGCGAGCGAATAGAGTCGCCCCAGAACCGGTCGAGAGACCGTTCGCTTCAGATCAACGATCCGGCGCCCGAGAAGAGGTCCGAATGGAGAACAGCCCCGAAGGTTGGTACAAGGACCCCTACGGGAAGATGCCATTTCGTTGGTGGGACGGTACTAAATGATCCCCGTACGCCCGGGCCGATGAGGTTCAGTGGGATCCGATTGAAATAGAACAAAGCACCACGCAAATGCTCCCGGGGTTGCCGGCGATGGGCGTCGCCCTTTCTGGTTTCAGCGTCGCCGTGGGGTTGTCGTATTTGGTGTTGTGGCAGCTTCGTTCCCACGGCAAGCCCGGTGGCCTTTCCACCGAGTTGGTGCTCACCGAAGTTGCCTTATGGGTGCCGATGATCGCCGCGTGCTGGATCGTCTCTCAACGACGAGGTGAGCGATCGCTTTCGAAGGACTTTGGACTGCGCTGGCGACCCTTGGATATCGGCCTCGGACTGGCCGGATCCATTGCGGCACGCTCGACGGAATCGATCGCGCTGCTGCCCATAATTGTCTGGCAACCACATTTTCGGGTCCCTGAAGTATCGGAGTTCCAGCGCTTCACCACGGGTGTGTCGGGTTGGATCGTCCTGGCCCTCGTGACGTGCGTGGGAGCACCGATCGTTGAAGAACTTTTCTTTCGAGGTTTGATTCAAACCCGGCTCGTGAGCCGATACGGGCCAATCATTGGCATTGGCGTCACGTCGGTGCTCTTCGGCGCGGCGCACCTCATCGGTTGGGCCGGTCCGATCTCGTTGGTGTACGCGCTGGCGATCGCGGGAGCGGGCGTCGCTCTGGGAACGATGCGCCATCTCACCGGTCGACTGGGCACTTCGATGATGACCCACAGTTTCTTCAACGCCCAGGCGTTGCTCATCCTCGCGTTCGTGCACTCTCCAACAATCGGGTTTAAGTGAAGGCGTTCAGATCGACGGGGACAGGTCTGAGATGAGTTGTGCGTAATCGGCGTCGAACTTGGTCCCTAGGGTTTGTAATTGATTTGTCTGGGCCGGAGTGATCGTGTTGCTGGCGACCGACATCAGGTTCAGTTGCATATAGAAGGCCGCGGTGTCATTCAGCAGGCGCGTGGCATCGGTTTGCGCAGAGGCCGGAAACGAAATCACTGACACGGCCCGTTCAAAACCGTAGAAGTCATTGGCGGCGGAGTGGTAGTACTGCTGGAGACAGGTGTTCGGACCGAGCGTGCAGCTGGCGCTCTGCGCCTTGGCTGCGTTTAATTCGCCAACCACGACGTTGTTGGCATTCTCCAAGGCCGTCAAACTCCCCACGTTATGGAGAAACGTTACGTCGATGACGCCGTACGCGGCGTAGCCCAAAACTCCGATGATGATGAAGATCACAAGGATCCTCTTTGAAGCCCGGCTCAGGACCAATCGTGCCGTTCGAGGACGCTCCGAATCCGTCGTTGATTCACTGGAGTAGAACGTCGTTGGCGTCCCGGTGGGTGCGCCGGGGGTGAGAGAAGGTCCCACCTCGGCGACCCCACCGGGAATCTCTGATGTCAGCGCGTCATCGGAAGTTTCAGCCGAGACGGCCGAGGTGGGTGCGACGGTCTCGGGTACTTGCGGTGTTGAGAGTTCCGGAGAAGCTGCAACGTCGGGCGCGTCAAACGGGCCCTCCGTCTCCTGCGCCTTCTCACCAAAGAGCTCCCCGGGGTATTTACCGGTGAGCATCATGGCGTACGCGGACGTTCGAGCCTGGAATCGGAGTACTGCAGCGATCGCCCCAAAAAGTGAAAGGGGCATCTCTCCTTTGACTAACACGATGAGCCAGATGAATATGGAGCAGATTGAGAGTCCGGAAGTGACCAATCCTTGGACAAGGCCGGCCGGAATCAGCAGGATGTATCGGAAGAGCACAGCAAAACGACGAACCTTGGTGATGGGGATCATTACGTTGACGCCGAAATCGGCCTTTGCCGAGAAGGGTGGATAGGCGTCGTTCATCAGGTAGATGTACGAGTTCGCTCGCGTTTGTCGGACAATGAGGTTGGAAAGGTATTGGGCGATAGCGAAGGGCAGACGTCCCAATACAAGTGCGCAGAACCACCCAATGATGATGAGGAAGACGCCCCAGATGCTCAGCACAAAGAGCCAGAGATCTATCGGAATCGCCAGAATGAAGCGAAAACCGATCTTCCAGCGACTTTGGCGCCCCGGTGCCCCAAATCCCGCTTGGACGAGTGCGTACTTGGCCACGTTCTCCCCTCAAAGATGAGCGAACGTATCCTGACACAGGGTCATCGCCAATGCGCGATCCGTGGCATCAATCAATGCACCTCCACGATCCGATACTCAAAATCTTCTTTGGCTACGCCCAGGAGTTCACGCAGCGAGCTCGGCGCTGGAAGTAACAGAACCTTCGACTGGTGGGCCAGGGGCACTGAGGTTCCATAGTTTCTGGGACAGCATGTTTCAGCGTTGCTGGGTCACCTAGTGATTAGGTGTCCTTCATCAATATGGTGGGCGAGGGGACCTGGCGTCGTCCAGAGGTCCTATCGGACCCCTCGGCCACTTCTCGACCTACCCGCACCCGGTTTGGGGTGTGGTTGGTCATGGGCGACATGGTAGCCGCGGTGGTTGCGTCACTTACTCGCGTCCCCAAATGGTCCGGCTACCGTGGGATTGTTCCAAGCAGTTAGTTGGTCCGTCGATGCGACGAGGCGAGGGGTCCGGATGACAGTCGAGCAGACCAAGACAGTGAAAGCAGAGCGCCGCCGACGGGACCCCGAGCGCACGCGCCAGGAGATTCTCGAGGTCGCGATCGCGGAGTTCGCCGACCGCGGCTTCTCGGGTGCGCGGGTGGACGAGATCGCTGCTCGGACCCGTACGACCAAGCGGATGATCTACTACTACTTCGGATCCAAGGAACTGCTCTACGTCGCCGCACTGGAACGTGCCTATGAGAACATCCGTGTCGTGGAGGAGAATATCGACGTTGCGACGCTCGACCCGGTGACCGCGATCCGACGCTTGGCCGAAGCCACGTTCGATCGACACGAGGCCAACCCCAACTTCAGTCGTCTCATCAGTCACGAGAACGTCCAACGGGCTCGTTTCGTTACGGCGGCGCAAGGCTTTCCAGGGTTGGACCGTCCGGGTATCAAGATCCTCGAGCAGGTGCTTGAGCGCGGTCGTATCGAGGGCGTCTTCTGCCGCGACGTCGACGCCCTCGACATGCACATGTTGATCAGCTCGTTCTGCTTCTTCCGGATCAACAATCGCTTCACCTTCGCGGCGAACTTCGGCCGGAATTTGGTGGAGCCGCGTCGCCGCAGCGGCTACCGGCGCATGATTGGCGACGTGGTCGTGGATTATCTAACGAGCCAGGCAGCCCCGTAGTCGTTCAGCGAGCGGAGTCGAGCTGCTCTTGAAGCGCACCAAGGACCCGGTAGCAGTCCATGACCGACTTGATGGACGCGTTGGGCTCGCTACCCTCTCGCAGCGCCCGAACGAACTCGCGGTCCTGAAGCTCGATGCCGTCAATCGAGACAGCGACCGACGAGACGTCGATTGGTTCGTTGTGGCCAGTGACGAGGTCGTCGTAGCGCGCAACGAAAGTTCCGTTGTCACAGATGTAGCGGAAGAACGTGCCCAGTGGTCCGTCGTTGTTGAAGCTGAGTGAGAGCGTGCAGAGCGCGCCCGACGTCGTTGCGAGTTGGATCGACATGTCCATGGGGATGCCCAACTGGGGGTGGCGCGGTCCGGCGAGGACATTGGCCACGCTCACCGGCTCACCTGTCTGATAGGCGAAGAGATCGATGGTGTGCGCGGCGTGGTGCCACAGGAGGTTGTCGACCCAGCTGCGTGGTTGTCCCAGCGCGTTGGTGTTCGTGCGCCGAAAGAAATAGGTCTGGACGTCCATCTGTTGGAGGGTGAGCTCGCCATCCACGATGCGCCGGTGAAGCCACTGGTGTGACGGATTGAAGCGCCGGGTGTGACCGACCATGCAGGTGAGTCCGGTCTCATCGGCGACGGCGGCCACGCCTTGAGCGCCGATCCAAGAGTCGGCGAGCGGAATCTCGACTTGGACGTGCTTGCCCGCACGCAACACCGCGACGGACTGTTCGGCGTGGAGCTGCGTCGGTGTACACAAGATCACCGCATCCACATCAGACGACGCGAGGACGTCCTCGAGTTCGGTGGTGGCCACGGCGACGCCGTATCGGGCGGCGACGTCGCGCGCTTGCTCGAGCGTTCGGCTCATCACGGCGGTGACTTCGACGTCAGCGATTCGCGCCAGGGCCTCGAGGTGCTTAATGCCGAAGGCTCCCGCTCCGGCTACGGCGACGCGGAGGTCGGGCATTGGTTATTCCGACGCCGTCAGGACGAGGTGACCCACCGCCGTATTGGAGGCGGGCACGTGGTAAAAGCGGTGCAGTTCGCTAGGGCTCTGCCCGAGAGCGCCGCGCATCACGAGCCACATCACCAGTTCGATTCCCTCGGATCCGGCCTCGCGCAAGTACTCGAGGTGCGAGATCGATCGAAGGTACGAGGTATCGCCGATCATGTGGTCGAGGAAGGCGTTGTCAAAGACTTGGTTGATCAGTCCGGCCCGGGGGCCCTGGAGTTGGTGACTCATGCCGCCGGTACCCCAGACCTGTACTGAGAGGTCCTCGGGGTAACTCTGCACAGCTCGGCGAATCGCTTGGCCGAGCTTGAAGCACCGTTCGCCGGTGGGTGGAGGGAACTGGACGACGTTCACCGCGATTGGGACCACCCGCACAGGCCACGCGTCGGTGCGCCCGAACATGAGCGACATCGGTACGGAGAGCCCGTGGTCGACGGCCATCTGGTTGATCACCGTCATGTCGAACTCGTCGAGGATCAACGACTGGGCCAGGTGGCAGGCGAGGTCCGGGTGCCCAAGCACCGTGGGCACCGGGCGCGGGCCGAAGCCCTCGTCGGCGATGGGGAACTCGTCGGCGCAGCCGATCGCGAAGGTGGGGATCATCTCGAGCGAGAAAGCGGTGGCGTGATCGTTGTAGACAAGGACGACGACGTCGGGTCGCTCCTCGGCGATCCACTCCTGGGACCACTTGTAGCCCGCGAAGACGGGCGCCCAGTACTCGGTTGCATCGTCCTCGCGGTCGAGGGCCGCCCCGATTGCCGGAACGTGGCTGGTCGTCACCCCGGCAGTGATCCGGGCCACGGCTAGCGTCCTTCCCGGATCGAGCGAAGCCCCTCGGGCGAGCGTCCTCCGCGGAGCATCATGGCGGCGTACTCCTCGACCGTCATCCCGGTCATCGATGCGGCGGCCGTCTGGAAGCTCTGCCCGTCGGCGGCGAAGATCTTGGCGAGGAAGTAGATGTTCCCTCCGAGGGCGATCATGGCGTTGTAGTCGCGATCGATCACCGCCCGCTTTTGTTGGTCGGTCATCGGCCATTCGTCGAGGTAGGCGCGGTTGTCGCGCACGAATCGAGACCTGCTCTGAGGGTCCTTCAGACTCATGCAGAACTGATTGAGATGAAAGCCCTCGTGTGAGCGCGCGGCGGTGAAGACCGTCGTGCCGGGGATGTCGTCGAGATCAGATGCGTCGAACATATCTCAGTTCTCCTTCCAGAAGAGTCGCGTGGGGTTGTCGATGAGCAGTCGGTGCTGGAGATCGGGGGTTGTCGCGATGCGCGGGATCACATCGACGAGCTGGCCGTCGTCGGGCATGTACTCCTTCAGATTCGGATGAGGCCAGTCCGTTCCCCAAAGGACCCTATCGGGGAACTCCTCAACCAGCGTGCGTGCGAAGGGCACGGTGTCGGACCATTGGGGTGGTCCCGACTGACTCACGCGCTCGGGGCACGTGACCTTGGCCCAGACGTTCTCATGTTCACGCATCAAGCGCAGGAAGCGACTGAACTCGGGGCCGTCGACGGACTGAGTGACGTCGGGGCGCCCCATGTGATCGACTACGACAATGCATTCCAACGACGTGAAGAAGTCCCATCGGCGTGAGAGGTCATCGGCCTCGAAATAGACGTCGACATGCCACCCAAGGGGAGCGATCTTCTCCACGATGCGCTGGTAGTACTCGTCGGGCTCGGGGTCGACCAGACGTCGCACGTAATTGAAGCGCACGGCGCGCACGCCGGCGTCGTGCAACTCGCTGAGCTGGCCCGGCGTCACCCCGGGCTCCACCGTCGCCACGCCTCGGGCGCGGCCCTTCGCGGCGACGAGGGCGTCGACCATTGCACCGTTGTCGGAGCCGTGACAGGTCCCCTGCACGATCACGTTGGCGTTGAACCCTAAGAAGTCGCGCAGCGCGAACAGGTCCTCTTTGGTGGCGTCCGCCGGCGTGTACTTGCGCGAAGGCGAGTACGGGAACCGGTCTCCCGGCCCGAAGACGTGGCAGTGGGCATCAACCGCACCGCCGGGCAGAGCAAAGTGTGGACGCGAGGGCTGGGGATTGAAAGCCAACCAATCGGCGTCGACGGTGTACGTGGTCATCGCTCTCGACCCCGACGAGTTAGGAGGTCGTCGAGACGAGGGAACACTCGTCGAGCGTTTCCTTCGAAGATGCGCTCGCGCTGCTCGACGCCCAAGTCGAGGGCGTCGACGTAGCGCTTGGTGTCGTCGAAGTGGTGGCCCGTCGTCGGGTCGATCCCACGCACGGCGCCGAGCATCTCGGAGCCGAACAGGATGTTGTCGACGTCGATGACCTCGACGAGGAGCCGCATTCCCGCCTCGTGATACACGCAAGTGTCGAAAAAGACGTTGTGCATCACGTGCGTCGACAGGTCGGGGCGCCCAAGCATGTCCGCCAGGCCTCGGTAGCGCCCCCAGTGGTAGGGGACGGCCCCGCCGCCGTGCGGGATGATGAAGCGCAATTCGGGAAAGTCGGCGAAGAGGTCACCCTGGATCAGTTGCATGAAGACGGTCGTATCCGCGTTGATGTAGTACGCACCTGTCGTGTGGAAGACGGGCGTGCAGCTCGCCGACACGTGGATCATCGCCGGGACGTCCAACTCGACCATCTTCTCGTAGAGCGGATACCACGAACGGTCGGTGAGTGGTGGGGAGTCCCATTTGCCGCCGCTGGGGTCCGGGTTGAGGTTGAGACCCACGAAGCCGAGCTCAGTCACGCATCGCTCGAGTTCGGGGATCGATTCTTCGATGTCGACCCCCGGCGACTGGGGAAGCTGGCAGACGCCGACGAAACTATCGGGGTGCAGGGTTTGGACCCGGGCAATGAGATCGTTGCACGCGCGCGACCAGGCCAGGCTGACCGAGTGGTCGCCCACGTGGTGCTCCATCGCTGACGCCCGCGGCGAGAATATTGTCAAGTCGGCACCGCGTTCGCGCAACAAACGCAGCTGATTGGCCTCGATCGCCTCGGTGATCTCGTCGTCACTGATCACGGGGTACGGCGGGAACGCTTCGTTCGCCCTGAAGGCCGCCACTTGCGCCGCGCGCCACAGTCCGTGGACCTCGGGTGCGGTCGTGAAGTGTCCGTGGCAGTCGATGATCATCGGTCGACCCACAACGAGCCGGGGACGAAGACTTCGCCGCGCATCAGGAGCCGGGCCGTGCGCAAGAGCGCCGACGACGTCACGACCACCTCGTCACCGTCGTGACGAGTGCGCAGCGACACGCTGAAGTAACCGGTGGGGTGCTCGATGTCGAGTGTGGCCTCGCCGTCGGACGCCTTGAGCTTTGACACGCCGTTGGCGACCGAGCCCGGCAAGAGACAGGCGGTCGCCACGGAGACCGCGCCGAAGACGCCGATGGCCTCGTGGACTCGTCGGGGGATGAAGGTTCGCGTGCTGAGGGCACCGCCGTTCGCGCCCGGCGCGAGCACGCTGACCTTCGGCACCGTCTTTGCCGCTACGTCACCCAAGTTCATGAGGGCGCCCGCAGCGAGGCGGATTGACTCAACCAGTTCACAGACCGAGGCGTTGGCCTCGATCTCGGCGGGCTCCTCGCGACCCGTGAGGCCGACGTCGTCAGCGCGCACGCACACGACGGGCATCCCGTTGTCGATGCAGGTCACTTCCAATCCGGCGACGTGGTCGGTGACGTGTCCCGTTGGCAACAAACTGCCACAGGTTGATCCGGCCACATCGAGGAATTCAAGGGGGATAGGGGCGGCGGTGCCGGGTACGCCGTCGATCCGAGCATCGCCGTCGTAACGAACTCGCCCCGAGGGCGTTTGGACTCGGGCGACCGCCATGGTCTCGGTGTTCTCCATCCAGATTCTCACTGACGTCTCGTCGCCGTCGGCTTCGATCAGATTCTCCTCAATTGCGAAGGGACCAACGCCGGCCAGCAGGTTGCCGCAGTTCTGACTATCGGAGACCTCGGCCCGATCGGGCCATACCTGCAAGAAGAGGTAGTCGACGTCAGCGCCGCTGCGTCGCGAGCGCTGCACCACCGCGACCTTGGACGTAAGGGGGTGGCCACCACCCATGCCGTCGATCTCGCGGACGTCCGGCGAACCCATCGCCGCCAGGAGCACCCGGTCCCGAGTCGTGACTTCAGAAGGAAGGTCCTCGGCCCGGATGAAGAGGCCTTTGGAGGTCCCTCCTCGGATCACCGAGCACCGGATCGGTCGCTGCGCGCTCACAAGGGCGGTGATTCCTCGTAACGCAGTCCACGTTGGTTGAGCTTCTCGCGCATCGCGTACAGGTCGAGACCCAACGCACCCCGGGACAAGCGCTCACGTTTCTCGGTCTCACTCTGCTCACGCGCGATGGCGGCATTCAGGACTTCTCCAGCGTTGCTCCGGCGCACCACCACCACGCCGTCGTCGTCGGCGACGATCACGTCGCCGGGCTCGACGTACGCGCCGGCGCACACGATCGGCGTCTGAACGTTTCCCGGGGTCTCCTTGACGGTGCCCTGGGCGCTGATGGTCTTGGACCACACCGGAAACCCCATCAAGGTGAGGTCGGCTACGTCGCGCACGCCGGCGTCAATCACCAGACCTCGCACGCCGTGGGCCACGAGGCTGGTCGCCAGGAGCTCTCCGAAGTAGCCGTCCTCGCACGCACTGGTCGGGGTCACGACGAGGAGGTCACCCGGGCGCGCCATCTCGACCGCCACATGGATCGACCAGTTGTCGCCCGGCGCCACCTCACACGTGAGCGCCGTACCCGCCACTCGCACGGGACGAAAGATCGGACGCAGGCGGGGTGACAGCAGACCGATGCGCCCTTGGGCCTCGTGGATCGTCGCCACGCCAAAGTGACCGAGCGCGTCAACGACGTCACCGTCGGCTCGCGGGGTGTTGCGCACGACTACGACCATGCGGACCTTTCGACCGTCCGGCGAACCTGAAGAAGGGTCGTCGCGACGTGCAGTAGTGTTTAATTAACTGAACAGTACACTACCAATTCGTAGTCGTCCGACATTATTTGTCCTCGCCGAGGAGTCGTGCCGGGCTGGAGGGGGAGCGTGAAGGAGATCCGCACGCAGGTCGCGATCGTCGGAGCCGGACCCGCGGGCCTGTTGCTCGGACAGCTCCTCTCTCGTGAGGGAATCGACACGGTGGTGCTCGAGCAGCGCAGCCGCGAGTACGTGGAGCGACGCGTGCGCGCCGGTGTCATCGAGTTCGGCGTTGCCAATTTGATTGAAGCGGCGGGGGCGGGTGAGCGCATGCGTCGGGAAGGACTGATCCATCACGGTATTGAGTTCCGGTTCGACGCGCAATCGCACCGAATACCTCTGAGTGACCTTGCCGACGGACGCTCCATCACCGTCTACGGTCAACAAGAGGTTGTCAAAGACCTCGTCGAATTGAGGATCGCCTCGGGCGCTGCACTGCTCTTCGACACTGACGCGAAGTCGCTGGGTGAGCTCACGGAGGATCGACCATTTGTCGACGCGACGGGCCCTGACGGACCGCTGCGGGTGCGGTGTGACTTTGTGGCGGGGTGTGACGGCTCCTTCGGCGTCGCGCACAGAGCACTGCCCGCCGAGGTGGTGCGACGTCACGAGCGCACCTACCCGTTCTCGTGGCTGGGAATCCTTGCCGAGGCGCCGCCGGCGACCGAGGAGCTTATCTACGGCCGACACGATCGTGGCTTTGCCCTGTACTCGATGCGCTCTCCCACGCTGAGCCGACTCTATTTGGGTGTGGGTCCCCACGAGTCACTCGAGCAGTGGTCCGACGATCGGATCTGGGAGGAGATCAGTCTGCGCCTGGCGACCGACGAGCAGCCTGAGGTTCTGCGAGGGCCCATTCTCGACAGGGGCATCACCGCCATGCGCAGCATCGTCATCGAGCCGATGCGCTACGGACGCCTCTTCCTCGCCGGCGACGCCGCGCACATCGTCCCTCCCACTGGTGCTAAGGGCATGAACCTCGCGCTGGCTGACGTGCGAGTCCTCTTCGGCGCGATGCGCGCTCATTTCCGAGGCGAGGGCGACGCGCTGCTGGCGGCGTACTCCGCTACATGTCTCGAGCGAGTGTGGCGTGCCGAGGAGTTCTCGAACTACATGACCCAAATGCTGCATCCCGTTGCCGACGACGGGTTCGAGAACGGCGTTCAGCTCGCGCGACTCCGTCAGGCGACGCGCACTCGCGAGTCCTCCATCGTTCTGGCCCGCAATTACGTCGACCTCAACAGTCTCTAGAAGGGGTAGACGGGCAAGTCGGCCTGAGCGGTGACCCACTGCGTCTCGGTGTACGCGTCGAGGTTGGCCAGGCCGCCCATCCGTGAGCCGTTGCCTGAAATACCGGTGCCGCCAAAAGGTATGACCGCTTCGTCAGCGACGGTCTGGTCGTTGATATGGATCGCGCCGGTGGGGATCCGATCGGCCAGCTCGAGCGCGCGTAGCCCGTCGCCCGACAAGATGCCCAGCGAAAGTCCGTAGGGGCTGGCAGTGGCCAGTGCCACCGCTTCATCGAGTGTCGAGAAACTGACGACTGGGGCGACGGGGCCAAAGACCTCTTCGCAGTAAGCCGGCGCCGTCGTGGGTACGTCGGCCAAGACCGTGGGCCGATAGAACAGGTCCTCGTATGTACCACCGGCCTTGAGCGTCGCGCCCGCGGAGAGCGTGTCGGTCACCATCGAGTGAACCCGGTCACGCTGTCTCGCGTCGATCAGGGGCCCGAGTGCCACTTGACCACTTTTGGGATCACCGACCGGCAGATGGTCGGCGTGCTCGGCGAGCAGATTGGCGTATTCGGCGGAGATCGAAGCGTCGACGATGTGGCGCCCGGTCGTCATGCAGATCTGGCCCTGGTGCAGGAATGAACCGAACGCTCCGACCGACACCGCCTTTTCGAGGTCGACGTCGGCCATCACGATCAGAGCGGAGTTGCCACCCAGCTCGAGGTGAACTCGCTTGAGGTGTTGAGCACCCAGGGCGCCGACCGAGCGTCCCGTGGCGGTGGAGCCGGTGAAGGCGATCACGCGCACCCTCGGGTCGGTAATGATGGCCTCGCCGACGTCCGCACCCCCCGGCAAAAGGCCGAAGAGGCCCGAGGGTAATCCCGCCTCTTCGAAGACGCGCGCCAGGACGACGCCGCCGCAGAGCGCGGTGCGTGGGTCGGGCTTGAGCAGAACGGCGTTCCCGAGCGCCAGCGCCGGCGCGATGGAACGAATTGACAGGATGAGGGGGAAGTTGAAGGGTGCGATGACGCCTACCACGCCCACCGGAACACGTCGTGAGAAACTGAGTCGCGGCATCTCGCTGCGCAGGATCGACCCGGTGGGGTGTGAAGCCGCCGCCGCCGCCTCAAAACATTCCTCGGCGGCGACGTGAAGTTCGAGGTCGGCCTTGGGTGGGATGCCACCGGACTCGCGCACTATCCACTCGGCCAACTCCACCGCGTGATCGTTGAAGAGTTGACCGGCCTTGCGCAGGATCGCCGTGCGCTCGGTGAAAGGTGCCGCCGCCCAGGCGCTCTGGGCGTCGACGGCCACTTGCGCTGCCGTCGCCACGTCGTCGACGCCCGCGCGACCTACGCGCGCCAGGGTGTCGCCGGTGGCGGGCTCAATCACCGCAGCGTCACCGCCGCTGCCCGGTCGCCATTCACCAACCAAGATATTGCCTTGCCAGGGTGCGCCGTCGAGGAACGTCATATGTACCTCCTAGTACAAAGTTGCTTGTGTGCTTAGCACAGTTCTGGTACCGTACGCACATTCGCTGTCCCTTGCATGGCCGAGCGGACGGAACGCATCCGTTGATGAAGGTAGGTGAACCATGTTTCTACGCGATCATTGGTACGTCGCGGCACTCAGTTCTGAGCTCACCACGAAGCCAATCTCACGCCAGATCCTGGGTGAACACGTGGCCTTGTATCGCGTTGCGTCCGGTGACAGCGTGGCAATCGCGGACCAATGTCCGCATCGTGGGTATCCGCTCTCGCTCGGAACGGTCGTGGGTGAACAGCTCGTTTGCGGATATCACGGCTTCACCTACGACTGCTCTGGAACGTGCGTCGCGGTGCCGGGCCAGGAACGAATCCCGACTCGGCTGTCGGTGCGTACCTACCCGTTGGTCGAACGCGGCCCGTGGGTGTGGATCTGGATGGGCCACGGCAAGGCCGACGAGTCGGCGCTGCCCGAAACTCCGTGGCTCACTGATGTCGAACACTGGTCGTGCGTTGTGGGCGTCGCGACGATCGATGCCTCGTTCGATCTGCTCGTCGACAACTTGCTCGACCTCTCGCACGAGACGTATTTGCACGGCGGATCCATCGGGACGCCCGAGGTCGCGACAACCCCGATTGAGGTCGAGGTCGACGAGGACGCTCGAGTGGTACGGGTCTTTCGCCACATGAACGACGTCGTCTGTCCACCCTTCTATTCGCGCACCACGGGATTGGACGGTCGCGTCGATCGATGGCAGGACATCGACTTTTCGCCGCCGGGCTTCTATCTCTTGCACGCGCGAATCGGCCCGGTCGGCCGGCCGCCGCTGCCTGATGGCTCCGATCGCCACGCCTTCCACATGAAGGTCCTTTATGGTCTGACTCCTGCCACCGAGGGTCGGGTCCACGACTTTTGGGCTCTGGCGCGAGACTTTTGTGTGGGCGACCGGGAGATCGATACGTTCCTGACCAAGATGCAGTCAGGGGTCGTCCAAGAGGACGTCGACGCACTCAACGTTCTTCAGGCCCGCACGCAGAGCACGCCGGAGTTCAGCGAGGTGAGTATCAAGATTGATCGCGGGGGATTGGCCGCGCGACGGATGCTCGACGCCATGGGCCTAGCCCTGCATTCGTCCCAGCCGGAGAACCGGGAACCAAAGTTTTTGAAAAAGTCGTTCTAATGTACCAAACGGTGTGTTAAGAATCACTCATCCATTATCGAGGGGAGAAATGATGAGTGAGGACAGCAAGTCCGGGACGCCGAGTGAGTTCTCCAGTTGGCAGACGTTCGAATTTGGACGTCGACTGGGAATCCAGGCCTTTGCCGCCATGGCAGCATCGGGAGCTCTGACGACGCTGGCTGACGTTTCGGCGGCTCACGCAGCCACGAAATCGAGCACGATCAAGATTGGCTACGTCTCGCCGCGCACCGGAGCACTCGCCGACTTCGCCGGACCGGACGCGTTCGTGATTGCCCAGATAAAGAAGTCCAGTTATTACACCAAGGGCATCAAGATTGGAAAGACCCACTACAAGATTGAGATCACGGAGAAGGACACACAGTCTCAGCCCAACGTTGCCGTGCAGGTGACCCAGCAACTAATCAACGCCGGGGCCGACATGATTCTCACGAGCTCCGCTCCCGAGACCACCATCCCGGTGGCCACCACGTGCGAGCAGTTCAAGGTGCCCTGCGTGTCGACGGTCGTTCCGTGGGAGGGCTGGTGGGGTGGCTTCGCGGGCGCTTCCATTTCGCCCCAAGGCGGAGCGGCGGGAACCGGACCGACCTACAACTCGATGTTCTTCTTCGGCGTTCCTCAGTTCGTCGGCTGCTTCGTGCCGATGTGGGAGCGAATCCAGAAGATGGTGAAGTGCAACACGAACGTGGCAGAGATGTTCCCGAACGACGCGGACGGCAACGCCTTTCGCGCGGCGTTCGCTCCGACGGTCGGGGCGATCTACCCCTCCGGCGGTTACAACTTCGTCGATGGTGGCCCCTACACCGACCTCTCGACGGACTACACGTCGATGATCCAAACGTTCAAGTCCGGCGGGAAGGGCGGAGCGAACTGCGACATCTTCATCAACTGCCCGCTTCCCCCCGACTTCCAGTCATTCTGGACCCAGGCGTCCCAACAGAACTACAACCCGAAGCTGGCGACCGTAGCTAAGGTGATGCTCTTTCCCACTGACGCGTACGCGTTGGGGAGCCTGTCGAACAACATCGCGACGGACGCGTGGTTCACCCCGTACGCGCCGTACAAGTCCTCCCTGACGGGCCAGAGCGCTAACTCGTTCTGCGCGGAGTACCAGTCGAAGGGCCACGGGCAGTGGGTGCAGTCAATGGGTTCGACGTACTCACTGTTCGAGATCGCTATCCAGGCCCTGAAGAAGGTGTCGAATCCGCACAACCGACGTTCGCTTGCGCACGCGCTTCAGACTGTTAACTACACCGGCATGTGCGGCCCGATCAACATGAACCTGAAGAGTTCCAACCCGATGCTCGCCAGTCCCGCGAAGGGGATTGGGATGATCATGCCCGTAGGGGTTCAGTGGAAGCCCGGCTCGACGGACCTGGTTGGTCACAAGAAGTACGCCTGGTCGCAGTGGGTCGTTGACAACTCCTTGAACAAGCACGTGCGGCTCAACGGGACTCTCGAGCCGACAAACGCCTAACTGAGGTTCCCGTGCCGTTGCTCCAGTTGGTCGATCTCTCTAAGAAGTTCGGCCAGGTGGTTGTGGCAGAGCGGATCTTCCTCGAGATCGAAGCCGGCGAAGCCGTGGGCATCGTCGGGCCTAACGGTGCGGGCAAGACATCGCTGTTCGCGATGATCTCGGGCGACATCCGTCCCGACACGGGCACGGTCATCTTTGACGGCGTCAACATGTCGCACCTCCAGCCAGCCAAGCGCGCCAAAGCAGGGATCGGACGGACCTATCAGGTGCCACGCCCTTTTGAGCACATGACCGTCTTCGAAAACGCGCTCGTAGCCGCCCAACAGGGTGCGCGATTGATGGGTCGACGCAGCTACGCCCAGGCCTACGAGGCCCTAGAGCGCACGGGCCTGGCCGAACACGTCAATCGACCCGCCGGCGAATTGACGCTGTTACACCGTAAGCGCCTCGAACTCGCACGAGCGCTGGCGTCCGGTCCGCGCGTCGTACTCCTCGACGAGATCGCCGGTGGTCTCACCGACCTCGAGGTGAACGAGCTGACCGCCATCGTGCGTGGGCTCAGGTCCGACGGCATCGCCGTCGTGTGGATCGAGCACGTGGTCCGCGCCTTGCTCTCGACGGTCGACCGACTCGTGTGCTTGGCCGCCGGTTCGATCGTCGCGGACGGAGAGCCCCGTGAGATCTTGGCGTCGGACGCCGTACGCGCGGTCTATATGGGCGGCAAGATCATCAACGAAGTGTTACCCGGATGAACGGCGCGCTCTTGGAGGTTCGCAACCTCACCGTGCACCACGGCCAGTTGAAGGCGGTCGACGACGTCTCGTTCACGCTGAACGATGGTGAGGTTCTGGCGATAATCGGTGCTAACGGCGCCGGCAAGTCGACGTTGTTGCGTACGATCGCCGGACTGCACCGTGCGACCTCGGGCACGATCGCCGTCGACGGAAAAGATCTGTCCAAGATGTCCCCACACCGGCGCGTGCAGACGGGGATCTCCCTCGTCCCCGAAGGCCGTCGGTTGTTCGAGTCGATGACCCTCGAGGAGAACCTACTGGTGGGCGCGTACCACGCACGAAAGGGTCCCTTCACGATCGAGCGCATCTACGAACTCTTCGACTGGATGCCCGAACGCCGCCGTCAGCGCGCGTGGCAGCTCTCCGGCGGCGAACAACAGGCGGTGTCGATCGGTCGCGCGCTGGTCGCCAATCCCCGCATCCTTCTCCTGGATGAGTTGTCGCTCGGATTGGCCCCGATCGTGATCGAACGGATCTACACCCTGGTTCCCGACATCGTCGCGAACGGAGTAAGCATTCTCATCGTCGAACAAGACGTCGCCCAGGGCGTGGCTATGGCCGATCGAGTCCACTGTTTGCTCGAAGGGCGTACCTCGCTGACCGGAGTGCCGGCTGACCTGACGTCAGAACAGATCGACCACGCCTACTTCGGCGCGGAACTCTCCCACAGACCCCCTCCCGAGGCGGTGGATCCATGACGTGGACCAACGTCGTAATCCAAGGCATTCTGATAGGGGGTTTCTACGCCTTGTTTGCCTGCGGGCTCTCGTTGATGTTCGGTGTCTTGAAGGTCATCAACCTGGCCCACGGCGACATTGCGGTCGTAGCAGCCTACGTCGCGGTCTTCGTGACGCCGCGTGTGCACCTGCCCGAGGTGTGGGCATTCCTCGTCGTCGTCCCGCTGTTCGGACTGATCGGCTATATCGTCCAGCGCACGCTGATCCAGAAGAGCATCGACCGCGACCCCTTCACCACGCTGCTCGTGACATTCGGGCTCTCCGTCATCATCGAGAACCTCTTACTCGAGATCTACTCGGCCAATGGCCAGGTGGTCAACATCGGCTCGCTCATCTCACGGTCGTGGCATCCTGCGACGATCGTGTACATCTCCTACGTGTCGCTTTCCGTCCTCGGAGTTGCCGTGTTGGTGCTGGCGTTCTTGCAGCTCTTCTTGTCACGCACGGGTCTGGGTCGCTTGATCCGGGCAGTCGCCGACGACCGCGAAGCGGCGCAACTCAGCGGTGCGAACTACCGACACGTCTTCGGCATCGCGGCTGCCATCGCGTTCGCCACGGTGGCGCTCGCCGGCATTGCCTACGGGATGATGACCCAGTTCGCCCCCACGTCGGGTGGGGTGAACCTCCTATTCGCCTTCGAAGCGGTGGTCATCGGCGGTATTGGGTCGCTATGGGGAACCCTGGTAGGTGGAGTTGCGCTGGGTGTGGCCCAACAGATCGGGGCGCATATCAACCCCCAATACCAGGTCCTCGCCGGCAATCTCCTCTTCCTCCTGGTACTGGCCATCCGGCCCCAGGGACTCTTCGGCAAGAAGACGGCCCTCGCGTGAGTACGAGCTCGGAAGTCACGATTGGTCGTAACGGCACCGTACGAGTCCGGCGTACGCTGCGTTCCCCGCTGTACACGTTGATCAGTGCTCCGATCGTGATCGGACTCTTGTCGATCGCCCCGTGGGTGTTGCCGGCGCAGCTATCGACGACGCTCACGAACTTCTACATCCTGGTGATCATGGCCACCATGTGGAACCTGCTGGCCGGGTACGCGGGGATGGTATCGATAGGCCAGCAAGCATTCGTGGGACTCGGTGCGTACGCGACGTTGTACTTCGCGCTCAAGGGGATAAATCCCTTCGTCACGATCCCGCTCTCGGTCCTGGTGTGCGCCCTCATCGCCGTCCCGGTCAACTACCTGCTGTTCCGTTTGCGCGGGGGATACTTTTCCATCGCCACCTGGGTGGTGGCGGACACCGCGATGATCGTCATCGGCACCGTGGCGATCCTCGGTGGGGGCACTGGTCGCCTGATGCCTGGTTTGCAGAACCTCAGTCCGACCCAAACGGCCCACTTCTCCTACTTGGCCGCGTGGCTGGTCGCCCTAGCGGTGGTCGTCGGGACCAGCCTCCTGCTGCGCAGTCGACTTGGTCTGGTGCTGTCGTCGATACGCGATAACGAGGTCGCAGCGCGAAGCTCGGGGGCGAACGTCCGAGCGGCACGCCGAACCGTCTTCATCATCGCGGCAGCGGGTTGTGGCGCGGCGGGCGCCGTGCTTACGATCAGCCAGCCCTTCGTTCAGCCCACGAGTGTCTTCAGCCTCCAGTGGGCGGCCGAGATGCTCTTCGTGTCGATGATCGGAGGACTGGGCACGGTCGAGGGGCCGATCATCGGTTCGATCATCTTCTTTGCTCTTCAGCAGTCACTCCAGCAGCAAGGCGCCTGGTACCTCATCATCTTCGGTTCAGTGGCCGTCGTCGTCGCCCTGTGGCAGCCGCGGGGTATCTGGGGAGCGATCCGTGACCGGTTCCACGTCGAGATCGTGCCGGTGGGACACTGGGTCGAGTCCTCGGCACCGCCGAGGCGATGGCCGCGGCGCCGTTCGGCCCACGAGCCCACGGTTCCGTCCGAAAGTCCGGACGCCTAGCCCCAGACCTCGTCGGCGGTCTCTTTGACCAGTCGCAGCTTGGCGACCTGGTCGGCGTAGGTGATGGAGTTCCCCTCGACGGTGGAGGAGAACCCGCACTGGGTGGAGAGGCAGATCTGCTCGAGGGGTACGAAGCGACTGGCTTCGTCGATACGGCGCTTCAGTTCATCCTTCGACTCCAGGTCGCCTCGCTTGGTCGTCACGAGCCCCAGCACGACCATCTTGTGCGGTGGCACGAAACGCAGGGGCGAGAAATCGCCCGAGCGGCTGTCGTCATACTCGAGGAAGAATCCGTCCACGTCGAGCTCGGAGAAGAGGGCCTCGGCCACGAAGTCGTACCCTCCCTCGGCCGCCCAGAAGGACTGGAAGTTGCCGCGGCACGAGTGCGTCGTTACAGCCATGTCGTGGGGGCGACCAGCGAGTGCCGCGTTGATCTGACGGATGTAACGCAGGTGCTGATGCTCGGCGTCGTCGCCGCGCTGCGCGATCATCTCGCGCTGAGCCGGGTCGTTGAGATAGGCGAGCGACGTGTCGTCGAGTTGGAGATATCGACAGCCCAGAGTGCCGAGGCGCCGGATCTCCTCGGCGTAGGCGGAGCTGAGGTCGCTCCAGAACTCCTCGACGTCGGGGTAGACCGATGGGTCGATCGCGGCCATACCGCCGCGGTAGTGGACCATGCTCGGCGAAGGGATAGTGATCTTCGGCACGGCGGTTCTGACGGTGCCACGGAGGAACGTGAAGGCGTCGGCGA
This sequence comes from Acidimicrobiales bacterium, assembly GCA_035532375.1. Taxonomy (GTDB): domain Bacteria; phylum Actinomycetota; class Acidimicrobiia; order Acidimicrobiales; family RAAP-2; genus RAAP-2. The sequence continues at coordinate 73,322 of DATKRC010000062.1, forward strand.
AGATTGTCTCGTCGACGCGTACCGGACCGTCGATCTTGAGGGCAGCCGAGGTGAACGACGTAGTCCCCTCCGTGTTCTTGAAGGCGACCTCCAGCAGCTCGTCGGAGCGGTGAACGCCGCCCAACTGGTAGATGAAATCCATGTGCCACGACGTGCGGCGAAACTCCCCGTCCGTCGCTGACTGGAAGCCCAGGTTCTCCTGCAACGCGACGACGTCACGAATCGCTGCGTCCTCGACGGCGCGCAGTTCGTCGACATCGAGGCGCCCCTCGGCGGCCCCGCGCCGTGCCGCCAGCAACTCGGCCGGGCGCAAGAAACTGCCGACGTGGTCGGCGCGAAATGGAGGAGTTATGCGCTGGCTCATCGGTTTAGAGTACTGCGTAACGTCGCGGGTCGACGGTGCTGCGACGAACTTCCTTCATCAGTCCATGCAGGCGAACCAGAACAATCAATGAGACTCAATGAAGCGCCACATCCGACGGTGCCAACCCGGCGATGTTGTGGGCGAGAGCGCCCAAGGTGACAGGACTCTTCGCAGTGGGCGAGGGGGGACTGGACCACCTCCTGAGGTCCTTTTGGACCCCTCACCACTTTCCGACAACTGCTGCACCCTTTTGGGGTGTGGGTTTGTCATGGGTGCGACGTTGCATCGTTCATGCGTCGATGGCATCGCGCGGGAGGTCTCGCAGGGTCCCGTTGGACGCCCCCGTGGCGAGTTCTCTTTCGAGAGCGAGATGAAGTTCGTTCGTGCACTGCCCATCGGCGTGGTCCACCGACTCAATCTCGGTCGCCGACGGACCCTTGGGCGATGGTGCAGAATATCGAGATGACCATACCCTCGGGGACGATCACGCTCCTCTTCAGTGACATCGAGGGCTCGACCAAGTTGTGGGAGCGTGCGTCATCTGCGATGAACGAGGCGCTGCGTCGCCACGATGCGATTGTACGCGGCGCCATTGACGCGGAGGGTGGCTACGTTTTTAAGACTGTCGGCGACGCGTTCTGTGCCGTCTTCACGGCGAGTGATGCGGCGGCGCGTGCGACTGACGCCTTGCAACGCGCGCTGCGAGTCGAGTCGTGGCCGGCGGGCGCGGAGATCCGAGTGCGAGTGGCGTTGCACACCGGGGTGTGCCAGGAGCGCGACGGAGACTATTTCGGTCCCACCGTGAACCGCGCCGCGCGACTCCTCGCGATTGGCCATGGTGGTCAAAGTGTGGTGTCGGGAGCGACCGCAGAGCTCCTGCGCGACCTGCTCGGCGAATGGGGGACCCTCAAGGACCTCGGTCAGCACCGACTGAAGGACCTCGGGCGGCCCGAACACGTGTGGCAGTTGACGCCTAAGGGCGTGATCGATGAGTTTCCGCCGCTGCGCTCGCTGGACAACCCTGACCTCCCCAACAACCTGCCCGCGTTGCTGTCGTCTTTCGTCGGACGTGAACACGAGCTCAACGACGTCCGCGACCTCGTAAAGGATTCACGGCTCGTGACGCTCACCGGCGCGGGCGGGTCGGGCAAGACCCGTCTCGCGATGCAGTCAGCCGCCGAATTGCTTGACGGTACCGGTGAAGGCGTATGGCTCATCGAACTTGCTCCGGTCGCCGACGGGGAGCAGGTCCCCCTCGCCGTGGCCAGCGCGTTGGGCATTCTCGACGGGATTGAGATCTCGCCCCTTGACGCACTGTTACGGGCCCTGGCGACCCAGGCCGTGCTAATCATCCTCGACAACTGCGAGCACGTGATCGACGCTTGCGCGAAGTTCGCCGACGCGGTGATGCGCAACTGCCCCAAGGTGCACCTCCTCGTCACTTCGCGCGAACCTCTCGGAGTTGATGGTGAGCACGTTTATCGAGTGCCTTCGATGACGCTGCCTGGTGCGGACGCCGAGACCATCGAGGACCTCGGGGAGTCCGACGCCGTGACCCTGTTCGTCGCGCGTGCGGCGAACTCGGGTTTCGTCTTGACCGACGAGGGTGCGCCGCTTGTCGCGTCAGTCTGCAAGCGTCTGGACGGGATCCCCCTCGCCCTGGAGTTGGCGGCGGCCCGTCTGTCGTCGATGTCACTGGTGCAACTCAGCGAACGGCTCGATCAACGATTCCGTTTGCTCACTGGTGGAAGTCGCAACGCAATGGCCCGCCAGCAGACGCTCCAGGCGATGGTGGACTGGTCGTACGGACTGTTGAACCCAATGGAGCAGTCAGTGCTGCGCCGATTGTCGGTTTTCTCGGGGGGCTTCGAGTTAGAGGCGGCCGAGGCCGTCGCCTCTAGCGAGACGGTCGACGAATTCGATGTCACGAACCTTCTGCACTCCTTAGTGGAAAAGAGCTTGGTCGTCGCCGACCACGACGGCGTCGCCCTACGTTTCCGTCTGCTCGAGACGATCCGTCAGTACGCGGCGCAGGAGTTGTTAATGGCCGGCGGAGAGACTGAGGTCTTTGAAGCGCGAGACCGCCACGCCACTCACTTCGAAGCGATGGCCACGACGGCTGGACGCGAATTCATTGGACCACTCCAGGCCCGCTGGCTCAAGCAACTGGATCTAGACATGGACAACTACCGGGCGATGTTCACGCACCTGGCGTCGGATCCTGCGCGGGCTTGTGAGATCATGCGGGTGGTAACGAGTCTAGAGAGATATTTTCAGAGTCGGGGTCACATTGAGGTAATTCCGTTCCTGCTGAGCGCTCTTGAGGACGTTGGCGATGCCCGCGACGTCGAGGTCGCCTCCGCGTGGGTGGCAGCGAGCATTTTGATTGGATTGCTCTTCACTTCGGACCGGGCCGAGATTGCGATTTCGAGTGACTGCGCAGCGCGCGGACTAGAGCTGTCTCGTGAACTTGGCGAGCGCGACATAGAGGCCCGCGCACTCGGATGCCACGCGTTAATCGCGAACTATAACCAAGACTTCGTGGCGGCGGTCACTTACATTGAGGAGGCCCTCGACCGTGCGAGCACGAGTGACAACGCTCGCCTGAAGGTCGAGATCCTTTCGTGGTCGATGTTGTACCGCATCGCACGTGAACGCGGGTTGACCCTCGAACAGCGCATCGACATCGAGTTGGAGATGATCGCTGACGCGACGAAGCTTCAAGACGCCATGCTGATCGCTACCCGGCGGAGTGCCCTGGCGGCAAGCTACGTGATGCAGCAGCGATTCGCGGAAGCGTTGACGTTGTGGGAGGAGGCGATCGCGAGCCTTGAGGAGCTCGGGGCGCACGAACTACTGCACAGTCCCCGAAACAACTTATTGCTGGGACGCTGCCACTCACGTGAGTTCGACGAAGCGTTACCGCTCATGCGTTCGTGTCTTAGGGCCGAACGTCGCACTGGGTTCCGACGTGAGATCGGAGACCTGATCTTCTCGGCGGCGTGCATCGCGTCGGCGCGTGGCGACGGAGACCGTGCGGCGACCTTGCATGGGGCCGCCGACGCGCTGCGAGAAGATGCCTATAAAACGGGTCAACTCTATAAGGACGACACCGAAGTAGTTCTCGAGGAAGAAAGTTTTGCTCGAACTCGAGCGTTATTAGGAGACGAAACCTTCGAACGCGTCTACGCCTCGGGTTCGGCACTTTCGAACGCCGAAGCGTGCGACCTCGCGCTGCAACTCTAGCGAAGCGATAAACAGACCTGCAGGGTCTTTAGAGTCCTTCGCGTCGGCGCTGTCCTCGCCAGCGCGTTAGTGCTCAACCGTTGGTGGTGGCCCACGCAGCGACGACCCGAACCGCGGTGGGCGAGGGGGGACTTGAACCCCCACATCCTTTCGAATACAGGCACCTGAAGCCTGCGCGTCTGCCAATTTCGCCACTCGCCCCGAGACTTTGCAACATTACTCGACTCGCTCAAAGGCTCTTACGCTGTCGATTGCGCTGTGTCACCGGTACAGTTGATGTTGTTATGGTCCTGAAGAGCGTTGAAAGTCGCCTCGAGCGGATCTTTGAAAAGACGTTCTCACGCACTTTCAAGAGCACGCTGCAACCGATTGAAATCGGTTCGCGTATCGTGCGCGAAGTGGACTTGACGCGGCGCCTCTCGAGTCAGGGTCCTATCTCGCCGAACCAGATTCGGGTATGGCTGGGCCCGGTCGACGCCGCAAGATTTGAGGGCTTCCAGAAGGCGCTGGTGAGTGAACTCGAAGAGACCGTCCGCCAGCACGCGCTGAGCGAGGGTTTCAGTTTCGTGGGACCCGTCAAAGTCGAAGTATTCATCGATGACGACATCAAGCCCGGGAATCTCGAAGTCAAGACTGAGTTCCTGGGCGGCGAGAGCCAGCCTCGCTTGATCGCCGATGACGGGAGGTCCTTCAACCTGGGCGACCGGCCCTTAGTGATCGGGCGCAGCCCCGAGGTGGAAATCATCATCAATGATTCCAACGTGTCGCGTCGCCACGCCGAGGTGTGGCGCACGGGTGAAGGCGTCGCGATTCGTGACCTGCAGTCAACTAATGGAACGTTCGTGAACGGCCACCGCGTCACCGCCGTCTCACTAACGCCACGTGACGACGTCACGATTGGCTCGCTCCACTTTCGGATTGAGCTCGCTTGAGTCTTATCGGGACGACGAACTACGCGGCAATCGTTCGGCCGCTCCAAGTACTCGTCATGGTCGTCGCGGTTCTGTTCTTTCTTCGAATCACTCGCGTCGCCGCGCTCCAAGCGAGACCAATCGATTACCAGAAGCGAACGCGTCAACGGCGCACGAACTCTCTGGCACTCGAGTTCGTCGAACCCCCGGATCGGTCAGGTGAACGCATCGACGTCGATGCCGCGATGACCATCGGTCGTAGCGCTGAGTGCGATCTCAGCTTGTCCGACTCATTCCTCTCTTCACGACACGCCCGACTCGCGAACGACGGGGGCGACCTCACGATCGAGGACCTCGGATCGACGAATGGCACGTACGTGAACCAAGAACTGGTCGACGGTCGAGTGCATTTGGAACGAGGTGACATCGTGCAAGTCGGCGGCGTCCTCTTCGAGGTGGTTCGTTGACGCATTGGCGTCACGCCGAGGCGACCGACACTGGACTGGTACGTCAATCGAATCAGGACGCGGTGTACGTCGACGACACGTTGGCCATCGTGGCCGATGGCATGGGGGGCCACGCGGCCGGAGAAGTCGCCTCCGAGATGACGATCGAGTTGCTGAGAGCAGGATTCGCCGAGGACCAATCCGTGGAGGGCCTCTATAACGCGATCAATGCTGCCAACATCACGGTGTTGAATGACGCGCGCGAGAACCCCAGTCACTTCGGCATGGGGACGACCGTCATCGCGTTGGGTCTCACCGTTGACGATGACGGTGTGCGCTCGCCGACGCTCTGTCATGTCGGCGACTCGAGGGCCTACCAACTGCGCGACGGGGCGCTGCGTCAGCTCACCGACGACCACAGTGTGGCCGAGGAGTGGGTACGCATGGGTCGACTGACGCCGGAGGAGGCGGCGGTGCATCCGCGACGTCACCAACTCACACGCGGCGTGGGCGTTGAAGAGACGATCGCGGTCGATGTCATGACGTTGAACGCATTGGCCGGCGACCGACTGTTGCTCTGCAGTGACGGACTTTCGAATGAACTCGACAGTGACACATTGGCGCGTCTTTCAAGTGAACCCTTCACGCTCGAAGAGGCGGTGGTCCAATTAGTCGAGGCTGCCAAAGAGGCCGGCGGTCGAGACAACATCACCGCGGTGCTGTTGGAATTCGACGAGGTCACGGTCACTTCGACGCCGATTAAGCGCACCATCTCCTCGGTGACGCCACCGGTCGCTCGCACCAGCGCGTCGACGAGTAAACGCCGCAAGCACCGTCGCCTGTCGTGGCGCGAGCCCGCTGCGATTCTGTTGTTCGCTGGAGTAATCGTGGGCGCGTATTTCATCGTGCACTGGTATGCCTACTCGACGTATTACTTAGGCAACGACGGTGGATATATCGCCGTGTATCAGGGGCAACCCGGCGGCGTTCTCTGGTTCAAGCCCATGCTGGTGAAAGATACTGATTACAAAATCAGCTCACTTCGACCCACCGATCAGGCCCAATTGGGTCAGACGATCTCGGAACCCACGCGGTCGTGGGCGAAAAAGTACGCGTCGTATCTTTGTAGTCAAGCAACGAAGTGCTCGACGCCGAGCACAACAACCACTACCTCGACGACTACCACCACATTGAAGAAGGGTTGATCGGTGTCACGACGCCTTCGGATACTGGCCACGATCATCCTCGTGCTCTTCGCCGTGGTCGTCGCGCAGTCGGCGAACATTCAATTCTTTCGAGCGAAGTCACTGAACTCGAGCATTGACAATCCGCGCAACTTGAACCCGTCTGGCAAATTCCCGCGCGGCGATATCTATGCGGCGAACGGCGCGGTATTGGCGTACTCGCAGAAGCAGAACAGTCCCTACTTCCCCTATCGACGGGTCTATCCTTTCGGTTCCTTGACGTCCGGCGTCGTCGGTTACGCCTCGGCCTGGTACGGCGTGGGCGGCATCGAAGAGCAGTACGACGGTTTTCTCGCCTCCCACCAGCAACCTCCGAAGAGTTTCGAACAACTCCTCGCGCCCACGAGTGCCGCTGACTCGGTGACCTTGACGCTCGTGCCGGCGTTACAGGCGGTCGCGCGTACGGCACTGAAAGGCATCGACGGAGCTGCGGTCGCGATCGATCCCAAGACCGGCGCCGTACTGGTGATGTACTCCAATCCGAACTACAACCCTGTTCCGTTGACTTCACCGAACATCAACATTGAGACGGCCGCCCGGCATCTCTATTTCAAGTCCGACAGCAACGGCTTTGAGCCGCTGGGATCCTTAGCGACCGGTGCAACCTTCCCACCGGGCTCCACATTCAAAGTCATCACGACTGCCGCCGCCGTCGTGAGCAAGCCCGCCGACCTAACCAAGGGTTTCTACAGCAACCGCAACGGAGGTGCGTGCACCACGTTGCCAGATTCGAACCTGCTTCTTTGCAACAGCGGTGGCTATCCCTGCGGCGGTGACGTCACTCAGATGTTGCCACCCTCGTGCGACCCCGGGTACGCGCTGCTCGGGATTGACCTCGGCGCCGATTACGTGTTCAAGGCAGCCACTTCCTTCGGCTACAACTCGATTCCGCCGCTCGATCTGCCGGGCACGGCGGCGAGCTACTTTCCCGCGGCGAGTTCATTCAAGAACAACATCCCCGGCCTGGCCTATTCGTCGATCGGCCAAGAAAACGTACGAGCAACCGCGTTGCAGGACGCTCTTGTCGCGGCCGCCGTTGGCAACGGTGGCGTCGAGATGACCCCGCATTTGCTGAGTTTTGTTACGGCACCGGACGGAAAGATCATCGAGCGCTATAAGGATTCAGTCTGGAAGACGCCGTTGAAACCGTCGCAGGCCGCATTCATCGTGCCGTTGATGGAAAAGGTGGTCACCGCGGGAACCGCTTCGGGTGTTGGATTCCCGGCCCAGTTCGACGTAGCGGCCAAGACCGGGACCGCACAGACGGGCAACGCAAAGAAGAACACCGACGACTGGCTGATCGCCTTTGCGCCAGCGACGAATCCGACCATCGCCATTGCCGTCGTCGTGCCGTTCCAACCAACTCAGAACTTCGGAGCGACGGTCGCCGGTCCTATTGTGAAGTGTCTCGTCGAGGGCTACTTTGCAATGCAGTCCCATAAGAGTCCTTCAGTCGCAGCGACAGGATGCGAGCGCTAGTGAAAAATACCTTGAATACAGAGGGCGTAGGCTAGGCGCGATATGGAGCCTGTCGATGACCCTCGATTGTATTCAGGTCGTTATCAGGTAACGCACCTCATTGCCCGGGGTGGGATGGCCATCGTGTACCGGGCCCAGGATGTTCTGCTCAACCGACCGGTGGCGCTCAAAACGCTGTACCCGGAACTCAGCGCCAATCCCTTGTTCGTCGAGGGTTTCCGGCGCGAAGCCCAGGCGGCGGCGAACCTCTCGCACCCGAACATCGTGCCGGTGTTCGACTGGGGCGAGGACAACGGGACGTACTTCATTGTCATGGAATTGGTCGATGGGACGTCACTGGCCGATATGTTGCGCGGCGGGCGAACGCTCACGGCATCGCACTCAGCCGGTCTGATTGCCCAGGTCGCCGCGGCATTGGGTTACGCGCATCGCAACGGCGTGGTGCACCGCGATGTGAAACCGGGCAATATTCTGATCGCGAGTGACGGTCAAGTGAAGGTAACCGACTTCGGAATCGCCCAGGCGATGTCGGTCGATGACCAACTGGCTGAAGAGGGTTCGGTGATGGGTACCGCGACGTACTTCTCGCCGGAGCAGGCTGAGGGTGCGCCTGTCGACGGTCGCAGCGACATCTATTCACTGGGTGTCGTCCTTTACGAAATGCTCGCGGGACGACCACCGTTCATCGGTGATTCGCCCGTCGAGGTGTCGGTTCAGCACGTGCATGGCACCGTGCCCCCGCCGTCTGAGTTCAACTCGACGATTCCCGCCGACCTTCAAGCGATCGTGATGGAGGCGCTGGCGAAGTCACCGGACCGGCGTTATCAGTCGGCTGAGGACCTCCGATCGGACCTCATGCGTTTCACCGAAGGTCAACCCGTTCGAGCCGCGCAGCACGACGTCGCGTTCTTCGGATTCGACGCCACTCGAGCCGTCTCCAAGGTCGCTCCCGGCGAACACACCAAAGCCGTACCCATGATGACCGGCCCGCGAACGGACGTTCGGCGACGCCGTAATAACAGCGCGAGCGTCATCGTCGTGGTCGTGCTGTTGTTATTGGCGGCGGGAGGTGTGGCGTACTTCCTCACTCAGAAGAACACACCGAAGGTGACGGTGCCGGATCTTGTGGGCAAGTCCGAATCGGCCGCCCGCTTCAAACTGTCTTCCGAAGGGATACGAGTTCACCACGTTAGCGAGGAACATTCGCCGACGGTTAGAGATGGCTACGTCATCTCATCGAAACCCCAGGCGGGAACCGTGTTGAAGAAGGGCCAGAAAGTGGACCTCGTGGTGAGCCTCGGTGTACAAACAACACCCATCACGATCCCTAGCGTGAAGGGTCTGCAGCTGGCGAGCGCTATAAGCGAGCTGAATTCCAAGCCGTATCTGATGAACGTCAAAACTGGGTTTCTCAAGACCGCCCCCAAGGGAACGGTTCCCTCCCCGGGTGTCGTGCTGTCACAAGTACCGGCGGCCGCCACCAAAGGTCACCAGGGCGACCCGATAACGATTTACGTGTTGTCACCCGCCGCGCAGTTCGCCGTGCCGTATCTCGTTGGCGATTCAACGGATCAAGCGTCTGGGGTGCTGTATCAAGCTGGTCTCACGTTGGCGCCAATCACGACGAAAGTGTGTTCTGACACCGTGCCGATTGGAGATGTCGTCAGTTCCAGTCCCGGGGTCGGATATTTGGTGAATGCTGGTGATCAGATCACTCTCACTACGTCGTCCGGATACTGCAAGGTGCTGGTACCAAGTGTGATCGACGAATCCCAGGCCCAAGCGACGCTGACCCTTAAGAATGCACACCTCCAGGTGCAAGTCAGTCCGCAAGATCCGTCCACCTGCTCACCAAACCAGGTGGGGACCGTTTACCAGGAGATGCCGGGCGTCGGTACTCATGTTCCCTATAACTCGAGCATCACCATATACATTTGTGAAGCTTCCACGCAACAATCGACGACGACGACGACGGTCGCGACGACGACGACGACGTAGTCGCGTTCAGTAGCATTGGTCCCCATGGCGAAATCGACACCGAAATCGGGCAACCGCAAGACGGTCGGACGCTACGTCGCGCCCGAAGCTCGGGGCAAAGTCACCGCTCGACGCCCGGTCAGCGACGATCACAGTCCTCGGTGGTACGGATGGCTGATCGTCGCGCTGCTCGGCCTCGGCATGTTGATCGTCATCCTGAACTACCTGGCCGTGTTGCCCGGCTCCGTGTCGTCGTGGTACCTCGTCGGCGGACTCGCGGTGATGTTCGCCGGTTTTTATCTGGCGACACGCTACAAGTAACGAGTTACTAGCCGACGCGCTCGATGATCGTGGCGTTGGCCAGTCCGCCACCCTCGCACATGGTGAGGAGTCCGTAACGACCACCGGTGCGCTCAAGTTCGTTCACCAACGTGGCGCATAATTTCGCGCCCGACGCGCCCAGCGGATGACCCAACGCGATCGCTCCGCCGTTCACGTTCACCTTCGAAAGATCGACGTTGAGTTCCTTTTGCCACGCGAGTACCACTGACGCGAACGCCTCGTTGATCTCGATGAGGTCAATGTCCTCGAGGGTCAGTCCCGCTCGTTCCAACACCTTCTTCGTCGCCGGTATCGGTCCGGTGAGCATCGTGACGGGATCGACGCCCGCCAGCGCGAAGGAGTGGAACTTGGCGCGCGGCGTGTAGCCGAGCTCCTTGGCCTTCTCCTCACTCATGATCAACACGGCCGATGCGCCGTCGGTGATCTGGGACGAGTTGCCGGCCGTCACTTTGCCGTCGTCTTTGAAGGCCGGCTTCAAGTTCGCGAGCGTCGCGACCGATGAGTCGGGTCGGATACCCTCGTCGGTGCTCATGAGTTCGTCGGTCGCGTGACCTTCGTCATCACGAACGTAGACCGGGACGATCTCGCGTTCGAAGCGACCTTCGGCGGTTGCCTGGGCCGCACGTCGATGACTCTCCGCTGAGAACGCATCGAGATCTTCACGCGAGACGTCCCATTGGTCGGCGATCATTTCCGCGCCGATGCCCTGGTTCTTCAGACCCCCTACCGGCTCGTAACGTGCGGCGACGCTCGGACCGAAGGGCCAACCCGAATCCTTGCCGATCGATGAGCCCATGGTGACCCGCGACATCACTTCGACGCCGGCGGCGACCACGATGTCATAAGCGCCGGCCATGACGCCCTGCGCGGCAAAGTGCAGTGCCTGCTGGGACGATCCGCATTGGCGATCGATGGTCGTGGCCGGTACCGACTCGGGCCAGCCGGCCGCCAGCACCGCACTACGACCGACGTTGAACGCCTGCTCGCCGACCTGTGAAACGCAGCCCATGATGACGTCGTCGACGAGTGCGGGATCGAGGTTATTGCGAGCGGCGATGGCCTTCAGGGCTTCGGCGGCTAGGTCAACTGCATGCCAGTTCTTGAGTTTCCCGTTGCGCTTGCCTCCGGGGGTTCGCACGGCGTCCACGATCACTGCTGTCGGCATGGTCCAACCTCTCGTTCAGTGGGCAACGCCCACCGCAGAATCCTAATGGTGAGCGGTTATCGTCGCAGTCGTGAGCGAACGAAAGAGCATGGAGCGCTGGCTGGGCGACGGTGGGATGGCGATCATCGGCGCCATCGGCGGGATCTTCGAGAGCTACGGCGTCGACGGCGAGGACCTCGGCTGGGTGAATGGATCGTTCAGACCGACGCAGTTGGCGTGCAACCCTCACGGTGCGGTCCAGGCTGGCGTGCACTCGGTGATCTTGGATGCCGCGATGAACTTTTGCATCAACGCTGCACTCGTCGGTCGCGACCGCACCGAGGCGACGATCGAGATGACGACCGAACTCATGCGCCCCGCTCTTCTCGACAACCACTACGTGATTCGCGGCGACGTGGTTCGACTAACTCGTCAGATCGCCTACGCTGAGGCGACGATATCGAGTGACGACGAGAAATTGATCAGCCGATCGACTGGCACGTTCCTCGTGCACCGTTCTGCGTCGTCTTAGATGTGCTCGGCCGGAATCTGACCGAGTCGGCCGGCCTCGTAGTCCTCGAAGGCCTGTTGTAATTCGGCACGCGTGTTCATGACGAACGGTCCGTAGGTCGCGACGGGTTCACGAATCGGCTCGCCCCCAAGGATCAGTACTTCGAAGGCTTGCGTGCGCGAATCCTGGGACTCATTGGCCACGAGCACGAGGAAGTCACCGTCGATGTGCACGGCCATCTGACCCACGCCGATCGAATCGCGATCGAGACCGACGGTGCCCTGTCCGGCGAGCACGTAGGTGAGCGCGTTATACGTGGGGTTCCAGGGTAGTGAGAGCTGCGCCCCGGGCAACAACGAGACGTGGGCGATTGCGATCGGCGTGTGGGTCGAACCCGGTCCGTCGATGCCGCCCAAGGAACCGGCGATGACGCGAATGATCGCGTCGCCCTGTTCGTTGGTCACCAGTGACACCGACTCGGCTTCGATGTCCTGGTAGCGCGGATTGGTCATCTTGAGTTTCGACGGCAAATTCACCCAAAGCTGCACGCCGTGGAACAGTCCGCCGGAGTCGATCAGCGCGTCCGGTGGTCGCTCGATGTGCAAGATGCCTGATCCGGCCGTCATCCACTGGGTCGCGCCGTTTTGAATCACGCCGCCACCGCCGATGGAGTCCTGGTGCAAGAAGGTGCCGTCGATCATGTAGGTCACCGTCTCAAAACCGCGGTGCGGGTGCCACGGCGTGCCCTTGGGTTCGCCCGGTCCGTAGTCGACTTCGCCCATTTGGTCCATGTGCACGAACGGGTCGAGGTCGGCCATGTCGATTCCGGCGAAGGCTCGACGTACCGGGAAGCCCTCGCCTTCGAGGGCGCGTGGCGCCATGGTGATCGACTTCACGTGACGGGGTCGATCTGCTGTTTCGGGCTTGACGACCTTCGGAAGTTCTAGTGGATTATCTACGGTGACCGCTGGCATGGGACCATGTTAAAGACGAACTTCTCGTTTCTGACGTGCCTCGGCGGCGGCGAGAGCCCCGACGCCAACGACAATGACGGCCGTCAACACCAGTGACACGTTGCCCGATCCCCAACCGAGTCCACTCACCAACTTGGGCTTGCCCATCCAGTCGGCGTAGGACGCACCCAGTGGACGCGTCAGGACGTACGCGATCCAGAACATTAGTACCGAGTTCGTGCGTGCCAGCCAGAATCCGAGGGCCGGCAGGATGATCAGTCCGGTGAAGAGGAGTCCCGAACTGAAATAGCCCAGCTTCGCGGTGTAGGCCGTGAAATCGCCGACCGCGGTGCCGAGGGCGAAGGCTACCGTGACCGCCGCCCAGTAGAACAATTCGCGTCGAGTGGTGGTGATGCTGTGAATCGACAGCGTGCCCTCGACCCGGTTCCACATCGCGAAGACCACGATCAACACCAGTGCGAAAGTGATGGCCGAGACGGTATAGGGGACTTTGAACTCCACGTGGACGACGTCGGCGCACATCGTTCCAAAGACGCTGACCATCACCACCGCTCCCCAGTAGGTCACGGTCAGATACGTCGGTGCCCGCAGCTGCCACCAAAGGACGACGGCGAAGACCACCGCGGCGCATACCACGGCGAGACGTGGATCGAAGCGGTTGACGAAGAAGTCCGACGTCGCTTCGCCCATGGCGGTGGTGAGAATCTTCAGTCCCCAGAACGAGGGCGTGATCGTCGGCGGCACCTTGGTAGAACGGAAACGCCGGTCCAACCGGAAGGACATCGTTAGTCCTTTGCAAGCTGCTGTTCGAGAAACGTCGCGCGATCGATGGTGATGAATAGGGCCTTCGAGCTCGCGACCAAAAGTTCGTCCGCGTGCAGTGTGGCCTCAACGAAATGTTTGCGTTCGTCTTTGCGTTCGAGCCACGCGCGCGCGATGATTGGTTGACCCACCGGGGTCGGCGCGTGATAGGCGATGTCCAAGCGCGCGGTAAGGGCCATTGCCCCGTGAAGCATGTTCGTTACACCCATCACTTCGTCGAGCAACGCTGCGACCACGCCGCCATGCGCACGCCCCGGTGCGCCTTCGAAGGCGTTGCCGAGCGTCACTTGCATGCACGCGACGTCGCCGTCGCGCCACAGCTGGGCGGCTAGACCCATTGGATTGGCGCTGCCCGAGACAAAGGAGTCCGCGAAGAGTTGGCGGATGCCGATCTCCTCGACGTTCGGAATCGTAATCGGCACCTCCGAGCGCGAGAATTCGCGAATTCGAATCGGTGCGTCACCGAACTCTAGGTGCAGCGCACGCAATTGCTCGCTGAGAGCGTCGAGTTGATCGTCGCTCAACGCGTGTCCCACGAAGGCGTGTCCCAACTCGCGCATCAACGATGCGGCCACGATTCTGCGATCCTCGTTCGTCACTCGCCTGAGTAGTAGTGGTCAGCCACGCTCAAAGCGCGGTCCAGGCGGTCGAGGCCATCGCGAGCCTCTGACGCAGTGATGGTGCACGGCGGCACGACGTGGATGCGGTTGTAGTTGGTGAAGATCAAGAGACCCTCATTGCGACTCGCCGCCACGATGTCATTCATGGCCACTGAAGTCGAACCGTAAGGAGCGAGGGGCTCTTTGGTCGCGCGGTCGGTGACGAGTTCGAGGGCGAAGAACACGCCGAGTCCGCGCACCTCACCGATGATGCTGTGCTTGGACGCAAGGGCTTCGAGCCCCGGGCGCAGTACCTCGTCACCGATACGCTGCGCGTTCTCGACGATGCCCTCGACCTCCATCGCTTCGATGGTGGCG
>DATKRC010000063.1:0-17668 GCA_035532375.1 Acidimicrobiales bacterium
ACGGTTGACGCAGACAATTGGACCCTCTTGGTGAGTCCTCGGTAGAGATCGTCCAGATCAGAGGATTGGATGCTACCGATCTTGCGATCTCCGAGTGCTGGGAGAATCCAATTTGAGAGAAGGCTCTTGTAGGTTCTCAGCGTCGTCGGACTCAGGTTCTCCTCGGCTTGTGCCAGCCATCTGGTGGCCAGTTGGTCGAAAGTGACGGCGGAGGTGCCGGCGAACCGACCAGAGTCGACCTCGCTGGACAGAGAATTGAGAACCCGCTGAGCATCGCGTTTGCTGCCGTGGACCCACTTGGCCTTTTGGCGTCGACGCCCTGACACGGGGTCGCGCCCGGCGTCAATTCGAACTTCCCAAACGCCTGGACCCATTTGCCTAATGCCACCGCTCATCAGCGAATGCTACGTCAAAATCGACATTGTGTGGTTTTGGCGTGGTGTTGGCTCCGGGCTTGGAGCCCAATTCGCTCCAAAAACCCTGATCATCCTTGGTGCGCCGGCCGGGACTTGAACCCGGAACCTGTTGATTAAGAGTCAAATGCTCTGCCAATTGAGCTACCGGCGCGAGACGAGTCTAACCACACGCCGGTGGCCAACGGATTAGTTGTGTTGGATGGCCTTGACTTCGAGAAACTCCTCGAAGCCGTAGAGTCCGCGCTCTCGACCGATGCCCGACTGCTTGTAGCCGCCGAACGGAGCGAGCGGATTGAAGGCGCCCCCATTGATCGATAACTGTCCGGTGCGAATCTTTCGCGCGACTTCGAAGGCCTTCTCGTCGGTACCGGCCCAGACGCCACCGGCGAGTCCGTACGCAGAGTCGTTGGCGATCGCGATCGCTTCTTCCTCAGTGTCGAACGGGATGATCGAGAGCACCGGTCCGAAGATCTCTTCTTGCGCGATCGTCATGTCAGTGCGAACGTCGGAGAAAATCGTCGGCTGCACGTAGAAGCCTTGCTCCAATCCTTCTGGAGGAGTAGTGCCTCCGGTGATGAGTCGCGCGCCCTCGTCGATGCCTTTATTGATGTAATCGCGGACGCGTTGTTGTTGTACGGCACTGACGAGGGGTCCGAGCAAACTCGAACCCGTGATGGGGTCCGACGGTGCGAAGCCGGCCGACGTGGTGACCGCGAGGTCCTCGACCTCGGCCAACTTGGAACGCGGTACCAACATTCTCGTCAATGCCGAGCAGGTCTGTCCCGAGTTGAGGTAGCACTGGAAGATCCCGTCGGCGACCGCAGCACCGAAATCTGCGTCTTCGAGGATCACGTTGGCCGATTTCCCACCGAGTTCCAGCGAGACCCTCTTCACTCCTTCGGCGGCCAGTTGCATCACGCGCTTTCCGGCACGCGTCGATCCCGTGAATGAGACCATGTCGGTCTTGGGGTGCACCACGATCGCTTCGCCGACCACCGGTCCCAATCCCGTGATGAGATTGAAGACGCCCTTGGGTAGTCCGACCTCGTCGATGATGTCAGCGAGGATGAACGCGTTGATGGGCGCCACCTCGCTCGGCTTCAATACGACTGTGCAGCCGGCCGCTAACGCCGCGGCGACCTTCAACGAGACTTGGTAGAGCGGGTAGTTCCACGGCGTGATGGCCGCGACGACGCCGACCGGTTCGCGGACGTACGTAGAATTCCCAGACTCTTCTTCCCAATCGAACTCCGCCGCGCGTGTGGCGTTCTCGGCGAACGCCATCGTCGGCAGTCCGACTTGGATTCCCTTGGAGAGCATCAACGGCATGCCGACCTCGTTGGCGATGACGAGTGCGATTTCGTCATCGCGCTCGGCCAACTTCTCCGAAATGCGCATTAAGAACTCACCTCGTTCTTTGGGACTGGTGTTCGACCACGCGGGAAAGGCCGCCGCCGCCGCTTCGACGGCGCGATTTGCCTCTTCGACCGTGCCAGCGGGGATGGTGGCGTAAAGTTCACCGGTTCCCGACGTAGTCACTTCGAGAGTTTCGGGCGAACTGGCCTTCACCCATTGGCCATTGATGTAAAACGAGTCACGAACGATAGTCATTGGTCTCTCCAGTCGAACGCCATGCGCGGCGTTCCACCCGAAATCTACTCGGCGGTACGCGTACGTGCGACAAAAAAACACCCGACTCCGACCGTCGAAGCGGCGGAGCCGGGTGTTGCGTCGGGTGAGCGACGGGGGTCGAACCCGCGGCCTCCAGGACCACAACCTGGCGCTCTAACCAACTGAGCTACGCCCACCAAGTGAATCCAGTATTGCACAGCACACTTCAGTTGAGCCAAGAAACGCTCACCCGTTCAGTACGATTGGCGATACGCCCCTGTAGCTCAACTGGATAGAGCAGACGGTTTCTACCCGTCAGGTTGCGGGTTCGACTCCTGCCGGGGGCACCAGGTTCGATGAACGTATCCGCTAACGATTCCGCCTTGCTAAATCGAACGAGTGGCCAGGGCCGTTACTCCAATGGGATCGACTGAGCGAACGAGCACAAGTCATCGGGATCGTATTTGTTCTTGACGGTGATCAGTCTCGCCATGTTCGACCCGTAGTAGGCGGCTTGCCAATTGGCGAGCGTCGGATCGATGTAGTTCTGGTACGCCCCGGACGTCGGATCAAAGACATTCGCGCCGAGCCACGTGAGCCACTGTGCCCCAGCAGCGATCGTGGACGTCAACGTCGCGCTCGACCACGAATAGGTCGCTTGAATGCAGGCGAGTTTGTCGCGATGAACGAACGCCGTGGCGTCACTCGCCACTCGATTGATGGCACCCCCGTAAGAATCGAAGGCGAGACCACCACCAACGGTCGGCGCGCGCACATGCAGATTCTCGACCGCGCTAATGAAGTCGGCGACCGAAGTGTCATTCATTGGCGCGTCGACGTAACTCGACTTGGCGGAGTATGCCTCGCGACTAAGTCGCCCAGCCGGGTTTTGCGTCGTGAGATGGCAGGCGGCAATCGTGAGTCCCGAACATCCCGCCTCGATCTCCATGGCGCTGAGATAACTGTTGGATCCGCTGAAGGAATACGTCGACGCGGTATCGATCATGGTTTTGAGTGGAGCGAGCACGCTCGAGAGTTCGTTCGACGACCCGCAGTACACGCCGGCGATCTGTGCCAGGTACCCGTATGTACCCTGTGACAGCAATTGACAATTCGACCAGAGTTCGTCAGGTGCGGTGTTCGTCCACAGACCCCACGCGCTCAACATCGTCGAAGCGGCAGCCCAGGGAAATTGCAAGGTGAACAACGTCACCTCCGGCATAGCGTGCACGCCGAACTCGAACGATGTGACGACGCCGAAGTTGCCACCACCACCACCACGACAGGCCCAGTACAGGTCGCTGTTCGTGTGTTCGTCGGCCGTAACGATTCGAGCGTCGGCGGTGACCATTGTGACCGATCGGATGTTGTCAGAGGTGAGACCGAATTTCCGTCCGAAGACGCCGACGCCGCCGCCAAGGGCAAGTCCCGCGATTCCGACGGTCGGGCACGAGCCGCCCGGCAGTAACCGATCGGCGCGTCCAATCACGTTGTACACGTCGATCAACTTCGCGCCCGCACCCACGCGCGCTATGTTCGCGTTCGTATCGACGCTGATCGACGCCATCCGACTCACGTCGATCACCAGTCCGTCGCTGCTCGAATAGCCGCCGTAACTGTGACCGCCTGAGCGTGCGGCAATCGCCACATCATGCGATGTCGCAAAGTCGATGCAGCGCGCCACGTCATCTGGCGTGGCGCATAAGGCGATAGCGCGCGGATGGAGATTGACGAATTTGGAGTTGTAGAGCAACCTGTCGATGGCGTAACGGGGATCGGATGGAAGGACCAACGAACCCGAGAGCGACGCGCCAAGTTGCGCCCACGATGCCGCGGTCGCCGGGCCGCTCGCCGTTGTTGTTGTCGGCCGAATAGTCGTGGTCGTAGTTGTCGGTTTTCGGTCCTCGACATAAATCGCGCCCGCGACGGCGGCAGCGGCAATGGCACCCACGCCGAGCGCTCGTCGCAGGAACGACCTTCGATCGTGCATAGCTGACTTCGAGAATGAATCGTGTCGAAATGGGGGAGTATTCCACTCGCTCATGACTTCATTGTTGCACTGGCAAATCTGAAGTTGACGCGGAGGTGAGCAACCGTTATGGGAATACTCGACTCCACTTCGCGCCCCCGTCTGTCGTTCGCTCCAAACGATTTGAAATCCCAACACCTTCGGGTGAGCAGATGGCCAGACCACTGCGCTCGGAGATGAAGACCATGGAATTAACGCCCGAGTTGACCTTTAAACATTGCAGCGTTCCGACTTCGGTCATGTGGCGTCCCGCGTCAATGACTCGATAGAGCGAACGGGGTCCTCCGTAGTCCAAATATGCCAACGAGCTGGAGACGGGATCGAAGTAACCACCTCCAGTGCCAGTGAACTGCCTTGTCGGTAGCAACGTCCACTTCGTGCTGGCGTCGTCCGAGAAGAAGAACGAGACTTCCATTCCCGTCGGACACTGCGCCCACAGCGCCGCAGCGTCGGGATGCCGGGATTCGAACCCGGGACCTCCTGGTCCCAAACCAGGCGCGCTAACCAAGCTGCGCTACATCCCGTCGTGCTGTCTGCTCAATGATGCTCACAGAGGATTCTTCATCCTAATGGGCCAAGATTGGCCAACTCATAATGAGATATGACGCCGGACCTCCTGGTCCCAATTGTGGCGCGATAACCAAGCTGCGCCCGGCGGTCTTGCCTGCTCGCGACTTCTGCCAGTGCCAATAGGCGTCGGTGGCGCCGCGCACTCCGTCTGCGAAGACTTCCTTCGAGAACTTGGGCCACCAGATCTCGCCGGTTTCAGCGTTGACGCGAATCGATGACTTGTCCGCATTCCAGCGCTTGCGCAGGGAATAAAACGAAGGTTTGATGGTTGATTCACCAGTCTCCCGATAGCGTTCGATGTCGCCCTTGATCTGGTCAAGCGTCCAATTGAAAGCCTTGCGTCGGGCCCCGAAGAATCGAGTAATTTGAATCGCCTGTTCGGGCGTGGGATCGAGCGCGAAGGTGAATGCTTGGAATTCCTGGCCCTCGGGCCGCGAGTATCTAGGTAGCATCAGCCGCCCGCTGCATTACCGCGACGAAATAACCGACAAGCGGTCTGGGGATGTGGTCCATTCACTTGGATTCATTAATTCGCAATTTTGCTTTGCGGTGTGACACCTGTTGACAACTCCGTTCCCACCATCGTTATAAAACCCATGAGACCGTAATTAATGCCCGCACACTTCGTAGGCTTGCGAACAGAGGAAGGAGTCGGCTGTGGCGTACGAATGGATCATCGATGCTCTCGAGACGACGTGGGGTTCGATCGACCGCTTGATCCGGCCGCTTCCGCCTGAGAGTTACGACGCCCCGACGCCATGTCCGGGATGGAGCGTCAAGGACGTCGTCAGTCACCTGGTGGGATTCGAAAAGATGTTGCACGGCGAACCTGTGCCGCAGCACCACGGATCATGGCCCGACTACGTGCACAACCCGATCGGCGAATTCAACGAGGCCTTCGTGCAGGCCGATCGTGATCGGCCGGGAATCGAGGTCCTCGACGACTTCCGAATCCAGAGCGCACGCTCGATCGCAGCCTTGCGCGAGCTCAATGACGCCGCGTGGGAAAAAGTCGGATGGAGTCCCGAAGGCGAACGTCCGTTTCACCGGTTCCAAGAGACTCGGGTCGTCGACAGCTGGATTCATCTCCAGGACATTCGCGACGCTTTGTTGCAACCCGAAGACGACCACGGACCTGGTGAAGAGATCGTCGTCAATCGATTCGAGGCGGCGCTGCCGTACGTGGTGGGAAAACGAATGAAGTCACCGGACGGAACCCTGGTGCGACTCAATCTGTCCGGTCGTCTGGCCCGGTCGGTGCTCATCGGCGTCGCCGGCGGTCGAGCAGGCGCGATCAGTGATAGTGCCGAGACTCCGACACTCGAGATTACGACGCCGGTCGCACTCTTCTGGCGTCGAGCGGCCGGGCGGATCAGTGCGGCGGCGTTTCTCTCGGCGTCGGCGACCGACGTGCGAGGCGACCGCGCAATTGCTACCGCCTTGGCTGACGCCCTCGTGATCATGATTTAGTCGATTGCAGCCATTCCATTAGGCTGGCATCTCCTATGCGCGCCACGACCACCCTTTTAGAGAACAACCGAGTCATGCTCACCGTCGAAATCGACGACCTGGAAATGGATGAGGCCATGGACGCGGCGGCCAAAACGTTGTCCAAGCAGGTCTCGGTCAAAGGATTTCGCAAGGGCAAGGTTCCAAAGAACGTCCTGATCGCGAACATTGGTGGACCGTCAGTGCTTCGCTCCGAGGCGATTCGTGAGTCGCTTCCAGATTTCTACGCTCGCGCCGTCGCCGACTCGCTCATCGACCCCATTGGTCAGCCGGACATCAATATCACTGCTGGCGAAGACGAAGGTCTGCTCACCTTCGAAGCCGAGGTCGAGGTTCGCCCGGAGATTTCCATCAAGGGCCAACGCGAACTTCGCGTCACCATTCCTTCGCCCGTCGTCACGGACGCCGAAGTCGACGCCCAGATAAACCGCTACCTCCAAACCGACGCCGTACTCAATCCCGTCGAGCGACCGATCGTTACCGGCGACCTCGTCACCATGGACGTGCATGTCCAACCGATCGCCACCGAGGCCGAACCTCTGGACATGACCGACTTCATGTACACCGTCGGATCGGGATCGATCGCCGAAGGTGTCGACGATTTGATCCTGGGACTCAAAGCGGGTGAAGAACTCAAGTTGAATGCGCCGTTCGGCGACGGCAGCGTCGCAACTTTCGAGTTGACGTTGAAGCAGGTCCAAGAACGAGTGCTCCCAGAGTTGAGTGACGAGTGGGTCGCGGAGAACTCCGAGTGGACGAGCGCCGAAGAGATGCGCGACGAGATCCTTGCTCAAATGCGTCGACGCAAGATCATCGAAGCCCAGATGTCTCAACGTGACGCCGCGTTGATCGCGTTGAGTGAACTCGTCGCCGAAGGAGCGGCGCCCGACGTGCTCATCAACACCGAGACCAACGAGCGTCTGCACGAACTCGGCGAGCGACTAGCCGCCCAGAAGCTCACGCTGGAGATGTACCTGCAGGTGACCAACCAAACGCCCGAGGATCTTCTGACCACGTTGCGACAAGACGCGCTGCGAGCGGTTCGAGTCGATTTGGCTATGCGCGCACTCGTCGCGGCAGAACATCTCGAAGCCACCTCCGAGGAGATTGACGAGGAACTCGAGCGAACCGCCGAGGCGATGGGTGTGTCCTCGGACCTACTTCGGACCAACTTGCGCGACTCCGGACGCGTCGTCAGCTTCGCGGCCGAGGTCTCGAAGATGAAGGCGTCGAAATGGTTGAGTGAGAACGTGACCTACGTCGACCCCGAAGGCGTCGAGATCGACAACGCGATGCTTCGCGCCAATCAGTCCGTCGGGGGCGATGAGATGGAGTCGGACGACGTCGAAACCGGTGACGACACCGACGATTCTGCAGAATCTGACGCGTAAGGTGGTCGGGTGAACGAACACTTCAGAGCCCAGAATTACCTCGTCCCCACGGTCGTCGAATCGTCGAATCGGGGTGAGCGCGCCTATGACCTCTACAGCCGGCTATTGCGCGAACGAATCATCTTCCTCGGCACGCCGATCGACGACACGATCGCCAACCTGATCTGCGCGCAGATGCTCTTTCTCGAATCCGAGGACCCCGATAAGGACATCAACCTCTACATCAACTCTCCGGGCGGCGATATCACCGGACTGCTCGCGGTCTACGACACGATGAAGTACATCAAGCCCGCCGTCTCGACGTTCTGTTTCGGCCAGGCCGCTTCGGCCGCGGCGGTACTGCTCGGCGCCGGTGCCAAGGGCAAGCGATTCGCCTTACCACACGCGCGGGTGTTGTTGCACCAACCGTGGGGCGGCGTCGGGGGACAGGCCTCGGACATCGAGATTCAGGCCCGCGAGATCTTGCGCATGAAGGACATGTTGAACGACATGTTGGCCCAGGACACCGGCCAGTCGGTCGAGCGCATCACGAAAGACACCGACCGGGATTTCATCATCAGCGCCACCGAGGCAGTGGAATATGGGCTCATTGACGAAGTCATCACCGCTCGACCGTAGGTACCAAGAATTGACCGTATCGGCTCGTAGGATGGTCGCGGCGGAGGTCGTGTCGGAGGGAATCAGTGGCAAAGTTTGGTGAGAGCAATGACCTTATTAAGTGCAGCTTCTGCGCGAAGGGTCAAAAGCAGGTAAAGAAGCTCATCGCGGGACCCAGCGTGTACATCTGCGACGAGTGCATCGACCTGTGTAACGACATCATTGCCGACGAATTCGGTGACCGTCCCGAGTTCGTTCTCGACGACCTACCCACTCCTCGCGAGATCTCCGCGTTCTTAGACGAATTCGTCATCGGTCAGGTCGAAGCCAAGAAAATCCTCGCGGTCGCGGTCTATAACCACTACAAGCGAATTCAAACGGGACCACTGCACGAAGACGACGTAGAAGTCGCCAAGTCGAACGTGCTGCTCCTCGGTCCGACCGGGTGCGGCAAGACGTTCCTCGCTCAGACGTTGGCCCGGATGCTGAACGTGCCCTTCGCCATCGCCGACGCCACCGCGCTCACCGAAGCCGGGTACGTCGGCGAAGACGTCGAGAACATCCTGTTGAAGCTCCTGTCGGCCGCTGACTTCGACGTCAAGCGCGCCGAACGCGGCATTATCTACATCGACGAGATCGACAAGATCGCGCGAAAGGCCGAGAACCCATCGATCACCCGTGACGTCTCGGGCGAAGGCGTGCAACAAGCGCTCTTGAAGATCCTCGAAGGCACAGTCGCGAGCGTGCCACCCCAGGGCGGACGAAAGCACCCGCACCAAGAGTTCATCACGATCGACACCGCCAACATCTTGTTCGTGGTCGGCGGAGCCTTCGCGGGGCTTGAAGAGATCATCGAACGCCGACTCGGCACGAAGTCCATGGGCTTCAATCAGCCGGTGGAATCCAAGCGCAAGGGCGACATCGAACTGTTTCGCCACGCTTTGCCCGAGGACCTCGTCAAGTTCGGATTGATTCCCGAGTTCATCGGACGCCTTCCCATCGTGAGTGCCGTCCAACAACTCGACCGCGACATGTTGATCCGCGTGCTGACCGAACCGAAGAACTCACTGGTGAAGCAGTTTCAACAAGTACTCGCGATGGACGGTGTCGAGTTGGTCATCGACGAGGGTGCCTTGGAAGCGATTGCCGACCTCGCGCTCGAGCGCGGCACCGGCGCGCGCGGACTTCGCTCCATCCTAGAAGCGGTCTTGTTGGAAGCGATGTACGACGTCCCCGGACGCACTGACGTTGTCCGGTGCGTCGTCACCACCGAATCGGTTCGCGACAAGGTCGCCCCAGAGTACGAATTGCGAAAGGCGACGCGCACCCGTCGCGCGAGCTAGGGCGTGCGCCTCACGTCGTATGCCGACGCGCTGACGTGGCTCGAATCACACGTTGATTACGAACGGGTCGCCCCGAACCGACAAGAGATCCCGACCCTGCAGCCAGTGATTGACACCCTGGCGATGCTCGCCGAACCGCATCACGATTACCCCGCGATCCACATCACCGGCACGAACGGCAAGGGCTCGACCACGACCCTGATCAGTGCCTTGTTGAGCGCGACCGGTCTTCGGGTGGGAGCCTTCACGAGTCCGGACCTTCACGCGGTAAACGAACGAATTGCCGTGAATTCCGAGCCGATCGATGACGAGGAGTTCATTGCGCTCATTCAACGACTCTCCGACGTCGAATCGGTGAGCGGCATTGCCCTCACCCGATTCGAACTCTTGACCGTGGCCGCGTTCCTGCATTTCTCGGACGAGGGGGTCGACGTCGCGGTCGTCGAAGTAGGTCTGGGCGGCACCTGGGACTCCACCAACGTCATCGACAGCGTGGTGGCGGTGCTGACGAACGTCGACCTTGACCACACGGCGGTACTCGGCCCGACAATCGGGGCCATTGCCAGCGACAAAGTTGGCATTTTTCGCTCCGACGGAGTCGCCATCGTGGGCACGACCAACGCGATTGTCATCGAGATCGCGCAACGTCGCGTCGATGAACTCGGCGCGGACCTCTGGCTCATTGGGGAAACCTTCGAACTGGAACAAAACGAGCTGGCGGTGGGCGGCCGGGCGATCACACTTCGAACGCCGTTCACGCGATACGACGAAGTCTTCGTCTCGCTGCACGGAATACACCAGGGCGTGAACGCCGCGACGGCGATCGTGGCGGCCGAAGCGTTCCTGGGTCGAGCCCTCGGTGACGACATCGTCACCTCGACGCTGGCCAAGGCAAGAATGCCCGGTCGAATGGAGTTGATTTCGAGAAAGCCGATGATCGTCGTCGACGGTGCTCACAATCCGGCCGGCGTGAAGGCACTCGTCGCGACGTTGGACGGCGCGTTCCACGTCGCGGGAGAACGACGTTGCGTCCTCGGCATGTTGAGCGGACGCGACATCGATGACATGGTCGAGCCGCTCGTCACCCTCGGCTTCACCGAGTTCCACTGTTGCGCGCCGCACTCAACGAGGGCCGTTTCGGCGAGCGAGGTCGCGAACGCGATTCGTCGCCATGGCGGCGTCGCCTTCGAACACCCGAGCGCGATCGCCGCATTGGCGCACGCGCGTGAACGCTCCACCGACGAAGACCTGATCGTCGTCGCGGGCAGCCTTTATCTCGTGGCCGAGGTCCGCGGCGAGGTGATGGGGGTGCGCTCTCGTCACCTGACGTAGGGACTGTTAGATTGCTTCGTCGTGGATAGAACGCTTTTCATCGTGAAGCCCGACGGCGTCGAGCGTGGTCTCGTCAGTAGAATTCTTGGTCGTCTGGAAGACAAGCAACTGCGCATCGTCGCAGCCGAGCTGCGCACGATCGACCACGTCACGGCGGAGCGTCACTACGCCGAACACCGGGGTAAGCCCTACTACGACAAACTCGTTGAGTTCATAACGCAGGGACCTTCACTTTTGACCGTCGTGGAGGGCCCCGAGGACACGTGGCAAGTAGTGCGGAGTCTCATGGGAGCAACGAATGCGAAGGACGCTGCACCGGGAACGATCCGGGGCGACCTCGCAATTGGGCATCGAGAGAATCTCGTGCACGGTTCCGACTCGGCGGCGTCAGCGCAGCGAGAGATTGAGATATTCTTTCCACATCTGGTCTGACGAACGCCAACATGGGCGTCGTTGTGGAGGACTTTTTACTCGCTTGCGATTGCCTTGCGAGTAGGTGGCTTAGATTGCAAAAGCTCCTTGGATCCTGAAATGAGTGCGACGTCGACTAGCCAAAACTTCCATGTTGAATTATTCGGCGACCCTCAGGTTCGAGGGGTAAGTTTCACAGAATTGACACACACGGTTTCCCTTTACCCCAGTATTCTTTGGGAGACTTGCTTCTAAGCATGGGCGAAGAAAGCCTGATAGCGTTCGGTATAGGGAAACATTGAAGTCGCCGTATTGGAGGTTGATTATGGTTGAGCAAATTCGGGAGAAGATCTCTAGCCTCAATCATTCATGACGGGCCCGCGAATCGTCTCTCGGCACCATTTTTGGGTGATTGAACTCGCTGAGTGTCGACCGCGTGACGGTTGGAAGCCGACGTCGTTCTCCACCCGAATTTCGACCATGCAAAATGACTCACGACCGGCAACGAGACGGAACGTGGTCCTCGTGGGTCAGGCTGAAGCGAACGTGGATCGCGTCAGGTGAGTAAGACGATTCGTTGGTAGGCGGTGAGTAGTTGTTGTGCCGTGGGCCAACCCTCGAGGAGACGAACGACGACTCGCCGGGCACTGCGCACGATGCGTCCAGGCGCGTGAAAGATCTCCCAGCGCAGCGCCTTCGGTCGCGCGTCGCGCCAGCGACCCTCAAGACACAACAACTGGAACCACCGCACGAGGTCACCGGCCATCGCGACGGTCATGAGCCAGTTGGCGTTGGCCTCGAACTTCGTGAAGGGAAAGCGAGTGAGCCCGGACTCCTTCAGTCGTTGGATATGGTCTTCGACGTGGGCGTGGGCTCGCATGACGAGATCCAACTCCACGGCGTCGCCCTCGCAGTCGGTGTAGAAGCCCCAGTAGCGAAACTCGTCGCTCGGAAAGAGACTGCGCTGGGCGCCGGGGTGAAGGGGCTCTCGGCGCACGATGCAGCGCGTGCCGCTCGGCATCTTTCGGAAGGTGAGGTAGTCGGTCACCTCACAGACGCTGGCTCCACGACGCAGTGTGCCGTCTTGCGTCAACGAAGGTTGCCAGAGGTCCTCGCGCGCGGAAACCGCGTAAATAGCGCTCTGTAAGCGGGCGTTGGCTCGGGCGGTCACCGAAAAGTTGACCTTGCGGGCCCGACACGCCGCCAAGAATTCGAAGGTGCAGCCCGCGTTGTCGGCGCGCGCGATGACCTGACGAGATGGCGTGAACTCGTCACCGACGCCGTGACCGGTGCGAATTGATGCGGGCAGTTGGGCGAGGGCCGCGTCTAAGACTCCGACGTGATCGGCCGCGTTATGAGCGGTCGCGTTGCCCGGACGAAGCGTGTGGCTGAGCGTCTCGCCGGTGAGATCACTGAAGCAGAACAAGGGATGAAAACCGAAGCCACCCTTGTAGGTCGACGCGGCTTTCTCCTTGGACTCGGCGAGCCCCATCACCAGCGACGCATCAAAGTCGAGGATCACGGGACCACCGGTCGTATCGAGCTTCGCCCAGACTTTCTCGCGCACCTCGGCGAGGGCTCGCGCGAACTCGCCACGCTGATCGGCATCGAACTCGTGAAAAGTTCGATAGACCGTCGAGTCCGAAGGAACGTCACCGAAAAGATCGACTTGTGCACGCAGGTGTTCGACGTCGGCGCAACTCTCTCCGCCGCCGGCGAGCACGAGGGCCATCTGCACGAGCACCTTGCCTCGGTCGTGCAGAGGGACTCGTTCACCCGCGTAGTCGAGACGAGACGAGAGCGCCGCGCCAAGTCCCAACGCGTCGGCCACACTACCCAGTGCGTGTAGCCCGACGTGCGCGACGACGCCCTGCCCGCCGGATTCCACCTTCACGCGATTCGTTGCAGTATTGTTCATCTGAGAAGTGCCCTTCGTGTTGAGGTTCTGGTTGTCTTAGCAACTCCAGTTTCTCTTGCACGGAGGGCATTTTCGCGTATTGCGGGAGATCAGTTCAGGAAGATTCGTGAATGATCGGGGCTAGTCATCGGAAGAAGATTCTGCCAGGACTCATCGCACTAGCTCTCCTTTCGGGATTGTTTGTGAGCCTAGTTTCCACTCCAAATGCACTCGCTGACTACAACGTTGGTTGCGGATACGGTTATAACTCCAGTGGCGGGGGATTCGGTTACGGAAGCGGGAACGCGTTCGGTTACGGTTACAACCAATACGGCGTGTTTGGATACGGATACGGTAACCAGGTTTGCCCACCAGCACCTCCGACTACAACTACGACGCTGGGCGGTGGCGGTGGCGGAACGACGACGACCAGCCCAACCACGAGTACCACTTCGGTCACAACGACAACCGCGCCGGTAACCACGACGACGACTATCGCGCATCACGGGCGGCGTCATTTGTTCGCCCGCAAAGTGCATGGTTTCGCGAGAGTGGGCAAGACGCGCCGCCTCGCAATCACGGGTGGCGGATTCTACGGTCAGCCCACGATCACGAGCAATGAGCCCGGTACGAAAGTTGGCGTACAACACGACTACGGCAACGTATTGATAATCAAGATTACGGTTCCGGCGGGTTCAGCGAAGGGTTGGCACACCTTGACTATCACCGAACCTGATGGACAGTCTTGCAAGGTGAACTATTTAGTGAAGTAACGGCAAGTTTAATCTGAATCGCACTCGACCCCCTTTTCTAGAGGGGGTCGAGTGCGTTGAGGGAGACTCGTCGTTCTCAATGGACTTTGTGAAGGAGA
Organism: Acidimicrobiales bacterium; assembly: GCA_035532375.1. Taxonomy (GTDB): domain Bacteria; phylum Actinomycetota; class Acidimicrobiia; order Acidimicrobiales; family RAAP-2; genus RAAP-2. Next base: position 13,978 of record DATKRC010000063.1, read on the forward strand.
GCGGTAGAAGAACACATTGAATTTCGTAAAGAAGTTGAAGACTCATAATTTCATTACCCCCTTTGATTGATGGACTCCAAGCCCGATGACCGGATGTATTTGCAACTTGCCCGCGAAGGCAGGTGGCATGGTCTTTGAAGATCCAGAGTGAATAAATGTGCCGGTCCGTCAAAGTGCAGATTTGATCTGCACAGTTGTTGAGAGAATTTGAAAAGGGCCGCAGTTGGATCGGACTGTTTAACTCACTCGTGGGAGCGTTGTGACTGAAAAAACAAGAAATATGTCAAGGACTGCGACAACTTTATGGTCTCGTTTGACCACTGGTATCTTCGGGCGCGGTGCAGTGTCATTTCTGTTGGCAACTGCTGGCGTCAACGCATCGAACTTTTTCTTCCACATTGTCGTCAGTCGCTTGCTTGGACCGGCGCACTACGGAGCTGTGGGGGCGATACTCAGCATCCTCAGCTTGATGGCGGTGCCAGTCGGCGCCGCTCAATTGGCTGTCACGCAGGCGGTCATTGGCCACATTAATAACGGTCAGTCATTCTCGCTTAGCAGACTGATTTGGCGAGCCTTCATGGTTGGTTTCTTCGCCATGCTTGCGTTCGCGGCATTGACCCCGACAATTGATGGTTTCTTATACATCAGCTCACCATTGCCGCTTTACTTGGTTGCCGCCTGGATTCCCTTTGCAACCGTTGGAGCCGTGTTGCAGGGGGCGCTCATTGGCGAGTATCGCTTTCGCGCGGTGGCATTCGCCGTGTTCGCCGGTGGTGGACCCGTCCGTCTTCTGTTCGGTGCGGGACTGGTCTTGGCCGGCGCTGGCGTGACGGGCGCCATCATTGCCACCATCTTCGCGCAGGCATTTTCAACGATCTCACTACTCTTTTCCGCACGCCAGAAGTTGCGCGGTGATTCACAACGATCGGTAGTGCGTAGTACTCGACGCGACATGACTTTGTCGATTGCGTCCATTGGAAGTTACACCGCTTTGATTGGCGTCGATACTTTTCTCGCTCGTCACTTCTTCGTTGCCACGGTCGCTGGTCAGTATGCAGCCGGAGCGATTGCTGCCCACATCGCTCTCTTCGTGCCCAGTGCGATAGTCGCCGTGGCTTTTCCGCACTGGGTGAGCGGGGAGGGCACCGGTCTCTCAAGCCGAAAGGCCTTCGTGCAGGCGCTGAAGTTCACGGTCCTACTTGGCATTCTTTCGGCTTGCGCCCTCACGGTACTTTCTGGACTTGTAGTTCACGTTCTCTTCGGTTCGAGTTACACCCGTGCTGTTCCTATAGTCGGTCTCCTAGCTTTTGCATCTGCAGTGATCGGCATGATTAGTCTGTTCATTTACTTTCATCTGGCGCGCCGTTCGCTGGTCGCGCTCACACCTTGGCTCGGCGTCGCCCTCGCAATCATCTTGATCACGCTACGTCATCAATCCATGACTTCAGTCGCGATGATAATGCTGATTGTAAGCCTCCTGACATTGCTCGCAACCGGGATCCCAGCGATTGTGGCACTCGCCTCCGCGGCGGCCCGTGACGCTGCCGGCGACGTTTCCTTGATGGAACTACCACCAATTGAACTCGACTTCACTTTGGTCGTACCCATCCACAATCCCGAATCGCGATTCCACGAACTCATTGCCGAGACCACCGACAAGCTGTCATCGGCTGAGTTTTCGTACGAGATCCTTGTTGTATCCGAAACAAGTACCGAACTCAGTGAAACACAACTGGAAACCGACTCTTCTGACCGGCTCACACTTTTGCCACTCGAAGAAGACCGAGGAAAGGGGGCGGCGCTTCGAGCGGCCATCACTAAGAGTCGAGGTGAATATCTTGGTTTTATCGACAGTGAAGGCGACTTGCCGATTAACGTAATCTCAAATTTGCTTGAGATCATTCATCGTGAGCACCCCGACATGATCTTTGAAAGTATGCGGCACTCGCCGTCCGAATTCGTCGATCAACCTTTGAGAAGGACGTACTCATGGGGATACCAACAACTAAATCGAGTCTTATTCCAACTGCCCGTAAGAGATACTCAGTCGGGCGTCAACGTTATCCGTCGAGACGTCCTGCAGGCGGTGCTACCTCACATGATGCAGAATGGCTCCGCTTTCGATCTGGAACTGTTTGTCGTTGCGCGACATCAAGGCTTCCGGAAAATTGTTGAGTTGCCGATCGTCATCGGTGAGCGTTTCAGCAGTTCAGTTTCTCTTCGTTCAATACGCAATACGTTCCATGACACACTCACAATCTTCTACCGATTGCGAGTACTTCGCTCTTACGACCGTCCGTTGGGTCTCCAGGTGCTCGTGGACGAAGTAGTAGTGCCACCCAAGGAACCGGAGTAGCTATCAAATACTGGCAACGTAACCTTCGCATTGCTTTCATTATTGATACCTGCGAACCCTTCTATCATGGTGGTTATGAGAGGCGCACGTTGGAGGTGGCTCGAGTCTTAGCGCTCGACCACAATGTCAGTATTTTCACTTCCTGTGACTCCGACTGCGAAATAGACGGAGTCCAATTCGTCGCGGTGCGCCCCAAGCGGAGGACCTTTTCCACGAATGGTTTTCGAAACCCTTTGAGTACGCTCCGATTTATCGGAGGTCTGTTGCTCTTGTTTTTCGATAAGAGAGAGTTCGACATCGTTGACTGCAATGCGACTCCGTTCCTTCACGTTCCAATAGCCGCACGTCTAGCCCGACACTGGGGCGCATCGATGGTGCTAACTGCTCACGAAGGGTTGTCCAGCGCTCTCAATAACTACGCGCATGAACGAGTAACTCATCCGATACTGCAAGGTTTGGCTCATCGAGTTCTGAAGATTGTTTACCACAATGGGATGAAGAACAATGAGATGATTGTGACCCCTTCTTCCATTGCCGCTCAAGCAATCCGCGCCGAGGGGTACAGAAATGTTGCGGTGAACCTTGGAGGTGTATCGAGCATCGCTCCCCCCAAGGAACGGTTCCTCCGGCGTGCCACCTTTGTAGGTCGCCTCGTAGTAACTAAGAGAGTTGACGTCTTGATTCGCGCAGCACTCAATGCCGCTGAAAAGGGCTGGATTGAATCGCTTACGATTGTCGGAACTGGACCACAGCGCGACGAACTTCTAAAGTTAACCGGGGTTCATGATTTAGGTTCGATTGTTAAATTCGCCGGAGACGTTAGTGAAGACGAAAAGTTTGAGATTCTTCGTGATCAAACTGACGTGTTCGTTTCTGCCTCGATGCGCGAAGGGATCTCGCTTGCGACTCTAGAAGCAATGTCGATGGCGAATCCCGTCATCATCGCGACGTCCGGAAACTCAACTGCCAATGGAGCCGTTGAGTATGTCCGAAATGGGGTGAGCGGCTTCGTGACTAATGGACGAGAAGAAGAATTGACTAACGCGATATACCAATTCGTGAAGATGAACGAGACTGATTACCGTATTATGTCGGCGGCATCTCGCGAAGTTGCTCAGAATTATCTTTGGAAGCCAGGCGTCGACCATCTTCTTAATCTCTACAGAACATTGCTCATCTATGATGAACTGACATGAATCGATCTGTCTCTGTTATCGTTCCGGTTCGGAACGAGGCGGCGGTATTGAGACAATCACTCCACGGTGCGCGGAATGCCATTGGACCACGCGACCAAATCGTTGTCATCGACAACGACAGCATCGATTGCACAATGTC
>DATKRC010000064.1:0-4648 GCA_035532375.1 Acidimicrobiales bacterium
GTGTGCGTCGCCTGAGGAACTCGCTTCACTGCGCGACCGAGTGAACGAGGCAATCGCCGAAGGCTCACCAGCCGTGGTTAAATCACTCTTGCAGGCCCTCATCCACGAAATTCGTGTAGATAGCCGCAACGCCATCCAGCCCGTCTTTCGCGTGCCTTTGGCTGGCGACGCCATGGCGGGCGATGCGGTTCGCGCACCGTCCCGGTCGGTGGGCGCTGCAGGACTCGAACCTGCGACCTCAGCCGTGTGAAAGTGTGAAGACCTTTTTCAACGGACGGCGCGAGACGACGACATCGCACTTGACGAGGACCGATGACAACCTGAGACGACGTGAGATAACGGCTCACGCGACGCGATTCGTGAAGCATTTTGTGGGGCAAGATGTTGCTGTCCGTAAACGGCTGAGCTGGTCGCTCGACCGCTAATGAGTTTATGAAGATAGGATTCTTGAGACTTCTTCGAGTCGCTCCGGTACAATTCGCCACCACACCCACCGTCCTCGCTTTTCACCGACGATGAGTCCCGCCTCTGCGAGAATTCTCGTGTGGTGCGAGATAGTGGGCTGGCTCTTGCCCAGTGGCTCTTCCAAGGCGCAGCTACAAACCTCATCTTCAGCCGCGACGAGCGACAACATCCGCAAACGCACCGGATCGCTGAGGGCTCCAAAGATCTGAGCGATGTCACCAGCTTCGACCTCGGACAATGCAATCGCCGTCAACGGGCTGCAGCAACTAACGACGTTCTCGTCAACAGTGATGGTCTTGGGATGGGACATCATTGCCATCATACTATTGACACACATCGATGCGACCGCTACGCTGTCAATCGATAGATGTCAATTTAAGGAGATCAAGGTGTCCAGACTGCAGCTCGCTCTTAATGTGTCGAACCTCGATGAGGCGGTGGATTTCTACTCCAAATTCTTCAAAACCGAACCGGCAAAGATTCGACCTGGCTACGCCAACTTTGCGATCACCGAACCTCCACTCAAGTTGGTTCTCTTCGAGAACGCTGGTGACCCGGGAACGATAAATCACCTCGGGGTGGAAGTCTCTTCGGCTGATGAAGTAGTGGATGCCACTCGACACCTTGTCGAGCAAGGATTCGCGACTGACATCGAGGAAAAGACGACGTGTTGCTTCGCGGTGCAAGACAAAGTGTGGGTCGACGGACCTGATTCCTCGCGATGGGAGGTCTACACCGTGCTGGCCGACGCAAACGACTCTGCGTCAATTGCGGGCGACGAATCGTGCTGCACGAGCGAGTCACTTTCGTCGTCTCACGCTTCCCCGTGTTGTTAGGACCGCGCCGAATGAGAGCTTCGAGTCGACCATGAGCGACACGGTCTCGAAGGTTCCCCAAGTTAGCGGCGAAGCTCCGGTCATGAAGAGACTTTCGTTTCTTGACCGGTTCCTTCCCGTGTGGATCGTCCTAGCCATGGCCATTGGCATCGGCCTCGGAAGAGCCTTCCCGAGTCTCAACTCGCATCTCAACGCGGTCCAGGTCACGTCAGGAACGTCGCTGCCGATCTTCATCGGACTTCTCGTAATGATGTATCCGGTGCTGGCGAAGGTCCGGTACGACCGACTGGGAACCGTGACCCGTGATCGCAGATTACTGGTATCTTCGCTCGTCCTTAACTGGCTCATCGGGCCGGCGGTAATGTTCGCCCTCGCCTGGCTCTGGTTGCCGGACCTACCCACCTATCGAACCGGACTGATCATCGTAGGGTTGGCACGTTGCATAGCGATGGTGCTGATTTGGAACGACTTGTCGGGAGGAAATCGCGAGGCAGCGGCGGTGCTCGTGGCGCTCAACTCACTGTTCCAGATCGTCGCCTTTTCCCTGCTCGGCTATTTTTATTTGGAACTGCTACCCAAGTGGCTGGGACTCAACACGCAGGGTCTTCACCTCTCCGTGTGGAAGATCGCCGAAACCGTCGCCATCTTTCTCGGCATCCCGCTTCTCGCCGGCTACCTCACTCGAACCCTTGGCGAACGCCATCGGGGCCGAGTGTGGTACGAATCCAGATTGTTGCCGCGCCTCGGCCCATTCGCGCTGTACGGCCTTCTCTATACGATCATCATCCTCTTCGCGCTGCAGGGACACACCATCACCTCGCGACCTGGTGACGTCGCGCGCATCGCCCTGCCGTTGCTCTGTTACTTCGCCATCATGTGGTTCGGGTCGTTCGCGCTCGGGCGAGCGCTTGGACTCTCGTACGACCGAACCACCACGCTCGCCTTTACCGCCGCGGGAAACAACTTTGAGCTGGCGATCGCGGTGTGCATCGGCGTCTTTGGTGTGACGAGTGGCGAAGCCCTCGCCGGGGTTGTCGGCCCTCTAATCGAGGTACCCGTGCTGGTCGCATTGGTCTACGTGTCGTTATGGGCGAAGCGGCGATATTACGACTCCCCCGTTGAGGAAGGAGCTCGATGACCGTCCGGCCAGAAGTCCTTTTCCTGTGCGTACATAACGCCGGGAGATCTCAGATGGCGGCGGCGTTCGCCCGCGGCTTAGGTGGGAATCAACTCGTCGTCCATTCCGCCGGCTCAGCACCAGGCGAGAGACTGAATCCGGCGGTCGTAGAAGTGATGAAGGAAAAGGGCCTCGACATTTCTCATGAGGCTCCGCGCAAGTTGACCGATGAAATGGGTCTCAGCGCCGACGTCATCGTCACGATGGGTTGTGGCGACGCGTGCCCCATGTACCCGGGCAAGCGATATTTGGACTGGGAACTCACGGACCCGGCCGGTAAGAGCATCGACGAGGTCCGGAAAATCCGTGACGATATCAGCAAGCGGGTCTCAGCGCTGGTTGATGAATTATTGAACACGATCAACCGAGACGTCGACGAACACGGATGACATCCGCCTGATTGTCGGTCGATGTTCGAGGAATGTCCCATTCGATGTTGAAAGTGCCGTCCAACTCCAGCCGACTGGAAATGACACGTATGTCCACGAATGTCTTTCAACTAATCTCGAATTACTTCAACGTCGACTTGGAGCGCCCTGTACACGGGTAGAGCTCGTGCATCTCGGGTGAGAAGGACCAGACCACTCTCGACTGCCGCAGCTCCCACGAGCGCGTCGTACACCGATCCACCGGCGATTCCGAGGCTCGCGAATTTCGGCAAAAGTGCTTTGGCCGACGTTGTCAGGAACTCGATCGATGGGAAATTCGAGTTCATAAGCCGCACCGCGGCTTCCGGTGACCGGCGCGCAGGCGGGGGCAGACGCGTTAGGACTGAGAATGTCTCGAATGCGGCATGACCCGCCAGACCCACACTACGGTTGCCAATGGCACGCAGAGTGACTGCGTGGTGCTCATGATCCTCGACAACGACGGCGACTGCCACACTCGTGTCCGCCAGAACGTCCACACCACTACTTTTGATCCGCATCCCTCAACTCTTGAACAAACTCATCAGTGATGGTGGCATTGGAAGCGGGGATGACTAGGCGACCGCCCTTCTCAACGAGCGAGTCGTCGAAGACCGGCTCGACGCGAAGTGAGGCGCCATCGGCCGTTATCTCGACTTCGCCGGAATGAAGTCCCAGTCGGTCGCGTAGCGCCTTCGGAACAACCAGACGGCCTGCCTTATCAATGGTTGTTCTCATACCATAAGTTTACCAGATTAATGGTATGAGAGGAGTATCCCACGACCAATTCATAGACGAACAGACTTGGACGGCATTTTCGGCTCCCTGAGGTGTCACGGCTCGCTTTTCGCTAAGCCTCTCGTTGCGCGCGACTGGGCCGTACACCGCATCATGAGTGTTGGCCAGATGATCGAGCATCGATTCCGTGCCTGTGGGTCGGAGCCCCTCGTCGCTCACGGTCGGGTCACCTACCCTGCACCACAGGACTGTGACCGCGAGGGAAGCGAACTGCGCTCATGGAGGCTAAAAGTCGAATATTCGTGACGACCCTTGAGAATCGCAGGCACGCTTGACAAAGTCGTTTGCACTCTAGAGCCGCTCGTGCCCGCCTCCTACTGTTTTAGGCACGGGTTTGCTCGAATGTGCGCGCGTTTGTAACTAACTTGATTCCGATAACTTGATTGGTGATGATTGATGACCGCTATCTGGAGCAGTATGAGTACTCCTGTAAACGGTGCAGTTACATTTGGCGCGAAACGTTTGAAGTACGTGAAATCGAAGACTCCCAGGGTGGATCGTGGCACTATTTCTTCTTGGCGGGCTCGCCCGCAGGGTCTCCGTCGATTCGGAATGTATGCCCAAGCTGTAAACAATCAAACGCTCAGTATCGACAAATCGATCGCCGTCGAGTGCAACTACCGGGCGAACGGTGACTCGAAAGCGTTCGAGACTCTGCGCTTCGCCCTCTTCCTGCGCAAGTTGCCACATTCTCCCCAGACGGATCACAACGACGCCCGCCCGGCATAACGAAAACGAGATTTACTCGCCTCGCCCGAGGGCACCCGTAGGATTTTCATGCGATCGCGGTCGACAAGGGCGACAGCGACGCACTCCCCACTTTCGCCTAGGAGACTGTTGAACAACTCGCTTTCGAGGCGTATGTCATGAATCGCAAGTCCGGGATATGTCTGAACCGAAGCGCCGACGTAAAGAGGGTCAAAGTCGGCCACCCTGGTGGGCTATGCCCGTGACGTGGTCCTTTA
>DATKRC010000065.1:0-9636 GCA_035532375.1 Acidimicrobiales bacterium
GTTGAGTCCATACACCGGTACCACGACGCGATTCGAGACGAGTTGCGCAACGCCTTCGAAGAGGTGCTTGATGGCGACCGATTCACCTTGGGTCCCCAGCTTGCTGAGTTCGAACGCGAATTCGCAACGTACTGTGGCGCGCACTCGGCGGTTGGCGTGAGCAGTGGGACAACGGCCCTCACCCTCGCATTACGAGCCTTGGGCGTAGGACCTGGCGACGAAGTGATCACCGTGCCGAACACCTATGTTGCAACTGCATTTGCCATCACGTACGTCGGAGCGACGCCAGTGTTCGTCGACGTCGATCCCGAGACCTACAACTTGAACCCGGCGATGCTCGCGGGAGCGATCACCGACCAGACTAAGGCCATCATTCCAGTCCATATGTACGGCCAGTGTTCCGACGTCGATGCAATCCGGTTGGCCGCGCCAGGAATCGCCGTACTCGAGGATGCGGCGCACGCCCACGGTGCCGACCTGCGAGGCAAGAGGGCGGGTTCGCTCGGCGAGCTCGCGGCGTTTTCGTTCTATCCCACCAAGGTCATGGGTGCACTCGGTGACGGGGGAATCACGACGACGAGTAGTCCCGAACTCGACGCGAAACTGCGTCAACTGCGCTACATGGGTCAGTCCACTACTAAACACCAGCATGAAGTGTTGGGTTACCAGGAGCGACTCGATGAGTTACAGGCGGCGTTCTTGCGAGTGAAGCTTCGACAGTTGGACAGTCAAGTGGAGGGTCGGCGTCGGGTGGCAGCTATTTATGACGAACGACTGCGAGCGACGCCACTCACCCTTCCCGCCAAGGACGTCACGGGCAAGCACGTGTACTACATGTACACGGTGCTCAGCGACGAGCGAGACGCACTTCGGACCTATATGGTCGATCACGGTATTGGGGCCCAGGTCGTCTATCCGCGTCTCGTCAATGAACAAGGCGCCTATCATAACCATCCTTATCGAATCGCCGGCGAGTTGACGGTCGCAGTGACGCTGCCCGAGAGGATCTTGAACCTACCGATGTGGGCGGAATTGACCGACGACGAAGCGCATCGCGTCGCCACGGTGGTTGCCGACTTCTACGACGGTCAATGAAACTCAGCGTCATTGGTGCGAGTAGCGTGGCGACTTTGCAATTGGGAATTGCGCTCGATGCAATGTCGAGGGAAATGGCGCAAGACCAGCGGATGGAACTTTCTCTCTACGCGAGGGACGGGTGGCGTCTGAAGGCCATTGCAGACCAGGTCACGGTACTCGTCCGCGACGTGGCGACCGTAACGTCGACCACGTCTCTCGATGACTCGATATTCGAAGCTGACGTCGTACTTGTTCAGGTGCGCGTTGGCGGTCTCATGGCCCGCGACTTCGATGAGACTTTTCCCCATCGTGCCGGTTTGCCTGGTGAGGAGACGCTCGGTCCTGGCGGCTTCGCGAACGCTCTACGCACGGTGCCGGTGTTGGACGTGATCTTCTCGCGTATCACCGAATTGGCGCCAGATGCCTTGGTCATTGTGCTCACGAACCCAGCAGGCATCGTTCGTGAGGCGGCATCAAGCCATGGTCTTAATGTCATCGAAGTGTGCGAGGCACCGCACGCGCTGCTCAGTCGAATTGCAGAGAGGTTGGACTGTCGCATGAGCGACCTGTTCAGCCACTATGTGGGTATGAACCACGTCGGCTTCTACGTGCCTAATGATGAGCACGAATTCAGCCGACTCCTTGATCTTGTCCCAATCGACGCTGAGCACGTGGTCGCATACGGCGCAGTACCCCTAGCGTACGTCCGCTACTACGTCGACCCGAACAAGTACTTCATGAGTCAACGCGATCATCCTTCGCGGGCCCAGGAACTTATGGCGCTCGAACGAAGTGCTCGAGAGTTCTTGGGACGTGGCGAGTCGCCAGACGTAATGTCCCGCCCCGCACCGTGGTATTCGCTGGCTGTCATACCAGTCCTACAATCAATGATTAGCAATGAGCGAACGCCGCTTCTTGTCGGCACCTCGAACGGCGGGAGACTGTGCAGCTTGCCGGATGATGTGACAATCGAGGGAGCAGCGACCGTTGATCGGGCAGGGGTGGTGGTGACCTCGGGGCTTCCGACGGTTCCACCGCTCGCCTTAGAACTCCTCGAACGTCACGCTGAATATGAGCATCTCGCACTCGATGCTTGTCGCGATCCAAGTGAAAGTAACATAGTTCGAGCGCTTCGGGCAAACCCGATGATTCACGAAGACACTCCGATCGATGAACTCGTGGAGGCTCTCGTAGACGCGACACCTGTACCTACGAGGATGGGGCCGAGGTAGGTCACGTGGCGCAGGTCCTTGGCAACGTCGACATAGGCGCTTCAAAGGTACTTGTGGGCGTCTCGTCGATGATGGGCGAGTTACACGAGGAGAGCGTCGCATCTTTTGTAACCCCTGCAACTCCTGAAGAGCTCTTGCGGCTGATCACATCGGGACTCCGCGGCGCCGCCCGTTCGGATTCGATAGAAAGAATCGGTTGCGTGGCACCGGGCCCAATCGACTACGTCAACGGGGTTATCTCCCGGATGCACAACAAGTCGTGGGCACCGATCCCGGTCGTGGCCGGGCTACAGCGGTCCTTTGCGTGTGAGGTGCGCCTCGAGGACGATGCTGCCGGCGCCGCGCTCGCTGAAGCTTTGGTAGGCGCCGGAGCCGGTCACGATCCTGTGGCCTACATCACGGTAAGTAGTGGTATCGGTGCGGGTCTGGTCGTGAATGGCGAACTGTACCGCGGCGCACACGGGACCGCCGGCGAGATCGGGCACATCGTCATCGATCCCACTGGGCCTTTGTGCAACTGCGGTCGTTACGGTGATGTCGAATCGTACGCGGGCGGCATGAGCCTTCTTCGCCAGATTGTCGCTCGGTGGCCCGATCCAGGGAAATATGGTTCGAGTGACCGCTCACCGGCGGAATTGTTTCTGCGTGCGGCCGCGGGTGACGAACGAGCACTCGAAATGCATGAGCACGGCCGCAATGCACTTGCACGATGTTTCGCAGCGATCGCGGCGCTGTGGGACCCCGAGGTAATAGTGGTCGGTGGATCGGTAGCGCTGGGACAACCTCAGTGGATTGAAGAGTCCATCGAACTCGCCCGCGAGCTCTGCATGGCCGAAGTGGGAACCGAGATTGCTTTTGAACTAGCCACTTTGGGCAAGATGAGCGCGCTCATCGGTGCGGGCTTACTGGCGGCGAAGCCCTCTTCTGCGGGGGAGAGATCGCTTCGGCTCGATACTCAAGAGAAGCTGCTGAACAAGTTGGGGGCTACGGGTGTCTAAGCCGACAGCGGTCTCGTTCTGCTCGGAGCGGTCTTCGGAATCGAACCCTGGTGCTCGGCGTGGGAACTGATGAGTGCCCTCGTTGATGTCAACCGCCGAGCTGACAGGTTCTCTTGGCACTCCAAGAGTCTTGGGAAGACTCCTCGAAGCTATGTGCTGCCATTAAGGAAATGGCAGAGACTCAGAGGACGACACAAACCCCAACACCTTTGCATGAGGGAACTGGTGCTGTCTAGCAACTCGTCGATGCCCCGTTTACTTCGAGAGACACTTTTGGAGTCTCGATGCGCCACGCACAGGTCGAAGAGGTGGTTCTTGCTGTGACCGGAGGGATTGCATGAGCATCGCAGAGTACGTCGCTCGAGATTTTGGAACACTCGATGACTTGTTGTGCATACACGTCAACGAGCGCCCGTCGCGCATCGCGGTCATCTGTGAGGACCGCCAGATTGCATACGCAGAGTTAAACACCCTTGCGGATCGTGCTGCCGCGGCGCTGCAACGCGACGGTGTTCAGCCCAAGAGTGTGGTCGCGATTTGTGCGTCGAGTTCGATTGAGTACGTTGTACTCTTCGTCGCAATCCTTCGCGTGGGTGCTACCGTCGCGCCATTGCCTTCCTCGGCCACCCCTGAGCAGTTGGTCACCATGCTTGACGATTGTCGAGCGACCCACCTTTTCGCCGATGACTGGGTTTCGAACAATCTCGAGCGGTTGTCATCCGCAATAGTGGCGCGCCGGATTGCCCTTGGTGCCGACACGGCGGGTGTGGGGTTTGACCACTGGCTTGCACCCGAGGGCGCGACGCCAAAGCCAGCCACCATCGATTCGGAACTGTCCTTTAACATCATCTATTCGTCGGGCACCACGGGAACGCCGAAGGGCATCATTCACTCCTACCGAATGCGCTGGTGTCATATCGTCCGCTTTCTCTCAATGGGCTACGGTCCCGACGCTGTCGCAATACTCTCCACTCCGCCCTACTCCAACACCACGCTGATAAGTCTCCTCCCGGCTCTCGCCAGTGGTGCCACCTGCGTTCTTATGCCTAAGTTCGACGCCCGTCGATATCTCGAGCTGTGTGAGCGCCATCGTGTGACGGTAGCGATCTTGGTCCCGATCCAGTACCGTCGCATACTGGAAGTGCCTGAGTTTGACGACATCGACCTCACCAGTTTTCAAATGAAGTTCTCGACGTCGGCGCCCTTCCCCGCCGAGCTCAAGCGCGAGGTGCTCTCGCGTTGGCCAGGTGGGCTGATTGAGATCTACGGGATGACCGAGGGCGGTGTCTCGTGCGTGTTACTTGCCCACGAGCACCCTGACAAGCTGCACACCGTGGGAACATGGTCCGATGCAAGCGACTTGAAAGTGATCGATGACGAGGGTGACGTCCTCCCCGTCGGACATGCCGGAGAGATTGTCGGCCGTTCGACAGCCATGATGGACGGTTATCTTAATCAGCCGGGTAAGTCTGCGGAGGCGGAGTGGTGGAGCCCGGAGGGTTTTCGCTACCTCCGAACTGGCGACATCGGCAGTGTCGATGATGATGGCTTTGTCACGATGATTGGGCGCAAGAAGGAAATGATTATTTCCGGTGGTTTCAATGTTTATCCCATCGACCTTGAAAACGCACTCATCGGGCATCCCGCGGTGGAGGAGGTAGCCGTGATTGGTCAACCGTCGCACCAGTGGGGCGAGACACCCGTCGCGTTCGTCACGCTGAAGACGGGCACCGAGGAGGAGGCCGAAACTCTTCGCGCGTTTGCGAACAACTTGCTGGGCAAGCACCAGCGGATTTCCGAGGTACGAATCATTGATGCACTGCCGCGCAGCGCCATTGGCAAGGTATTGAAGCGCGAGCTGCAGGATCGCTTGACCTAGTGGTCTTTCGGATGAAGAACTTTAGATACCAAAGTGACCTGATGACCTCCTCATTGGCCGAGAAGCCTTGGGCCCCGCGTGGCTCAATCGACGGTAGATCCAACTGGTCGGCCCGACGGGCGGTGGGAGGTTCTTATATCCAGCGGGCCGGACGACGCCGTTGTTGGGTTGCCCGATCGTCACCCGGGAAAGCGGGTCCACGGAATCGCGGCCTGTCGCGATCCCAGGCAGGCACTTCGTGAGGCGGAAGTGATGGAATACGCACCAGGTTGGCTTTTGGCAGACAGGGTGCCCAAGTCCGTAGAGCTCGTCAACGCCCTCCCCCGTAGCGACGTGCTCGGGCTACGTTCTTCTGCGATGGTGGCGGAACGTACCGGAGGGAGATGAGATGGCCCTAGCCGCGAGCAACGTGGGACGGTCCTGGGGTCCTGTCGAGGGCCGCTTGGATGCCCGTCGAACGATGGCCTACGCCGCCGGTATCGGTGATGACGCCCCTTCGTACTACGACACGACCGCTCAGCCTGTGCCCGTGCACCCCGTCTATCCAGTGAGTCCGGAGTGGTCGCTACTCATCACTCACGTGGCTGCCGACGAACCGTGGTCGCGCGCCGACGCACTGTTCGGCGTGCACGCCACCCACGACCTCACCCTTCACCGACACCTGCACGTCGGGATAGAGTTCTCACTTTCAGCGACCGTAGTGAGTCTTGAGCAGCGCAGGCCCGGCGCCTACCAGGTCATTCGTTTTGATGCCCGTGACGCTGAAGGACGAGTGTTGTGGACGTCATGGACCGGGACGCTGTTTCGCGGGATCGGGATCGAGGGTCAACCCACCGCGATTGACGCTCCGGAACCGGTCATCGTGGCTCTCGGAGGTCCGCCGATCACGTGCGGACAGTTCGTCGTAACGTTGACCGACGCCCACATCTACAGCGAATGCGCTCGCATCTGGAACCCCATCCACACCGATCTATCCGTTGCCAGGCAGGCTGGGTTGGACGGCGTGATCCTCCACGGAACAGCAACACTTGCGAAAACGGTGACACAACTCTCAAATTGGTTGGGCGTCGAACCAACCGAGGTGCGGCGGATCGCCTGTCGATTCGCGTCCCCCGCCCGTCCAGGAGACGTGTTGTCAGTGCGGACCTACGAGCCCCAGGTGACCGGGACCAGGGCCTCCGTCGGATTCGACGTCACCGACACGAGTGGACGAACTATCGTGCGCGACGGACTCCTTGAACTAGACCGACTCCTTCCGGACTGAGTGACACGCGGCGAGTTCCAGCCACGCGGGTGAGGTGTCGATTCGTGAGTAAGCGACCGTTGCCCACGCGTATCTTGTGAGGGATTCGGCCATAACGACGGTCATCTTGCCTCGGGGTTCGAACTCTCACATTCGCCTCGGTGAACGACACGAGGCCGAACGTCACCGCTGAACAGGGGGTCGTGTTGCAAGGGTGCCAACGAGTTGGGACAATGGGGCTCTGTTTGCATCTCTCAAGTACACAGAAACGCTTGAGGCGTCATCGGCGTGACGAATCGGCGTTGATCGCGACGAGGGAAAGGTGAGCAGCGTCGGGGAAGTGGCGTGCCCGATCGGAGTCGTCGTCGCTGCGTGCCACGAGGCCCAAGAGCACGAGTTCAAACTGGTGTTTCACGTACCTGTCATCGCTGTTGCGAATTGCGAGAGCAAGACCGCACGTGGAACTCGCTCGATTTATGAACGATGAAGAGGACGATGTCGGGGCCAGGGACGCACTGACTCGTAGCGAGCTGACGCCGCAAGGACCAGGTCCTCGCGGAAGCGGGGGCCGGTGACCTGGAGCCCCACGGGAAGTCCATCGTCGGTCAACCCCGCGGGGAGGCTGATTGCGGGAAGGTTCACGAGGCTCGCGAGGAAGCCGAGGACCACGGTCATCCCCTGGTGGACCTTGACGGGGCCGATCTCCTCGGGCATCGGACCTTGCGCGGCGAACGGTGTCACGGACGCCATGGGGGTGAGTAGGAGGTCGATGTCCTCGAAGAGCGCGGCGATATCCGTCACGAGCCTTCGGCGATCGGACTCGGTCCCGGCCGCCTCGGGCAGGGTCCTCGTGCGCAGGTGCTCCCAACCAGGGGCGCTCAGCGGATCGAGCTCATTCAGTCGCTCCTCGTACAGTTCACGCTCGACATTGATGAACATGTCTACGCCTTCGATGTAGGCGTAGGTGAGCGAGTAGTCGCCAAGACGGATCGGTCGATCGACCAGTTTTGCACCGATAGAGCCGACGAAGTCGATCGCGGCGCGTTCGCAGATGGCAGCAACCTGCGGATCAACGACCGCAAAGCCGAGATCGCTCGACCACGCGACACGCAGTCCCGACAGGTCGACGTGGTTCAGTGCGTCCGCGAAGCTGCGGGTAGGGGTGGGTAGGCAAGTCCGGTCACGCGCGTCGGGCCCCGCCATGACGTCGAGCAGCAGCGCGGTGTCGGCGACCGTGGTGGTCAGCGAGCCGACGACCGCGTTTTGGGCCAGATGGGTGTCGCCCAACGTCGGGATCCGTCCGTAGGTCGGGCGCAGTCCGACGAGCCCGGTGAAGGCGGCCGGCGTGCGGATCGAGCCGCCACCGTCGCTCCCCGTGGCGAAGGGCACCATACCGGACGAGACGGCCGCGCTGGATCCGCCGCTGGAACCGCCCGGCGTGCGTTCTGTGTTCCACGGATTGCGAGTGACCCCAAGCAGTGGGCTTGCCGTGTAGGCCCACGCGCCGAACTCGGGCGTCGCCGTCTTGCCGAGTGGAATCGCTCCCGCCGCCCGTAGTCGAGCGACGTGGATCGAGTCAGCAGTCATAGCCGGTCCGTTCGCAAACCAGCGTGAGCCCTTCGTCGTGGGCATGCCAGCGCAGTCCTCAAGATCCTTTACCCCAAAGGGAACGCCGGCCAGGGGGCCCAGTTCTTCGTGGCGGCCAGTTTGCACGACGGCATCGACCGCCGATGCCGTCTTCAAGGCGCCTTCTGCGTCAACGTAAACGAAGGCGTTCAGTTCTTCGTTGTACGCGCCGATAGCTTCGAGGCACAACTCGGTCAAGGCCACTGCGGAGAGCTGCCCGGTTCGCACCAGGTGCACCGCGTCGGCGACGGTGGGCATTTCCATGGACCCACGGTATCGCCTTTGTGGGCGAGGTCACGGCCCGTCCCTGGGGCCGAGTGATCGAGACCCTACGGTCAGAGCGATCGTCTTCGGAGGTTCTTCG
Organism: Acidimicrobiales bacterium; assembly: GCA_035532375.1. Classification (GTDB taxonomy): domain Bacteria; phylum Actinomycetota; class Acidimicrobiia; order Acidimicrobiales; family RAAP-2; genus RAAP-2. The sequence continues at coordinate 8,420 of DATKRC010000065.1, forward strand.
GTCGGCATGTCGTCGAACGACTCCGAACTGACTCGTGCGCCGGTCCACCACTTCGCTGAGGCGCAGTTGGTCGCCTGAGCTCAATCGGGCATCGGCGAGGTTGCATCTTCTAGACGCCGTATCGACCGAGTGCGCCACATAGAGAGACTCCATCCGTAGGAGTTGAGGTCTGCCAAACCATGTGTTGAAGACCCTCCGATCAAGGAGTTGTGAGCTCAACCCTCTGTGGAGGCAAGGAGATTCGAACCCGAACCGCTTTGAATCGTGCCGGGTTTCTTGGAGAGTGAATCCTCTGAGAGGATTACTCCATGTCATCAACCCGTTACTCACCCGAGCTGCGTGAACGAGCCGTGAGGATGGTGCTCGATAATCGATCGGACTACCCGTCCGAGTGGGCCGCGTTGACCGCAACGTCGAAACTCTTCGGAATGTCACCAGAAACGCTCAGGACCTGGGTTCGAAGAGCCCAAGTCGACACCGGCGCTCGTCCGGGAATCACGTCGGACGAGCGTGCGCGCCTCAAGCAACTCGAGCGCGAGAACAAAGATCTGAAGCGCGCCAACGCCATTTTGAAGGACGCGTCAATTTTCTTTGCGACCGAGCTCGACGGTCAAACCAGGCGATAAGCCGCTACATCGATTCGCGCAAGGATCGATGGGGAGTCGAGCCGATCTGCAGAGCCTTGCAGTTCGCCCCCAGCACCTACTACGCCACCACCGCTCGCGCGCCCAGCGCGCGTGCGGTCCGTGACGAGGTGTTGAAATCGGAGATTCAGCGGGTCTACGAGTCCAACAACGACGGTGTCTACGGCGCCAAGAAGATCTGGAAGCAGTTGAACCGCGAGGGCGTTACCGTCGCGCATTGCACGGTGCGTCGGCTCATGAAAGACGAAGGACTCAGCGGAGCCCGACGCGGTCGCCAGTTCAAGTTGACGACCATCACCGATGAGAACCAGCACCGACCGAGTGACCTCGTCGACCGACAGTTCGTGGCGTCCGCTCCTAACCGCCTCTGGGTCGCGGACCTCACCTACGTGAAGACCCACTCGGGCTGGGTCTACGTCGCGTTCATCATCGACGTGTTCTCGAGAGCAATCGTCGGTTGGCAGATCTCGACGTCACTGCGCAGCGACTTAGCCATCGACGCCTTGGAGATGGCGATCTACTCGCGCAACGGACGCGACCTCTCAGCGTTGATTCACCACAGCGACCGTGGCG
>DATKRC010000066.1:0-9015 GCA_035532375.1 Acidimicrobiales bacterium
GAGAAAGTAGCTAATGCAATCGATTGCCGCTGCATCGTCTGGTCCCGCCGCCGTTCTTCTGCTGATCTATTTCGCAGTTGTCGCTTTCTACATTGTCGCGGGTTGGAAGGTATTCGCTAAAGCTGGCGAACCAGGCTGGGGGGTTTTCGTTCCCATCTACAACCTCTACTTAATATGCAAGATCTCTGGTCGGCCGGAGTGGTGGCTGATTCTGTTCTTCATTCCAATGGTGAATATCGTCATCGGACTGATAATCGCGATGGACATTGCCAAGGCCTTCTCGAAGAGCTCCGGATTTGGAATCGGTCTCTGGCTCCTCAGCTTCATTTTCGTTCCAATTCTTGGCTTCGGATCGGCGCAGTACACGCAGCCAAGCACCTTGCCTCGATTCTGAGGATTCACGGTATCCGACTGACTACTGACTGCACCATTCGCGAGCGGCACAGCGTTGATGACGAGCTTCCGTCTCTAGCCACGATTTGGTTGGCTCGAGCCACTGGTCCCATTAGGTTGCGGAGTCACGTCGAGTCTCCGACAACCTCTCTCCACAACTCACCGGCGCGCATTCGAAAGCATCGTTGGTGATTGGTGCCCGAACGTTCATCGCGAGATACTCGCACAACTAGCTATATCAGCGCCCAGATTGTCGACGGTAGGCGACGTTCAATAGCGGTCCCACTCCCGGGCAGGGAAAGTCGGATTGCCGCCACGGGTGCATAATGCATCCATGACGACGAATGAACATGGTTGGATCGGGTACGGAGCGGGCGACGACTCGCATCTGACTGACGAACAGCGACAGATGGCCGAGGAGCGCATCCGTGAACGGCAAGAGCAGCGAGGTGGATTGCTCGGGGTCGTTGAGGTGTACGTCTACGAGCATGGCTGCCAACAACAAGTGATTTTTCCACCCGGGTCACTGCTCGGAGTTGAGACTGACGCTTCCGTCGTCTCGGAGATAGTGGCCCGAGCGTCGGCTGAATTGGCGAATTGGCGTTAGGTTCCACTTTCCCGGCTGTCATCGGGGAATGCACCCGCGCCATCTGCCCGCATACCTCGCGGCCTCACTCCGTTGGCCTCGGACAAGCTCCGGTCGACTTGGGAGACGTGTTCATGTGGGCGCGTTGCCTCGGCTTCCGGATCCTGTCCCTGGCGTGACAGACTGTGGTCCGACCGAAGTCGAAGACCGGAGGTGGCGACCGTGCGCCCTCGCCTGAGTGAAGCCCCGGCGGAGGTTCGCGCCGTCGTAGAGGACGTACTGGGTGAGTCGGTACGGTTTGAGCGGCCAGCTACCGCAGGCTTCACGCCCGCCATCGCTTCCACCGTGACCGGTGACTCTGGTCGGTCGGTGTTTGTCAAGGCCGCACCGAACGATGGCGACCTTGGTGCTTTTATTCGGACTGGTGTGCAAATGGCACCGCTCATTGGGGACTTGGCGCCACAACTGTTGGCGGCGAGCGAACCTGAAGGTTGGGTCGTTGCGGTCTACGAGTTTGTGCCCGGGGACGCCTTGGAAGAGTGGGATGAGACAGCAGTGGCCGCGATGGTGGATGTCCTCGCGGTAATCCGAGAACGGTTATCCAGGCCACCGTTACCTGGGGCCACCCGGTACGCGGACGCGTTCGCTCCGCTGCTGGGAACCTGGCGATCATTGGCGCACCGTCCAGGTGGTGATCCGTCAACAGTTGCGCATCTGAAAAGCATCAAACTTCCGGTGCCGATTGCGGTGGAACTACTGGCCAACCTGGAGGAGGAGTGGTTCGATGCCCTTGGTCCGGGTGAGGCGATGCAGCACGGGGATCTTCGACGGGACAACGTCATCAGGTACGCCGCCAACGGCCAGCAACGGCTGTGGGTTGTGGACTGGACGCACGTGTGGACCGGGCCGGGGTGGATGGATCTGGTCCGGCTGGCGCCGGACATGGCCGATAGCGGCTACGACCCTGAGGCGTTGCTACGTCGTTCGTGCTGGGCCGATGTAGACCCGCACGCGGTCAGCGTGGCGCTGGCTGGCCTCGCGGGACGCGCGTGGCGAGACGGCCACCTGCCCGACCTCCCCCGCCTCAGGCGGATGCAGCGACAGCAGGCAGTCCAGACTCTCCTTTGGCTCGGTTCGCGTCTGGGCATCAGCTGATAGACAAGGCTTCTTCCCACCGGCTTCAATCTTTGTCGACCGACGTGACGCAAGACATCAACTAAGCCACACGGTGGGTTGACCGCCGCGGGCTCATCCCAATCACCACCTCGCAAGGAGGCGATCGCCCCAGCAGGCAAGTCGCCAGTCGCCTTTTCCAGGCGCTCCTGATTTCTACATTTGCGGTATCTGGGAACGCGATCGCATCTGGAGACAATTATCTAAGCATGGGAGGAAAAAGCACGCCAAAGCCTGAGGAATCAGAAGAGGCGATTGTTGATCCCTTGGCCTTTGAACGCGGATTCGAAGAGAACTTTTCTTCAATTCACCGATTCATTGCCCGGCGCGTTGGCACCGCACTCGCCGATGACCTCGCTGCAGAGACGTTCGCGATTGCCTTTCGACGTAGGACCTCTTTTGATGCGGAACGGGGCTCACTGCGTTCTTGGCTTTACGGTATCGCGATCAACCTCATTCGAAACCATTGGCGAGCGGAGCAACACCTTCTTCACCTTGACGCACGTCTACGTGTCGAAGCAGAATATCACGAGGATCCTTCGCTCTCCGACGAACGACTCAGCGCCTCGCTTTTGGCGCCGCGCATCGCCACCGCCCTCGCTTCACTGAACGGTGAGCAACGCGAAGTTATCTTGCTCCACGCCTGGGCCGAACTCAGGCACGACGAGATTGCGTTTGCCCTCGGCATCGCACCAGGGACGGTGCGCTCACGACTTTCACGCGCTCGCGCCTCGATGGCCGACCAACTCGGAAGTTTCGACTTCGATCTCTGGTCGTTCGATGAAGACCAACGAGAGCTCGCTCCGGAAGGGACCGACCATGACTGATGAGTTCGAACTGCTTTGTCATTTCCGTGATGAGATGCCTGATCCCTCGACCGACGCGTGGACTCGCGCAAGGTCGGCAATTGCGGTCGCCGCAGCCGAGGAAATCGAGGCGTCAACGCGATCGGTGACTACCGCGACTCGACAGGCCGCCGACGTCGACACAACGCGCTCCGCGAACGTGAGGGGTCGTTCACAAGTGGTTGGTTTTCATCGCCCGCGTATCTTCCTTGTGCAATCGGCACTCGTGTGCACCGTTCTACTAGCAGCGGTCCTCATCTCGGTACTGAATGGAAGCGCGAGCCTGTCGGGTCCACTCCACACGCCATGGAGCGCGTCGCACGCCCTTCCCGTATCTCGATCGCACGTTCAGGCTCCAAAGGGCACGTGGTTGCTTGCGGACTCCATCACGAAAGAAGGTTGGCAGCGGAACACGACAGGACCCGAACCCGGCAATCTCACCTGTCCCACGTCGAGCACCTGCTACGTGACGGGTGACAACGCCACGTCGAGTTCGGGTCCGGCGAAGTATGACTCCTTCTATGTTTCCCACGATGGGGCGTTGAGTTGGAGTGTGCTGCCCGTGCCCGCAGGAGTGTATTTCACAACCGCGCTTTCGTGCGCCAGTGCGCAGAGTTGCGCCGCCGGGGCCACCTACAACAGTCGGCCGGTGTTCATTACGACGTCCGACGGTGGTCACTCGTTCACCATCGATCCGTTGCCAGGGTCGAACGGCGCGCTGTACTCGCTCGATTGTCCATCATTGGGCTTCTGCGCGGGTCTCGCGGCCACCTCTGTCGATTACAGCAACACCCCCATCGACGCCACATTTCTATCGACCGCTAACAATGGAGCGAGCTTCGCTGACACCGTCTTTCCTTCGGGTCAGTCCATGGACTCACTCGCGTGCCCGACGTCGTCGGACTGCGTGGCCGTGGGTACGCTCGACGCTTCGAGCACTGACGCAATTGCCACAGGGGTGGTGGCCCACACGAATGACGGCGGCCAAAGTTGGACGAGCGGCGCACTACCGGTCGGCTTCGGCATTATCAACTACTCGACGAGACTTAGTTGTAGTGATGCGGAGCACTGCTCCGTTTTGGGCGCTATTGCCGTCACCATTACGAATCAGCCAGCGTGTTCAACGATGACGCCTCCCACGTCGTCGAGCCCACCACAATCCAGCACAGCACAGCAGAGCCCGGCCGTCCAAGCGATTGCCCGACAAGAGTCTGCCTATTGGGCCAACGCCAGCGCCGCTGAGGCCAAGGCTGGAATCGGCGAGTGCGTTAGCGGCGGAAATGGATCCGGAAGCGTCAGTGACATTGCCCAGACGAGCGACGGTGGTCTCACGTGGGTACCCGAGGCTCTGCCCTCATCGGCGCCGGAGCCGATTCTTGGCGACATCGTCTGCGCGAGCAACACGGACTGTGTCGCCACAGGCACGGTGGCCGTACCGCAGCGATTCCCGTCGGGCGCGCTCAACGGGGGTTCGGCGATCGTGTTGGTCACCCACGACGACGGCGCGACCTGGACCGGCGTGAGCTTTGCGGTGCCAGCGAACGTTTCGGGGGGCGTACAGTCCGACGCCTTCATGGCCGTGGGCGAAGTTCAATGTCCGCAGGTGAATGACTGCGTAGCCCTTGGGGTATCGGATCAGGGGTCGAACACGACACCGGTGTACACGGGCGGTTTGATCGGGCCGGCAGCGAGTAATGCGTAAGCAGGTGTCCGACAGGAGGTTCATCGAACTTTCAAAGTTCGACTGGTCCAGAAAGTTATGAGACGTGTCAGTGATTAGGCCACGTCGCTCAAGCAGCTTGATGATCACATGGGCCGTGGTGGGGGTTGTACTCGTACTCGTGTCAGTTCTCGTGGGCATCCGCGTGACCGGTACAAAAAATGGCTCGTCGTCTTCAACGAATTCGAATTCGAATTCGGTGACGCGACGGGCACCGTCCGCTCTTTTGAGCGAGGCCACTGGGCTTAACGTGGGAGCTGCCAACGCGGTCGGAGTGATGTCTCCAATAACCTCGGTGACGCCGCCTCTGAAGATTTCAGGTCAGCGTGCCCTCACCTCCCATGGACGTCCGGAGCTTCTCTACGTTGGAGCTGAGTTCTGTCCTTTCTGTGCCGCAGAACGCTGGCCAATGGTAGTGGCTCTAGGACGATTTGGGACATTCTCACAGTTGGATATTACGGACTCCGCACCGTCGCCTGAAGTCTTTCCCTTAACTCCCACCTTCACTTTTTACCAATCCGCCTATTCATCGAAGTTTGTTACGTTCGTATGGGTTGAAACTGAGACACGAACTCACCGGCCATTGATGTCGATGACTAACGCCGAGAGCGCCTTGGTCGCGAAGTACGACATTGAACATTACCTACCCATGAATGGGTCCGGGCCGGGCGGTTCGATCCCTTTCTTAGACTTTGGAAACCGTTTCTTCCAAGCCGGGGCAAGTTTTACACCGGCACTACTCACCGGACTGTCACAGTCGACTATTGCTAAGGGATTGGATGACTCCACAAGCCCGGTGACAGAAGCGATCGTTACGAGTGCCAACTTCCTCACTGCAGACATCTGCGCTCTGACTCACGAGCAGCCGACTCAAGTATGCGTATTGAGTGGAGTCAAGGCGGCGGACAGGAAGTCGGGCCTGCAATGGTGAGTTCAACTGTAAGAATCGCTTCACTGAATCGCGATGGGTTTGCCGGAGCTCTCCATTTATTAGGGCACGGTCTCGATTAATTGCATCAACTCATCACGGCGATAGCCCTGTTGACGCGCGTAGTCCAATAGTTCGTTGATGCGAACGAGCACAGCACTCTGTTGCGGCGTACCTACGACGCGCACGCCACGTCCTCTTGTAAAATCGAGGAGGCCTTCGTCGCGCAATATGTGCAGAGCGCGAATCACGGTGTTCTTGTTCACGCCCAATATGTCGGCTAGGTCGATGGCGGGCGGCAAGCGCTCTCCCTGCTTCGCTTCACCGTCAGAGATCGCTCGTCTAATCTCAGCAGCCACCTGTTCGTAGATAGGCATCGATTCGTTCTTGCAAATTTCCGGTATTTGCATAGTACTACCTCAGATAGTACCATCATTTTACGAACGGCAGGGGGAAGAGATGACGTTGGCACCAGTTCGTGAGGTCAGTGGCCAGGTACTTCTCGACCCGACCGAACTCTTGATCAAGGAGGCCCGTGAGAAGACTCGGCGGCGTCGATTTAAACTGGGCAAGATCCTGCTCGCTGTTGTCGTTCTCGCCCTTGTCGTCGCGTACGGCATCGGTCACATCGACAACGTGGCGCAGCCAAAGACAGCGACAAGCTCAAACTTGCGCGCCGCGGCGAGCGCTCCGAGGTGCAGTTTGTCGCAGTTGAGTCTCATCTCGGACCATGGTGGGTGGCACGCCAACTACGCGGCTGGCGGGCAGTTCACGGAGACCCTGACGTTCACCAACGTCTCGCGCAGTGCGTGCCAGCTCAGCGGATGGCCGCGTGTGCAAGCAGTGGGCAACGGTGCACTCCAGGCAACACCGATGACGATGGTCTACCAGAGCGGCCCACCTTCGTCGAAAGCATCGGGCCCGGTACACCTTGCGCCGGGGAAGACCGCGTCCTTCGACATCTACGGAGGAGACTGGAATCCAGTTCAGAACAAAGCGTGTCCTCAGACGACGTCCGGCCTCCTGGTTTCGCCACCGGGGGATTCGGCGAGACTCGCAGTGGCCGTCGAGGAACCCGACTGTGGCGGCTTCTATGTCTCGCCATTGATCGCCGGGAGTAGTGACCGTGAGAGCTGGAGTTTCACCGTCCAATAGCACTTGAAGATTGCACTGGACTTGGGATTCAGGATCCCCCCTTTTGACAGGGTCGAACGGTGGGAAGATTGGTCGAGAACCTCGGCCAATTGGATTTGCCAATCGGCAATGTCCGGAAGCAGGACTGTTCCTTCGGGTCCCCGGGTAGAGCAGGCAAGCAAGTAGGGCCGAAATTTCATTCACTAGGCTTTTGACATCGAAATCCCGGCTCAATCTTTTCAGTGCCATGTACTAGTGTACTAGTACATGGCACAGCATCCTTCTCTTACGTTTCGACTCGACCATCAAAGCGGTCTCGCGCCCTATCGACAACTCGTGGATCAGGTTCGTCACGCCGTACGCAGCGGTCTCCTACGAGATGGTGACCAGCTCCCATCGGTGCGTGACGTCGTCACTCAGATCACGATCAATCCCAATACGGTGCATCGGGCCTACCGGGAACTCGAGCATGAGGGGATCGCCGAAGGTCGTGCCGGTCTTGGCACCTTCATCACATCACGCAAGCGCGTTGCGCCAAACGTGGCGGAACGAGCGTCTCTCGAGCAAGCACTTCGCGACTGGGTCGCCGACGCTCGTCGCACCGGAATAGACGAAGAAACGATCAGTAAACTTATGCGTACTGCGCTCCGTCAAGACGGCAACGTGCGCTCGTGATCGAAGAAACGTCCGTACTTGAAGCGGTAAACCTTGGCAAACGCTACCGCCGCACCTGGGGGCTACAGGACTGCACCCTCACAATTCCCAAAGGGAGAGTTGCCGCTCTCGTTGGTCCGAACGGATCGGGAAAATCGACGCTGCTCCGGATGGCGGCGGGTTTGTCAGAACCGAGCGCCGGAACGTTGCGGGTCCTCGGGCGCTCGCCGTCGCCAGGAACCGACGATCTGCGCGCACGTGTCGGCTACCTGGATCAGGACCGTCCGCTCTATAAGAGTTTCCGCGTCGCCGAGATGCTGCGCTTCGGCGAAATGAACAATCCGACGTGGAGCATGGACGTCGCGAAGGATCATCTCGCACACCTTGACATTCCTTTACGGTCGCGCGTGAGCGATCTGTCAGGCGGGCAGCAAGCACAAGTGGCGCTCACGCTTTGTTTGGCCAAGCAGCCGGAGCTCATGCTCCTCGACGAGCCGGCATCGGCTCTCGATCCGGTGGCGCGCGAGGACCTGCTCCGCCTACTCATGCGCCAAGTCGCCGACAGCGGATCGAGCGTAGTGCTCTCCACACACGCGCTGAGCGACGTGGCGGCCATTTGTGACTACGTTGTCGTGCTCGCTCACGCGCGAGTGGTCCTATCGGACGACACCGATTACATAGTGGAGACTCATCGAATTCTCTCAATTGTCGACGACAGTGATCTGGCGTTACCGCCGGGTATCACGGTCATCCACGAGCAACGCAGCGCCCGAGGACGGTCGCTCCTCGTGCGGGTAGAACTTCCTTTCAACGACAATCGTTGGCGCGTCGATCGACCGACGCTGGAGGAGATTGTTTTGGCCCACCTGCGAGAAGGTTCGCCCCATGGGGATGGTCGCGATGTCGACGAGATCGAAAAAGGTGCGCGCTGATGTGGGTCGTATGGCGGCAGCAGCGCTCCATCGTGGTCGCGTTCGCCCTACTCGCCGTTGTCGTATCAGTGTGGACGCTGATCACCGGCCTGCACGAACAATCGCTGTGGCGCGAGTTTCTCTCAGCGCCCTGTAAGGGGGACGCCGGAATCACCGCGAGCAACGCCAAACACTGCGAAAATCTGCAGTTCTCCGTCTTCAACAGCATGAAGTTGAACGATGTGGTCATCGGCATCGGCTTAGCATTCGCCCCGCTCTTCGGTCTGATTCTTGGCGTCAACGCCGTAGCGCACGAGATCGAGCAAAAGACGATTCGTCTGGCCTGGACCCAGTCGGGCTCTCGTGCTCGATGGCTCTGGAATAAGTACCTCATGAGTGTCGCGTCACTGGTAGTCATCCTCGTGCCGATGTGCTGGTTATTCTCGTGGTGGGTCGGTGCATCGCACGACGCAGCACGAATTACCCAGAAGGTCTTCGCGATCTCGGGCTTCGTAGAAGTCACATGCGGAATCTTCTGCTTCGCGCTGGCCGTCGTCGTCGGGCTCTTCCTTCGCCGACCTGGCTGGTCCCTCGCGGTGGGTATCGTTCTCTTCGCGGCAATCTTTCTGGGCTTCACCACCCAGGTCCTCCCCAAGCTCGGGTCACCCTCA
>DATKRC010000067.1:0-60209 GCA_035532375.1 Acidimicrobiales bacterium
TCGGTGGCGAAATCGTGCGTTGTGAACTCGTGGGTCTGGTGCCGCGATCGGTGCTCGAAACCCAAGAACGACAGCGGTGGAGCCAACTTGGCCTAGGCGAAGATTTGACGATCGAAAGTCGTCTGTAGCTCAGCTGGCCTGAGCGCGACGCTCAATGGCGCGCGCACGGCGCAGCCGGCGGCGTTCGCGCTCGCTCATCCCGCCCCAAATGCCGAACTTTTCTCCGTTGTCGAGGGCATATTCGAGGCAGTCCTCACGAGCGACACAGCCGCGGCAGACTTCTTTGGCCTCGCGGGTCGATGCACCTCGCTCCGGGAAGAAGAGGTCGGGGTCAACGCCCATGCAGTTCGCGCGTGCCTGCCAACCACGATCTTCCATGCCGCTCATCAATTCGAAGATTTCCACGTTTGATTCCTTCCCCCCAGAGGCGTACACCACTGATGTAATTACAACCATGTCATTGTGACGGCAAACGTGACAAAAAGCAAATGGAAATGTGTAATTACCTGATCAGAAGGATTTAGTCGCCCTAGCCGGCGCGGCGGTGCTTCACGAAGTCATCGAGGGCATAGGAACCGAGATCGTCCACGTCAGTATAGAAGAGCCGTCCCCCGTTGACCTTGGCGATCTGTTCCACGAACGGGAATTGACTCCGTTCGATGTCGAGGGCGAACGTGTTGATGGTGATATCGGCCTTCGTGCAACGAAGGACCTCGGCCATGGTCTTTTCCAAGGTCTCGCGCACCGGCGGCCAGGCGAAAAACGGTTCGCCGTTGGCCAGCAGATGAGCTGTCGGCTCGCCGTCGGTGACGACCACGATCTGTCGTTCGCCGCGTTCGTTGCGCATCAGGTGACGACTGAGCGCCAGGGCGTGCTCGAGGTTCGTACCGTAGGCGTAGTCAATGGTGAGTGCCGGGATGTCTTCGATCTTCAACTCTTGAGCCGTCTCCCCGAAGCCCACCACAGCCACGAAGTCGCGGGGGAACTTGGAGCGGATGAGCGACGTCAGGGCCAGGACCATCTTCTTGGCCGGAACGAGATTGCTTCGCATCGCCATCGAGAGCGAGAGGTCGATGGCAAAGACGGTGGCCGAGCGCCGAGTCGACTCGAACTCCTCGACCTCGAAGTCATCGGCGTGCAACTTGACGGGCGTGCCTGGTCCCTGACGCAGGACAGCGTTTCGCAACGTCTTGGGAAGATTCAGCGCGAACGGCTCGCCCGGCTCCCAGGGCTTGGAGGTCTCTTCGCGGTCGCCGCCTCGCGAGATGCTCGCCACCCGATGCATGCCGAGCGTGGGGGAGTCACGCAATTGGGCGAACAAATCGCGTAATGCCTGTTGGCCGATCTGGCGCACCCCTTTGGGTGTGAGGTGCAGCTGACGACCTTGGCGATCGACGAAGCCTTGGTCTTTCAAACCCTGCAACGCCTTTTGTAATCGCACCACGTGGCGCGCCGCGTCATCGCCGAGGTTGCGGCGGATCGCCTCGACGTCGACCTCGGGCAGACCTTGGGCGGCGTTCGCCTGCCCCAGGAACTCCTCGAGCCCCTTCAACTGTCCCAGTTGCTCGGCCACCGACGCGGCGTCGGCAAAGGACGAGCCATCGTCGCCGCGCATCCGATGCGCGCGACTCCAGTCGATATCGGGAGTCGCCATGCGGAGATTCGACACCAGTCGATTCAGCGAAAAGTTGAGTTCCATGTTCTCCATCATCCCGGCGAACATGGAACGCAACTCGCTCTGTTGGTCGGGCGAAAGCGAGTTGAACATGGCTTCGGCCGCCGCCGCTCGTTCGGCCATCATCCGCACGACGTCTTCAAGATTTTCGGCACCGGGGAAGAAGTCGCCGAACTTCTCCATGAAATCGTCGAACGTTGGATCGAGGTCCTCGCCCCTGCGGTCCTGTTCGATCATCGTGGAGAGTGCGTCCATCATGTCGCGCATCCGCGCGAGTTCTTCTGAGTCGGGGCGACCCATCATCTCCTTGCTTTGCTCGAAGTAGGTGTTGAGGACGTCACGTTCCAATTCGGCCATCAGTTCTTCGAACTGCTCGCGCGCCTCGCTCGACACGAACTCGTAGTTCTGATACTCCCCGAGTCGTTCGCCGATGCGGTCGCTCATCAGGTCACGCTGCATCTTCTTTTGGTCGACGAGGTCGCGCGTGACCTCCTGACGGCGCTCGTCATCAGACGCCTCGGCTTCAGTTAAAAGCTCACCCAGTTCGGCGTCCTCGGTCGCCTCGATGTCGTTCAGCCAATCCCGGTAGCGCTGCATCTCGCCGTCGGGGTCGGCTCGTTGTTCGAGTTCGCGACGCTTCGCCCTCGCTTGATCGAGGAGATCACGCAGTCCTTCGATACGTTCCCCGTCAGCTGTCGTGTAGCCCTCGCGCAAAAGTCGATCCATCGCCTCTTCGAGGTCACCGTTCTCCATGAAGTCATCGCCCAGCATTCGAAGCATCTCTTCGACGTCAAGGTCGTTGAAGTCATCGTCATCGCCGAAGCGACGGTAGCCGTAGCGAACGGGCACTAACGATTCCTTGAGCGATAGAGCGCTCGCGCACCCGAGGCGTCCTTCGCCAATCGCTTGGTGAGATAGAGGCCCTCGAGGATGAACTCGACCGCTGAGGCCAGTTCGCCGTCGCTGGCCTGGGGGCCGGCGAGACGGCGCGCCGGCGCGTCGAGCGACGGCATCGCGGCCATGACCGTCAAGTAGTCGCGGTCGGGGAGATCGTCACCGGTGTGCACCAAGGCTTCGGTGTTGAAGGCCTCGACTATCTCGGGCCCCTCTTCCAACAAGACGTGCTCGGCAAAGCACTGGCGAACGGCGAGCGACACCAGTGCGGCGATGACCTGGTCGGAGTCGCTGTCGTCCATCGTGTCGAATTCGATCTTGCCCTGGGTCGACTGCACCATGGCGCACAGATCGCTCACGCGCGGAGCGACCGTGGCGTCGTGCGTGCGAAGCGTCCGGCGAAGCGCGTTGGCGACGACGATCTCGTAGTTGGCGATGGAAAGTCGCACCGACACACCCGAGCTCTGCGAGATGACGTGACTCTTTCGCGCGACGTGGCTGACGCGCGCCACGATGTCGTCGATGAACCAGGGAACGGTGATGGGCACCGGAGAGGACGGAAGCGTCGCCTCTTGATGCATGATGGCGATCTCGGTCGTCAACTCGTAGGGGTAGTGCGTACGGATCTGCGAGCCGAATCGGTCTTTCAACGGCGTGATGAGACGACCGCGATTCGTATAGTCCTCCGGGTTGGCGGTTGCCACCACCATGACGTCCAAGTCGAGACGCACCAGGTGACCTCGGATCTGTACGTCACGCTCTTCCAACACGTTGAGCAGGCCGACCTGGATCCGCTCGGCGAGATCGGGCAGTTCATTGATCGCGAAGATGCCTCGGTTGGACTTAGGGACCAGTCCGTAGGAGAGCGCCTTCGGGTCATCGAGGAACAGACCGCCTGCGACCTTGATCGGATCGACCTCACCGATCAAGTCGGCCATCGAGGTATCGGGCGAGGCCAGCTTCTCGGCGAATCGCCGCGAGCGATGTATCCACGCCACCGGCGTGTCGTCTCCCCTCTCGGCGACCAGGTCGATGGCGTAGGCCGAGATCGGCGCGAAGGGGTCGTCACGGATCTCCGATCCCTCCACGATCGGCAGCCACTCGTCAAGCAGTTCGACGAGTGCGCGGATTATGCGGGTCTTCGCCTGACCGCGCTCGCCCAGCAAGATGATGTCGTGTCCCGCGAGGAGCGCGGTCTCGAGTTGGGGCAAGACGGTGTCTTCGTAGCCGAGGACGTCCGAGGTGATCGCCAACCCGTCGGCGAGACGCTGCTCGAGATTCGCGCGAATCTCTTCGCGAACGGTCTTGGGCTGATAACTCGACGTTCGAAGTGCTCCGAGCGTGGTGGGCAGATCAGACGGGGCAAGGGGGGTGCTCATGAATCCACTTTAAAGGCTGCGGATTGACCCCGAGGCTGGCAGAACCTCGTGAAAGTACCTCAACGTTGTAGATACGTGATGTCGAGTCCAACGCGACCGATCACGAGACCCAACTCAGCCATCGCCCATGGGCCCAAACGCCGCAGCGAACGCTGACATCCACTGTTGCCGCCCCGAGATTGTCCGGCGAACAACAGACGTACCCGGTCGATACGCAAGATGAGCGGCGCGTGGCGCATCGAGGATAACCACGTCAGCCCGGGCCCCCAGGCTCAAATGTCCAACGTCGTCGCGGCGAAGAGCGATCGCTCCCCCACGCGTCGCCGACCACAGCGCCTCGTCAAAGGTCATGCGCATGTCGCGTACGGCGATCGCCAGCACGAAGCCCATGCTCGTGACATACGACGTGCCCGGATTGCAGTCCGTCGCCAGAGCCACGACAGCACCTCGATCGAGGAGCCGGCGCGCTGACGAGTAGTCGGCCCGCGTCGAGAAATCGGCGCCGGGCAGAAGCGTCGCCACGGTCGTCGAGTCGCAAAGCCGGTCAATATCCTCGTCGCTGAGATACGTACAGTGATCGACGCTCGCGGCATCGAGTTCGACGGCCAGCGCTACTCCGCCAGTCGCTCCGAGTTGGTTGCCGTGCAGACGAAGTTGCAGTCCGGCGGCTCTCGCCGCCAACAAGATCGCGCGTGCCTCACTGACATCGAAGGCACCACGCTCACAAAAGACGTCGGCCCATTTCGATTTCGGTGCACAGGCCGCGAGCATGGGACCGCGCACCAAGTCGACGTAGCCTTCGCGGTCCTTGACGTATTCCTCGGGAACGACGTGCGCTCCGAGAAATGTCACTTCGTCGCTGAACTCATTCGCGATGTCGATCAACCGTGGCTCGCCTTCGAGATTGAGCGCGTAGCCCGACTTGATCTCGACGGTCGTCACTCCCCCGATGCGCAGTTCATCCAGTCGTTTCTTCGTCGTGCGGCGGAGCTCGTCGTCGGAGGCCGCACGAGTCGAGGCGACGGTGTTGGCGATGCCTCCCCCGTCGTACGGTGTGCCGTTCATCCGCGCTTCGAACTCTGCCGACCGCTCGCCAGCGAAAATCAGATGCGTGTGTGAGTCCACGAACCCGGGAATGACCGCTGAGCCCTGCGCGTCGAGCATCTCGTCGGCCGCCGGCGCCTGCGCGTTGGATCCGACCCACAGGACCCGCTCGTCGTCGATCACTAACGCGGCGTCGTGCAGTCGTCCCATGACCCCGGCGCCGAGCGACGCGTCGTTCGTCGTCAGCTCCGCGATGTTCTTGATGACGCGAGTGGCCATTACCCCTCGCGCATCGGAATGCGCACGCCTCGTTCTTCGGCGGTCTGCTCGGCGATCTCGTAGCCGGCGTCGACGTGACGGATGACGCCCATGCCGGGATCGTTCGTCAAGACCTTGGCCAATTTCTGCGCCGAGAGTTCAGTGCCATCGGCCACGCACACCTGTCCGGCGTGAATCGAACGCCCGATGCCCACGCCGCCGCCGTGGTGAATCGACACCCACGTCGCTCCCGACGCCGTGTTCACCAATGCGTTGAGGAGCGGCCAGTCGGCGATGGCGTCGGATCCGTCGAGCATCGACTCGGTCTCGCGATACGGCGACGCGACCGAGCCGCTGTCCAGGTGATCACGACCGATGACGATGGGTGCCGCGACCTCACCGGATGCGACGAGATCGTTGAAGGCGAGTCCGGCCTTGTCGCGTTCGCCGTAGCCGAGCCAACAGATCCGCGCCGGCAGTCCCTGGAAAGCCACGCGCTCTTGGGCTTTCGTGATCCAGCGTCGCAACGCGTCGTTCTCGGGAAAGAGATCGAGCACCGCCTGATCCGTGCGCGCGATGTCCTTGGGATCGCCCGACAGCGCCGCCCATCGGAAAGGTCCGCGGCCCTCGCAGAACAGCGGGCGTAGATACTCCGGCACGAACCCGGGGAAGGAGAAGGCGCGGTCGTAGCCCCCGAGTTGGGCTTCACCGCGAATCGAATTGCCGTAGTCGAAGACCTCGGCTCCGCGGTCCTGGAATCCGACCATCGCCTCGACCTGCCTCGCCATCGACTGACGGGCGCGGTCAGTGAACTCCTCGGGTTTCTTTTCGGCATAGTCGTGCCAGTCAGCCAGGTCGATTCCTTCGGGTAAGTAGCTCAACGGATCGTGCGCCGACGTCTGGTCCGTCACGATGTCGACTTCCACGCCTCGGCGAAGCAGCTCGGCGAAGACGGTCGCGGCGTGACCCACCAGCCCGACGCTCAGGGCCACCTTGTCACGCTTGGCCGCTTCGACGCGCGCGACGGCATCATCGAGCTCCGCCGTCCACTCATCGAGGTAACGCTGGTCGACGCGACGCTGCAAGCGCGACGGATCGACATCGACGCAAAGACAGACACCTTCGTTCATGGTGACCGCGAGTGGCTGGGCGCCGCCCATGCCGCCGCAGCCCCCGGTCAAGGTCAAGGTACCTCGTAGCGTGCCACCGAAGTGTCGCTCGGCGACCGCGGAGAACGTCTCATAGGTGCCCTGGAGGATCCCTTGCGTGCCGATGTAGATCCACGACCCCGCCGTCATCTGTCCGTACATCGTGAGTCCGAGCGCCTCGAGGCGACGGAACTCCGGCCACGTCGCCCAGTCGCCGACGAGGTTCGAATTCGCGATCAGGACTCGCGGTGCCCACTCGTGGGTCGAAAAGACACCGACCGGTCGGCCGGACTGCACCAGCATCGTCTCGTCGCCTTTGAGGGTTCGCAGCGTTCGCACGAGGGCGTCGAAACTGCGCCAGTCCCGCGCCGCGCGTCCGGTCCCGCCATAGACGACGAGGTCGTCGGGTCGTTCGGCCACCTCAGGGTCGAGGTTGTTCTGAAGCATGCGCAACGCGCCCTCTTGGGGCCAACCCAACGTGGAGAGCGTCGTTCCTCGCGCCGCTCGAACCGGTCGCGCGCCTTCCATTATCCGTCCTTCACCACTACGACAGTGCCACGTGGCGAGTCACGATGTCCAACAATTCTCCGTTGCGCACGAGCTCGCCCACGGCTGCGAT
The DNA here is from genome assembly GCA_035532375.1 of Acidimicrobiales bacterium. Classification (GTDB taxonomy): domain Bacteria; phylum Actinomycetota; class Acidimicrobiia; order Acidimicrobiales; family RAAP-2; genus RAAP-2. The sequence goes on from DATKRC010000067.1 coordinate 7,018, forward strand.
CTCTGGCGAGAGCCAGCGGTCGTGACCCGGTCCACCAGAGACCGCGTTCACGCGTTGGCTCACTAGGGCCGTCACCGGTGAAGGGGTCAGAGGTTCGCGCAGTGCCAACGCCCGTGCGCCGGTGAGGAGTTCGATGGCGATCACATCGGCGAAGGCATCGAGGGACTTGCGGAGCTTACGTGCGGCGTGCCACCCCATGGAGACGTGGTCCTCTTGCATGCCCGAAGAGGGAATGGAATCGACGCTCGCCGGCGAGGCCAACCGCTTCATCTCCGATACCAAGGCGGCCTGCGCGTACTGCGCGATCATCAGACCAGAGTCGACCCCGGCCTGTTCGGCGAGGAACGGCGGGAGACCGAAACTTCGCGACACGTCAAGCATCCGGTCAGTCCTGCGCTCGGACATCGACGCGACGTCCGCGACGGCGATGGCGAGAAAGTCCAGGGCGTAACCGACCGGGGCTCCGTGAAAGTTCCCGTTCGACGCGAGTGTTCCGTCGGACAGGACCGAAGGATTGTCGATCGCCGACGCTAACTCGACGTCGGCGATGTGCGTCGCGAAGTTGAACGTGTCGCGCGCGGCGCCGTGCACCTGCGGCGCGCATCGTAGCGAATACGCGTCTTGCACTTGGGTGGGGTCATCGAGGTGCGAACTGACGATGACCGAGTCGGCGAGCAAGGTGAACAGGTTGGCGGCACTCACCAGTTGACCGGCGTGGGGCCGTAGTTCGTGAATCTCGGGAGTGAAGACCTGGTCGGTGCCGCGAAGCGCCTGGATCGAGATCGCGGCCGCGACGTCCACCAATTTCATGAGCGCCATACCGTCGTCGATGGCCAGGATTAATTGTCCCAGCATCCCGTCAGTGCCGTTGATGAGCGCGAGGCCCTCCTTTTCGGCGAGGACGACAGGCGTGAGGCCGCTTGTGCGCAACGCCTCGGCGGCACTGACGCGTCGACCGCCGCGCTCGCGCACGTCGCCTTCGCCCATCAGCGCGAGGGCCACGTGCGCCAACGGGGCGAGGTCACCGGAGCATCCGAGGGATCCGAATTCATGAACGATCGGTGTGATGCCCGCGTTCAAAAGTGCGGCGTAGGCTTCGGCCGTCGAAGGTCGAACACCCGAGACACCGCTGCACAGATTGGTGAGTCGCGACACCATCATCGCGCGAACGACTTCGCCCTCGACCTCCGCTCCGACGCCCGCGGCATGAGAGCGAATCAGTGAGCGTTGCAGGTCGCGACGCTCCTCGGACGATATGAAAGTCGTGGACAGTGAACCGAAGCCGGTCGAGAGTCCGTAGACCGGCGCGCCGCTCTCGACCAATGCGTCGATCGCGCGACGCTGGCGCTCGAGTCGGGCCAGGACTTCGTCGCTGAGCGTCACCTGTTCGAAGTTCCTCGCCACCGAGACCAGTTGGGATCGGGTGAGCGACTCGACGCCGATCTCTACGGCCATTGGATTCTCCTTCGCACGCCCGCGAGCGCTTCAAGTACGAGTAACGCTCCCAGGCGAACCGTTCGCTGATCCGGGCTGTCTTGATCGACGTCGATCTCGGTGAAATCAATCGCGCGCACGCCGTGTTGAACCGATATCGCCCGCACGAACCGACGCATTTCATCGGCGCTCAATCCGCCGGGTGCGGCCGCGGGACAGCCCGGCACGGCCATCCGGTCGGCCGCGTCCAAGTCGATATCGACGTAGACGTGTCGCCCCCCGACACCGGCGATGCCGACGGCTCGACGAGCCGCCGCCTCGACCGGTTCGTGGTGCAAGACCTCGCGTGAGATCACCGTGACGCCGGCGTCGTGGGCACGTTGCGCGTAAGCAGCGGAGTTCGAAAAGTCAGCCAGGCCGACCTGCACGACGTGATTTCCGTCCAGTCCTTCTTCCAGCAGTTGTCGCACCGGCGAACCATTGGAGACGCCGTCGCGCATGTCCAGGTGCGCGTCGAGTGTGACGAGGCCGAAGTTCGAGTAGTCGCCGCCGCTCAGAGCGCGAAGGCAGTGCCAGGTCGCCGCGTTGTCACCGCCCAGGATCAGTCGTAGTGGCACGGACTCGTCCCATCCCGACATCGCCTCGGCGACGCGTTCGAAACCGCCCGGGCCATCGGGCGAATCGACGTCACCGAAGTCGACCAGCGTCACGGCCTCGGCGATGTCGTGGGCGTCGCTGAAGGACCAGGTGGAATAGCGTTCGAGCGCGGCCCGAATCGCCGCTGGCGTACTGGTGGCCGAGCGCTGAGAGACAGACGTGGCGTAGGTTGGAACGCCGATCAGACCGACGTTGCGGCGACCTTCGATGGGCCGCTCAACTAGAAGCGAGCGCGCCGAGGGCCAGTTGGGATCACTCGTTGTCGCCACTTGGCCTATGTTACGCATAGCCCTCGCGATGAGGTATTACGTCACGCGCGATCGGCCGTCGAGCCATGAAAGGATTCGATCAGCGATCGACGACGCGTACGCCACTTTCGTCCGACTCATCAGGCTCGGCGTGGATGTAGTCGGGAACCGGCGTCGCCTCGAGGTGCCTCGGCACGTCGTCGACGTAGCGCGGTGACGGTGTTGCGGCGTACTCCCCTTCGCTCGAGCGCGTGACGACGTTCGGCGTCTTTCTGCGTCCACCGCCGTGAAGGGCCTGGATCTCGTGGCAGATGCGATAGGTGATCGGGAAGGCGAGGATGGGCACGATGACCGTCAAGTAGCGCATGGCCACCAACACCGTGTTGAGCGACAGGTTGAAGAACTTGGCGAGCACGTCAGTGGAGCTGGCGATGAACAACATGCCCAAGAACGCGAGGACCGAGACACCGGCGGCCGTGCGCTTGGGTCGGTCACTTGGCCGATCGAGCAGGTGGTGGATCTCGTTGTCCTTAGTGAACTTGCGCTCGAGTAACGGCCAGACGAACACCAGGTTGAAGATGAGACCGGGCAATACGACGGCCGGTATGAGGACTTCGAAGGGGATGTTGTGGCCGAAACTGTGCAACGACCACGATGGCCATATTCGTAGCGCGCCGTCGAGGAACCCCATGTACCAGTCGGGCTGGACAGCGTAGGAGATCCTCGACGCGTCATAGGGGCCGAACTGCCAGATGGGGTTCACCTGGGCGAAGGCACCCAGCAGCGCGGTGATGCCGCCGACGATGAAAAGGAAACCGGTGGTCTTGGCGATGAAGACCGGGTACATGGGCGAACCCACCACGTTTTTCTCGGTGCGACCGCTACCGGGGAACTGCGTGTGCTTCTGACGGACCAACAAGAAGAGGTGCGCACTCACCAACCCGATGATGATGAGCGGCAGGATCAGACAGTGCAGGATGAAGAAGCGCGGAATGATCAAGGTCCCGGGAAAGTTCCCTCCGAACAAGAAGAACGCCAGATACGTGCCCACCAAGGGGATCGAGAGAATGATCGAGTACGCGATGCGGATACCGGTACCCGAAACCAGGTCGTCGGGCAGCGAGTAGCCGAGGAAGCCGTTCAGAATCGCGAGGATCAGCAACGTCGAACCGACAATCCAGTTGAGTTCGCGGGGCTTGCGGAAGGCACCGGTGAAGAAGACCCGCGCCATGTGGATGACGATCGCGCCCACGAAGACGTCGCAGGCCCAGTGGTGCATCTGTCGCATCAACAGACCGCCGCGCACCGCGAACGATAGGTTGACCGTCGACTCGAAGGCCTGGGTCATCTTCTGTCCGTCGAGCGGTTTGTAGGCGCCGTGATAGATCACGACCGCCGAACTCGGCACGAAGTACAGCGTCAAGAAGACACCGGTCACCAGAAGGATCACGAATGAATAGAGCGCGATCTCGCCGAGCATGAACGACCAGTGGTCGGGGAAGATCTTGTCCATGAACGTGCGTCCGCCGCGCGCCAGGCCCAAACGGTCGTCGAGTTCATCCAGGGACTGACCGATGCGTCCGTAGGGACCGAGGGCCTGCTTCTTGGCGCGCTTGGTGTTGATGACGTCGCTCATGAGCGCTCCCAGAATCCCGGACCGACGGCCTCGTGATAGTCACTTTGGCTGCGTAGGTAACCCGAGGAGTCGACGTAGAGCGGCAACTGGGGCAACGGACGCGGCGCGGGACCGAACTGCGGGATCGCCCCGTTGGTGACGTTGAACATTGATTGGTGACAAGGACACACCAGGAGCTGGAGCTGTTGTTCGTAGAGCCCGACCGGACAACCCAAGTGCGTACAGACCTTGGAGTACGCGACGTAGCCGTGCGGTGCCCAGGTTTCGCGACCCTTCATGGTCGTGAATCCCTCGTTGGAGACACGAATCAAGACCGTCTGGTTCACGGCCTGACCGCGGTCGGTGTTCTGCGTGCCCTCAGGAAAGACGGTGGCGATCGATCCGATCGCGTAGTCACCGACTTGGACCCGGTGCCCGGACTGGTCGACGACGTACGAACCAGAACGCCAATCGGTGTGATCGAGCGTCGTTTTCGGAAGTGGTCCGAGGCTGCGCAACAGCGGGAACAGGGCGACGATCCCGAAGATGCCCATCCCGCCACCCAAGAGCCCACCGAGGAGTTTGCGACGTTGCACGACGCCGCTGCCCCGTTCGACGATGGCAGCAGCGAAGGCCTGGCGATCGGCCTCGGAGTTCGCGAGGGTGTGGCGTTCTTCCACGAACGGCCCGCGCGGCATGAGGTATTTGCCCCAGGCGACGACACCGATACCTAGGAACAACAGTCCGCCACCGAGCGTCGCTCCGAGTTTCCACGGCTGCGCGTTGATCCAGTAGCAGGCGCCGAAGCCGGCGATGAACAACGTGCCGATGATAAAACAGACGCTGATGACGGCTTGGACCAGTTCGGGGTTCCTCGCGGCGGGTTGGAGGTGCGGGTCGTTGGCCGGGAGTCCCGTCAGCGACACGGGTGTGCGGTGTTCGTCACTCATCGCGCTCTCCCACCCAGAATCCGGCGAGGGCCAACACGCCAACGCCGAAGGCCAGTCCCACGAAGCCTTCGGCGACCGGTCCGAGCCCACCGAGACCGAAGCCACCTGGATTGTTGGGGTGCTGGATGTCGGTCGTCACAAATTTTACGATGTCGTTCACCTGGGCGTCAGTGAGGTTGCCGGTGAAGCGTGGCATGTTGCCGGGGCCGGTGCGAATCGCCTCGGCGACCTCCATCGAAGGAATCTTACGAAGTGACGGCGAGAAGGTGCTCATCGCCAAGGCGTCGCCGTCGCCTTCAATCGTGTGACACGACGCGCAGTTGAGGGCGAAGAGGGCGGCGCCGTCGGCGATGTTCGCGTTCTTCAAGTGTGGGTACGGGATGAGCGGGAAGCCCGGCGAGAGCGATTGCACCCACGCCGAGACCGCGAGTGCCTGTTCGTGAGTCAGTCGCGGTGGACGACGATTCGCTTCGATCGAGCGCGGATTGGCAGCCGGCATACGTCCCGAATCGACCCAGAAGTTAATCGTGGCTGGTCCGAGTCCCACGAGATCGGGGTAGGCACCGGCGGTTCCGTTGGCCGGGACGCCGTTGGCATCGGTGCCGTGACACGACGCACAGTTCTGCTGGAAGAGCGCTTTACCCAAAGTGACCAGCGCCGCCGAAGGAGCGCGGTAGGTGATCGAGGAGTTGCCGTAGGCGATGATCACGCCGTCGGCGTTCTTCTTCACCATCGTCGAGTTGGGTGTACCGGCGTTCTTGCGCGTGGTCTGGTACGGAGTGGTTTTAAATGATGCCTGCGCTCCACCAACGAAGAGCACGACCGGTCCCAGTGCGATGAGACCTATAACCGAGAGTGCGAGAGAGCGTTTGAGGAGAGGTGAAGTCACGCCATTTTCCTACTTCAGCAAGAACAGGGCGGAGTAGAGCCCGATCCATACGACGTCGACGAAGTGCCAGTAGTAACTCACGCCCTGGAACGTGGACAACTCACCCGGGTCGCCTTCGGTGCCGCGCATGCGAAACAGTAAGAAGGCCATGGCGACGATACCCAAGATGACATGGAGACCATGGAGACCGGTGGTGATGAAGAAGACCGAGCCGTAGGAGTTGGTGTACCAACGCGTGGCCAGGTGCGTCCACTCGTAGGCCTGGTTGGAGACGAACAACGTGCCCATGATCATCGTGATGATGATCCAGCGTCGAGCCTCGGCGCGCCGACGATGTTCGATGAGCCACACGGCCCACTGCATGGTGAACGACGAGGCGATCAAGACGACGGTAAAGACTCCCGATTGCAGGACGTCGAGGTGGGTGCCGACGGGAGGCCACGCCGCCAGGTGGGCGCGAATGGTAAATAATGCGGCGAAGAGTCCCGAGAAGAACATCAGCTCGCTGCCGAGCCAAATCATCACGCCAATGGCCAACATCGGCGGTCGATCGTGGACGATCTTCTCTTGCTTCGCCAGGCTATTGGGGGAAATCGCCTGACTCACGGCTACATTTCTAGCGGAAATTCAGACCCCGGTGCGACAGACCGGCCGAATTGCTCAGCGCAAAGTCTCTGGAAGCGCGTTCTCCGCAACGATTGCGAGGCGTCTCGTCGGCCGTGTCATGGCGACGTACAGCGTGCGAAGCCCCCGGGCCGTGGTCGACGTTCCAGCCCGCGCGCCGCGACTGGCGATCTGACCAGGCTCCACGACGACCACGCCATCGAATTCCAGTCCGTTCGCGCCTTCAGCTGAGAGCACGATGAGATCGGCCGCGAGTCCTTTGGATTCCTGGTCGCGCGGGTCAATCGCGTCGAGTCCTTTCGAACGCAGAATCGTCACGATCTCCTCGACGCGCTCGCCGGTCACGATGACGGCGACGCGTCCCGGCGCGACGGCATCGACTTCACGGCGCGTGACCTCAACCAACGTCGCAACGAACTCTTCGCGAGACACCTGGTCCACGGTAGGTGCGTGACCCGCTCGACGAACTGGACGAGGTGGCGTGAGCTCGGGCGCCGCGGCGCGCAAGGTCGGTGCGGCGAAATCGAGGACCTCTTCGGGGGTGCGGTAGCTGACCGTCAAGTCAACGCGGCTCGGTTCTCGACGGGGGTCGAGGACCTCGAGCACGGCGTCCCAGGACGCGGATGACGACGCTGTCGTGGCTTGGCCCATGTCACCCACGATGGTCATCGATCCGGTCAGATCGCGACGCTTCAAGACACGAAGTTCCATCGGTGAGAGGTCCTGGGCTTCGTCGATGACGATGTGTCCGTAGGTCACGAACTCAGCTTCGTCGAGTTCGTTGCTCGAGACCGGGGCGTTGCGCTGGGCTTCGCGAAGGGCCGCCGCGCGCACGTCCCCGGCGTAGGCGTCGAGGTCGATCCCGTCGAGGATACCGTTGTCCCCCGGTTTCACGACGGGGCGCGGGCGACGAACCGGACCGAGCAGTACGCGAGCTTCGTCGATCAACGCGGCGTCGGCCTTGGTCCACTTGACCTCATCGAGCGAGTTCGAGCGGGCCCGGTACAGCAACGACAACTCCTCGTCACTGACGAAACTCTGGCCGGCGGCGCGCAGCAACGCCGGGGCGCCGAAAAGATCGTGCAAGAGTTCTTGCCCCGAGAGTCGCGGCCAGATTCGCTCGAGCGCCCACTTGAACTGTGGGGTCGCGCGAATCAGTTCGGACAACTCGCTCACCGGGTTCACCTCGTCGACGCCTTCGCGCACGAAGCGCTCGTAGTACTCGTTGGCGAGTCGGTTGGCCAGTTCGCGTCCCACGGCCGAGCGGCGTTGATTGTGATTCCCCGGTCGGCGACGGGCGCGTTCCACCGTCTCTTCGGTGTAGCGCGCCCTCAACACGGCGACCGCCCGACCGATGGGGATCTCGATGTCGTCCTTCAACGGTCGCTGACGCGTGCGCAGTGCTCGAGCGAGGAGTCGCGCCATTCGCAGGTCACCCTTCAACTCATCGACCGGTTCGGAGTCGCGCCCACGAATCTCTACGTTCGTCACGAGTCCCGAGATCGTCGAGAGCGTCACGCCGGACTCCCCGAGTGAGGGCAAGACGTTCTCGATGTAGTTCAAGAAGAGTGGATTCGGTCCGACCACGAGCACACCTTGTCGCTCCAGCGTCGCGCGGTACGTGAAGAGGAGATACGCCGCTCGGTGTAGTGCGACCGCGGTCTTGCCCGTACCCGGTCCACCTTGCACCAACAAGACCCCCGCCAGCGGATTGCGGATGATGCGGTCCTGCTCGCCTTGGATCGTCGCGACGATGTCGCCCATACGACCTGTTCGCGCGCGTCCGAGGGCCGCGAGCAATGCTCCCGGTCCGCCGAGCGCGAGGCCGCCGTCGACGAGACCTTCTTCGGTGGCCGCGCGCACGTCATCTTCGGGTAGCGCCAACTCACCGTTCGCGTCGGCGAAATATTCGTCTTCGACCCCGGTCACCTCGTGCGTGTGAATGGCCACGTGACGTCGGCGCGCCAACCCGAGCGGTTCGACGCCCGTCGCGCGGTAGAACGCCTCGGCAACCGGCGCACGCCAGTCGATCACGAGAGGATTTAACTCTTCGTCCGACACCGCGAGTCGTCCGACGTGGTATTCGTCACTGCGACCGAGATCGTCAGGCGCATAGTCGATGCGTCCAAAGAAGAGCGGTTGGTCACCGATCGCCAGTTGGTCCAGGCGGTGTAGCGCCGTGCCCATGACGACGTCGCGTTCGACGAGATCGCCGGCGCCGCGCATGTTGGCCACGGCCGCACTGTCGCGCAGCGAGCGAGCCTCATCACGCATGTGATCAAGGGCGCTGAGGGCAAGATCGAGAAAGAGCTGTTCCTCTTTGATCTCACGCTCGTGGGCCATACCGTCCTCTTTCCATTTCTTAAAAATTGAGAAATTCAAGTCTAAGGCAACTGGGCGAGACCATCTCCAAACGGCCCCTGAGCTCGCTCACGTAGATTGAGATGGATAAGAAGGAGTGAAGTGAGCGAGCCAGTTTTGCTTCGAGCCTGTCGCGGCGAGAGTGTGGCGCACGTCCCGGTGTGGTTCATGCGACAGGCTGGCCGGTCACTTCCCGAGTACCGAGAACTCCGCGGCACCGGATCGATTCTGGACGCCATCGCCGATCCGGCCATCGCGTGTGAGGTCACGATGCAGCCCGTACGCCGCTACGGCGTTGACGCCGCAATCCTCTTCAGTGACATCATCGTGCCGTATCACGCAATCGGGTTCGGGGTCGACGTGGTGCCGGGACGTGGTCCGGTCATCGCAGAACCGTTCTCCAATGCCGCTGACCTCGAGCGACTCCGCGACCTGACGGACGTCGATATCGCGCACGTGACCGAGACCATCGACCTAGTCGTGAAGGAACTTTCAGCGACCAACACGCCGCTCATCGGATTCGCCGGCGCCCCGTTCACCGTGGCGAGCTATCTCGTCGAAGGTGGACCGACCAGAGAGTTCGCGATCATCAAAACCATGATGCACACGCAACCGCTTCTCTTCGACCTGCTCCTCGATCGACTCTGCGACATCACGGTCTCGTTCCTTCGCGCCCAGGTCGCCCACGGCGCGCGTGCACTGCAACTCTTCGACTCCTGGGCCGGAGCACTCACGCGTGACGAGTACCGGCGATTCGCGCTGCCCTCGACCGAGCGGGTGCTCGCGAACGTGGCCGAACTCGGCGTGCCCACGATCCTGTTCGGCGTCGGCACGGGCGAACTGCTCGATCTCATGAGTTCGGCCAACAGTTCGGTGATGGGGATTGACTGGCACGTCGATCTCGACGAGGGCCGCCGTCGCGTCGGTGGTCGACCGGTGCAGGGCAACCTCGATCCAGCGCGCTGTCTAGGTGGAATCGACGCCGCCGTCGAAGGCGCTCGCGAAGTGATGGCTCGCGCCGGTGCCGATGCTGGCCATATCTTCAATCTGGGTCACGGGGTCCTACCTTCGACCGATCCCGCGACGCTCGAAGCGGTCGTGCGCGTCGTCCACGACGAGGGAAGAGCGGGTGTTCGGTGACAATCGGAGTGCTCGTCATGGCCTACGGCACACCGACGACGCCCGACGACGTCGAGGCTTATTACACGAGGATTCGACACGGGCGCGCACCTTCGCCTGAGCAACTCGCCGATCTCCAGCGCCGTTACAACGCCATCGGCGGCACGTCACCGCTCAGGGAACGAAGCGCCGATCAGGTGGCGGGCATTGCCGCCGCGCTTGAAGTGCGCCGCCCGGGCGGCTTCGACGTGCGATTCGGCACCAAGTACGAACCACCTCTACTCGAGACGATCGCCGAATCGTTTCGCGCAGACGGAATTCGCGTCGTCGTGGGACTGGTCCTCGCACCACACTCGTCGTCGATGTCGACGGACCAGTACATGTCGAGGGCCAAAGGAGCACTGGGTGATGACACCGAATTCATCGAGATTGGCGCGTGGTGGGAGTTCCCGGGTTTTCTCGAGATCATCGCCGCACGGGTCAATGACGCTTTGGCGACCGTCCCGCTCACGCGCCGCGCCACGACCGAAGTGATCTTCTCGGCGCACTCGCTGCCCGAGAAGATCCTGGCGACCGGTGACAACTACCCAGAGCAGCTACGAGAGAGCGCCAAGCGTGCCGCAGCGCTAGCTGGCGTGGAGCGTTGGGACGTCGCGTGGCAATCGGCCGGACGAACACCCGACCCGTGGCTCGGACCCGACATCTTGCAGGTCCTGCGTGACAAGCGGGCGTTGGGCGTGACCGACGTCGTGTCGTGTCCCATCGGATTCGTGAGCGACCACCTCGAAGTGCTCTTTGACATCGACATCGAAGCACAAGGCGTGGCCCACGATCTGGGCCTCAATCTGATTCGAACCGCCTCACTCAATGACGACGCGGCGTTCACGGCGCTGCTGGCGAACGTCGTCGTAGAGCGCGTCTCTTGAGCCGCGATTCGATCGTCGTCGTCGGAGGCGGCATCAGCGCACTCGGCGCCGCGTGGGAACTTTCCGGGGGCTCGGAAGGTCCCCACTCCGATACGCCGCGGATCGAACTGATCGAAGAAAGACCTCTCGTCGGAGGAGCACTCGCCACCACTGAGTTCGCCGGTCGAACGATTGATCTCGGCGCCGACGGATTTCTCGGCCGACGCCCGGAAGCCGTCGACCTGGTTCACGAACTTGGATGTGACGACCAACTCGAAGCGGTTGACGCGAGCGGGGCGTCACTTTGGTTGCGCGGTGCGCTGGATGAACTGCCGGAAGGGTTGGTCTTGGGAATACCGACTTCATCAGGTCAGTTGAAGACCGTTCGGGGACTCTCGACTCACGCGCGCCTCGACGCGTGGCGCGACGAACACGCGCCGGTGCGAATGAAAATCGGTGACGACGCGACCATCGGCGACATCGTGCGCACCAAGTTGGGTCGAGAGCTCTGCTACCAATTTGTCGAACCAATGCTGGGCGGTATACAAGCCGGCCGCATCGACGAGCTTTCCGCGAAGTCGGTGTTCCCCGCCTTGCTCGACGCGGCACGAAAGGGCGGATCGCTTATGCGCGCCATTCGCGCGAGCGGGCCCAGCAACCCGGGTCCCTCGGCGACGACGACATCTTCTGGACCAGCGTTCTACTCGTTGCTCGGTGGCGTCGGATCCCTCCCCTTCGAAATCGCGCGCCGCCTTCGAGAACGAGGTGTCGTGGTGCGCACCGGCGTCGCGGTGACGGCCCTTCGTCGCACACCATCGGGCAACTATCCCTGGGAGGTCGACACCCACGCCACGACGACTCCGGCCGACGCCCTTGTCGTAGCCACGCCCGCGTCCGTCACCGCTCGACTACTTGGTACTCACGACCCGGCGTTGTCGCGTCTCGATGACGTGCGCAGCGCCAGTGCCGCCATGGTCACCTTCGCCGTCGCGCGCGATGCTGTTGCGCTCCCGGCGAAGGGCACCGGGATCCTCGTGCCGCTCGCCACGTCGTGGTCCGGTGAGGGTTCCATGATGACCACCGCCGTGACGTTCCTCGACCGCAAATGGCCACACCTGCGTCGCGACGAGGACGTGGTACTTAGAGCGCACGTCGGGCGAATCGACGACTTGCGCTGGAACGACATGAGTGATGAGGAACTCATCAGCCGTGTCGGTGCCGAACTGAAAGTGCTCCTCCCTTCCTTCGGCTCACCGAACGACGCGCTGGTGCAACGTTGGCCCGACAGTTTGCCGCAGTACTACGTCGGACACGAGACCATGGTGACGAACGCGAAGTCAGCCGCCGCGCAACTCGGCGTCTCGCTGTGCGGCAACGCGTATGACGGTGTCGGCATACCGGCCTGCGTCGGATCGGGCCGCCGCGCAGCCCGTGAAGCTCTCGCGATGCTTCGCCTCAGTGTTCGAACGGATCAGAGGTAGTAGCCCGAGTGGATGTAGATGCAGGGAACACCTTCGCTCACGTACATCGCGTGATTCTTCGGGTCGTCGTCGAGCGCCAGGCGAATGTCGAATCCCTCCCTCACCAGGTCACGTAACGCGCCGCGTTTGAACTCATCGACGCCCGAGTAGTCACCATATTCGCGCATGATCAAGACATCCCACCTCAGTCCGTAGCGCTCGAGCCACGCGACCGTATGTGGCTGGACCCTTCGAGGGCGTCCGGTCAAGAGCACGACCTTGAGCGACGAGTCCAAAAGCTCCAGCAATCGCTCGATCTCTTCGATAATTGGGTCGTCACCGCAGGCGTCGAAGAACCTCTTCCAGTCGCCCCAGTCGAGGTAGTGCTGGCGACCGGCGGCATCAGCCAGCACACCGTCGATATCGAAAATGACCGCCGGACCGGCTCCCGACGCTCCTTCGCGCCAGAGCCAATTCTCCCGCGAGTAGTCCGAAGTCATCTGTAGCAAGGCTAACGGCGTGACGCGATGCGTTGTCTGCGAGACTGGACGGCGTGGGTTGTACCGAGCGTCAAACGCTGCCTATTCCTTTCGGCCATCACGTCTATGTGGTGAGCGACCTCGCACTCTCGCCTTCCACCGACGAAGAGTCTCGACCGGTACACGAACTCATCAGTCTCTTGGGCGACATCGACGACGCCGCCGTCGTCGTCGTTGCGGGCAATTTCTTCCATCCGGAACCCACCTCGGACCTGGTGAAATTCATCGACGCCACGTTGGCCGCACTGCCGACCCTGCGAGAACAGATCGTCGCCTTTACCGGCAACGTGCGGCACCGATTCGTCGTGCTGCCCGGCACTGACGATCAAGAGCTGAAGAAAAACGCGGTCGCTCGCGAACGACTTCAAGGGCTCGGCATCACGTTCGCGAATGATTTGATCCTGCACATCGCCACCGCCAACGGAGTGCGCGACCTCGCGATCGCGGCTGGTGACTGTCCAATCGACACGGCGCGCGCGGACGTCGATGACCGCGCTGACGCGCAACGTCTCGAGGACCCGCACGCGTTGCCGCGATTCGTCGCGTCGCGCGTCTTGTACCGCCGTCTTGCCGGCTGGGTATGGTTCCCGGTGATCTCCCTGTTGATCTTCGACGTGTTGACCTCACTCAATGCGATCTTCAATCACTTCACCCACCACCACGTTCGCGTGCGCACGCCTCACACCGGCAGCTTCTGGGGCAACCTAGTGCTGAACCTCCTCATTTTGGCGATCGTGGAAGCCATCGTCGTTTCTTGCGCCGGACTCATCGTTCGTCGGCGTTTCGACCGTGAAGCCCGTCGAGCGGCACCGGCAGAACTCAGCGAACCGCTCGCGCTCACGCTGGTCGACGACGTCGACGCCTTGGAGTTCGCGCGTCGAAACGCCGAGCGCGGCGGGGCCGGTGCCGTGGTCGGCGGCGCACCGCGCCCGGCACTGGCGTTCCTCGACCGTGGCGTGTGCGCCGCGCCCGGCCCCTCGCGCACCGTCGTCATCGAACGACGAGGTCGATTTGGTCTCCCGCCGGTCTTCACTTCAGTTGACCGTCTCGGAATCGTCGAGATCGAAGCGGCCAGCACCGTGCAGGTTCGTCTTTATGCCGGTGAGACCCGTCACGGTCGAGACCGCCTCCTCGAAGAGCTCGTGGCCAACACCGACGTCCAGCCGGCTCCTTCGAGTGCGACGACGACAGTTGGTTCGTGGCCGACTGGCAACCCCTTCCCCGTCACCGTGGAACGATTGAAAGAGCAGCGCCGCCAGCGCACGATACGTCGCTGGGCAAGTGGACTCCTCTTCCTTGACGGACTGGTCAACGTCATAGTCACCGCGACTCCACCCCTTCGCCACCGTCTCCACGAGGTTCAGAACTATTTCCCGTTGGGAGTGGCCCAGTCTGCGGCCGCGCTGACCGCCGTCGCTGGCATCGCCATGATCATGATGGCGCGCGGAGTGCGTCGCGGCCAGCAACGGGCGTGGTTCGTGGCGTGCGTAGTGCTGGCGACCACGGTCGTCGCCCACCTCGTGCGCGGTGGCACCGTCCGTGCATCCCTGATCGCGGCATCGATCTTGACTCTTTTGGTCATTGAACGACGATACTTTCAGGCCTCGACGGACCGCTCAAGCGCACGCGCGGCGATACCGCGACTCGTCTTCATCGCGCTTGTTTCGGTCGTTGCCGCCACGGCCGGCGTCGAGCTCTCGTCGCGTCATCACCTGCCCGCGTTCGGTGTGGTCGTCATGGCGTGCATCGAACGCTTCGCGGGCCAAGCGAACATTGCCCTGCCCGACGCCGCGGCGGACTTCGTGAATCCTTCGCTTCTGGCGATCGGCGTCTCACTTTTCATATCCGCCCTCTATGTACTGACGAGACCGGTCGTTGACCGGCGCCTGTCGATGACCGGCCGAGGAGCCGAACGGCGTCTTGCGGAACTACGGGCCAGAGAGATCGTGCGAAGGCACGGACGAGGGACGTTGGACTACTTCGCGTTGCGAGACGACAAACAGTTCTTCTTCTTCCGTGACTCGCTCGTGGCCTACGCCGTCTACGGCGGCGTCGCGTTGATCTCACCTGACCCCATCGGACCCGTGGCGGAACGCTCCGAAGCCTTCAGCGCCTTTCGCGCGTACGCCGAAGGACGGGGCTGGACGATCGGCGTGATCGGCGCCGGCGAAGACTGGCTCCCGATCTATGGTTCAGCCGGACTCCATCACCTCTACATGGGTGACGAAGCCATCGTGGACTGTCCCACCTTCAGCCTGAGCGGCGGCAAGATGAAAGGGCTTCGTCAAGCCACCACGCGCCTCACCCGACACGGCTACACCGTCGAGTTTCTCGATCCGGCGAACATCGATCCAAGTCGTGTCACGGACATTGTCGAGTTGATCTCGATGTTGCGACGCGGCGAGGCGGAGCGAGGTTTCTCGATGATGCTGGGTCGTCTCTTCAATCCTAAGGACAAGGGACTGTTATTGACGATCGTGCACGGGCCCGACGGAAAGCCGGCCGCGGTCTGTCAGTTCGTGCCCTCGCCGGCCATCAATGGTTACTCCCTCGATCTCATGCGGCGTGACCCCGGCGAACACCCCAACGGATTGATTGACTTCGCCTTGTGCTCAACGATCGAACATTTGCGAGAGACCGGTGCGCGCGGACTTAGTCTCAACTTCGCTGCATTTCGCTCGGTGCTGGACGGCGGGCGCGGAGAAGGGACGTTCACTCGTGTCGAGCGATGGGCGCTCAAACGACTCTCGGGAATCTTCCCGATCGAATCGCTGTGGACGTTCAACGCGAAGTATCACCCCTCGTGGTTGCCGCGCTACCTCGTCTATCCCGCGGCCGAGAGTTTCGTTCCCGTCGCAGCCGCCGTCTTTCGCGCCGAATCACTGACGGAGCTACCGGTTCTGGGACGCTTCCTCGCGAGTGACCCGTCGAATCGACCGGGGACCGTGGTTCCCGAAGAGGTGTTGGCGGCAGCCAAAGAGATCGACGAGCACATACTTCACTGACGACAAGACCGGTCAAACGTGGATCCTCACTTTTCGCGGAAACGCGCTGTGACCGGCGAGAATGACTCGATAGATAGAGTGTGGCGACCAACCGCAAATGGAGGAAACCATGCCTGAATTTCCGACCATCAACCATGTCGCGTTGACCGTCAATGACCTCAGTCGAAGCGTGCCGTGGTACCAACGACTCTTTGATGCTGAGCCCGTATTCGATGAGGACACTGGAGCTTTCCGACTGGTCGGCTGGCTGGTGGGTGGCCAGACGTTGGTAGTACTTCACCAGTTTTCCGATCCTGCCGATAACTCGCCGTTCGATGAACGACGAATCGGACTCGACCACCTGGCGTTCCAATGCGCCAACCGCGATGAGTTGTCCCAATGGGAGGCCCGACTCAACGATCTTGGTGTCGCCCATGCGGGCATCGTCGACGCTGGCTACGGCTCCGGCCTCTCGTTTCGAGACCCCGACAACATCGCCTTAGAGTTCTTCGCGCCTCCGTCCTAGAGTCGCTGCCCTTGGCGCAGGTCACAGACGTCACATAGTCTCGGGAACGTGACCGACTTCAACAATGTTGAACTGCCCGGTTCCCTCTTCGACCATGTCAATTTGGGCGGCGCGCAGTTTCGCAGTGTCTACCTCACTGAGGCAACGTTTCGAAGCGTCGACTTCAGCCGAGTGACAATGCGTGGCGTCGATCTCATCGACGTCGACATCCACGGCGAAGTGGAGAACCTTGTGATCAACGGTGTCGACGTCACTCCACTCATCGAAGCCGAACTCGATCGGCGACACCCCGAGAGAATCAAGATGCGACCCACGGATGCTGACGGATTTCGAGAAGCCTGGCGGATCCTGGACCATCTGTGGGAGGGAACGATGAAGCGAGCACGTTCTATGGCGCCCGAACAGCTGCACCAACGAGTCGACGGCGAGTGGTCGTTCATCGAGACTTTGCGCCACCTCTCCTACGCCACCGATTGCTGGGTGTACAGGGCGATCCTCGGTGAAATGTCGCCGTGGGATCCTCTTGACCTTCCCCACGACGAAGCTGCGGATGGTCCAGAGTTCTCGCCTGACCGCAACGCCGCGCCCACACTCGATACGGTGCTGGCGCTACGGCACAGCCGCAGCGCCGCGGTGCGGAGTTTCATCGAACAACTGACCGAGAACCAGCTGGATTCAGAGAATGCGGTTGAGGGACCGGGCTGGCCGCCGCCGGGAAACTACCGCGTTCGAACGTGTCTGCGCGTCGTCCTAAACGAAGAGTGGCAACACCGGCTCTACGCCGAGCGCGATTTCGAGATCTTGGTCGCTCATTAGCCGGGGGCTGACAACGCCCGATCAGTCGTCGTGAATTCCTGGTGGATCCTCTCCGACGAGGCCGTCAATCGACTCGCGAATCAAGTCGGCGTGACCCACGTGACGCGCGTACTCCTCGATCAGATCTACAAGGGTTCGGCGCAAGCTCGGCGACCGGCCGTCGGGCCAGCCTTGCATCATCACTTGGTCCAAGCCACCGTTGTCCAACGCTTGGGCGACGTTCTTCCTCGACTGATCGACACTCCGTTGCCAAAGGTCATAGAGGGCGTCCGGTGTGTCTTCCGGCAACACGCTCCAGTCCCAGTCGGGCGCCGCCTCCCAATCGACTTCTTTGAATGGTGACATCGGTGCCCGGTCAAAGAGACGAACCGAGAAGTAGTAGTTCTCAACCAGAGCGAGGTGCTTGAGTAGACCCCCGAGCGACAGGGACGAGGCTCCCACGGTGGCCCGCAGATCCTCTAGTCCGAGACCGGCGGCCTTCCACGCGAAAGTCGCGCGTTGGCGATCAAGTGAACCGGTCAATGTGGCGGCTTCGTCACCGTTGACCGGCGGTTCGGGCCACTCCTCTAGACCGGCGTACACAGCGGCACCATCGTTGATCGCATTCCCGAGTCAGCGATGACGATCACCATCACTCTTGCGCATTTCCCCGAAAGGCAAAATCGACGTCGGCCGTCGGTACCGACCCACCACGACGTCCCGGTGCATCTTGGAAGTCCCAGTAAATATTCGTATGCGCGATGACCTTGTCGGGTGTCGGCGCTCCGTACTCACTTAAGTCTTCGGTCGTGTGAGCATCGGCGACCAATGTCACGTCGTATCCACGAGTGAAACCGCCGTGCAACGTCGAACGGATGCACGCGTCGGTCTGGGCTCCGGTCACGACGAGACGTCCCACGCCGCGTTCGGCCAGCAGCACTTCGAGGTTGGTGTCCTCAAAAGAGTCGCCGTACTCCTTGTGAACGACTGGTTCGGCATCGCGGCGCTGCAACTCCGCGACGTACTGCCACGGCTCGCTGTCCACCGGTAGCTCCTCGCTCGTGTGCTGCACCCAGATGACGGGCACGTCCTCACTGCGGGCCTTCTCGACCAATGAGTTGATGTTCGCGATCACGCCGTCGCGGTCGTGTGCGTTCGCCACGACGCCATTTTGGACGTCGATGACCAGCAACGCGGTACCGGAACGATCAGCAAGTGTCGTCATGATTGTCTCCTTGAATGACTCTGAGTATTTCCACGTCAAGCGTATGTCCGGCCCTGTGACACGACAAGCGGTCACGGGGTCGCGTCTACAAATTATTGGTTACTGACTGCGCGCTGCACGGCACTTCGTGTCGTAGGCAGCGCTCCCGGGTTGAAGCGCCTGACCGGAATTTGGCGAAATCATCAGACATGATTCGTCGACCGCCACGAACTGGTCGGCCGGTATCGCTTTGAGTTGATCGACGTCGGTGTAGGTCCAGCGCGTATCGGCGCTTCCCTGGAAGTACCAGTTGCTGCCGTTGTCGGCGAGAATCAGTCCGTAGGTCTTCATGGTGGTGAGCACGGTTTGGCAGAGGGCCGAACACTGCGACGCCGGCATACTGAACGACGAGTTCAAGCGAAACCGCGCGCCCATTGGTGGACACGACTGATTGTTCCCTCCGGCTTCGTGGCGCGCGGGCCAGAGATACGACTTCTGCGTGCAATCAGCAGTGAAGCGAATCGCGTGATCCATCACGTGTGACGCCACTTCGTTGTAATTGACGAGTCCGGGAAGTATCGACAGACCGGCAGCGTCGGCGGAGGTGAAACCGTCCGGACGCAGTGCGTTCGATCGCAGATTCCACGTCGCGCCCGAACCGGCGGTCGACCGATCGGACGGGTGGTAGTAGGTGTCGTAGGTCTCAAAGAGCGTGCACGGCGCCGACGTCGCCGATCGATACGGATCGACCATCAGCGCGTGACGGTCCGAACCGCCTTCAATCGGAGTCGACGCCGTCAAGGGATACGGTCGTCGGTTGCTCTCCGAGGCGTACTGGAACGTGACGTGCGTGAACACGGTCTTTCTTCGCACCACCGTCCAGGGGATGCCGTAGGGCGCACGAGGGTTGCCGGACGGCCCGTAGTCCGGGTGCAGATACGTCGTGGCCGATGACATCGACGCCAGCCACGTGGCACTGTGGGCATTCACCGGCAATGTCGTGATCGGTGTGTTCCATACGTTGTCCGCCGGCAGGGCCGGACAGTTGGTGCCGGGAATGACGGGTGGAACAACTCGAACCGAAGCGCTTGACGTAGTGGAGACGACTGGCAAGGTGATGAGGACGAGACCCATGACCGCCACCGCGACGCTCGTGCCCAACACGAGTCGAGTTCGTAACCGACGTCGAAGTTGTGCCATTGAGACGGTCTATATCGCTTTCACGATCGCTCGTGCGCGATTGTCCAAGAGTTGTGCGGACTCGCACTACTCACTTCGCGTTCGTTGCAAAAGTGGCGAACTCACCTTCGTAGTATGTCTTGATGTCACGCTTCGACCTGGTGATCTTTGACTGCGATGGAGTTCTGATCGATAGCGAACGTCTCGCTGTTCGCACCGAGTCCCAGATCCTCACCGAACTGGGGTGGCCAATGTCGGAAGCCGAGGTCATCGAACGATTCGTCGGTCGTTCCTCCAAGTACATGCAAACAGTGATCGAAGAGCGACTTGGCCGCTCGCTCGATTGGAAGAGCGAGTTCGAACGCCGCGTCCGCGAGGTGTGTGAACGCGAACTCGTACCCGTCGACGGAGTGATCACGGCGCTCGATGAGATCGAGGTCCCGAGTTGCGTCGCCTCAAGTAGCAGTCACGAAATGCTGAAGTTCAAACTCGGCCTCACCGGACTGAGCGATCGATTCCCGGGACGTATCTTCAGCGCCGACGACGTCGCGCACGGCAAACCGGATCCGGCGGTCTTCTTGTACGCAGCCGCTTCGATGAAGGTTGAACCCGATCGCTGCGCGGTGATCGAGGACAGCACTTCGGGAGTCGAAGCTGGTGTGGCCGCTGGCATGTCCGTCTTCGCATTTTGTGGTGGTGTGACGAACGCCGATCAACTCGAGCGCGATGGTGTCATTCTTTTTGACTCGATGAACCAGTTGCCGCAGCTATTGAAATGCACATAGTGAGCAAAGCCGTCGTAGCCACTGGCGAAGAGATACCCGGGCCTCATTCCCGCGCCGCCGTGATCCAGATTGCTCCGTAAGGGTCACCACAGCCGCTTATATCGTCACAGCGTCTCGAAGACGTTGGCAATGAGCGGGACAGCGAATGCGAAGGGCTAGAACATTTAAATTCGACTGGTAGTGCTCGAATCACCACAAATCAACCAATATCACCACCAAGCGCCGAATGCTCGAACTTGAATGTCAGTCAAGCCGTGCACGAATGGCATTGGCGAGTCGATGTGGTGCCTGGTCGTCATAGGCGAGGAACAGTGAAGGTTCGACCAACTCGAGTTCCATGATGGCCCATCCCTCCGGTGCTTTCACCAGATCGACTCGCCCGTAGAGGATCCCGCGAAAGCGATCGTCGTCCAACACCGCTTCGGCGAAGGCGACCGCGTCGGGTTCCGCGTTGGCCACTGACATCTGTTCGCGGCGAAAGAGCGCGTCGCGATCATCTGCGGCCCTGTTGAGCATCGCGCCCTTTGTCATGGCGTGCGAGAACGCGCCGTCGATGAAGACCAAAGCCCGCTCCCCGTCGCTGTCGATTGACGACACATACGGCTGGATCATCGCATCACGTCCACTCGAGTGCAGGTCGCGCACGTGAGCGAGTGCACGATCGAAGTCCTGCGGGTCGTACTTCTCGGCGTCGATCGAACCCGCGCCGACGGTCGGCTTTACGACGAATTTGGTATCCGGGAAGACCGGATCTTCAGAGACGTCACAGAACGTCGTCGGCACGATCCGGTGCGAACGCGACGCGAGATCGCCAAGGTAATGCTTGTCGGTCGAATACTGGATGATCGAGTACGGGTTGAGTAGTCGCTCGATCCCCCGCGCCCAGGCGAGATACGCGTCGCGGTCGCGGGTGTAGTCCCAGGTGGAGCGAATGACCGTCAGCTCGTAGGTCGCCCAGTCGATCGACGGGTCATCCCACACGCGCATCGAACCATCGAGACCGACGTCCGAAAGCGCGTCGAGCAGGATCTGGCCGTCGGGATCGAGATTGACGTCGTCACTGAGGCTCGTCGCAATGGCAACGCGCCTCACGGAGTGAAGAGCACCGTGGCGTGCTGGGCCAGCGTCACGAGCGGTCCGGGCCAGATGCCGAAGACCAGCGTGACCACTACGCCGAAGCCAATGACGACGGCGGTCGGACGTGGCACGACTATGCGAGCGTCTTCGAGTCCGTCATCGGAGTACAGCGCCATGGCCCAACGTAAGTAGAAGAAGGCGGCGATCGCCGCGCTGATCAACGCGATCAACGCCAACGCTCCCGCGCCCGCGTCGATAACCGACGCCAGGACCGCGAACTTCGCGTAGAAGCCTGTGGTGAGCGGGACGCCCAGTTGACTGAGCAACAGCACCGCCATGGCACCGCCGAGCCATGGTTGGCGCCGTGCCAGTCCCTGGTAACGCTCGATCGAGTGGTGTTCGTCGCCGACCCCGCCGATCAGGGTCACGATGGCGAAGGTCGCCACCACGATCGGCGCGTAGGTGATGACGTAGAACAGCGTCGCCGCGGTGCCACGGATGGTGCCGGCCCAGACGCCGAGCAGGATGAACCCGGCGTGGTTGATCGAGGAATACGCCAGCATTCGCTTCACGTTGCGCTGCACGACCGCCAGCGAGGCACCGACCACCGTCGTGAGCACGATAAGGATCCATAGGATCGGTCGCCAGGTGTCGAGTTGGGTGCCGAGGGCCGAGATGAGGACCCGGATCAACGCGGCGAAGGCACCGACCTTGACGATCGAGGCCATCAGACCGGTGACCGGCGTGGGCGCGCCCTCGTAGACGTCGGGCGACCAGAGGTGGAACGGCACGGCGGCGATCTTGAAGGCGAAGCCCACCAGCAACAAGGCGCCGCCGGCGTAGAGAAGACCGGGGTGCAACAAGACGTTGGAGCCCAAGAAGTACGAGATCGTCGTCAGGTTGGTCGAACCGGTCGCGCCGTAGACCAGGGCCGCGCCGTAGATGAAGATCGCCGAGGCGAAGCCCCCAAGCAAGAAGTACTTGAGCGCGGCCTCCAGCGACGTCGTGCGGTGACGGTCGAAGGCGGCCAGTACGTAGAGACCGATCGAGAGGATCTCTAGACCCAGGAAGATGACGATGAGGTCGTTGGCCTGGGTCATCAGCAGAGCGCCGGCGCTCGAGGCGAGGGCGAGGATGTGGAACTCGACGCCCGAGACCCGCTCACGAATCGCCCAGTCGTGGGCCACCAGCGCGGTCATGATCACACTGAGCGCGATGACCCCCGAAGCCACGACCGAGAAGTCATCGAGCACGATCGCGTGCGCGATCGTCACCGAGGCGCCGGCCTTGGCGACGCAGCGCCACTGCCAGAAGTTGACGGCGATGCTCGCCGCCGCGGCCGCGATGACCGTCGAGGTGGCGACGACGAGCGGCACCTTGCCGCGCGCGAGCGCCGAGGCGAGTACCAGGGCCAAGGTCGCGC
The DNA here is from genome assembly GCA_035532375.1 of Acidimicrobiales bacterium. Lineage (GTDB taxonomy): Bacteria > Actinomycetota > Acidimicrobiia > Acidimicrobiales > RAAP-2 > RAAP-2. Next base: position 29,792 of record DATKRC010000067.1, read on the forward strand.
CGAAGAAGATCAGCACCGGCAGAATCGCCAGGTAGTGGATCGAGGGGATCACGAGCTTCATTTGTTCAACCCGGCTGGCGCGACGTGAGTGATGAGTTGTTGCACCGACGGCGTGATGCGATCAAGCACCGGCTTCGGGAAGACACCGAGCACGATGATCAGCACCACGACGGGCACCAGCACCCACTTCTCGCTCGTGGTCGCGTCGGCGATCTCGGCGTTGGCGCCCTCGGCGCGCCCGTGGAAGACCCGCTGGTAGGCCCAGAGCAGATAGAGCGCCGAGGCGAGCACGCCCGTCGTCGCCACGACAGCCCACCACGTGTGCGTGGCGAAGGTACCGATGAGGATCAAGTACTCACTGACGAAGCCCGACAGGCCCGGGAGCCCGATCGAGGCCAGCATGACGACGGTGAAGAGTGCAGCCATGATCGGGGCCGGACCCTGCAGTCCCTGGAAATCCTTGATCAGGATCGATCCCCGTCGCTTCTCGATGAATCCAATGATCAAGAAAAAGCCGATGGTGATAACGCCGTGGTTGAACATCAAGAGTACCGCGCCGACTGTGGCGATGGTCGAGCCCGACATGACGCCCAAGGTGATGAAGCCCATCTGAGCGAGCGACGAGTACGCGATGAATCGCTTCAGGTCCGGCGTCGTACAGGCCAACATCGAGCCGTAGAGGATGCCGATCACCGCCAAGGTCAAGAACACCGGCCGCATCGAGACCAGTGCCAAGGGGAAGAGACCGACGGCGAATCGAAGGAGTCCGTAGGTGCCGAGCTTGGCGAGAAGCGCCGACAACTCGATCGAACCGGCCGTCGGCGCTTCGGCATACGTGATCGGTGACCAGGTGTGCAGGGGCCAGATCGGCGCCTTCACCGCGAAAGCGATAGCGAAGGCGATGAAGAGCCACACCGCGGTGCCCTGGGACATGGCAGTTCCCGACAACGCGCTATAGGAGAAGGTCAACACCGAACTGGGATTCTGGTGCTGGTGCATGAAGCCCAGATACAGGATGCCGACGAACAAGAACGCCGAACCGGTGAACGTGTAGATGAAGAACTTGAGCGCCGCCTTGGCGCGTTCTCTCCCACCCCACTGGAAGATGATGAAGTAACACGGGACGAGCGTGAGCTCGAAGAAGACGAAGAACTCGAGCAGGTCGTGGCTGAGAAAGCTGCCCATCGTGAAGCACGTCAACAGCAGCATCCAGGCGACGAAGGCCGGCTCCTGACGGCGATCGCGCGCCCCGAACAGCGCCAACAACACGGTGAGTGCCGTCAAGACGACCATCAGGAGTGAGATGCCGTCGATCGAGACGTCGTAGGCCAATCCGAACGGTGCCGCCAACACGTGACGCGTCGCGAAGTCGAAGGTCTGAGCCTTGGCGATGTGATCGTTGTAGAGACACGCGACGACGAGCGAAAGTACGAACTCGACTGCGGAGGTGGCAATGGCCACGATGTAGGCGCGACCCTCGACCTTTCGCACCAGCGCCACGGCGAGCGCCCCGGCGAACGGGACGAGGATCAAGAAGGTAAGCCACCAAGACGAGTGCATGTTTAGAGGACCCTCGCCACGAGAAAGACAATGATGACCGCGACACCCAAGGCCGTCGCCAGTGCGTAGTGGCGCACGAAGCCGGACTGCACCTTGCGCAGTCCTTCGCCGCTTCGGCGCACGCTCACCGCCAGTCCGGTCACGGCGCCGTCGATGACCTTGGGCTCGATGACGTCGTCGCCGTACTGGGCCGCTTCGATGAGCGGTCGACCGATCGTCGCGTCATAGAAGTCATCCCAGTGCCAGACGTGCTCGAGGAACGGCGATTCGAAGCGCGTGGACTCCGAGATATTGCGCCAGATCGAGAAGGCGGCCAAGAGTCCGAACACGGCCGCCGCGATGTCGACCAGCGCGAGTCCGAACTGCGCCACCGTGCTGGCTTGACCGCCGGCCGCGACGTAGCCGAACGTCGGTGCGAGGAAGCCGGCCAACGAATCGTGGTGGATCCACGGCAGGTCAAGGACGCCACCGACGATCGTGAGCGCGGCTAAGACGACGAGTGGCATCGTCATCACCCACGGCGACTCGTGGGGATCATGACCCTCGGTGTCCTGGCGAAAGCGCTCCGTCCCGCGGAAGGTCAAGACGAACAATCGAGTCATGTAGTACGCGGTCAGGATGGCGGTCAACACACCGAGGACCCAGAGTCCCTTGTTGTGCTCGAAGACGTTGGTGAGCACGTCGCCCTTGGACCAGAACCCGTTGAAGGGCGGAATCCCGGAGATCGCCAACCACCCGACGAGGAACGTCGGGAACGTGAGCGGTAAGTACTTCTGGAGACCGCCCATCTTTCGCATGTCCTGTTCGCCGTTGAGGGCGTGGATCACCGAGCCGGAGCCGAGGAACAGCAGCGCCTTGTAGAAGGCGTGACTTATCATCAGGAAGATCGCCGCACTGTAGGCCCCCACGCCGACGGCGAGCACCATGTAGCCGATCTGCGAGATCGTGGAAAAGGCCAGCGCTTTCTTGATGTCCTTTTGGGACGTGGCTATCGTCGCGGCCACGAAGGCCGAGACGCCACCGATGATGGCGATGGTCATGCGCCCCGAGTACGACAGAGCGAGCAGCGGCGACATGCGAACGAGCAGATAGACCCCGGCCGTCACCATGGTCGCCGCGTGGATCAGGGCCGACACCGGCGTCGGACCCTCCATGGCGTCGGGCAACCAGTTGAAGAGCGGGATCTGAGCGCTCTTGCCCGTCGCGGCGAGCAGCAACGTCAACACGACCAACGTCGCAATCGTCGGGGAAAGCGTGCCGGTGCGCGAGAAGATCGTCAGGTAGTTCAGTGTGTGGAGCCGCGAGAAGAGCAGGAACATCGCCACCAGCATGCCCACGTCGCCGACGCGGTTGTAGATGAAGGCCTTCTTCCCCGCTGAAGCTGCCGATTCACGATCGAAGTAGTAGCTCACGAGCAAGTACGAACAGAGTCCAACGCCTTCCCAGCCGACGAAGGTGAGCACCAGGTTGTTCGCCAAAACCAGCAGCAACATCGAGAAGACGAAGAGGTTCATATACAAGAAGAACTTGCGGAAGTCTCGTTCCCCTCGCATGTACGCGATCGAGTACAGGTGGATCAGGGCCGAAATACCGGTGACAAACAGACACATGGCGATCGAGAGCGGATCGACGAGTAGCGCGGCGGGTACGTGGAGCGTCCCAACCGGGATCCACGTGAAGAGATTGACCGTCACTTCTCTTGACGAATGGTGCAAGAGAAGCACGAAGGCGATCACCGAGAGGACGAAGCTCACCGCGACGACGCCGGTGGCGATCAGGCCGACGTTCTTATCGCTCTGGGTTCGCCCCAAGAGGAGTACGGCGAGAAAGCCGACCATCGGCGCGAGCAGGATCCAGGTGGCGACGGGACCCATCTCAGCCCTTCATTTCAGAGAGCTCATCGACCGAGGTCGAGGAACGTCGACGAAAGACCGCGACGACGATGCCGAGGCCGACGGTGACTTCGGCGGCCGCCACCACCAACACGAAGAACACGATCGCTTGACCGCTGATGTCATTCAACGTCCTCGAGAACGTCACGAACGTGAGATTGACGGCGTTCAGCATCAGTTCGATGCACATGAACATGATGAGGGCCGAACGACGGATCAAGAATCCGAACGCACCGATACCGAAGAGCCCGGCGGCCAAGATGAGATACCACGCGGCGGGGACGTTCACGCGCTCTCCTCGCTCGAGGGTCGTTCGCGTCGCGCAAGCAAGACGGCCCCGACCACGGCGATGATGAGCAACGCCGCGGTCGCTTCGAACGCGAACAGGTACGTGGTGAAGACGCTGGTCCCGAGTTCACGGACGTTGCCGCTGCCTGACGAGAGCTTCGTGGTGACTGACGTGGCGCCACTCACCCAGTGCGAGCGTGCCATAAGGGTGATGAGGCCGGCGACCGTGATCACGACCCCGACCCCCGCGAAAGCCCGTTGGCCGACGAGTGGTTCGAAGTGGATGTGTTCGCGACGATCCACGCCGAGGAACATGATGACGAACAAAAACAGCACGACGATCGCTCCGGCGTACACGATGATCTGCACCGCCGCCAAGAAGTCAGCCGACTGGGCGACGAAGGCGACCGCGACGCCGATCAAGGTCATGATCAAGCAGAGTGCCGCGTGGACCGGGTTCTTCACCGAGATCACGCCGATGGCGCCGACGAGGATGAGCAACGCCGACGTGACGAATACCAACACGCTCGGAATGGAGTACGCGGTGGCGAGGGCGATCACGACTCGGTCTTTCGTCGACGCTTGGGCATCTTCGCGCGGGCTTCGTTCAATTTCCCCCGCAGACCGCGGAATTGCAACGGTACGTCTTCGGGTACAAGGTGCTTGGGGAAGATGTTGCGCAACTGCTTGGAGCCGGTCGCCTTGTCGTCGCGGGGGCCGGACTGACCCGCTTCAGGCGCGCGCACGCCAGCCCCGAGGTCAGCGGTCCACTGGACCACGCCTTCGTAGGCGGCGTCGCCGTTGGGCGAGGTCGCACGCATCCAGCCGCCGGTCATCGCGGCTTCGCCTTCGCGCCAGTCCTCCCACGGAAGGCGCTGCGGGAAGCCTTGGTCGTCGACCAGCAGTTCGGCCCTGGTGTAGATCGCGTCGGAGCGGTTGGTGAATGAGAACTCGAACATCTTGGACTCGGTGATCGCCTGGGTCGGACAGGCCTCGACGCAGAGGTCGCAGTGGATACAGCGCAAATAGTTGATCTCGTAGATGTAGCCGTAGCGCTCGCCCGGGCTGACCGGGTGATCCGGCGGGTTGTCGAGGCCGCGCACGTAGATGCAATTGACGGGGCAGACGCCAGCGCACAGCTCGCAGCCGATGCACTTCTCCATCCCGTCCTCGTAGCGGTTCAACACGTGGCGCCCGTGCTGGCGGGGTTGCTTGGGACGCTTGGACTTCGGATAGCTCGTGGTCACCGTGGGTCGCGCGAGGTGCTGGAAGGTCAATTTGAAACCACCGAAGAAGCCGAGCGCCCGGGACATCAGTCGCTCTCCTCATCGGTCATCGCGCGAAGGACCTCACCCGGTAACGGTCGCGCGCCGACGATCGGCAACACCGAGTCGGGCCCGACCTCGCGGGTCTGACCGAGTGAGAACGCGCGCGCGAGCACCGAGTACGAAACCAACACCACGGCACCCATCAAGAAGCCCCAGCCGCGCGCGACGAGGAAGCCGGCGACGATCAGCATCCAGCCCAAGCTGAGCGGGATCAAGCGCTTCCAACCGAGGTCCATGAGCTGGTCGTAACGAAAGCGCGGCAACGACGCCCGGAACCAGACGTAACAGAACGCGAAGCCGATGGTCTTGAGAAGGAACCACGCGATCGGGAAGAGCCATTTCAAGTGGGGCACGTTGGGCGCCCAGCCAGCCGGACCGCCGAGGAAGAGTGTCACGATGATCGCCGACATGGTGATCGTATTCATGTATTCGGCCAAGAAGAAGATCGCGAACCGGAACGAGGAGTACTCGGTGTGGAAGCCGCCAACGAGTTCGCTCTCCGCTTCAACGACGTCGAAGGGCGGTCGATTCAGTTCGGCCGTGATGGCGATGACGAACACGACGAACGGCACGACGCCGAGGCGGATTAGGTTCCAGTGCCAGATGCCGTGGCTCTGCGAGGTCACGATGTTGTGCACCGAGAGAGACCCGGTCACGAGCACGACGGTCACGATCGTCATACCGAGCGCGGCTTCATAGCTGATCATTTGAGCGCTCGCGCGAACCGACGAGAGCAATGGGTACTTAGAGCCCGACGACCACCCAGCGAGCATGACGCCGTACACCGAGATGCCCGACATCGCGAGCAGTAGCAAGATGCCGATCGGGGGGTTCGCCACCTGGAGCAAGACCCTGTGACCGGCGATCGTCATCTCCCCGCCGATCGGCACGAGGCCGAACGTGATGATGGCGGGCACCAGCACGAGGAACGGGGCCAACTTGAAGACCGCTCGGTCGGCCTCGGCGGGAATCAGGTCCTCCTTTAAGATCAACTTCAAACCGTCGGCCAGCGTCTGGAACAAACCGAACGGTCCCCAACGTTGGGGGCCGATGCGACTCTGCATGTCCGAGATCGCCTTGCGTTCGAACCAGATCATCACGATCACGGAGGTCATCAAGAGCCCGAGACCCAAAAGACACTTGGCCAGTACGATCACGAAGATCGCGAGACCCACGTGACCGTTGTTCGTGAACAGCGGGTCGACGGTCGCGAGCCAGTTCACGTCGATTCCAATCGAACCTGAGCAATGACGTCGCCGCCATCGAAAATCGGCCGCACGACGTCGCGGCCCGTTGCGTCGAGCGAGCCAAAGGCGATCTCGACCACTCCGCGTGGCACCGAATCATCCAGAGCGACCGGGAGACGAATCAAAGCACGCGACCCGGTGACACCAACGACGTCGCCGCTGACGGCACCCAGCCGGTCGAGGTCGAAATGGTTGAGGTGGAGTACACATACGGCCTTTAGTGCGGCCAATGAGGGCGAGCCCTGGATGGCGACGCCGTTGTCGAATAGTCGACGGCTGAGATTGACCCGCAGCGAGTAGGCGTCGGCGAGTGGGACGTCGATCTTGTCGCTGGCGGGCAGGTCGTTCAACGTCGCGGGCGAGGTCGAAGTTGTCGTCGTCAGGTCGACCAACGCGGTGGAGCCCGCGTGAGCCGCCAGACCGAGCGCCTCGGTCGATTGGATCCCGGGAAAAGCCATCGGGTCGAGGGGGCGACGCACGGATCGCGCGGCGACGTCGCTGGCGATCACGCCGTCGCTCGTCGAGTCGTTGAGCACCGACAACGCCGGATATCCCGTGGTCTCCTCGATCGTCTTGGCAGTCTGTTCAACCGACGAAAGCCCGAGGCTCTGACCAAGTTCCTCGGCCAGTTCCGACGCGATCGCCACGTCCGGCCACGCCGAGCCCGGAGGCACGATCTTCGGCGTCACGGTCGTGACGCGACTTTCGATGTTCGTGACCGTGCCGAGACGCTCGTGCTGCACCGCGGCCGGCAGGACGACGTCGGCGTAGGCGAGCGACGCGCCACCATGTCCGGTGACGACAACGACGTCGGCCATATCGAGCGCTTCGCGTGCGCCGCTCACGTCGAGCACGTTGCCCAGCAGGCATCCGCCGAGCATCAAGAGCGCGCTCTGTTCACCCGAACGCAGAGCCTCGAGCTGGGCCAGGGTGTCGCGTCCGGTGCTCCCCGCGTCGAAACCGCGACCGGGACGAAGCCTCGGACCAAGTCCCATGTCCAGTGAGCCCATGACGTTGGCGCGTCGAAGCGCCGGCAGGAACGTCGCGCGAGGGAACTGCGTCGCTAGGAGTCGGATGGCATGCTCGATGACTTCGGAGGATTCGGCGATGTTGGGCCGTCCGACCACGAAGACGACGCCCTCGCCGCTGTCACCGATCAGAGCGCGTGCCTCGTTGAGTTCGTCCTCGTTGAAGACGACGCCGTGCGGAAGTACCCCGTCCTGCAGTGCTCGAGCGACCAGATGGGCTTCACCCGGTCGAACCGGTAGTGAAATCTCGGCGACCGAACGGAGCGCACTCGCGCCGAAGGCGAGCTCGACGATCGGACGTTGGTACCGCGTGACTCGCTCGCGAAGTCGCAAGAACAAGATCGGCAGCTCTTCGCGGAGGTCACCGCTCAAGGTAACGACGACGCGAGCCCTCGTCGCCTCGTCGATCGTCGCGCGCGGGAGCGCCTGAAGAAGGGCGGCGTCGAGGCCGTCGCCGTACTGGGCGTCGACGTGGTCCGTGCGTAGCACCCTTCGCAGCACGCGTTCCCACGCGAAGGCACCCTCGTTGGTGAGCGCGGCCCCACCGATGGCGCCGAGACCGTCGGGGGTGCTCGAGGCCCGGCGCAACAGTGAGGCCGCTTCGGCGAGCGCATCGCCCCAACCGACCGCAACGAGAGCGCCGTCTCGTCGTACGAGTGGTTCGGTGATCCGGGTGGCGGGATTCAATGGGTCACTCGAGCCTTCGTTGGCGTCGATCGACTCGATCGTGAATCGGCCCTTGTCGCAGAGCCACCCGTGGTTCACCGGTTCGCTGTCAACCCCGAGCACCCGCGTCAGTCGGTTGCCAGAGGACTGGACCGCGACGCGACAACCCACGGCGCACGTCGTGCAGGTGCTCTCGACTTGCTCGAGGTCCCACGGGCGCGCGTTGAAGCGATACGGCTTGGCGGTCAATGCTCCGACGGGACAGATCTGCACCGTGTTGCCCGAGAAGACCGAGTCGAACGGTTGGGTGGGCGACGTCGCCACCTCGACGTACTCGGCGCGACCGGCAAACGCGATTTGGGCATCACCGGCGACGTCGGCCGCGAACCGCGTGCAACGCGCGCACTGGATGCAACGCTCGCGGTCCAAGAGGATCAGCGGTCCGATCTCGACGGGCTTGACGAAGTGACGCTTCTCTTCGATGAAACGGGTCTCGCCCGAACCGTGCGAAAGCGTCTGGTCCTGCAGGGGACATTCGCCACCCTTGTCGCACACCGGACAGTCGAGCGGGTGGTTGGCGAGGAGGAATTCCAGGACGCCGTCTTGGGCCTTCTTCACCTTCTCTGAGTCGGTCACGACGTTCATGCCGTCGTTTACCTTCAGGTAACACGCCGGTTGCAGGGTCGCGCCGCGCGGAGAGTCCACCTCGACCAGGCACATCCGACAGATGCCCACCGGCTCCATTCGCGGGTGGTAACAGAAGCGCGGCACGTAGGTCCCGGCGCGTTCGGCGACCTCGATGAGCAACTCGCCCGTGGCCGCTTCGATCGCTCGGCCGTTCACCGTAATGGTGACGGTGGACCGCTTCACGTCAGTCATGAGGACACCCGCCGTTGGTCACATGCTCTACGAAGTCGTCGCGAAACATCTCGATGGCTGAGTGCACCGACGACGGGATCGAGGGTCCCAGCACACAGATCGTCGTCTGCTGGGGCGGCCAGGTCAGGCCCGGCGCGATGTTGTCACAGAGATCGAGCAGAAGGTCCATGTCCTCGATACGGCCCCCACCGTGTTCAATGCGGTACATCGCGCGTTCGATCCAGCCGGAGCCCTCACGACACGGCGTGCACTGCCCACAGGACTCGCGGGCGAAGAACTTCGTGATGCGCCACGCCGCGCGCACGACACACGTCGTCTCGTCCAGCACGACGACCGAACCAGAGCCCAGCATCGAACCCTTCTCGGCGACCTCGTCTTGTCCGAGAGGGAGGTCGAGGAGTTCGGGCCCAAACCACGGAGCCGACACGCCGCCCGGGATGATGGCTTTGATCTTCCCGTCGTTCGTGACGCCTCCCCCGAATTGGGGATCGTAGATCAAGTCACGGAACGTGTTCTTCACCATCTCGATCTCGAAGACGCCGGGATTGTTGATTCGCCCGGCGAGCGCGAACAAACGGGTCCCGGTTGAGCGACCACCCCCGAGCGCCGCGAAGGCCGCGCCGCCGTTGGTGATGATCCACGGCAGATTCGACATCGTTTCGACGTTGTTGACGACGGTCGGCTCACCGTAGAGGCCGGCGGCGGCCGGGAAGAACGGCGGCTTGATGCGCGGGAAGCCACGCTTTCCTTCCAGGGCCTCGATCAGCGCGGTTTCTTCGCCGCAGATATAGGCCCCCGCGCCCGGATGAACCACGATGTCGATCGAGAAATCCGAGCCGAGGATCTTGTTGCCCAGCGCGCCGTACTCGTACGCGTCGTTCACGGCCTGTTGCAGGCGCTCGAGGCCGAGCGCGAACTCGCCGCGCACGAATATGAACACCGACGAGACCTGCAGGGCGTATGCGGCGATGATGACACCTTCGACCAACTGGTGCGGGTCGCGTTCGAGCAGCAGGTGGTCCTTGAACGTGGCCGGCTCGGACTCATCTCCATTGACCACGAGGTACGACACGGGCGACTTGCGCAGCATCGACCACTTGCGTCCGGCGGGAAAACCGGCGCCCCCACGTCCGAGCAACGATGCCTGATCGACTTCGCTGGCGACCACTTCGGGGTACATGGTGAGCGCCTTTCGCAGCCCGTCGTAACCCCCGGTCGCGAGGAAACGCGACAAGGTGTACGAGTCGGCGAACTGCATTCGTGACAGAACGATTCGCGGTGCACTCAGGGTTGCCACTACTTCGTCTCCTTGGGCGTTCGCGTCTCGCGGGCCGCGGCGGCAGCACTACGCTCCACGGCTACGTCGGCACGCGAGACACGCAACCCCCCGGCCCGACGAACCCGGATGAGCGTCCCGTGCGGCGGAACGTCGTGATCCAACGTGCCGGCCCGAAGTTGTGCGACGACCTCGTCGAAGGCGTCGGGTGTCGTGGTTCGCACGTAACGGTGGTTGATCTGCACGCACGGCGCCACGTCGCAGTCGGCGAGGCATTCGGTCTCTTCCAACGTGAACAGTCCGTCGTCGCTCGTCGCCCCCACGGGACAGCCGAGCGTCGCGCTGGCGTGTTCGAGCAGTTCGTCGCCGCCGGCGAGCAGGCAGGCGATGTTCGTGCACACACCGACGACGTAGCGACCGACGGGCTCGAGGTGGAACATGTCGTAGAAGAGCGCCGTGCCGCGTACGTCGGCCGGCGTCGTCGACGTCAACTCGGCCACCTCGGCGATCCCTTCGTCGCTGACGTAGCCATCTTGTTCCTGAGCGAGGTGTAACAGCGGAAGCATGGCCGAGCGCGGTCTCGGGTACAGCGCGAGCACCTCTTCGGCGCGCTGGCGAATGTCGATTCGGAAGTGGCTCATCGATCGACCTCACCCATCACCGGGTCGATCGTGGAGACCACGGTGATCGTGTCCGCCATCGACCCGCCGCGCATCAACAACGAGACGGCCTGAAGGTTGACGAAACTCGGGGCGCGCACGTGCAGGCGATAGGGCTTGGCCGTGCCGTCGGAGACCATGTAACAGCCCAATTCGCCCCGTGGCGATTCAACGGCCAAGTAGACCTCGCCCGGCGGGACCTGAAAGCCCTCGGTGAAGAGTTTGAAGTGATGGATCAGGGCCTCCATCGATTCGCCGATGCGCGCCCTCGGCGGAGGCGTGACCTTAGGATCCTGGCTGCGGTAATCGCCACGGGGCATCATGTCGATGCACTGTCGAATAATACGAATCGATTCGCGAATCTCATTGAGTCGGATGGCGTAGCGATCGAAGTTGTCACCGAAGGTGCCTACGATCACGTCGAACTCGACCTGGTCGTAGGCGAGGTAGGGCATCGCGCGACGTAGGTCCCACGCGACGCCCGTCGAGCGAAGGAGGGGTCCGGTGACGCCGAGGGCTAACGCCTCTTCGGCGGTGAGTGGGGCCACCCCGACCATTCGATTGCGAAAGATCGGTTGGCCGGTCAATAGTTCGTCGTACTCGAAGGTGCGCGCGAAGATGGTGTCACAGATCACGAGCACGTCGTCCTGCCAGCCGTCGGGCAGATCGGCCGCGACGCCCCCGGGACGCACGTAGTTCAGATTTAGACGTAGGCCCGTGGTCTTTTCGAAGAACGCCAGGATCAACTCGCGTTCGCGTAGTCCGTAGATCATCATTGACGATGCGCCGAGGTCCATGCCGTTGGTCGCCATCCACACGAGATGCGACGAGATACGGTTCAGCTCGCTCATCATCATCCGGATCCACACCGCGCGTTCGGGGACCTCGATACCCAGCAGTTTCTCGGCGGCCATCGAATAGCAGAGTTCGTTGATCACCGGGCTCAGGTAGTCCATTCGGGTGACGTTCGTCGCGCCCTGGATGTAACTCAGTACCTCACCGGTCTTCTCCATCCCGGTGTGCAGATAGCCGATGACCGGCTTCGTGCGCAAGACGAACTCGCCGTCGAGTTCGAGCATCAGTCGCAAGACCCCGTGGGTCGACGGGTGCGACGGACCCATGTTGATGATCATGGTTTCGTCGTCGCGACGCTCCATATCGATCGACGTGGGATCGAGGGTCAGCCCGTCGAGCCGAAGGACAGCGCCGACTTCGCGGCTGAGCTCGTTGACGTTCGTCGCGTCGCGTCGCTGAAGCTCCTGGGCCCCCTCGGAGGTTTCGGCGCTGAGGATCTCGATGCGTTCGGCGGCGCGCACGACGGGTTCACTCATCGTGGTCCCGGAGACTCTTTGAACTGCACAGGTACCCGTCCGACGCCGTAGTCCTTGCGCAGTGGATGGCCCTCCCACTCCTCGGGCATCAAGATTCGTGTGAGATCGGGGTGCGCGGTGAACAGTATCCCGAAGAGGTCGAAGGCCTCACGTTCCATCGCCTCGGTCCCGGGGTACAGGTTGAAGAGCGTCGGCACCTCGGGTTCCTCATTGCCGGCTTGGACGCGGATCCGCACCCGCTGCTTTTTCGACAAACTCAGTAGATTGACCACGACCTCAAATCGCGTCGGCTCGACGCCCTCGGGCAACCGCCGATCAAAATGCTCGAGGTAGTCAACGCCGCAGAGGTCGACGCACATCTCGAAGCCGTCGTCGCGAAACGAGCGCACCAATTCGACGTACTGCTCGCGCGTGGGAAAGCAGCACAGGTCCGCGGCGAGTCCGTCGCTCGTGAGTACGCCCGGGGGGGCCGTGGAAGACAGGGACGTCACTTCGGAGTGCCTACCCTTACGGCGACGGGGACCTCGGGAGTCCAGAGTTCCGGTGTGGCGTCGAGGTGGAAGGGACGACCCTCGTGGCGGCGCTTCATGATCTCGCCCGTGCGAATCTGCTCGTGCAGCGTGAGGATCGAGTGCATCAGCGTCTCGGGGCTCGGTGGGCATCCCGGGGCGTACACGTCGACGGGCACGATCTGGTCGACGCCTTGGACAATGGCGTAGTTGTTGAACAATCCACCGGTCGACGCGCATACGCCCATCGAGATCACCCATTTGGGCTCCATCATCTGGTCGTAGACCTGGCGAAGCACCGGCGCCATCTTCTGGCTGACCCGACCGGCGACGATCATGAGGTCGGCCTGGCGAGGTGAGTTGCGAAAGACTTCCATGCCGTAGCGCGCGAGATCGAAGTCGGCCCCGCCCGTTGCCATCATCTCGATGGCGCAACAGGCCAGGCCAAAGGACGCCGGCCACACCGAGGCGCGTCGCGCCCAGCGCACGATGTCCTCCAACGGTCCGGTCAGAAAGTTGTGTTGCAGATCTTCTAGGGCCACGCCTAGGCCGCCTGATCGGAGTCGGAGTTGATGCGAAGGATGGTCGAGGAACTGGTGCGCGACGGCATGCCCGCGGTCAAGTGCTTGACCGGACCCCACGAAAGTGCGCCCTCTGAGACCAAGAACAACAGTGCACCGAACACGGTGACGGAAAAGACCAGCACTTCGACGAGTCCGAAGAGGCCGAGTTGGCGAAAGACGACGGCGAAGGGATACATGAAGACGACTTCTATGTCGAAGATTACGAAGATCATCGCCACCAGATAGAAACGAACAGGGAAACGCTGCGGCGGCTCGATCTCCGGGACAATCCCGCACTCGTAGGGTGCCAACTTCGCGTCAGAGGGTCGCTTTCGAGGCGCCAGCATCGCTGACATCACAAGCGAACCCGCACCGAAGAGCACTCCGAGAATTAGGAGCCCCAGTATTGGTAAGTACTGGTCCACGGACATCATTTCTACCAGACAGAATCCACCCCTTCGGCCGAAGGGCGTGAACACGAACGTCGTAGGCTGTTCCGGTGACGAGCCTGATCGAAGTCGTATCAAAACCAATCGTGTACGACGTCGTCATCGTCGGGGCCGGCCCAAGTGGCTCGGCCTGCGCGTACTGGCTGGCCCAGGCCGGCTGGTCGGTCTGTCTGGTTGAGAAAAAACAATTCCCTCGCGAGAAGACCTGTGGCGACGGCCTGACACCGAGGTCAGTCCATCAACTCCGACAGATGGGACTTGAAGACGCCGTCGCCGCTCACGGCCACAAGTTCAACGGGCTACGGGCCTTCGGCTTCGGCTCCACACTCGAGATGAACTGGCCCGATCACTCAGTTTTCCCTGGTTATGGCTATACGATCACCCGCTTTAACCTCGACGGGCTCGTCGCTGAACGCGCCGAAGAACTCGGCGCAACGCTCCTCAACGGCGTCGAAGCGCTCGGGCTCTTAGAGCCCACCGACTCCACCGAAGGTGCATTGAAAGGTGCGGCGGGCGTAGTCGTGAAGGATAAGGACGACGTGGTCGCCGAGATCCGGGCGCGCTACGTCGTGGTGGGCGACGGTCAGAACTCGCGACTAGGCCGTGAGCTCGGCACGGTTCGCAACAAGTCCTGGCCCATGGGCATGGCGCTACGCGGCTACTACACGAGTGAGCGACACGACGAAGCGTGGATCGACTCGCACCTCGACATCCGCGACCCCAACGGCGAGGTCGTCCCGGGTTACGGATGGATCTTCCCGCTCGGTGACGGACGCGTCAACGTTGGCGTCGGAATCCTCTCCACCGGCGGAGCCTGGAAGGGCGTCAACACCACCAAGCTCCAGGAGTACTTCGTCGCCCAAACATCAGACGCGTGGGGCCTCAACGAAAAGACGTGTTGCGGACCGGCGACCGGCGGTCGTCTGCCGATGGGGCTCGCCCTCGGACCGCGATCAGGCCCCAATACGCTCACCATTGGCGACGCCGCCGGCACGGTGAATCCATTCAACGGCGAAGGGATCGCCTATGGCTACGAGACTGGCCGCATCGCCGCCGCGGTCCTGGCCGAGGCGTTGCTCGCCAACGACTCGTCACTGCTCGGTCTTTACGACGAGCGACTCCAATCGGACTACGGCGACTACTACAGGATCGCTCGAGCGTTCGTGCGCCTCATCTCCGAGCCAAAGATCCTCACGGCCTTCGTGAAGGTCGGTCTCCATATTGAGCCACTGATGAACGAATTACTCGCCTTGATGGCGAATTTGATGCGCAACGACAGGAAAGGCCCGGCCGAGGTTGGCTATCGCGCGCTGTTGCGGCTCGCGGACGTCATCCCTGAGCGCGCGTACGCCATGTTGCTGAACGGTCCCGACGACAAAGAGTGAGACTGCCTCGCGTGGCTAGATCCGACGCGGTGTCGACAATTTGCCTTGACTACACGGACTTCGAGGTCGGCGAAACCATTCGTGACAACAACGTGCTTGACAGGTTCGAAACGAAGGATTCGGACGTGGGCCATTGGTCCACGAGCACGCCGAGTGTCACTTCGAAATGGCCACCGGTGAGCATGACCAGTACGAGGTGGGGATTGCCCAACACCTTAGGAATCGACAACTCCGCCTCACCGCCGCGCGAGAATCCGCGTAGGAACGTGGCCGGTCGAAAGTCCGTGGCGTTGATCGTGGACGAAGGGACGTTGAGCCCCGCGCGGATGAGCGCGACATTCGACGAGGCGAAACAGGAACCGAAATTCTCTCGCGTGATCTCAGAGGTATCACGCTGCACCATCGTCGTCGTTCGGTAGTACTGCGTGGTCGACACGGCTTCAATTCCACCGTAGGAAGGTGACGAGAAGATCATGGACGAAGTCTGGTAGTCCGGCTCTTGCCCCGCCGCCCCGTACATTCGGTCGCGCGCGGCTGTGACGCCGATGCAGCGCTGGAAGACAGCCGAGGCGACCGCGAACGGCGAACCCTTCTTCGGCAGCGTCGTGGGCGTCGCCGAAGGCTTTTGGACGGTGCCACTCGGCGGAAAAATGTAGGCCAGCACCGACGTGTTCGGATCAGCCAGAGCGAACCAGCCGTTGGGAAGGTCCCGCAACGTGAGGTTCACATTGCGAGTGGCCGCGATCTCGTTCGATCCCGAAGAGTTGTGATACAGCCACGATCCGATGCCCCCCGCGAGGGCGGCGATGAGTACGACCACCGCGACGACGATGATGCCCGCGCGACGGCGCTGATGAGCAACGGCTCCCCCGTGGGCGACCACGATCTCACGGAGCGCGTCGAAGTCGCTGCGACTCGGGTTGCGCCAGCAGTAGCGGATGCCCGACGCGGTGGCGAAAAGCGCCAAGCCGCGGGCGAATCGCATGATCTGGACGTTCGACAGCTCGTTCCAAGGCGTCTGCCACGCCACGGCCGGATCACCGGCGAGCTGCGTGAGCGCGTTGTCGTCCGCGAGGAGTGTGACCGGTGATACCGCACCGTTGGGCACGAAACTGGGTTGCACGGTCCAGCCTTCACTGCGTAGCGGCGTCGTCATGATCGCTGCGTCTCTCGTGCGGCCTCGGCCGCTTTCTCTACGGTCGCTGCGAGTTCGTCGGTGCCGTGCGCGAATGAGACGAAGAGGATCTCGTAGGCGCCGGGCGCGAACGCCACGCCTCGATCGAGCATTGCGTGAAAGAACGTCCGATGGAGCCCGTTTTCACAGAGCTCTTTGGCTTCGGCGAAATTGTGAGGGGCGCTGAACTCCTCGCGCGAGAGGAAGAGTCCCATCAAAGGACCCTGGGAGGGACAGTGTGCGTGGAGGCCACTCGAGGAGATTGCAACCTCTAGGTTCACGGCGAAGGCGTTCACTCGCGCCGTAAGTTCCTCGTAGTCATATGGTTCGACGAGGTTTAACACGGTCGTGCCTGCGGCGGTCGCGAGCGGATTGCCCGAGAGGGTGCCAGCTTGATAGACCGGACCGAGCGGTGCCAGCAACGACATCGTCTTGCGCGATCCCCCGAAGGCGCCGACCGGCAGCCCCCCACCGATCACCTTGCCGAAGCACCAGATGTCGGGTGTCACGCCGAAGAACTCCTGTGCGCCCCCGAAGGCGAGTCGAAAGCCAGTGATGACTTCATCAAAGATAAGTACGGCTCCCACTCGATCGCATTCGCAGCGCAGTCCCTCCAAGAAACCGCCGACCGGCGCCACGAGATTCATGTTCGCCGCGACCGGCTCCACGAGCACCGCCGCGTACGTCTCGTCGAGTATCGGCACTTCGTTGTAAGGAGCGACCACGGTGTCGGCGACGGCACCGGACGTGACGCCCGCCGAACCTGGCAGCCCCAACTGGGCGACCCCGCTGCCGCCGGCTACCAACAGCGCGTCGCAGTGACCGTGGTAACAGCCGTCGAACTTGAGGATCTTGTCGCGACCGGTGATTCCGCGAGCGAGGCGCACCGCGCTCATCAACGCTTCAGTACCCGATGAGACGAGTCGTACCTGTTCGAGTCCGGGAACGCGCGCGCACATCGTTTCGGCCAACAACACCTCGCCGGGCGTGGGCGCGCCGAACGTCGTCCCCTCGCCCGCCGCCTCGCACAGCGCTTTGACGACATCGGGGTGCGCGTGGCCCAGCAGAGACGCGCCGTAGGACTGGACGAAGTCGAGATACTTCGTGCCGTCGACGTCCTCGACGTACGCGCCACTCCCGCGGGCGACCGTGTAGGGAGTGCCGCCGACCGAGCGAAATGATCGTACTGGCGAATCGACGCCGCCCGGTAACACGCGTTGGGCCCGAGCGAACCACGACTCATTCAAAGAGGTCAACGCGAAAGCTCCGTGGCGATCTCACGAGCGAAGTAGGTCAAGACGAAGTCGGCGCCGGCTCGTCGCACGGCACTCAGCTGCTCGAGGGCGACGGCGTAGCCGTCGATCCAACCTTGGGCCGCCGCGGCCATCACCATCGAGTACTCCGCGCTGACGTGATACGCGCACAGCGGGACGTCGAGTTCGCGTCGAAGATCACTCAGGACGTCGAGGTACGACATGGCCGGCTTCACCATGACGATGTCAGCGCCCTGGGCGACGTCGGCGCGCGCCTCGCGGAGCGCCTCTCGCCGATTCCGGTAGTCCTGTTGATAACCCTTTCGATCGCCGCCTTCGATGATCTCCACACCGACCGCGTCGCGAAACGGTCCGTACAGTCCGCTCGCGTATTTCGCGGCGTAGGCCAGGATGATCGTTTCTTCGAATCCGCTGCCGTCCAGGGCGCTTCGGATCGCTCCGACCTGGCCATCCATCATCCCGCTCGGCGCGACGACTGACGCTCCTGCTTCGGCTTGGGCTAGAGCCACGCGTGCGTAGAGTTCGAGCGTCGCGTCGTTGTCGACCGTGCCATCGGTGCGCAGCACGCCGCAGTGTCCGTGCGTCGTGTACTCATCGAGGCAGAGGTCGGCCATCAGGACCAACTCGTCGCCGAAACGGTCACGAAGCGCTCGAAGAGCTACCTGGGCAATGCCCTGAGGGTCCCAGGCGCCGCTGCCGATCTCGTCCTTCGTCGCCGGCACGCCGAAGAGAATGACGCCTCCGACTCCGACACGAACCAGGTCTTCCACTTCTTTGCACAGTGAGTCCACCGTGTGCTGGAACTGGCCGGGCAGCGAGGTGATCTCGCGCGCTTCGCTTATTCCCTCGGCGACGAAGAGCGGAGCAACGAAGTCATCCGGTGCGAGTGCGGTCTCGGCGACGAGCCGGCGAAGGGCCGGGGTGCGCCGCAGCCGCCGGGGTCGTTCGTTCGGAAACACACGCCTAGCCTAGGACAGGTCGATTCTCGACTATTCGGCGAGAGCGAGTTCAGTAAGTCGCGCCGCCAAGTCCGGCCCCCATCCTTCAATAACGCGGGCATGCTCTTCGCGCACGACCGCTGCGGTCCCAGCACCGGGAACGACGACCCACGTGTCGGGATTCACGAATTCGTGCGCCACCCCCCACGCCGAGGGCGCGCCAATGAAGAGGATGTCGGCCGC
Organism: Acidimicrobiales bacterium; assembly: GCA_035532375.1. Classification (GTDB taxonomy): domain Bacteria; phylum Actinomycetota; class Acidimicrobiia; order Acidimicrobiales; family RAAP-2; genus RAAP-2. The sequence continues at coordinate 48,481 of DATKRC010000067.1, forward strand.
TCGCACTTTCGAGATTTCGATCTTGTCCAACGTCAGAGGAATCGTCTCGTAGCACGCGACGGGCAGCACCTCCAAACCTCTAGCGAGTAACGATGACTTCAACTCTCCGCGCTGCACCATCGCGCCCAGTATCAGAACTGGTCCGTTGGAGATATGCCGAGCGAGATCTTCTGCCGTGCCTTCTCCGGTGACACCGACATTGACGCCCCGAGCCCTCAGTGCCTTCGCGGTCGCCGTCCCAACGCAACAGACTTCGACGTCAGTCGCCGACGCCGACAGGGCGACGTCGACGTAGCGTGCACTGCGTTCACTGGTGACGACGAGTGTGCGGAACCTTTCGACGGCAACGAAATTTTCGATCGCTGCACGCACGTCCTCGGGCTCCAGGTACGTCGTCGTCGTCAAAGGCACTTCTTCGACGATCATTCCCGTCGGGAGCCGCTCGCGAATCACGCCGTTCCAACCGGCTTCGCGGGTGACGACGACCTTCACGGCGTTTGCTGCCAGCCGGCCAATGCTCCACCGCCCTGCTCATCTCGCAGCTGGTGCGCCAGGCCGCGACCAAGCGCGAGCGGATCATCGCCCTCAGCGTCGCCACGCACGCTTCGCGATCCATCGACGCTCAACATGACACCGCGAACGGTGATAGCGCTGCCCGACACGGTCGCGTACGCACCACAAGGAACGAGGCATCCGGCACCGAGCTCATTTAAGAACGCACGCTCGGCCATCAGCGCGGTCATGGCATCACGCTGGTTGAGCGACGCCAACGCAGCGATCGTCGCGTCATCGTCTTGGCGAACTTCGAGCGCCAATGCGCCCTGGCCCACCTGGGGAATGAACCATTCGGTGTCGAGACGTTCGGCCACGAGAGCGTTCTCTCCAAGACGTTCGAGCGCGGCGGCGGCGGCCACGACGGCGTCGATGCCGCTCTGATTGGCGGCGGCGAATCGCGTTGCCATGTTCCCGCGAAGGCCGACGATGCGAAGGTCGGGTCGACGTTCGAGCAAAAGGGCTCGTCGTCGGGGTGAACCGGTCGCGACCGTGGCGCCTGGGCCGAGACCGGCGAGCGAACGCCCTATTAATACATCAGCGGCGTCGAGTCGCTGGGGCACGCACGTGAGAGTCAGGCCTTCAGGCGTCGAACTGGGAAGGTCCTTGGCGCTGTGGATCGCCACGTCGGCGTCGCCTTCCATGACGGCACGTTGCACTTCGACGGCGAAGACGCCTTGAGCGCCGAGTTGATCAAGGGAGACGTCGACTTGGCGATCCCCGCGGGTCTCGAGCGGTACCAACACCGAAGTCACGCCATGCTCAACTAATTGGCGCTGGACGAATTCCGCCTGGGTTAGAGCCAATGGCGAGCGACGAGTCGCGAGACGAAGCTCGCTCATAGATCGAAGAGCGTGCGGGCTGCCTCGCTCAGTCGCGTCCCTTGATCGGTTCCGGCTGCTTCTTTCAACACCACCGTCGGGCGATGCGCAATCTTGGCGACCACCGAACGCAGAATCGACGCCACCTTCTCGCGCTGGGCCTCCGTCAAGCCTTCGAGATCACCCTCGCGGCGCGTCATCTCGCCGGCCACCACTTCGTCGAAGTGTTCGCGCAGTTCGATCACGATTGCCGCCGCCCCTCGGGCACGCTGATCGCTCAGGTACTTCTCGACGTCTTCGGCGACGATTCGTTGTGCGTCGTCGATCGCCTCTCGACGATCGCCCAACGCTTGTCCCACTCGCTCCCGAAGATCACCTATGTCGAAGCGCCGCACGTTGGCGAGACCTTCGACGTCACTGGCGACCGCCCGCGGGAGTCCGAGGTCGACAAAGAGGACGTCTTGAAGACATCGCTCGAGGTCAGGACGCTTGATGATCGGCGACGGGACCTCGACTGCGGCCACGACCAATCGTGCCGTCGTAATGAGGGATGTCACGTCATCGATCGCGCCAACGACGACGCGTGAGTCAGCGAGCTCGTCGCGTAGTCGCTCGGCCCGAGAGAGCGTCCGATTACAAATGGTCATTCGGCGGAGCTTTGCTGGCCGTTCCAGTAGAGCGCGCGCAATGCCCCCCGCTAACTGTCCGGCGCCAACGATGATGACATCGGTTCCTTCGAGGTCAACGCCGAGGTCCTCAGTCGCCATCACGACGGACGCCTGGGCGAAACTGGTGCTGCCTCGCGCGATGGGTGTCTCATTGCGCACACGTCGGCCCGAGGAAATCGCGCGTTGAAAGAGCTCGGTGATCTCGGGTCCCGCGGTCTGTTCTTCGACCGCGAGTTCCAGAGCCCGTCGCAATTGACCGAGCACTTCGAACTCTCCTGGCACCACCGACTTGAGTCCCGAGGCGACGCTGAAGAGATGCGTCGCGACACCGTGATCGAAATTGACGGTGAGGTGATCAGTGAAGTCACTCGGCGTGAGTGACGTCGCTTCGGCGATCGTGTGCGTGATCTCCTCGATCGCCCCGTGGAATCGGTCGATGACGGCTACCACTTCGGTGCGCAGGCACGTCGACACGAAGACCGCCTCGTGAATATTGCGTTGGCTCATCAACGTTCGAAGGACCTTGCTCCATTCGTGCTCGGGGATCGTGGCGCGCTCTAAAAGATCGAGTGACGCATGTTCGTGGTCGATACCGACTGAGATCAGTGCCACGTCGGGACTCCGTTACTCATAGCGCGCCTCGTAGAGGTGCGGGCGTCGATATACCAAGTGAATGCAAAAGTCCACCGCCCAACGGTCCGGTGCCGTTGTTGAGGTGATACATGAGAATCTGCAACTCGATCGAAAAGTCGACGTAGTGCACCGCGGTGCCGATCGGCACGGTGAGTACTTGCGGGGCGAAGTTCAACAGCGCGTGAATGCCGGCGTTCACCAATCGGTCGGCGACGACCTGGGCCGCTTCGGGCGGAACGCAGATGACGGCGACCGCGGCGGGCACGATGGGATCGTCGAGCGACTTCACGAGGTGACCGGCGATCGTCGTACCGACGACGTCGGGGTCGTTGTCGTAAAGCGCCGCGAGCTGCGCGCCGCGAATCAAGAAGTTCGTCGAGTTCACGAGCGCGCGACCGAGATTGCCGATGCCGACCACGACGACGTCGTATTCGCGGTCGTGTCCTAGCGCCTCGGCGATGTGATCATTGAGTACCTGGACGTCATAGCCCGCGCCGCGCGTCCCAAAAGAACCCAACCCCGCGAGGTCGCGACGAACGGTCGTGGCGGTCACCCCTGCGAGTTCACCGATCTGTTGGGAGTCGATGCGATTGAGTCCCCGCCTCGCCCAACCCTCAGCTATCCGTTGATAAACCGGCAATCGAGCAATGGTCGGTTCGGAGAGTTTCCTCGGTCGAAGACGCGGGGTCGCCATGTTCGAAGGTTAATGGACCCTTAGCGACCCATTTGCCGGCTGCGCTCGGCGGCGGCCGCGACGGCGTCAATGAACGCCGAGCGAACGGCGCGACTCTCCAGCGTTCGAAGGCCCGCGGCGGTCGTGCCGCCCGGGGACGTGACTTGATGGCGCAGTTCCTCGGGGGTCTCGCCGGTCGACGTGAGCAGGGCCGCCGAGCCTTCGAAGGTTCCCACGACAAGTTGGTAAGCCACGTCGCGCGAGAGGCCCTGGTGTACCCCGGCCTCGATCAGCGCCTCGATCACCAAGTACAGGTAGGCCGGCATCGGTCCGGAGAGCCCGGTCACGGCATCGATGTTGCGTTCGCTCACTCGTACGACCGTGCCAACGGCACCGAGGATCGACTCGGCCCAGTCAAGGTCGTCTTTGGTGACGTGCGCGCCACCTGCGATCGCACTGACACCCTTTCGAACAAGCACCGGAGTGTTCGGCATCGAGCGAATCACGGCAATGGGACGATCGAGCGTCGCCTCGATGCGAGCTGTCGAGAGACCCGCAACGACCGAAAGCAACCGCGTGGCGCCCATGGCACCGGCGAGGCGCGCGACGGCTTCGGCGTGCTCGGGCTTCACGCAGATCACCACCCCGCTCGTCTCGTCGACGTGCTCCAAATCGAGCGACGCGATGATCGCAACGCCTGGGAGACGCTGGTTAAGTACGTCACGTTGCTCTACCGACGTTTCGACGACCGCCAGTTCTTTTTTGGGGCACCACTTCGCATCGATGAGCCCCTCGGCGAGCGCGGAACCCATGCGACCGCCGCCAACAATGATCAGTTTGAACGCCATGATTGAACGCTACAAGGTTGTCACGTCGAGCGTCGCCGACGATAGAGCGACGAGAGACCCATGGTCATGGCCGTCGGATAGATCTCCTCGACGTAGGTCAGGGTCGCACCCACCACCTCATCGAGCCGTTCGGTGGTCACCTCATTGATGGGAATCTTGGCCATCAAATAGATTCCCTCCTCCGGTCCGATGGCCAGGTGGAGTTCGCGGAGTTCCGCGTTCTTCGTCAACAAGAAGTGATAGAGCGTCTCGCGGTTCTCCTCCGCGGCCGAAATGACCTCGGTCTCCACGTGGACCGTTCGTTGACGAAGTGAGAGCCACAACGTGATGACCGATTTCTCTTCGCCCTTCAAGCGGATGAGCCAATGGAAATGCCCGCGGTCGTCGGCTATTGGCTGGTGTTCGACCCCCAATAGCGCGCTCGCGTGCCACTGCGCTGCCCAGGCGGTGACGGTCTCATCGAGTTGACTGGCGGAATCTGCGTCACCGAGGGGGGCCCGAGTCACATCAACAGCGAACGAGCCCCGAGAGCGACAACTCCTCCGTCAGGTCGGCTAGGGATTTAGCCGCCGAACGCCACGTGTAACGACGCGCGAGCAAGACTGCGGCATTGGACATCGCGGTCGCGTTCTCGCCGTCGAGCGTGACCTCCACGGCGTCGGCCCAGACCCGGGGATCGCGTTCGCCCACGAGGAATCCGGTGACCCCCGGTTCAATGAGCGTCATCAATCCCCCGACCTCACTGGCGACGACTGGCGTGCCGCAGGCCGAAGACTCCAACGCCACGAGACCGAAACTCTCGGAACGACTCGGCACGAGCATGACGTCCGAGGCACGCATCCAGGTGGAGAGCAGCTGGTGCGACTGAGGAGCGACGAAACTCACGTGTTGGATCACGCCCGCCTCTTCCACGCGACGGTGCAGCGCGGCCAGCGTCTCGCGTCCGTCGGTACCCGACGGTCCTCCGACGATGGCGAGCATCGCGTTTCGTCCGCGGACGCGCAGTTCGATCAAGGTCTCTAAGGCGAGGTCAACACCTTTCAAGCTCTGAAGACGTCCGACGAACAGCAGCATCGCGTCCTCGCCCTCGATGCCGAGGGCACGGCGGGCCTGGGGTCGGTAGCCCGGCGCGAAGAAGGCGTGCTCGACACCCAGGGGCACGATGTGCACCCGCTCGGGCTCAGCGTTGTAGAAGCGCACGAACTGTTCGGCCTCGACTTCGCAACTGGCGAGGACCGCGTCGGCGCAGGCGAAGATCGCCGCCTCTTGAAAGGCGCGGTCCTCGGATTCGGCTTCGTGGTCTTCCGCCTTCACGCGCTCGAGCGTGTGGAAGGTCATGATCAAAGGGATACTCAATTCGTGCTTCAGACGGTGTCCGGCCAGTCCACTTAACCAGTAATTGGCATGGATGGCGTCGGGGGTTCCGTGACAACGAAAGAGCGTGGCGACCGAATCGGTGAACTCCGCGACGTGATTCGTAAGGCCGTCGCGATCGAGCGGCGTCGCCGGACCGGCGGTGACGTAATGAACGCGAAAGCCCGGCTCTACGTGCACGGTGTCACGCACTTGAGTGTTGTCGCGGCGGGTATAGACGTCGACTTCGTGACCGAGTCGGGCGAAGGCGCTCGAAAGCTCACGTACATAGACGTTCATTCCCCCGCCATCACCCGTACCGGGCTGGGCGAGGGGCGACGTGTGATACGAAAGGACCGCGAGCCGAGACACGGGGGCATCCTACCGGTGTTCGCCCCGATTCAACTGGGAGAATGGCTCAGGTTGGGGGCGAGGTGAGCACGATGTAGGCCACGTCACGTGCGTCGACCAGACCGAAATCTCTCGAATCAGTGGAGGCCGCGACGTTGTCCCCACGCAGATCCAGGCGTCGGCCGACGCGGCCAACGCAGCGTTTCAAGAGCCAGCGATTGGCGTTGCGCGGATCGCGCACGACCACTACGTCGCCGGTCCGCACCGGTCGCCAGCGACGTAGCGCCGTGAGACGCTCGCCCGGCAGATAGGTCGGAGCCATGGACGATCCTTCGACCGTTACTCGTCTGAGAAAGAACTCCAAGAGCCGTTCCATTTCTGTGAACGATAGACGAGTGTCGTCGCTAACCTTCGATACGAAAAGAGATTGTGCCGACACCACAACGAACGACAACGAAAGGCGAAGCCATGACGCTTCTCACACGTATTAACGCACTACTGGACGCCACGACCACGCCGCTTGTCGCTTGCGCGCACTGCGACCTGCCCTGCGGCGTCTACGACCCGGCCCAAGCCAGGCTCGAAGCACAAGCCGTGAAGGCCTGCATGGAAAAGTACAACGCGTCGACCGACAACGACTTCAAGGTTCGCGCCACCTTCATCAAAGAAGAGCGCGCCGAACTGGTGAAGCACCACCTCTGGGTGCTCTGGACCGACTACTTCAAGGTCGAGCACTTAAAGGAGTTCCCGAACCTGCACGATCTCTTCTGGATGGCGACCAAGAGCGCGGGCGAAGCGAAGAAGACCAACGACGTCAATGTCGCTGATCGACTCCTGAGCGAGATCGACGCCATCGCCGAACTCTTCTGGGCTACGAAGAAGTAGGTCCAACGCGCACCTGTTCGGATGGCGATGGCCACCGGTGTAACCAGTTCAGAGCGTTAGGAAAGTTCCGGGTGAGCCGGACAGTTGGCGAGCAACGGACTGGCGACAAGGGTGTCCTCATCAATTGGTGCCCCACAGACCTGACAACTTCGGTAGGTACCGTTTCGTAGCCGTTCGAGCGCGCGATCAACGCTGTTCAGGGTTGCTTCAATTGCACTGACACTCTCGTTGGTGAACTCCGCCATTGATTCAACTTACCGGGCCGCTGCCTTCGACGGTCTTACTCCTCACGCAACCCCAGCCCAGTCGACGTATCGGCGGCCATCCGTCCTGGGATCATCGCGACCACATTGGCGAGCACCATGGCGCCAACGACGATGAGGACGATCGCGAGACCGGGCACGCTCGGCACCGGCACGGCACTTATCTCGTGCGCGAAAAGATTCCAAAGCGTGCAGCCGAGCACGATGCCTAACGGCAAACCGATCATCACGCCAATTGCCACGGCGATGCTCGACTGCCACGCCACGGCCGAGGCGAGCTGTCGACGAACGAAACCCAAGGTCTTTAAGAGGGCCAGTTCGCGTCGTCGCCGACGGACCTTTGGTCACGTGGTCGGTCCGGACGCCCACGCCGTGACCATTCGTCTCCTGCCTCGGCCCGAAGCAAGCTGAAGTCGGGACCTAAAGCCATCGTTCGGTTCTCGAATTCGTAAGTTGAGTCAATTTCTCTTTCAGTTGCGGTAGTCATCAGCCAGTCAATCTTGGAACTATTAATGCGCCGATTTGATTGCCAAAACGTTGATGCGCGAAACCTCCGTATTTTCGACAGTCGATATTCGCAATTTGCTTGGACTAACCTGTGGCGTCCGGAGGTCGAGCATTTCTCCACGCAATTCTAATTCCACCGGGCCGCTAGCTCATCGGGAAGAGCAGGGGACTTTTAATCCCAAGGTGCCTGGATCGAGACCCGGGCGGCCCACGAAGGTCCTGTTCACGGGCCCCGAATCTCCAACGACTGCGTCCGATGTAGCCAATTGTGTAGCCAGACCGGACGACGCGAGCGGACGTGCCGGGATGATTTCGTCGAACAACACTGAGCGCATGGCCTCGGCGGCCTTGGCTCGCGCTTTTGGCATGAGGTGCCCGTAGACGTCCTTCGTGACTCGAATCGACGCGTGCCCCATTTGCTCCGACACAACTTCCAGGGGAACTTCCATCGCGATCATCAGCGACGCACAGGAATGCCGAAGCTCATGGATCGACCAGTGACCCAGGCCCGCGCTCACGCAGATCTTCGGCACCGTCTTTCCAAACTGTTCGGGATCGAGCGGCGTGCCGATTGTCGAAGTAAAGATCAAGTCCCATTCGTTGTTCCACCGCTTGCCTCGAACCAGTTCCTCCGCCTCTTGTCGCAATCGGTGATGCTCCAGGACCTCTACCAAAGGCGCGGAAAGATGGAGAGTCCGCCTGCTTCCCTCCGTTTTCAGATCGTTCAAATGCACGCCAGACTGGTCGCGAATCAACTGGCGACGTACCGTCAACACGACTGCGTCTTCGGCGCGAACGACGTCATCCCACGTGAGACCGAGGACCTCTCCCCTACGGAGTCCCAGGGCCAGAGTTAGGACGTAGGCCGCCTCCAAACGATTATCAACAACAGCTTCAAGGAACACTTGTGCCTGCTCGGGAGTCAACGACCGACCTTCGCGATGATCGAGTTTTGGACCTTCCGCGATCGCGGCCACGTTCCGACTGAGCAAGCCATCGCGCTCCGCAATGCGCAACGCCCGTCGAAGTGTCGCGCGAGCCATCCGTCGAGTTGCGGGTGAATAGCCCTTGCTTTCCAAGTCAGCGAGCATCCGGCTCACGTCAGACGGCGTCAGCTTGGTCAACCTCACCTTTCCGATCGAAGGGTTGATATAGACGTTCACCGCTCGCAAATAGAGGGCTTCAGTCCTAAGGCTCACCGTGCCCGGAACTCGCTTCGAGATCCAATCATCCAGGTAGGCCTCAACGGTCATTCGATCCGGCGCGAGCGTAAGACCCTGCGCGACGGTGGGCTGAATCTCTTGCAGGCGCTTCGCCACTTCCGCGCGAGTTCGACCGTTCACGACTTTCCTCGTTCGTCTTCCACTACTCCACCCGAGATCAACCGCACCAATCCACCGACCGTCTTCACGCTGGTAGATCGAGCCCTCACCCTTACCCCGCCGCTTGCTCATCATTCCCCCTATGCCTCACAACTAGAACCACGACCCGAAAGAGGACTCGTCACGAGTTCACCGCCAGACCTTGAACGTAATTCTCAAGATCGCTACGTCGAATCCGACGGCACGTGCCAATCTTGACCGAGAGCAGTAGCCCCGCGTACAGGAGTTCGTAGACCGTGCTCCGGCTGATTTGCAAGATCCACGCAGCTTCTTTGACGGTGAGCAGCAATGGAATGCTCGCATCATCACTTATCGCGAAGTCGTCACTCATTGGAGGCTCTCCGGAATCGTGAAACTCCGTTTGCCACGCTTTTCTGCCACCTGCGTTTCAAACGATCTTCCGGTATCAACTTCGTAGCGTTGTATCTCTTCTTCTATGAGAGCCATAGCGTCAGATCGCGATCGGCAACCCTTGATCGCCGCCACGGACGTTACGTAACCATTTAGCCCCGGCCTCAGTGCGTTCAGGTCCGCCATCGCGTGATCATTCACCATGCGACTGAGACCGATAGCGCCGTGCGCCATTGACGCCTCTTGCACGACTTGCCATTCTGGGGCAATCGGCCACCTCGACCGATTGCTATCCGACGTCGCAACTCGAAAGCTCAACCATTCCACGGTCAGATTCCGCCACAATCCGCGCGCCGACATTATGGCCTCCTCGGGAGTGTCGATCCCGTAGTACCTCAGACCTTTCCGGCCCATCTGAAACTCAACTCGCTTGACGTGTAGCGACGGGTCGTAGGCGCAACTCCACGTCTGTTCAACGTACTGACCGCCCTTCTTTTGGATCTCAATCGTCTTGTCATAGATCCGCGTATAGACCGTGTTCGTGGCGCGAGTGCCGAACGCGAGTCCATTAAAGTCGTCATTCGCTTCGTGACCCGCGACAGCTTTTGCTCGCCGTACGAAAAGGTGTCGATCGTCAACCGAAACGTCCCACCCTTGGACGTCGATGTACAAGTCGAGTCGTGAGGCGGCAAGTTCAAGCGTTCCGGTTTCTCGCTCGATGACGTTGCGATAGAAACGCGCGACCTCCGTTGGTCCAACACGATGTAGGAACTCAGCTCGCGGCTGGATCAACACAGCTGGCAACTTCTCGCTCGTCGTAAACGCAACGATTCCGAACTCGTGTTCGAGTCGATACTTGTGCCTTCGGAGGCCTCTGGGTTGAATCTCGAAGTCGACCGCTCCAAACTCGATCCCTACCGGCCCTTCCGCTTCTTCGGCTACCTCTCGCGCGAGTTGGAGGCGCTCAACCACATCGCCAGGAATGTCAACGCGGCCAGACATGTACAGCGCGTCAACGCCGGACGCGACCTCCCACACCTCAGGGCGATCCGGAATCGTGGTCGCCTTCGAAAGGGAACGAACTGACATCAGAATGTCAGTCTATCAAGGCTGACATCGAAATGACAGTCTATGCTCAGAGGCAGCGATCGACAGGGGGGCCAAAGTGCCCAAGAGAAGCCGTCAGATGACCTGGATGGAACTGGCTTATCGCAACGCCGGGTTTCTAAAGGGACAAACAGCCCTCCTCTGGGCGCTGATGTGGGCCATAACGAGGGAGTCTCAAGGATCCGATCCCTCGGCCGAAGAAGTCGCCGCCTGGTGGAAAGAAAACGAACGAACTGCTTACCGTGAGCAAGCGGCTTTCAGGGCCGCATTTCCGATGCTCGACACACCCGCCAAAATCTTTGAGGATCCCAAGCTCAAGGACAAGATCTCGCAGTTAGCAAAAACTGGAGACGAAATCGAAGCTGGGAAGAAGGCTCGACGCAGAATCCCCGAGTCCATGATCCTCGATCTTGGATTGGGTCGCGCGGCAATATAGAGAATCCGATCTATTGGTCAGAGGACTCCAAATGTATTTTGTGGGTGCTGTAATACAGGGTGCGCACCCGAGGCTACGTCTTCAACCTTGCAATGTGGCAAAGTGGCACATGTCTCGTCGTAGATTTGCTGCGTGGGAAAACGTGATGCACCAGTCCGTCGAGGACTATCAGTCTGCTTCGATGCTAATTATGTCGCTCGACATGAGCACTCCCGAGGAATTCCCCGACAGTCCGTTCGAGGTTTACGAACGCGCGGGAGAGCTATACAACAGGGCGCAGGGTCTCAGCATCAAGTGGTCTTCGGAGAAGCCAAAATCTGACATTCTGACCACATCACAGTTCAATGCTTATCGTCGGATCACCAGCGCGATCGCATTGACAGTTCGCCTCTACTACGACTTGGTCCCCTGGATTGTGGGGGCTGACAGTCAGTTATCAGATTCGGCGGCCGCCTATGTAGTTGAAGTCAAGAAGAATCTCATATTTCAGTTCGCTGTATGTCCGTGGCCATGAGAAAGTATCCACTGGTGGCCAACTGAGGTCTCCGCTGGTGGCCACGAAAAGTCCCCACTGGTGGCCAGGAGAAGTCCCCGCCCTTCATTGAGTATCCAACCGCAGTGCCCCCTGGCCGGTGACGGTGGTGGTTCCACACCAACCACACCACCGACCAGGAGACACCTCAATGAAATCAGTTAGGGAACGCATGGACATCATTTCTGCTTATCGAGAGGTCGGCTCCTACCGAGGGGCCGCCGAGATCTGCGCCACCACGGCTAAAACCGTGAAGCGCGTGGTCGAAGCGGCGGAGTGCTTCGACACCGACTCACCCACGCCGCACAACTACGACGGGGTCACCGAACTCGTGGCCCAACGGGTCGAAAAGACCAAGGGTCGCATC
>DATKRC010000068.1:0-7193 GCA_035532375.1 Acidimicrobiales bacterium
CAGCACTACTCAGAGTTGTGTGGGTCGGTCGCGGTGCGGTCATCGGCGTGTGCGGAGGACTCGGCGGCCGCGAGTTATGCGGGTCAACAGGAGACGTACCTTAACGTGGACACTTTTGAAAGTATCTTGGCGTACGTGGTCGAGTGTTGGTTGTCGTTTTTTTCCGAGCGGGCCATGTTCTACCGTGAGGAGAAGGGCGAATTGAAGGACGTAGCAATGGCTGTAGTGATCCAGCAAATGGTCAATTCCCGTGTCTCGGGGGTTCTTTTCACCGTGGATCCGGTGCACGGAAGACGCGACCGAATGGTGGTCGAGGCAGCGCATGGTCTGGGCGAATTAGTCGTATCAGGCAGCGTTACTCCGGACCATTACGTGTTGGACCGAAAGGGACTTGTAAAACGAAGCCACCTGAGCGTGGCCGATAGCCCGGTCCTGGCAGAAGACGAGATCAAGCGATTGGCCGAGTTGGGCGAACAGGTGGCGGATCTGTACGGCTGCCCACAAGACATTGAGTGGGCAATCGACGATAACAACTCGCTCTTTCTGCTCCAGGCTCGTCCAGTGACGACCTTTTAGGAAACGTCAAGTTGGTAATGGTGCACCGCCCGGGTCTTGAGTGGAGTGGTCGTTGATAAATCAATACGGGCATCCGATTGATGCAGTGTTCGCAATGTTGTAATACCGAGAAGGGAGCAATCAAATGGCATTCGTTGTCGCGGCCTTTTGGAAGGCGAAAGTTGGTGAAGAAGAAAAGGTTCTGAATGTCATAAAGACCCTCACGCCGCTGATACGTGCCGAGCCCAATAATGTTTGCTTCCAGGCCCACGTCTCCCCAGAGGATTCAACGATGTTCTTCCTGTACGAGCAGTACGTGGATGTTCAGAGTTACGAAGACCACCGAGCCAGCCCCTATTTCAAGGAGCACGTCTTGGACTACGTCATTGACTTGTTGGAGACTCGTCAAGTGGCAATCTACGAGACAATTGATGGTTGAACCGCCCACCGAGTGGTCACACCGACTCTTGTTGCTGCGCCACGGTGAGGTTGCGTCGCACGGCGGCGACGTTCCCGTTACTGAGGCAGGACTCGCCCACGCGGAAGAAGTTGGACGTCGCTTGGCGCTCGACGAGGGAGGATCAATCCTTCTGTTGAGCGGTGAGACCTTGCGGACTCGTCAGACCGCCGAGTTAGTTGCGCAGGGTGCCCGTGCGGCCGGAGCGAACATCACCGGACCGGTGGTGTCGTTTGCCCTGCGCAACCCCGATCTCTACCTCGCCGGCCATCGAGTTGAGATGGTGAGCACGGCCGGCGCCTTCGCTGAGCAGGTTCCTGGACTTACGGAAGACGAAGCGTTAGCCGTGCCATTCTTTGGAGCGTTTTTGAACGCTCCCGATCGAATCGAATGTTGGTTGAACCATCCGAATCCACCCGGTGACGACGTTACGATTGTGGCGCGCCGACTTGAGGTTTTTGCAGGGAGTTTGGCCGATTTCGGACCTTCCGGACCGCATCTCATAGTTGCCATCACGCATTCGCCAGTAATTCGAGCGTGTGCTTTGTCAAATCTAGGAGCAGATCCAGGTGAACCAAGGTTCCTTGGCGGATTGGAAGCGTGGACTCGGGCGAATCGTACGGTGCACTGGGGGTGGTTGAGTGAGTTGTCGTCAAAAATACCTGCTACCTAGAACCATCGCTAGGTTGGGACGCCCCGTGAACACCGGAGTGGCTCGTCAATTGCGCACGGAAGCGAAACCGCAGATTGACGATCGTAGAGTTGCGTCCGAAGTTCGAAACCTCGAAACACCACTATGGATCGCTTCATTTACCGTCCCAAGGAATCATGGCAGGGCACACGTAATTTCGTTAGGGAGCAAGCCAGAGGCTCACTCATGGTAGTAAGCGCTGTTAGTAGTGGAAGTGTGTTGGTTCCCCGTTTGAAGTGGCGCGTGGTAGTGGGTTACAAGTGGCGCGCGGTCAAGGAACGGAGTGGGGCAAGAGTCCTTGATCTACTCGATGTTTCTCATGTCACCACCGCTCTCGCATCGTTTGACGTGGGCGGACTTCAAAACTGGTGCGGACGATGAGTTTCAATTACGAACGTCCCGAATCGCAGGATGAACTACTAAATTTACTGGAGAACGGCCCGCCTGAACTCCGGCTTCTCGCTGGAGGCACTGATCTTTTGGTGGGAATTCGACATCGGGTGGTCAGGGCGCCACTCGTGATCGATCTCAAATTCTTGAAGGATCTTGTACCGGTGGTTCATCAAGACCGCCAGCATTTGACTATCGGGGCTACGACAACAATTTCGCAAATCATCGAAGAGGGAAGTGTGGGTAAGTACTTTCCCGCATTAAACGAGGCGTTGCACGAGGTGGGTTCAATTCAAGTCCGTAATCGGGCCACCTTGATCGGGAATCTGTGCAACGCTTCTCCGGCTGCGGATACGGTTCCACCGCTGCTGATCTACGGGGCTCTCGTGAACGTCGTCGGTCGCCAAGGTTCGCGAGAGATTCCGATTGGAGAGTTCATTCTTGGGCCGCGCCAGACGGTATTACGTCATGGCGAATTTGTTGTGTCGCTGCGCCTTCCTTTGCCCGAGGGCCCGTTGGGCGCAAGTTTCACTCGACTCACCCGTCGACGTGGCGTCGATCTGGCGACGATTAACCTTTGTTGCTCGATTGACGACGCTGGTACCGTGAAATTCGCGTACGGCGCAGTGGGGCCTCGCGCGTTCCTTGTGATTGACAAAAGCGGAGTGCTCGCTGACCCGTCGTCACCCGCAAGCGCGAGGGACGCCGCGCTGGCGAAGGTAGCCGGTGACGCGACTCCTATTACTGATTTGCGCGCGACATTGGAGTATCGCAAAGCAATGTTGTTGATCATGAGCCGTAGAATCCTGCAAATCGCTACTCGTCGCTTGATTGAAGGTCGCGCCGATGCCTGAGGAAATGGCAGTAGAAATGATTGTCAACGGGGAGAAAGAGATACTGAATGTACCAGTATCAAGGTTTCTGCTCGATGTCCTGCGTGATGAATTGGGCCTCACTGGAACGAAAGAGTGTTGCACCGTAGGAGAGTGTGGTGCGTGCACAGTCGTAATCAATGGGCGATCATTCAACTCTTGTTTGATTCTGGCCGTCGAGGCGGACGGTAGTGAGGTCACCACTATTGAAGGTCTGGCGCCCGCCGGGGAGTTGAGCCCACTGCAAGACGCCTTCATCAAGTACGGTGCGGTGCAGTGCGGTTTTTGCATTCCGGGAATGGTGATCTCCGCGCAGCAATTGCTCGACGACAATCCGAGTCCGACCGTCGAAGAAGTCAGAGAGGGACTTTCCGGAAATCTGTGTCGATGCGGTGGCTATAACCGAATGTTCGAGGCGATTTTGTCAGTTTCCAAGGAAACGTCCTAATGGTTGGCGCCCAGATCGGTTCCTCAGCCCGTCGTGTGGGGGGTCATGACCGCGTTACCGGTGCTCAAAAGTTTGTCGCCGATTTGCGCCTCGATGAAATGCTCTACGTGAAACTGGTAAGCCTCGATTGCGCTCGAGCCCGGCTGCTTGGAATTGACGCGTCCGATGCATTGGCAGTACCCGGCATCGTTGCTGTCGTGTCCGCTGAGGATCTGCCTCAGCCGGTAGCGCGATTTGGTCCGGTGTATCGTGATCGCCCAGTCCTGGCCGTTCGAGAGACGAAGTACCACGGCGAACCAGTGGTTGCCGTCATCGCTGAGACAGTCGAGGCCGCAGAGTTGGCGGCTTCATTGGTCGAGATACGTCACGAGGAGCTCCGGGCAGTCTTTACGGTGGACGCGGCCCTGGATCCGTCGTCGCCACTCGTCCAGGAACCTGAACTTCGCCCTAACGATCCGTTGGCGTCCACCAATGTCTTGCGTGAGCGACACTACGGCTGGGGCAACGTCGACGCGGCGAACGCGGAGTTAGTGGTAGAGAATAGTTACAGTTTTCCGATGGTGACTCATTTTGCCATTGAGCCCGTTGGTTGCATTGTCGCTCCTCAGGGACAGGGTCTTGATGTCTGGAGTCCGGTTCAACATCCCTATCAATTGCAACGGATCTTGGCGGATCTATTCGAGATGCCACTGGCCCGTATGCGCGTCTTCGCACCCGACCCTGGTGGAAGTTTCGGTGGCAAGCAGAATCCCAAGTTCGAGCCCCTCTTGTGTTTCTTGGCGCTGCAGACGAAGCGACCAGTTCGACTCGTACTCACGCTCGAAGAGACCTTTCAGGCGATGCGGCGCACCTCAGCCGAAATTCATGTGAGAAGTGGCTTTCGCAATGATGGTACGTTGCTCTTCCAGGACATTGAAAGTAATTATTTAATCGGCGCCTACGTCGACATTGCCGAACGGGTTGTGTCGAAGAGTAACTATCTAGCGTGCGGGCCGTATCGTACGCCGGCGGCAAGAATCCGAGCACGGGCGATTCTGTCGCACACCACGCCGAGTTGTGCTTTTAGAGGGTTCGGAACACCGCAGATTAACTGGGCGGTCGAGTCACAGATGGACGAGGCCGCCCGTCGTCTTGGCCTGGATGGTCTCTCCATTCGCCAGCGCAACTTGGCGAACTTTGGTGAGGAGATTATTCCCGGCGACGTTCCCGCTGACGGCGTCTGGTCAGAGTCACTTGAGATGGCCGCTACTGCGATCGGTTGGGCGGAGCCCCTCGCCCCTGGTCGAGGTCGAGGAATCGCCGTGGGGATCAAGCCCGGCGCGACGTCGGGCCTTTCGTACTCAACGGTGAGGCTTCTCTTTGATGGCAGCGCACTGGTGTACGCGGGAACTTCTGATATGGGCCAGGGTGCGAGAACTATTTTCGCGCAGATTGTGGCCGACGAGATATCCGTCGAATTGGAGCGCGTCACGGTGGTAATGGGTGACACGGCCACCGTCCCTTTTGACCTGCAGACGTCCGCAAGTCGCTCCACGGTGTTCATGGGTAACGCAATCGTTCGAGCTTGTCATGAGATTCAGACGCAACTTCGCAAAATGGCGGCGGATCTTTTTGACGTCAGCGAATCGGACGTCGCAATTGAAAAGGGACGCATCTCTGTGCTGGATCAAGAACTATCGGCAGCAGAGTTGCTTACGAGGAGCTTCGGAAGGCTTCGGGGTGAGTTAATCGGAAATGGAGTAATGCGCCAAGATGACGTTTCCGATCATCCTCTGGGCGGGAGTCCAAGCTTCTACGAATTCAATTGCACGGCATTTGAAGTGGAAGTCGACCGGGACACGGGCGAAATCTTGGTGGTCAAGCACGTAAGTGTTAGCGACGTCGGTCGAGCTCTGAATCCGCTCCAAGTTGAAATGCAGGACGAAGGGGCGGCCATCATGGGTCTTGGGCATTCGTTGATGGAGCAAATTATCTTGGACTCGACGGGGCGCATTCGAAATCTTGGTGCACTTGACTACCGCATCCCGACGACGAAGGATGTCCCCCTCAATCTCCACAGTTTTATAGTTGAGAACGGTGACGGTCCTGGTCCGTACGGTTCCAAAGGGGTTGCCGAGGGGGGTCTACTGTGTACCGCCCCCGCGCTCGCCTCGGCGGTCGCTGCGGCGGCGGGAGTCGTAATCAGAGATCTCCCGTTAACTTCAGAGCGAGTCTGGCAAGTAATGCAAGGTAGTTCCGACTAGTCCCCATCGCGTGTATTTGGAACGAGGACGGGGAAGGTTCAGTCACTCGGGGTTCACCTTCCTCAGGTATAGGCGTGTCACGATGACGCCACAGAAGGCTTACGAGTGCGTGCTCGCTGGCCCATGGCGCTCGATCGTGCTTCCGCCCTCACCAGGAAACTCTGTGCGCAAAGCGTGGTGCATTCGTCCGCAGCGCTCGACGAGCGGACCCGCGGGTTCGTCGTTGTTCGACGTCGAGAATTAAGGAGTGGTGTCTAGTTCCACAGTGCGAGATCCTGTTGGGTATCGATGTCGATAGGACACCCTTCGCACGCGACTTCGCGCACTAGGTCCGGACGAGTCCGCATCAATTCCCGGGCTCCTATGTCGCCGGTGGTCGGCAGCAAGGGCCACACGTCGCGGACGAGTCGCACGGGAGGCGAGCGATGACCCCCAAAGGTGGCCACGGCGATGGGGCTGTCGGCGGCTGCCGTGCTCAACCAGGCCGATGCTGGAATTAGCGGTTGGTCGCCGAGGCCGACGACGACCATGTCGTGGCCCCTTTGTTTGGCCGCGGCGATGCCCGCCTGAAGTGACGACGCCTGACCCGAGATCCACTCAGGGTTCATGACGACGATTTGGATGTCGAGCACTGGCGAGAGGTCAAGTGAACCGACGACCACGATCACCTCGTCAAGGTTGGCATTTGCGACGTTCTCCAGGGCCCAGGTGACCAACGGCCGGCCCCGAAAAGGGGCCAAGAGCTTGTGCTGGCCTCCCGCGAAGCGGGTGGAGCCTCCAGCACAGAGCATCACTGCGGCGGTCATTGCACCATTCGGTGGATCGGGCCCGAACCCTCGCGCAGTGACGGGACCGTGACGCCAGCCTGTACCGCAATGATTTCGGCCATGATGGCCACCGCTGTTTCGCCGGGGGTTCGTGCGCCGATGTCGAGGCCGATAGGCGACATGACGCGAGTCAACTTCAACTCGTCTATCCCTTCGCCGCGAAGTCGTTCGATCCGTTCGGCGTGGGTTTGGCGCGATCCCATCGCTCCGATGTAGCCCACACGTGAGTCGAGGGTCGCGATGATGGCCGGTACGTCGAACTTGTGATCGTGGCTCAGCACGCACACGGCATCGCGGGGGCCAAGGTGGTCCCGGGCTTTCGTCAGGTAACGATGCGGCCAGTCCACGATCACTTCGTCGGCCTCGGGGAATCGCGTTTCGGTGGCGAAAACTGCACGGGCATCACAGACCGTGACCCGGTAACCGAGCACCTTGGCGACTCGAACCAGGGCTGCCGTGAAGTCGGCGGCGCCGCAGATGACCATTCGCCGTGGTGCGACGAAGACTTCGATAAATACTGTGAGATCGTTCTCGGATACGCCATGAGATCCGTAGTGCTTGATGGCGCTACGTCCGTCCTCGAGCGCAGCCAGCGTGTCGCGCGTAACTGCTTGATCGAGAACAGAATCGTTGAAGGTCCCTAGCGGTGTCGCTCCCGGACGGACGACAATCTTGGCGCCGAGAGCCGGCGCCTCCTGTGGTGGCGACGT
>DATKRC010000069.1:0-8624 GCA_035532375.1 Acidimicrobiales bacterium
AACTCGACAATCTCGGTCTTGAACTCCGGGGTGAACGACCGACGAGGTCGCTTCCTTCTCGGTTCTCTGGTTTCCATGCTGAACATCCTTCCTGGGGTGATACCCCAGATAATGGATGTCCGTCAAAGCGGAGGAAGCCCAAACGTTGATCCCAAACTGGAAACTGTGACCGTCGTGATCAGAGTACCGGTGAGCGATATCACTGCGAGAAATTGAAACCACCGTGGGAAAAGATATGTGATTAGGGGCCACACAAAAGCTTCGTCAGCGCGGATTCGATACACAGTATTTCGCATTTTGTGGCGGGTAATGCAAATCAGTTGCAAGAAGCGATTCCGTCGCTCACCTGGATATTCAGAGCCGGACACTACCGATCACTCAAGAACTTCACAGGGAAATCTGAGAATTGACCACATAAAATTGTGGTGTCAAAGGAGGACGTATGTCGTTGCTACATCGTTCAACAGATACACGTACTGACAAACCGGTGACGGATGTGATGGCTTCTAAGGCATCCAGCACTTCGACCATCGACACCAGCAGTCGCGATGGTGACGTCGAAGGTCAAGAAGTTCAATCGCAGTATCGCCGTCAAGGTACTCCGGTCGGACATATGACAGGAGCATTCCTTGCGCTGTTGCTTTCAGCGTGGGCGGGGATCATTGCCTACGTGGGACCGACGTTCGGTTTCTCGGCCGACGGTTCATCATCGTGGACCTGGAACGAACTCCACACGTTCGGCTCACTAGTGCCGGGTGCCGTAGGCGTATTGGCGTGTCTGCTCATTCTGATGTCGGCTCGCCAACGACACGGTCTCATGTCGTCGGTCGCCCTTGGCACGTGGGGATTCGTCCTTTTCGTGTGTGGCGCGTGGCTCGCGGTGACACCGGTGGTCTGGCCCGTGATCGTGGGAACGTATTTCCATGCGGCTGCGCCGTCAATGACGCTCGCTTACTGGATGGGCTATTCGAGCGGCCCCGGAGTGTTGCTAGCCGGCTTCGGTGCCTTCACCATGGGTAGGACACGTCGTCCCGCAGCATAGGAAGTCGACTCTCGTTCATTTGAGTTGAGAGGCAATACAGCGGATGATCGTCGAAGAGCGGTAGGCGTCGCACCTAGCCATTGATCGAGATTTCCTCCCGAGTGTCTTGAACGATGGCGGCACGTCTGAGCGCTCGACGGCGCGCAGTTCGCGAGAACTACGCCGCCGTCGAGTAGTCGACTTTGGCGCTTACCGAAGCGTCGGTCCGTAATGCCGGCTCTAAGACGTCGGCGATCGTGCCGGCGAGGTGGAACGTCATGACGTTTCGAACCTCTTCGGGCACGTCTTCTAAGTCCGGACCGTTCCGCTCCGGCAGGATGACCTCGGTTAGTCCCGCACGGTGAGCGGCCAGGACCTTTTGCTTGACCCCGCCAATCGGGAGCACTCGACCTTGCAACGTGACTTCGCCCGTCATGCCGACGACCGGACGAACGGGTTCGCCTCGCAACAGGCTCACCAGCGCCGTGGTCATGGTGACACCGGCGGAAGGACCGTCTTTGGGAATGGCACCCGCGGGTACGTGGAAGTGGAATCGCTTTCCGACGAATGACTTCGGATCGATGTTCAACTCCTCGGCGTGACTCCTCACGTACGACATGGCGATCTCGGCCGACTCCTTCATGACGTCACCAAGTTGACCGGTGAGTGTCAAGCCTTCCGGACCGTCCGAGACGCTGGCCTCGACGAAGAGCACGTCGCCACCGGCACCGGTCACCGCGAGTCCCGTCGCGACGCCCGGCACGCTCGTGCGATCGGCCGACTCGAAGTAGAAGTGCGGTCGTCCGAGCCATTCGCGCACGGTCGCCGCCGTGACATCAATGGGTGCCTCGCGCTCGCTGGCGGCCAGTTTCGTCGCGGCCTTGCGCAGCAGTCGCCCGATCTCTCGTTCCAGGTTGCGCACGCCCGCTTCGCGGGTGTAGTCCGCCACGATGGTTCGAAGCGCGTCGTCGTCGATCGTGACCTCGTCGTCGCGCAGCGCCGTTCGGGTGAGTTGTCGTTCCAGCAGGTGGTGACGAGCGATCGAGATCTTCTCGGACTCGGTGTAGCCGTCGAGTCGAATGACCTCCATGCGGTCCAAGAGCGGTCCGGGAATGGTGTCGATCACGTTGGCCGTAGCCACGAACATCACGCGCGACAAATCGAGGTCGACCTCGAGATAGTGGTCGCGGAACGTGTGGTTCTGGGCCGGGTCGAGGACCTCCAACAACGCCGAGGACGGATCGCCGCGATAGTCCGAACCGAGTTTGTCGACCTCGTCGAGGACGATCACCGGGTTCATGGTGCCGGCTTCTCGCAACGCGCGAACCAGGCGACCCGGTTGGGCCCCGACGTAGGTGCGACGGTGACCACGGATCTCCGCTTCGTCGCGAACGCCACCGAGTGACATCCTCACGTACTTTCGCTCGAGCGCGTTGGCGATCGACTGACCGAGCGAGGTCTTGCCAACACCCGGGGGACCAACAAGAGCCAAGATGGCGCCCGAGCCTCTTCCGTTCACCGGCGTCAAACCCCTCTCGGCCTGGAGTTTCCTCACTGCGAGGTGTTCGAGGATACGATCCTTTACGTCCTCGAGACCTTCGTGATCGGCGTCCAGGATGCGCTGGGCCTCGTTGATGTCCAGACGATCCTCGGACTCGACACCCCACGGGAGCTCCAATATCGTGTCGAGCCACGTGCGGATCCAACCCGTCTCGGGCGACTGGTCGCTCGTACGCTCCAGCTTGTCGATCTCTCGAAGGATGGCCGCTCGAACGTCCTCGGGCAGATCGCGATCGGTAATCTTGGCGCGATAGTCATCGGGATCGACCTCGTCACTTTCGCCGAGTTGCCCCAGTTCTTTCTTGATGGCGTCGAGTTGACGGCGCAACAGAAACTCACGCTGCGTCTTTTCCATTCCCTCTTCGACGTCGCTCTTGATGCGGTCGCGAAGAGTCAAGTCGGCCAATGTGTCGCGCGCCCAGCCCAAGACCAGTCGCAGACGAGCTTCGACGTCGATCGTCTCCAAGACCTCGACCTTCTGGGCGAGGGTGAGATCGGGGGAGTAGCCCGCGACGTCGGCCAGACGACCGGGCTCGGTGATCTCGCGCAGCTGTGCGGCGATCTGGCGCGCGCCACGACTGAGCAGGATGTTCTCCAAGACGGCTCGGTATTCTCGGGCGAGTTCCGTCACGCTGGCGGTCGACTCACCATCGTCGATCGGTTCGGCTTCGACCCACAGGGCCGCGCCGGTCCCGGGCACGCCGGTGCCGATGGTGGCGCGCTGATCGCCGCGGATCACGATGGCGTCGAGTCCGCCGGGAAGCGCACCCTCTTCCATCACTTCGGCGATCACGCCGACATTGGCGTAGCGGCCATCGATGTGGGGGACTAAGAGAAGATGACCGCCGGCCGAACGCGCGGCCTCGACCGCCACGCGCGACTCATCGGACTCGAGGGCCATGGTGAAGACCATGCCCGGCAGGATGACGCCGGACTTCAAAGGAAGAAGCGGCAGCGTGACATTCTTGGTGGTCATTGCGATTCCTTTCTGCGTAGTTGAACTGACCTGGCCGAATGGAGACGACCAGGTCAGTTCTGCCGGGCGGGGGCTTAATTCCAACCGACAAAGCCGAAACGAATTTCGGAAACGTTGAGCATACCGGGGTCCTCCAAAAATCTGGCAATCACGAGTTGTGAGTGCTAATACTCCTGATAAAGGTGCATATATGAGACGGATTCCTAGTCCCGACTGATCTCGACGGCCTTCATTTCATGCCAAAATCAACGCAGTGCTCTAGGCCGTCGAGTATCAAATCCAGCCGAATTCGAATTCCTGGCCATAGTCATAACCCGGCTGCACCACATGTCCCGCGGCGAATTCGCTCAGGTGAGGGTACACATCCTGACGCAGCTGAGACAGAAACATCTCGATCACTTCGGCCGGTATCTCGGCCCCCTCGAACGGCAGACTGGTTTCTTGTTGTGCGAAGCCGTATATATAACTGTCAAGCAACGAAAACGCGTGCGCGGTCATCTCCAGTGAGAACCCCGCGTTGCGAAGAGATCCGATCACCCAATCGTGGTGCGTGAGCGTTGCCGGACCCGACGCGCTTCGCGACTGCATCAAGACAATCGCCCAACGGCGACGCGCCAGCGTCTGACGCGTCGAGATCGACCTGGTGCGAAGCGCACTTTTCCAATTGGCGTCCACGGGCGGTAGCTCGATCTCAGCGAAGACCGCGTCCACCATGCCGTCGAGCTGTGGCGAAGTGCGACAGATCGAACTGAGCGCCGATGTCGCACGCATTGCCGGGAGACTCGCACGAGAATCGCACCTTCGCGGTGCTGATGCGGTGCACCTCGCGAGTGACCTCGAATTGGGACTGGACGATCTCGTCATCGCGGTCTGGGATGGCCCACTACACATCGCGTGGTTGGTTGCGGGACTCCGAGTTCTTCCCGCCGCCTTAAACAGTTGATGGACCCGGGACGTAATGCACATCCTGTTTTGACTACTAGTAGCACTCAATGTGCTACATTCTCTAGGTGACCAGAATAGGAATAAGAGAGCTTCGCCAACACGCCAGTCGCTACCTCGAGCGAGTCAAAGCCGGTGAAACTGTCGAAGTCACGGAACGCGGGAAACTCATTGCCCTGTTGGTGTCACCGACTCCCGCTGTTGTCTCGCGCGATCGACTCATCGCAGCGGGTCGCTTGATTCCAGCGAGGGGTGCACTGCAAATACCTACGCACCGACACGCTGCACGCAGCGAGAACACCGCATCGCAGAAACTCAATGAACTGCGCGAAGATCGGTTGGCTTGATCTATATCGACACGTCAGCCCTCGTGAAGTTACTCTTCGACGAGCCTGAGAGCACCGCGCTCTCGGATTGGCTAAACCTCAGGACCGATGTTCCTAAAGTCAGTAGCGATCTGTCGACCATTGAGTTGCTTCGCACGTGCCAGCGGATCGACGTGTCGCTGGTCGATGATGCCAGGCGTCTCCTCGAAGGCATCGACCTCGTGCCCATGGATCACGTAGTCGTCGAGCAAGCCGCAATCGTGGTCCCCTGGGAACTACGGAGTCTTGATGCCATCCACCTCGCGAGCGCGTTATCGCTCATTGAGGACCTCACCGATTTCGTCGCGTACGACGTTCGACTCTGCTCGGCCGCTGCAAGCGCCGGTCTTGCCGTGGTGTCGCCAACGTAGGGCCTCTAGGTACTCGTTCGACGGCGAGCAAATTCAACTCTTCGTTGAGCCCGGATTATCGTCACCAAGCATTTGAGACGCGACTGGTTCGCTGCGGGATGCTTTGGAGGGCTGCGTTGACTGCGACTATGTCGAAGGCGGTGCGATCGAACGTGTCGCGGCCAATCCAATGCAAGTAGGTGTCGTGATTCTCGTTATTGGGGTCGCTAAGAGCTTCGAGCATTCGCTCGTAACCTCCTGATCCGCCCGAATCCTCAGGCGGGCACGCGTTCTCGCCAGCCAGGCACACGGCAAATCGCAAGCTCTTGGGCGTGCGAATCTCGTCTTCGACCTTAATGGTGTGGCTCCAACAATCGCCGAAATCGTATTCGTAGACGAAGTGCGCATGACCTTGCAGTGCCTCGAGAACCGTTACTTGCTGCTCGTCAATTTCGTCCTCGGGAAAGTCGTCGAAGCACGTTCCGTAGCGGGCGTCACCAACTTCAAAGGCGTGCATGTGCGAGTCGGTCCAACCCATCGTGCCCTGCAGAATGTCGTGGAGTTTCGACATTCGCACATTCGTGGGCACCAGAATGCGCCGCCAGACCGCGGGGGCGACCTCGTCCAGTTCAATGCGTAGCTGATAGCTCAGTTGTCCAGAAGGGGTTGGCATAAGTGACCGTTCCTTGATCGAGTGGTAAGTGTACGAGCGCGCTGGTGTCCTAGAGTTGGCGTATGACAATGTTCACGATGGTATGCCGTGTCCGAGCAACGGACACGATGGGGATGGCATCGACTCGATAGTTGGTGGGCCGAACGGCTCATTGATGACGCCGGCATCACGTCTGGCGATCTCGTACTTGATATCGGCGCAGGCACCGGCGCGCTCACGCGCCCGCTTGTCGACCGAGGTGCGCGAGTCATCGCCTTCGATTTACACCCGACTCGAGCCAGCGAACTTCGGCGGAAGTTCGAACAGAAGAACGTCACGGTGGTCCAAGCTGACGGAGCTGACATCCGATTGCCCCGACGGCCATTTCGAGTCGTCGCCAATCCTCCGTTCGCCATCTCGGTGGCCCTCCTTCGACGTCTCACCGCGCCCGGAAGTCGTCTCATCCGAGCCGACCTGATCGTTCCATGGCACGTGGCGGAGCGCTGGGTTTACGGGACGCCTCCCGGAGCAGGACGATGGCGCAAGGACTTCGACTGTTCACTTGGACGGACCATCCCGCGTTCGGCGTTCTCGCCGCCTCCACCCAGCGGCGTGTCGATTTTGATCATCAGGCGAACGCGTTGGCGATGATGCCATTTCAAGTGCAACAGTCGTGTGATCGCTCGGCAGACATTCTGACCTCGCCTCGTCGAGTGGTACATTCTCATCGAATTGGTCACATGGAAGGATACGAATACATGAACGAAACGTTCGTCACGGAATCGCGCGACATCAACGCCCCATTCACCATGGTTCACGGGAGTCCACGCCGCTTGAAATCGTTGACCTTTCATTTCGTCTGTGTTCATCAAGGTACGCGTGAATTCATTTCAACTGCTGAAGTGGTTGCTGAAGTCAACCCCTTGCGCGCCGTGAAGAAGGTCGATGCCTCCCAGGCGGAAATTCTCCTGAAGTGATTCTGAAATCTCCCCAGCACAGTATTTCCATTCGGTAGAGTGACCAGCTTGCTTGATCCAGCCACGAAACGCCGGTCGCTCGGCCTCCGCCAAAGTGGTTTCATTGGATTTGGCTTTCGGCGATCGGTCATGATGTGCGGTGCCGAATCCACCAAATACATACCAGCGCAAGGGCGAGTGAGGCACCAACACGTCCACATTTGCTCGGGCTCAACGTGAAGAGCGGGTACCGGACGCTTCAATAGAGAGAATCGTTGATTTCTGTCGGAATTTCTATGTCGAGTTGCCGGGCAGTCGGGTGGTACGGCGGCGTGTCCGTCGAAGAATCTTCGAGCACATCGCCGTCGGTTGCCGACGGAATTCCCTTCCCGAAGAGTTCTGTACGGACTTGACTCAACTAGTTGGACAGGGCTTCGCTAGCTTTATCACCGGACTCTCTGAGTTTGTCCATCGCTTGATAGCCCTTTTCCGCGACTGCGTGACTACTTTCGCTCACCGCTTTTGCGGCAACTTCTTTGGCTTTGTCTTTTGCCGAACGAATAGCGTCATCAGTGTGTCGTTTGGCCTTCCGCTTAGCCTTGTCAACAGACTCATCGAAATTACGCTTTGCTTTACGCTTCAGAGAATCAGAACTTTCTTTGGCTTGGGCCTCAGTCTCACCCGAGAATTTGGCGGCCCTTCGCTTGGCCTTGTCCACGATGGCTTTCGCCCTGTTGTTCGCTTCCTCGGCAATCTTTTCCGCTCGACGTTCAGCTTTTCTCATAATCTTCTTGGCTTTTCTTTTCCTTGCCATCGCTATTCCTGCTCCTTCTCATTGTTCGTAGCCAATGCTTCTCAATACTTGTGCCGAATTGAATTCAGATGAAATACTTTCTACGAATGACCTCTCGCTAAGCCAGCATGTGTCGTGAGTGTTTCGGTGGTTCACTTGCGCGGCAACTCACGATGCGGCTACGTTAGGGACGTTTTGCAAGTCTCCATTGCAAGGTAGCATTTCCGGGCTCTCCTGCCGTTCAAGTGGGTAGTTTCGGGCGTTGACCACTGAGTGTGAGTCGAGCCAGTGCGATCAAGGCGTTCACGTTGTGGAACCCGAAGGCTCGACGAGTGATGAGACGGATCTTCGGGTTGAACGACTGGACGAGCGCGTTGGTGAGACCATGCTCGCGCGATACTTGTGGACATCGATCACTTTAAGTGGGGTATCAACGATGTCCATGGGCATCAGTTCGGAGATCAGGTCCTGATCGAAGTCGCTGCGCGACTGTTCACAGTTGCTCGAACTGACGATGTGATGATGCGCATTCAAAGTGATGAGTTCATCGTCGTACCAGGGGTCCTCCGTTCCAATGAGGAACTCAAGAATCAGGCGACGCAGATTCTTCGCCTGTTTGACAAGCCGATCACTAGTGGTTCAATTTCTGCCAACCTTGGAGTAAGCATCGGAATGGCAATGCAAGAACCTGGCAAAGAGCCGCTGTCACTTTTGGTGCTGGTCGATAAGGCGTGCGAGCAGTCGAAACGAAATGGTGGTGGTCGTGCTTCTTTGCATGGGTCAGATTGGGAAGCAACATAACCATTGCCATTGAGACGCGACGATAATGTGAGGCGAATCAAGTTTGACTGGGGATCCGCAAACACGAGTGTCGGAGGCCCGACGCAACTGTTCTGCAACCACGCATTGGCGCCTTCGCCCGAGATGAGACCTCGCGCGACCGCGGCTTTTGGCTTTCGCCGCACGAAACTCAGTTGGTGATTGGCGACAGATGAAGCCGGTCTGCAAT
>DATKRC010000070.1:0-4368 GCA_035532375.1 Acidimicrobiales bacterium
TAGCCGTACATACGTCTGGTGCGCGGAGGATACTGCGGTGGTCGGGTACTTCACGCTGGCGCCCCACGTCATTGGTCGCGCGGAGCTATCTGACAAGGTAGGTCGCGGTGACCTTAATGAGATTCCCGCGATCCTTCTCGCGAGACTGGCGCTTGATGCGAAGCACCAAGGTCAGGGACTCGGTGCGGAACTCCTCGTTGATGCCTTGAGTCGAGCGGTTGGCGCTAGCGATCGAGTCGGCGGTAGGTACGTCGTAGTCGACGCGCTTGACGAGCGAGCTGGTTCGTTCTATGAGAAATACGGCTTTGTTCAGTGTGTTGGCGATGGCGTTCTTCGCTATACGCGAAAGGTCAGTGACATCGCGCTGAGTTTGGAGCCGTGAGTTAGCTGGACCGATCCATTCTGAAAGTCGCTTGGACGTTGCCGTAGCTATACGTCCGCGTGGGAATGTCAAGTTAATTTGGCCCCACCGTGCGCATCACAATTGGCCCCACCGTCGACTGAGCGTCAACTTCTAATCTGAGTGGGTGATTCGCGAGCCACGATTTAATTCACGCAGTGTGTTCCAACTCCGGATTCGTCTGCGCGACATCGAGCCAGATATCTGGCTGGTGCCGGGTTCTTTGACGCTGGCGAGGCTGCACCCCGTGATCCAAGGGGCCCTCGATTGGGATGACTATCACCTGCACGAATTTGAGATCTATGGCAAGCCGTCGGGATGTCTTCCCGACAACCTGACCGTCGGGGGTGGTTGGAATTAAAGGGACGTTTGACCTTATTTCGCCACTCGGAGTTGGCACCATTGCGGTGTTCATCCGGGGGCCGACGTCAACATTCTCTGAGTGGCGGATTGAAAGTTGGAGATAACCGCTAGGACAGGCCCGCGTCTTGGCACATGGTGATTGGAACTGTTCGGCGGCAGAACATTTCGAGTCTCTGCGCATGAGCGTCAATTCTTTCCAAACCGGGACTTCCGTCCCTACTTCCGGCGGCGGCGGCGAGATAGACCATTGGTAACGACGTGACAGATAGGAGAAGGCATGTTTGCAAAGGTGGGGGATCGAATCTTGGTCCGAGGACATCGGACCGGCCAGCCTGATCGTCAGTGCACCATTCTCGAGGTTCGCCATGAACAAGGGCAGCCGCCTTATGTCGTTCGCTGGGATGGCAGTGACCTCCAAGATCTGTACTTCCCAGGAGTGGACGCAACCGTGATCACTCGCGGCGGCAACTAAATGACGATTGGGTCTCGCGCTATTGACAACGTGAGGATTCTTCAGTCTATGGAACTATGGAGAGCAGAACCGGACGAATTGTGAACAAGGACCAACGAGATCTGCAACGTGAAGATGAGATCTTCGTACAGATCTCCAACGACGAGGAGGACGATACGTCTTTCGATGCAGTGGTGCCGAACGGGGTCGAAGCGGACGGATTCGTCCAGGGATCAATTGACGCTGAAGACCTGTCAACGGGATTCGACTTAACGATCGCGACGAAGGAGATCGACGTTGATGAGGACCCTCAAGGAGACGAGGTAGCAGACAGTGGTGGCGTGACGCCGATGACCGAGTTCGAGGTCACCGACGCGGCCAGCAACGCAGTGCACGGCGATGAGATCGAACTTGATCTGGAGGACGTTCTGACGACCGGGAGGACCGTCACCAATTCCCGTGAAAGGAACTAACCATTCCGGGTCGCGCAGTCAAAGCCAGACGCGTCAGGCCCGACCTGGCTCCAGCGCAGCCGGGATTGATCGGTCTCGCACATGCGCGAGGACTCCCACTAACAGACATCGGATTCCCGGCATCTTCGAACTCACGGTTCGATACAAACGTCTTCTAACAAGTATCGGTGGCCCGACGCGACGGTTCTGCACCCCCGCATTGGCGGCTTGACGCAATTACGCCGTGACTGGTGTCTGAGGGCCGCGCCACAAAATCTCCGACTCGTTAATCGAACGCCCGACGAAATGAGCCGCCGCGAGAAATCATATTCATCGCGGCGGCTCAATGTGTATTGTGAAGGTGAAACCATGAACCGTCCTCTTATTGAGAACTCCGGTTTCACCACTCGCTCGTCGCACGTCGCTAGGGCTATCAATTAGGCGTGCGAGAAACGTCAATACCGTCGGGATGTCTTCCCGACAGCCTGACCGTATGTCGGGGGTGGTTGGAATTAAAGGGACGTTTGACCTTATTTCGCCACTCTGAGTTGGCACCATTGCGGTGTTCATCCGGGGGCTGACGTCCACAATCCGACTGGAGAATTAGTTCAAGGAAAGGGCTCTGAAAACTTTGTAATTGATCGCTGGTTCGCAACGGACACTTAGTGGCGTTTCCGTGAGTCGCCGTGGCTAGGGGTTGGTGAGGACCGAACGCACGTCGAGGTTGCGGAAACGAGGTGGCCCGCTCATTATTTTGGCCAAGTTCGCTGAGAATTTCGAGGTCGCGGGATTGCTCTGTTGCTCCATTGCTTTTTCATAGGAAGGGAACTCAACTATCGATATGTATGTTCCGGGGCGATCGCGGTCTTCCGTGATCGTTGAAGCCGAAGCCGTCAATACTCCTGGATGTTCGACTTGAAATCGCTTCAGTTCCGCCGCAAGCGCATCAATGTCGGTCGCCTCGAACTCGACGAACTGAATAAACCCTGCCATGTACCGCCTCCTCGTTGCATTAGTTACCGGCTGTCATCGTACGACTTCGGCAGGTTCCCCGCTTGGCGTTTTCGAACCATCCGGATCAGTGCGCTGGAGCTAAGCCTGGAGGATACAGATAACTCGGGCCGACTTCCACAATCCGACTGGCGGTTGGAGCGGTGGAGCGATTGAGAGTTGGCGACCAGAGTGACCGATGTGCAAACTTTCAGACATCGATGGTCACATGATCGCTCGCACGAGGTCGGCGATGAGCTCAGCGTCCTTTTCTCCAGAGTGATCGACCTCGAGATGCCACTGTTCACGCGCGGCCCGTGAGGGGCACCTCGCGAAGATCGATCGATCGAGCGCCTCGCTGACAGGCACCTTCTTTGGAGGTCGTGCGATTAGTCGGGCAATGGTCGTTTCCTCAGGAGCCTTCAGCCAAATACGTATGACTCGGTGACCAAGCGCCTCAAGGTCGTGGGCGAGTTGGTAATCGCTGTCCCACGCCCCGGTCGCCTCGACTGAGACTGAGCCTGAAGTAGTTAGGACGTCACAGACCGCTCGCTCGACTGACATGAGCCATCCGACGTCAGTGTCGGGCTCTTGACCCGTGCTCAGCAGGTCGAGGATAAGAACATCCGCGTCAACGTAGGCGATGCCGAGCACCGAACTGAGCGTTTCGGCAACCCAGGTTTTCCCCACTGCCTTCGGACCAACGAGGAGTATCACTGTTCCCACTTGACTTCGATGATTCAGGATCACGGGCAGATTCGCAATTGCCTCGAAGTGGGTGACAATTGTGTGCCGCTGGTCCTAGCTGCCGAGAATTCTTCAGGATCGACAAGCGCGTTGTGAGCGCGTCTAATGTGAGCCCGTGACCCTTGGACCGGTTCCACTGCCTGTTGACGGTTGGCTCGAGTGGGCGGACCAGTATACGAGTTCGAATTTCGCCGAGTATCGACGTCTAATTGCCGACCTCAAGGATAGAACACCGCGTAACGCCCGCCAAGTGCTCGCAATCTTTAACGCTGCGGGCGTCGCCCTAGCCAACGCTGCGGCGCCCACCTCTCTGATCGCGGAGGTGCACCCAGATCTTGGCGTTCGCGAACTCCTCGAAGAGCGCGGCCGTGAGGCGACGGAACTTTCGACGTCACGCAGTCAAGACGCCGAGCTCTTCGAGCTCTTCGCTGCACTTGATACCGGTGAACTGGATGCCGACCCGCACGCGCTGCGCGTGTTCGAGCGCACGATGCGCGACTTTCGCCTCGCGGGCGTTGGCTTGCCAGCGGCGCAGCGCGAGCGCTTCGCCACGATAGCGAAGCGATTGACCGAGCTCGAACAGGATTTCGCTCGCCACGTCCGCGACGATGTACGCAGCATTCGAGTGACCCTCGAACAACTTGACGGCCTACCGTCCGACTTCGTCGCCGTTCACCCGCTCGACGGTGAGGGCAGCGCGACTATCACCACGGATTACACGGATTTGGTACCGTTCTCTGCCTTCTCGACGAGCACGGAGGCTCGCAGGGATCTTGCTCTGGAAAACGAGAATCGGGCGTGGCCCGTCAACGACGCCGTTCTCGCCGAGATCCTTTCGCTGCGCGCCGAGCAGGCTTCGATCGTCGGTTTCGAGAGTTGGGCCGACTACGACGCGCAGCGAAAAATGGTGGGCAGTGCGACCGGCATCGAATCCTTCCTCGAGGAGTTGCTGGCCCCGACGCACT
>DATKRC010000071.1:0-65849 GCA_035532375.1 Acidimicrobiales bacterium
ACCTAACGTAGTGCTTAGTGCCCGATTGGCGTCGTCTCGTCGAGCTCTCGAATGATAATTATGCATTTCGGTCCTGGCGGCGCTTGCGAGTCGCGACATTTTTTTGTTTCCGGTGATTGGTCTTGAGGACGTATTAGTGCATGAAGAATTGAAATAAATCGATATCGTACCCACCGCCGGTGATGCTACCTCTCTCATTTGACCGACAAAGTCGCTAGTTTTATAAACTGTGTAGTCATTCCGTCACGGGGTCGTCGAAGACCATTTTCTTCCTGAGTACTCATCATTCAATCACAAAGGGATGCCTTGACGCGCCGAGGATTATTGTTCGGAAGGGATCGTAGTTGAACAGTGAACGGAAGGGACTTGAGGTAAGGCTCATCGCAGAAAATGGCAACTACCACTCGATTAAAAGACGAACTTCAACTCTGTTGCGTCATCCCGACGCAATGTCTCTGCTACTGGGAATTGCAGTTGGGCTTGGCGTATGCGCGCCCCTATTAAATGGTAATCGTCTATTCCTTCTTGACTGGTCTGTTGGACCACATGTCGTAATCGCGACTCCGGCTGCCGTGGGACTCAATGGCGGGCTCACTGCAGGAATCGGCGCGTCTACTGCAGTGGCACTATTGAATCGCTTCGTCGCCGGCGCTTCGACTTGGCTGCCGTTGTTTGCGTTTTTCCCCGTTGCCGCCGTGGGCGCGGGACGACTTGCCGGCGGGTCTCGCTGGTCGCGCGTTGCGGCGGGAACGCTATACGCGGTCAACCCATTTGTATTCAACCGTCTCTACGTCGGTCACATTGCTCTGCTCATTGGTTATGCCCTTTTGCCCTTCGCTATCAAGACGGCCATTCGCTCCTTGTCATCGCAATCGCCATCGGTGCGTTGGTTCGGGCCGTCACTTTGGTGGGCGGGTCTTACTTCTTTGAGTCCCCATTTCGCGTGGATTTACGGTCTCGTTGTTCTCGGTGTCGCGATTGTTGCCATATTCAAAATGCGATATCCATTTCGTCGCGTAGCTATTTGGTTCGCCACATCCATGGTCACATTCAGTCTCATGAGCACTTACCTCCTATTGCAAGTTGGGTCGACGAATTTGCCAACTCGGGTCGGCTCCGTAAGTCTCAATCTTTATAGGACTAATGGGGATCCTCATTTGGGCCTATTTGCGAATGTGCTGTCTCTATACGGATTTTGGCGAACTGGGCCAGGTCCCGAACTTCCCAAGGATGTGATTATCGGATGGCCTTTCATAATGTTCGCGATTCTTGTGATCGTGGGGGTTGGCGCTTGGTACGCATTTCGCGGCCGTCCGATCGTTGACAAATCGGCAAATCTTGCAATCGTCGGAAAAGGCCAACAAGTTGAAAGTAAAGTGTCTAGGACGCGGACGACGAATGTAAACCATTCGTCCGAAATTGATCAGAAGAGCTTGGCGTCTCTTCTCGTATTTTTTGGCGTGATGGGGTATTTCCTCGCACTCGGCAATCAAGGACCATCTGGCTGGTTGTTCGTGTGGGCGTACAAACACTTGCCTTTCTTTTCAATTATGCGTGAGCCGCAGAAATTCCTCATGCTGCTCGCTTTGGCGTACGCCGTCTTCTTCGGTTGGGGAGTCGAACGACTATCGCAAGTCAACGTATCAACTACACGATTTGGCGCCGTTACGGCCGCGATGTTCTTGGGCGTCGCCCTTCCGCTCGGTTACTGTTCCACCATTTTTGATGGACTCGCTGGGCAGATCTCTTCGAGTCCTTTGCCTCAGGCGTATCAGTATGCCGACGCCCTAATGGGTACGGGCGCGGGTAACGTCCTCGTCTTACCGTGGCACATATATATGGAGTATCCCCTCTCCCATGGCCGAGTGATCACAAACGTGGGGCCAACGGCTTTCCGGAGGAACGTGATCTCCGGAGACAATGTTGAAGCCGACAACGTCGAAACGCAGTCCACATCACCACGATCTTCATACTTAGAAAATCTATTCCAAGAAGGCAACATGACCAGTAGTTTTGGTGCGCTGATCACCCCCTTAGGAGTGCGCTTCGTCGTACTCTCGAAGGCGGTTGATTGGGTTTCGTATAGTTGGCTGAACGATCAAAAAGACTTAACGCTAGTACTCGACGACCGATCGCTTGAAGTTTGGCGCAACCTGGCTTATGACGGAGTTGGTCAACGAGTGGCGAAGTTGTCCTCTGTTACGGACATCGCCGGTCTTCTGGCGCTGGCCAAGGAGAACGAACTAGGCGATGGCGCTGTAGTGATGGCTAAGTCGACAAATACGTCGTTCTCGGCGACTACTCCGAGAGCCTCAGCTTTGGCCAACGTGTCAACCACTCGAATGTCGGTCCGACAGCTGTCGCCCGTGGCGTACCAAATTTCAAAAGGTTCGCCGGGTTGGGTTACTGTCGACGCCACCTACCAAAAAGGTTGGTCCCTCAATGGTCACGCGGCGAAGAAGAGCGCCGAAGGTACTGTGCTAGTGCGCGTTGGCGCCAAAGGTGGGGAGCTCGTTTTTACTCCCTGGCGTTTGGTCCGTCTCGGCTACATCATTAGTATTTCTACCTTCGCCTCGCTCGTTCTAATTCTCATTGCCGAATCGCAACGACGAAAAAGAATTCGGGATCGTGTGCGGGGTTCTGATGGTCTAATTGAGAGTGCTTGAAGGCTTCGCAAATCCCCGAAGGTTGCAAACAGCGATATTTGTGGTAATTCGCGAACAGTATTCGGGATGACTCAGTTTTCCTGCGCGAAAAGGGATTATCCATGATTCGATCGCCTTTGGGTCGTAACTCTTTGCGATTAATGAGGTCTAGTGGCCCCATACTGGCTTGGTGTCCTAACCTTGTAGCCGAAGAGCGCACCGTCGTCACTACTTAAAGGGTCCTTATGGTTGATAACCGTTTCTCGCTTTTGGGCCGTGACATGGCGGTCGACCTGGGAACTGCCAACACGTTGGTCTATGTCCGAGGCCGTGGCATCGTACTCAACGAGCCATCAGTCGTCGCCGTCGACGTGAAGGACGGCAAGCCACTGGCCGTGGGCGCCGAAGCCAAACGCATGATCGGTCGTACTCCGAGCAACATCCAGGCGATCCGTCCGCTCAAGGACGGCGTTATCGCGGACTTCGAGATTTGCGAGAAGATGCTGCGCTACTTCATCCACCGTGTTCACCAACGTCGCTTCGCGAAGCCGCGCATGGTGATCTGCGTGCCGTCGGGCATCACTGGTGTCGAACAACGCGCCGTCATGGAAGCGGCTGAGTTCGCAGGTGCGCGAAAGGCCTATATCATCGAAGAACCGATGGCCGCCGCGATCGGTGCCGGTCTACCAATTCACGAACCTACCGGCAACATGGTCGTCGACATCGGTGGCGGCACGACCGAGGTCGCGGTCATCTCACTCGGTGGCATCGTGACCAGTCAATCGATTCGCGTCGGTGGCGATGAACTCGACGAGGCGTTGATCGCCTTCGTCAAAAAGGAGTTCCAGTTGGCGCTCGGTGAGCGAACCGCCGAAGAGATCAAAATTCAACTCGGCTCGGCCTACCCACTCGAAGAAGAGTTGCGCGCCGAGATACGAGGCCGCGACCTCGTGACGGGACTCCCGAAGACCGTCATCATCTCGACCGAACAGATTCGCAAGGCCATGGAAGAGCCGGTGCAAGCAATCGTTGACGCCGTGAAGGTGACCCTCGACCGCACGCCACCCGAACTCTCCTCGGACCTCATGGAACAAGGCATCGTGTTGACCGGGGGCGGGGCTCTTCTCGCGGGCATCGCGGCGCGACTTGAGTACGAGACGAACATGCCCATCATCGTGGCGAATGACCCACTCAACTGCGTGGCTTTAGGAAGCGGCATGTGCCTCGAAGAACTCGACGTCTTCGCGCGCATGTTGAAGACCAGCCCTTCGCGCTAACCCGTGGCTACCGACCGGACGAGGCGTCGTACGTGGACGATCGGCGCCACCGTTTCGGTTTTCCTGGTCGTGCTCTACCTGAGCGGTGGCGTGGTGTCGGGGCTCAGGTCAGCGGCGAATCTCATCACCTCGCCGTTCAGCTGGTCCGTCAACGAAATAGCTCGACCAATCGGCCACATGTTCGCCGGAGCCATCAACTACAGCGACGTGGTAGCCCAGAATCAGAAGCTGCGCTACGAGCTAGGCAAGGCTGAGCTCAAAGCCAACGAGACGTGGGCCGAAAATCGACAACTCACGCAACTCAGCACCCAGCTTGACGTGCCTTTCGTCGGCTCCTTACCTACGGTGGCGTCCCAAGTGACGGCGATCTCGCCGACGAACTTCACCGCGACCGTCGATATCTCCAAGGGCCGTGACAGCGGTGTCATGGTCGGGATGCCGGTCGTCGCCAACGGGGGACTGGTCGGCACGGTGATCCAAACGACCCCGCACGGCGCCACGGTTCGCTTGATCACGGACGTGGACTCACTGATCGGCGTGACCTTCGGATCGGGCAAGACCACGCTCGTGGTCCAAGGACAAGGCGTCAATAATGGTCTGGGTGCGACGTCGGTGCCGCTGACGTCGTCGGTGCGCTCCGGCACGGTGCTCTTCACCAACGGGCTGGCCGGTGGGCTGTATCCACCGGGCCTGCCGGTCGCCAAGGTCTCGAAGGTGACGCTGACGCCCGGCGCGGCGACGTATAACTTGTCGCTGCATCCGCTTGCAGACCTGCGCAATCTCGAATATCTCGAGGTCGTGTTGTGGGAGCCATCGACGTGACCCGCGCGTTGATACCGGTCACCATCGTCACGATGTTCGTGGTCGGTGTGCAACTGTCCGTCTTCTCGACGTGGCGAATCGAGGGTGTTGTCTTCATGCTGGTATGGCTCTGGCCCTTCGCCTTGGGTCTCGCGGGTTTCACGAACCTCTCGCTCTGGGCCGCGGTCGTGGGTGGCGTCTTCTTCGACACCCACGCCACCACGCCCTTTGGCCTCACTGCGATGGTAGGTGTCGTGCTCGCCTTCGGTGCGTCGCGACTCGGTAAAGAGGGTGTCGGTGACCTCGACTCGGCGGCATGGTGGGTCACACCGATCTTGGCCGCGGTAGCGGGGCTCGCGGCGCCGGTCATCTACACCGTGGGCGGAGTCGGCGTCCTCAACTTCTCCTTGTGGCACGGCAGCTTGGTGGATTCGATGGTCGTCAACGCCATTGCGTTCTTCGTCTTGGCGCGCCCGGTATCGCGACTGGCGCGAATGGTCGGCCGCGTCGGCGTGCGAGCGTACCGATGAAGGGCTCGTGGCGTGATCGACCGTCGGGGCCCCGGTTCTCACGGCTGTGGCGACCCTGGGAGTCTTTGCATCCGTTCCGGGGTAGGGGCCGTTCCATCAACGAACCTAAACCCGTGGGCATTCGCGACCTCGTCGCGGCCCCGAGTGACGTCAAGTTACGTCCCGAACGTCGCTGGTACGTGATCGGCGGTTTCTTCTTCTTGCTGTTCTTATTGCTCGTCGGACGGCTCTACGTCTTGCAGATCAAGGACAACAAGCAGTCCGACGCTCAGGTCGCCGGCAACTCGTTGCGGGTGGTGAGCACTCCTGCGTCAAGGGGCTTGATCCTCGATCGCAATGGGCGGCCCTTGGTCGACAACGTGACGACCGTCGAGATTCGACTCTCGCGCGCCGAGGCGACCTTGGATCCGAAGATCGAGGGCACACTCGCATCACTTACTGGACTGAGTGTCAACCGTATTGCCAGCGACCTCGCGGACCCGGCCTATAACCCCTACCAACCGGCGCCGATCCTCGCCAATGCGCCCAACCGCATCGTGCAGTTCATCAAGCTGCACCGCTCGGAGTTCCCGGGCGTCTCGGTGCTCGACGTCTCGCGGCGCTCGTACCCGCTTGGAGGCAGCGTCGGGTCCCAGGTCTTGGGCTATGTGGGTCCGATCACCGAGGCTGAGATCCAGCAACACCCGAACGCCGGGTATCAGACCGATTCGACGATAGGTAAGACCGGCGTCGAAGCCTTCTACGAGCCGTACCTCCGGGGACATGACGGTACGAGCACCTTCGAAGTCAACTCCCTCGGCAGCGTGATCGGCACATTGAAGACCACCCAACCGAAAATCGGCGACTCGCTGGAGCTCAACATCGACGCCGGACTCCAAAGTGCGCTCGACGGGATCCTCAAGAGCGACATCTTGCACGACCGTACGGTGCCCGACCCCCGTTCTGGCTTACTGCCCCAAGCGATCAACGGCGCCGCCGTCGTGTTGGACCCGAATAACGGTGCCGTGCTTGCGATGTCCAGTTATCCGTCCTACAACTTGTCATCCTTCGTGAACGGACTCTCCAACAACCAGTTCCACCAACTGTTGAGCGTGGGGGCGTTCAACAACTACGCCATCCAAGGCCTCTACACCCCGGGCAGCACGTTCAAATTGATAACGGCGACCGCCGAGATGCAAACCGGAGTCCTATCGCCCAGCGTCCTGGTCCACGACACGGGCAGCTTCAAGGTGCCAGGCTGTCACTCGAACCCGAAGGGCTGCGTCTTCCACGACGACGAGACGACCGGCCTCGGCTATGTGAACCTGCCGCTCGCCCTCACCGAGTCCTCGGACTACTACTTCTATAACCTGGGTTACCTCTTCTGGTCGCAGCGGGCGAAGTACGGAGAGACGCCGATTCAGAACGTCGCGCGTCAATACGGACTCGACAATTACACCGACATCGACATCCCCAACGAGGTCGAAGGGCGCGTCGATTCACCGGCCGTACGACGGATCCTGCACGCCCAAGCGCCCAAGGACTTTCCTAACGTGAGTTGGTACACCGGCGACAACATGGAGATGGCCTTCGGTCAAGGTACGACCGCGCTCACGCCGATCGCGCTGGCGAATGCGTACGCGACCTTTGCCAACGGCGGCACGCGCTACGCGCCCGAAGTCGCCGCGGCCGTCGTCAACGCCCACGGCCAAACCGTCATTCGCTACGGACCGCGCGTCCTCGGTCACGTCAGTCTCCCTGCACGAGTACGCGATTCGATCCTCCAGGGCCTCGAGGGCGTCGTCATGAGTCCCAGCGGCACCGGGTACTCGACGTTCCACAGCATCATCAACTTCTCGCTCTCCGCGTTCCCGATTGCCGGTAAGACCGGCACAGCGACCAATGGAGGGATCGGGATCGAACCGAACTCGTGGTTCGTCGGATTCGGGCCGGCCACTCACCCGAAGTACGTCGTGCTGTGCGTCATCGACGAGGGTGGCTACGGCGCCGACGCCGCGGCGCCGGTTGTCGCCAAGACCTTCAACTACTTGGTGGCCCACCCCATCGGGGCGGTGAAGCTCAAGCACCAATTGACCGCGCCGACGACCACCACTACGACGAAGTCGCATTCGGGCACGGCGACCACTACCACGACCATCAAGTAGGTGAAATCGCCTGTCCCGCCGCTTCGGCGAGTATCCTGAGGGTGTTGGGCGTTTCTGTGCAAAATGCGCAGTGCGCGAAAAGAACGCAGCAGTTGCGCGGTGCAGTCGCACTCCGCTACAGCAGGCATTGAGGACTACACGTGGTACACGGCAGTGAAGTGACCCTATTTATTACCTGGATCGTCGCTCTCTTGTTGACCCGTCACGCCACCACTCCCAACAACTACGTCGCCCGATTTTGGCGCGTATCCACCCCTGTAAGCGCGGCGCATTGCGCCCCCCTACCTAAAAACTCGAGGAGTACCCGTCGTGAGCGACGAATCCAACATTCAACCCGCATTATCGTCTAGCCCCCGCATAGGCGACACCCGACCGGCACCACAGATTGGCGACACACGACCGGGTCCGACGCCGCCCTCGTCGAACGGCCAAGTCCCAACCCGTCAGGGCCAAGGGCAAGGACAGGGTCAAGGTCAAGGCGGCGGCAATCGACGTCGCCGTGGTGGACGGGGTCGGGGCGGCCAGGGCGGCCAAGGTGGTCAGCCGCGAAACCCGAATCGTTCCTTCGACTCGCCCGTCGAAGCGTCGGCACCGGAAGCGGCCGGCGACGAAAGCGCAGCCGCCCGTGGGAAGAATAAGCGACGTCGCGGCGGAGAACGCCGTACGCGCGCTCAGGGTCGCTACCTCATGTGCGTACATACAACTCCCGAGGCCACCCACATCGCAACCCTCGAAGGCCGCACCATGGTCGAGTACACCGTCGCCAAGGCCGCCGATGAGACGAACCAGATCGACGGGAATATCTACGTCGGGCGAATCCAGAACGTACTCCCGGGCATGGAGTTGGCCTTCGTCGACATCGGCATTCCGAAGAACGCTGTGCTCTATCGAGGCGACATCTCCTTCGACATGGACGACGTCGAAGGCACAGCGTCCAATGACAAGCGCATCGAGCAGATGATCAAGTCTGGCCAGACCATCATCTGTCAGGTCACGAAGAACGCCATCGGCGCCAAAGGGGCTCGCCTCACCCAAGAAGTCTCGTTGCCCGGGCGCTTCGCCGTCCTGGTGCCGAATTCGAACACCATCGGAATCTCCAAGCGCCTGCCTGACGGCGAGCGTCGTCGCCTCCGCAAGATCATCGACGACGTGAAGCCGGAACGTCACGGCATCATCATTCGCACGGCCGCCGAGGGCGTCACCGCCGATGACCTCGCGCGAGACGTCAGTTCACTGGCAGAGAAATGGGCGGCGATCGAAGCCGAAGTCGCCAAGTCCAGCCAGCCTCGCCTCGTCTATCGCGACCTCGACCTCGCGGTACGGGTACTGCGCGAAGAACTGAACGACGACTACCGCGGCGTCTTGATCGACGATCTCGTGCTCTACGAAAAAGTGCGCGAGTACGTGCTCGCCGTAAATCCCGAATTGGCCGATCGCATCGAGTACTACGACCGCTCCACCGAAGAACTACCTCTCTTCGAGCGTTACTTCGTCCACGAGCAACTGCACCGGGCGCTGGATCGCAAGGTCTTCTTGCCCTCCGGTGGCTCTTTGATCATCGAACGCACTGAGGCCCTCACGGTCGTCGACGTCAACACCGGAAAGAACGTCGGGACCACGAACCTAGAAGAGACCGTGTTCCGCAACAACCTCGAAGCGGCCGAAGAGGTGGCCCGACAGCTGCGCCTTCGTGATATTGGCGGCATCATCGTGATCGACTTCATCGACATGGAGTCCAAGGTCAATCGCGAGGCCGTCGCCTCGGCGTTGCGCCAAGCTCTGTCGCGCGATAAGACCCGCACTCAGGTCTTTGACATCTCGGAACTCGGTCTCGTGGAGATGACGCGAAAGCGCGTGAACGAAGGGCTGTTGGAGTCCGTGTCCAAGATCTGCACGGTGTGTGACGGTCGCGGATTCATTGTCGAGACCGGACTCTAGGGTTCGGGACCTCCGCGGTATCGGCTACAATCGAATCCCTATGTACGCCGTTATCCGTGTTGGCACATCTCAAGAGCGCGTTACCGAGGGCCAAGTGGTCCGCGTTGACCTGCGCCCCGAAGAAGATGGTGCTGAAATCCAGTTCGAACCCGTCCTTTTGGTCGACGGTGACTCCGTGGTCGCCGGACCAGCCTTGAAGGGTGCGTCCGTGACCGGCACGATCCTCGGCGAGGAGAAGGGTCCGAAGATCCGAGCCCTTACCTATAAGGCGAAGTCGATCCAGCGCAAGCGTTGGGGACACCGCCAGCACTACACGAGCGTCGAGATCACCAAGATCTCACCAAAGGCCTAGGAGAATCCGATGTCCAAGACCAAAGGCGGCGGTTCCACCAGGAACGGTCGCGATTCCAATGCGCAGCGCCTGGGCGTCAAGACCTTTGACGGAACTGCCGTAAAGCCAGGAAGCATCATCATGCGTCAGCGCGGGACCCAGTTCCATCCCGGTCGCAATGTCGGGATCGGCAAGGATGACACATTGTTCGCGCTCGCTGAAGGAACCGTGAAATTCGGCTACCGGGGCGGCAGAAAACTGGTTGACGTTCTTGTCGGCTGAGTTTTCCTCCTAAATCAAGAAACCCCCGGGCCTGACCCGGGGGTTTCTTGATTAGTAACAGAACTACGCGCTCTTGACTGCCTTTTTAAAGGTTGAGCCAATGGAAACCTTTGGAGCGTTCGAAGCCTTCACCTGAATGGCTTCGCCAGTTTGGGGATTACGGGCGGTGCGGGCCTTGCGGGCCACACGCTCGAAAGAAAGGAAGCCCGACAGAACAATCTTCTCACCCTTCGAAACATTCGATACCACAACATCTTCTAGGGCCTTGAGGACTTCAGCCACCGTGTTCTTGTTTGCGCCGCTTTCGGCAACAATCGCATCTACCAACTCGGCCTTGTTCACCGGTCGACTCCTTACTCTTCGTTGAAACGGACTGGGAGTGTTCCCAGCAACCGGAGCCATCTTTACGCAAAATGGCGGAAATAATGGGATTTCTCGTAAGATTTCGGTCTTTCACGGGAAAATGAAATCGGGAAACTACTGGTCAGAATACGTTTCCAATTTTTAACTGTTACGGATTCGTAACGTTCGGGACCACTTTGAGCCCGAATTAACCCGAGTTTTGCTGGAAAACAAGGAGATTAGAGCTGTCTCGCGGATCTTCGCGGATCACATCCGCCCCTAAATTCGTCACGTGGCGATCATGTGTGCGGACTGCGGTTGCAACGTTGTTCGAGGACACGTGCTGGAAAAGTGCACAAACCCCGAGTGTTGTTGTGTCGGTTTACCGGTACGCACTATCGATACCCTCACCGACGAGGTACGCCACGCAGTGGAGACCGTCGATCTCGTCGCGATAGCAGCGCTGCTCGCGCCGGATGCGCGTTGGGGTGTACCGGGACAAAAGGTGCCCACGTGCCGCAACTCACAACAAATACTCTCGTGGTACGAAATGGCCCGGGACAACGGTGCGCGCGCCGATATCACCGAAATCGTGATCGAGGGCAACAACATCGTGGTCGCACTGAAGGTCTTGAACGCCAAAGCCCCGTCGAAAGCTCCGAACAGCGAACGTTGGCAGGTACTGAGCGTCGACGGCGGACTTGTCGCGGAGATCCGTGGCTACGAGACCCGTCATGAAGCTCTGGAGTACGCGAAGTCCGGTGTGTCGCAGTGGAGAGCTTGAAGCTCGCGTCGCTCGACGCGCTGAGTCATTGCTGTCGTCGAAGTCAACGGCTTCTCAAGGTCCATCAGGGCGACCCGTAGAATGCATTGGTGTCCACCTTCGTTGATTTCGCTCAATTACACGCGAAAGCGGGCGATGGCGGGGCCGGTTGCGTCAGTTTTCGTCGCGAAGCCCACGTCGCCAAGGGCGGCCCGGACGGCGGCGACGGCGGAAAGGGCGGCGACGTCTGGATCGTCGCGGACCATAATCAGGCATCACTCCTGGGTTTTCGCGACCACCCCTTTCGTCGCGCCACCGACGGCCAGCACGGCACGTCCAAGCGCCAGCACGGCTCAAAGGGCAAGGATCAGATCGTCATCGTGCCGGTCGGCACGATGGTCTACAGCCGGGAAGGCGAGTTGCTCGTCGACCTCAACGGACCAGGGGATCGCTGGCTGGCGGCCCAAGGTGGTCTCGGTGGTCAGGGCAACAACCGCTTCCTTTCGAACAGTCGGCGCGCTCCGGCCTTCGCCGAGCAAGGAGAGCTCGGTCAAGAGAACTGGTTCAACCTTGAATTGAAGCTGCAGGCCGATGTCGCTTTGATCGGTTTCCCCAATGTTGGCAAGTCCACGTTGATTGCTCGCGTCTCGGCCGCTCGACCGAAGATCGCGGACTATCCCTTCACCACGCTGGTGCCGAATCTCGGGGTTGTTCGTGTTGGCGAACGTGCCGGTCGCCGAAGTGACGCGACCGAGTTCGTGATGGCCGACATCCCCGGACTGATCGAAGGCGCCGCTGAGGGCCGTGGTCTCGGACACGACTTCCTTCGTCACGTCGAGCGCGCCCGAGTGCTGTGCGTTCTGCTCGACCTCTCGGAGTTCGCGCCCGCGCCCCCACAGGAGCAGTTGGACATCTTGTTGCGTGAGCTCGGCGACTACCAGGCCGACTTGCTCGAGCGACCGAGGGTGATCGTGGGCTCCAAGGGTGACGTCGCAGCCTATGAGATGGAAGGCGTCCTCACGATCTCTTCGATCACGGGAGAGGGAGTCGATGAGCTGGTCGGTCGCTTGGCCGCCCTCGTCACCGAAGTCCGACGCGAAGAACAAGAACGCATCGAACACGAGATCGTCGTGCACAAGCCGTTGCCCGATGAGATCACCGTCGAGCGAGCAGGAACGAACGGGTGGATCGTCGCCGGACGTCCAGCCATCCGGGCCGTGCGATTCCAAGACCTCACGGACGACGAGGCGCTGGCCGAAATAGTGCGACGTCTGCGCGACCTCGGCGTAGACCGAATGCTGACGCGTGCCGGCGTGCGCGATGGCGACATCGTCAACATCGGCCCCCTGTCATTCGAATGGTGGCGCGATGAAGTGAGCGCCGGACTCGACCGCGGCGATCACCACCGCGCGTCGCGTCGAGAGCGATTGGCGCGACACGGACGGCTGGATCTGGGCGACGGTGATGGCGACGCGTAGTCTCGTCGTCAAGATCGGCACCACGTCGGTGACCGATGACACCGGCGGCGTCGCCCACGGG
The DNA here is from genome assembly GCA_035532375.1 of Acidimicrobiales bacterium. Classification (GTDB taxonomy): domain Bacteria; phylum Actinomycetota; class Acidimicrobiia; order Acidimicrobiales; family RAAP-2; genus RAAP-2. The sequence continues at coordinate 12,593 of DATKRC010000071.1, forward strand.
GCCTTAGCGAGCGTGGCGCACGACGTGGTCGAATTGCGAGCGAAGGGCTGGACGGTCGTCGTCGTGACTTCCGGCGCCATCACTGCAGGATGGTCCGAGGTGGGTCGCGGCCGCCGCCGACCCTCGGACAGCGTGTCGTTGCAGGCCGTCTCGGCCGTGGGACAGCCACTCTTGATGCACGCGTGGCGCGACGCCTTTTCTGAAGTGGGCGCGAGCGTCGGTCAGGTCTTGTTGGCTCCGCTCGATTTCTCGCATCGCGGCCAGTACCTGCACGCGCGCGGCACGCTCGAGGCGCTGCACGCCTTGAACGTCGTGCCGATCGTCAATGAGAACGACGCCGTCGCTGACGAAGAGATCCGATTCGGCGATAACGACCGATTGGCGGCGTTGGTCGCCAATCTCGTGGGTGCGTCGCACCTGGTGCTCTTGACCGACACCGCGGGACTCTTGACCGCGGACCCGCGACTGGACCCGACCGCAACCTTGATCGAAGAGGTGACCGCCTTCGACACTGAACTGGTTGAGGTCGCCGGTGACAGTCGTTCTGGCGTGGGCAGCGGGGGAATGGCGTCCAAGCTCGCGGCGGCACGAATGGCGACGTGGTCCGGGATCACCACGGTGATCGCGCCGGCTCGCGCCGAGAACGCTCTCTTGCACGCGATCGAGGACGCGCCGGGATTCGGCACGACGTTTCGTCCCCGTGCCGAACGACTCTCGGCGCGTAAGTCGTGGATCGCCTTCGCCGTAGCGAGTCGCGGAGCGCTGCACATCAATCAAGGTGCGTTACAAGCACTCGAACATCACGGTCGAAGCCTTTTGCGCGTGGGAGTTGAATCGCACGCCGGAAGCTTCGTCGAAGGCGATGCGGTCGAGATAAAGGGACCGGAAGGTCAAGTGATCGCCAAAGGTCTCGTGCGCGTGAGCGCCGAGTCGTTCCACGACAGTGACGACGTCGTCGTGCACCGCGACGACCTCGTACTCCTTCGTCGCTCCTGATGTCACCCGTTACGATTGCTCCATGTCAATAGGTGCGTTGGCGGCGCAGGGTCGCGTGGTGCGAGAGTCGGCCACGGCCCTCGGACAGGCTTCGAACGAGCAGCGTCGCGCGGTGCTGTTGCACGTCGCCGATCGTCTCCAAGAGAGCGCCGACGAACTCCTGGCCATCAACGCGGATGAGGTCGCGGCCTATAAAGAGTCCGGTGCCGGCGTCGATCGCCTCACGCTCACCCAGGCACGCATCGACTCCATGGCCGACGCGCTGCGCGAGATTGCGCAGAGTCCCGATCCGCTCTTTGAAGTCGTCGACCGGAGCGTGCGACCGAACGGTCTGCGCATTGAGCGTCTTCGCGTGCCCCTCGGGGTCATCGGTGTGGTCTATGAGAATCGGCCGAACGTCACGAGTGACGTGGCCGGGCTCTGCGTGCGCAGCGGCAACGCCGCCTATCTCCGTGGATCGTCGACGGCCTTTGCCACGAATCAGTTCATCGTGTCGCTCTGGCACGAGGCGCTGGAAAAGGAGGGCCTACCCGCGGCGGGCGTTTCGTTGGTGCAAGACACGTCGCACGAGGCGGCGACGGCCTTTATGCAGATGACCGACGTCCTCGACTGTCTCATCCCGCGCGGTGGTCCGAGTCTTATTGCCGCTATGCGCGAACACGCACGAGTTCCCTACGTGCTCGACGGCGATGGCAACTGCCACGTCTTCGTCGACCAGTCGGCCGATCTGGACATCGCGGTCGAGGTCGTGAGGAACGCGAAGACGTCTCGTCCGGGCGTGTGCAATGCCGCCGAGACGGTGTTGGTTCATCAAGCCGTCGCCTCTAGGTTCCTGCCGGCATTAGCCGCGGCGATGCCCGAGGTTGAGCTACGTGGCGACGACGCGACCCGTCGGTATCTGGCGAACGCGACGCCCGCGAGTGAAGAGGACTACGAGCGAGAGTTCCTCGATTTGATCCTCGCCGTCAAAGTCGTCAACTCGTTGGACGACGCGATTTCCCATGTCGCGCGCTACGGCACGGGTCACAGCGAAGCGATTCTCACCCAGGACCAAGCGAACGCCGACGCCTGGGTGAAACGCGTCGACGCAGCCGCGGTGCTGGTGAACGCTTCGACGCGCTTCATCGACGGCGGTGAACTCGGTTTGGGGGGCGAGGTCGGTATCTCGACCCAGAAGTTGCACGCTCGAGGCCCGATGGGGCTTCGAGAACTGACCTGTCTCAAGTGGGTCGTACGAGGAGAGGGACAGATTCGATGACCGCACTTGACCCGCGCGAAGAACTCGCCAAACGCCTGGGCCTGGACGAAGTCCCGCCGGTGCGCTTCGAGTCGGCCAAGGACGTGTTGGGGCGTCTCGCCGAGCACGACTATCTCGCCGACGACGCCATCGCCTCGGTCTGTTTCTTGGCCGACCGCCTGGCCAAACCGGTCCTGGTGGAAGGTCCGGCCGGTACCGGTAAGACCGCGCTCGCTCGCGCTGTTGCCGACGCCGTCGGCGCGCGACTCATTCGCCTTCAGTGTTACGAGGGCTTGGATGATTCCAAAGCGCTCTACGAGTGGAACTATCGCAAGCAACTGCTGCGCATCCAGGCCGGTCGGCCCGAGGGCGAAGGGACCGAGGACTGGGAGCAGCTCGAAGAGGACATCTTCGGCGAGGAGTTTCTCCTCACCCGTCCGTTGCTCGAGGCGATCTCCGCGACCGACCCGGTCGTGTTGTTGATCGACGAAGTCGACCGCGTCGAGCTGGAGACCGAAGCGCTCTTGCTCGAAGTCCTCTCGGAGTATCAGGTGTCGATTCCCGAACTCGGCACCGTGCGAGCCAAGCAGATACCGATGGTGTTTCTCACGTCCAACAACACTCGCGAGCTCTCCGAGGCGCTCAAGCGACGTTGTCTGTATCTCTATATCGGGTACCCGAGCGTGGAACGCGAACGCGACATCATCGTCTCGCGCGTTCCCGGCATCACGAGCACCCTGGCCGAACAGATCGCCCAGGTCGTGCGGTCGCTTCGCTCGCTCGACCTCAAGAAGGCGCCTTCGGTCGCCGAAACCCTCGACTGGGCGCGCACGCTCGTGGTTCTCGGTCGCTCGGAGATCGGTGATGAGGATGCGGCTGAGACGCTCCACATCTTGTTGAAGTACCAGACCGACATCGAGCGCGCGACGAAAGAGCTGTTAGGTCGGCCCAAGACCGGTGCTTAAGCTCCTCGGCGACTTCATCGGCGAACTACGCGCCGCAGGAATACCGATATCCATGAGCGAGCACGTCGACTCGGCCAAAGCCATGGAAGTGATCGACCTCTCGGACCGATCGTTGGTGAAGAACGCACTCGCCGCGACCCTGGTCAAAGACGGTGATCACATGCCGGTCTTCAATACGGCGTTCGAAGTCTTCTTCTCCAATCGTTCGTGGGACAGCGCCTCGGAGTTCATGGACGAAGTGGATACCGGTGACGCGCAACGCGAAGGCGCCGCCGGGGCCACCGGTCCAGGTCAGTCGCGGGGCGAGGGCGGCGCGGCGAGTTCCTTGAGCGCACGGGAGCTGGCCGAGTTGCTCTACCGCGCACTGCGCGACGGCGACCGCGAGGCGTTGCGACTCGCGGCCGGCGAATCGGTCACTCGCTACGCCGGGATGGAACCCGGTCGTCCGGTCGGAGGGACCTACTACCTCTATCGGACGCTGCGCAATCTCGATCTCGAGAGTCTCGAGAAGCGACTGACGCTGGGAACTCTCGACGACGACCGGCTCGGGGAGCGCATTGCGCGTGAAGAGGCCCGAGCTCGCATCGAGATGCTGAAGGCCGAGATCGAACGCGTCATCCGCGAGCGACTGGTCGAGGACCGTGGCTCCGCGGCATTGGCTAAATCCGTGCGAAAACCGTTGCCCGAGGACCTCGACGTCATGCACGCCAATCGCGATGAGATGGCTCAACTCGAGCGAGCGCTTCGACCGCTCAGTCGCAAGCTGGCCGTCCGTCTCGCTCGGCGCCGTCGGCGCCGTCGTCGCGGACCCGTCGACCTACGACACACCGTTCGTCGCAGCCTTTCGACGGGCGGAGTACCGATCGATCTTCGTTTCAAGCCGCCACATCCGGCCAAGCCTGAGATCTTCGTGATCGCCGATATCTCGGGATCGGTGGCGTCCTTCGCGCGTTTCACCCTGCACCTGGTGCACGCCATCAGTTCGCAGTTCTCAAAGGTTCGAAGCTTCGTATTCGTCGACGGTCTCGACGAAGTGACACAACTGTTCGAAGGCGTCGACGATCCGGCCGAGACGGTGGCCAAGATCAACGCCGAAGCCGACGTCATCGCCTTTGACGGCCACTCCGACTACGGTCGGGCGCTCTTGAGCTTTCATGAACGATTCGCCAAGGACATCACGCGACGCTCGACGATTCTTATTCTGGGCGACGCACGAAACAATTACCATCAGGCCCACGCCGAGGTGATCGCCGACCTCAAGTACCGCGCGAAGGCGGTCTACTGGCTCAATCCCGAACCGACGGCCTATTGGAACAGCGGCGACTCGATCGTGAGTCAGTACGCGCCGTACTGCGAGAAGGTCATCGAATGTCGCACGCTTCGTCAACTAGAGATGTTCGTGGGAGAGCTCGCGTGAGCGATTCCGAAGATCAACGACTTCCCCCGGCCGGTTTTCGCCAACGCGGTCCCAAGCCGACGGGTACGCGACTGCTGTTGATTCGCCACGGCGAGAGTTACGCCAACGCCGACGGACTGGCCGGCGGGCCGCTGGGCGACGGGGGACTGACGCCACTGGGACGCCGACAGGCTCAGGCTCTCATCGAGCGACTCACCATGAGCGCGGAACTGTCCGGGACCACCGCCCTTTACACCTCGGCCCTACCGCGCGCCCTCGAAACCGGTGAGATGCTGCGCGTGGCGCTGCCGGCCGATCTTGTACCCGTCGTCGATCCGACTCTTAATGAGATCGACGTCGGCGAGGGTGACGGTCTGCCTTGGGCTGAGTACGTCGAACGCTATGGGGCCCCGAATTGGGACTTGGAGCCCGACGCCTTGACGGCGCCGGGCGGTGAGTCACTCCTCGGATTCCACGAGCGCTGTCGCGCTGCCATCGAACGACTCGTCGCGCGCCATCCTCACGAACTGGTGGTCATCGTGACCCACGGCGGCTTCATCGAACAGGCCATGAAGATCCATCAGGGTCTGGCACCGAAAGTACGACTACGACCGCGAATCGATAACTGCTCGATGACCGAGATCGAGTTTCGCGACGAGGGACGCCGCCTGTTGCGCTACAACGACCGCGCGCCGTTGCCCGCCGAATAACGCTGCAAGAACTCCGCGACGTGAAAGGCCATGTCGAGGCTCTGGGTCGCATTGAGGCGCGGATCACAGATCGAGGTGTAGTTGAGATCAAGGTCGACTTCGTTGAGACGCGAGCCGCCGCCGAGACACTCGGTGACGTTATCGCCGGTCAGTTCCACGTGGAGGCCCCCGGGCCAGGTCCCGAGGTTCGACAGGGTTTCGAAGAACTTAGAGGTCTCGGAGAGCACGTCATCGAAGTGACGGGTCTTCTGCCCGCCCGAAGCGACGAAGGTATTGCCGTGCATCGGATCACAGGCCCACACGACTTCGCGGCCCTCGGCGCGAAGTGACTCCACGAGCGGCGGCAGCTTCTCTTCGACCAGTGCGTCGCCCATGCGGGCGATCAACGTCAATCGACCGGCGCGGTTCTCCGGGTTGAGCACGTCGACAAGACGAAGCAGTTCCTCGAGGCCCATCGTCGGACCGACCTTCAGACCAAGCGGGTTCGAGACTCCGCGCAAGAACTCCACGTGCGCGCCGTCGATCTGTCGCGTGCGGTCCCCGATCCAGAGCATGTGGGCCGAGCAGTCGTAGAAGTCGCCGGTCAACGAGTCGCGACGGGTGAGCGCTTGTTCGTACGGGAGTATGAGCGCCTCGTGGCTGGTGTAGAAATCGACGCCCTGTAAGGCGTCGTCGTCGTGCAGGTCGATGCCACAGGCCTTCATGAACTGCAGCGCCCGTTCGATCTCGTCGGCCACCACCTCGTAGCGCTTGCCCTCGAGCGAGCTCGCGACGAACTCCTGGTTCCAGGCGTGCACGCGCGAGAGCGCCGCGAATCCACCGGTCGTGAAGGCCCGCAAGAGATTGAGGGTGGCCACGCTCTGGTGGTAGGCGGCTAACAGACGCTCGGGATCGGGTCGCCGGGCCGCCTCGTCGAACGCTTCGCCGTTGACGATATGGCCGCGAAAGGCCAGTAACCGCTCTCCGTCTCGCTCTTCGTATTCGTCGGTGCGGGGTTTGGCGAACTGGCCGGCGATGCGCCCGACCTTGATGACCGGCACGCCAGCGGCGTAGGTGAGGGCCACCGCCATCTGCAAGATGACCTTGAGTTTGTCGCGGATCGAGTCGGCCGAACCTTCGTCGAAGGATTCCGCGCAGTCCCCGGCCTGCAAGAGGAACGACTTCCCGTGGGCCACGAGTTCGAGGTGATCGAGGAGTCGACGGGCTTCGCCGGCGAAGACCAACGGTGGCTTGCGGGCCAGGTCCGCTTCCACGCGCGCCAGGTGGACTTCGTCGGGCCAGGTCACTCCCTGGGCGGCGTGACGCGTTCGCCACGTGCTCGGACTCCAGTCGTTGACGGACTTCTCCATCAATCAATGATAGAGGTTCTAAGAACCGGCCATAGATCGGGGCCTAGTGTTGGCGCGTGAACGTTCGGCGAGTCGGTCTCTTCGGCGGGACCTTCGATCCGCCTCATTTCGGTCACGTCGCCGCGCTTCGCGCCGCCGCCGAGAGCGCCCGGTACGACCTCATCGAAGTCACCGTCGCCGGCGATCCGTATGTGAAGCGTCTCGACGGTGACGTGCGTGACGCCTCGGTGCGACTGGCCATGGCCGAGGCCGCGTTCGGGGACCTCGATCTCGTCGAAGTGTCGGACCGCGAGATTCGTCGCGACGGGCCGTCCTACACGATTGACAGCGTGCGCGAACTGTTGGTCGACTGGGACGCGGTCGATCTGATCGTCGGCGCCGATTTGGCCGAGCAGTTAGACGGTTGGCACGAGGCCGACGAACTACGAACTCTGGTTCGTGTCGGCGTGGTGCCGCGTCCTGGTGCCACGACCATCGTGCCTGATGGATGGGTGAGTTACGAAATCCCGATGGACCCCGTCGATCTGTCGAGTTCCTACGTGCGACAACTCGATCCGACTTCGGCCAACCTTCGCCAGTACCTTCCGGCCTCGGTCATTCCGCTTTACGAGGGCGCCCGAGGCTAAAGTCAACGGAATGGCAGTGCGACTCTTCGACGCGACCGACCCGCAGCCCACGAGGCTCAGGGGTCTGGAAGCGGCGCCGAGGAGTCGAAGAGAAATTCGTCGCTTGAAGCATCGATACGCCATCATCGGAGTCACCTCGCTCATCGTCCCATTTGTCGCCGCGCTGTTCGTGCTCGGGGTGTCGCGCTGAGTGACTTGAACGCGAGCGGCGAGACCCTTCGCAGCCCACACTCGGGATTCGTGGCCGCGTTGATCAACGCTGCGGTCGTGGCCGCCGAAGACAAACTGGCGCGCGACACGGTCGTACTCGATCTGCGTGAACTGGTCGACTCCTTCGATGTCCTCGTGGTCGCCTCGGGACGCAATGACCGTCAGGTCCGCGCCATCGCCGAAGAGATCGAGCGACTCGTGGAGCTCGCGCTCGACGTGAAGCCAATGCACGTCGAAGGATGGACCAGCGCCGAATGGATCGCGCTCGACTACGGCGACGTCATCGTGCACGTCTTCGATGAAGCCGCACGTGACTACTACGACCTTGAACACCTCTGGAGTGCCGCGCCCGCCTTTCGCCCGGCGACCATCGCCTAAGCGTTCAACAGGCTCTGAAAGTCCTGCGTCGTCACGAGGTTCGCAAGGTGGCCGCCCGGTAGGGGCGACTGCTGGGCCACACCGGCGACGAGGATCTCGATGCCCTTCACGTGGATTCCGAGCGTGATGCCGACGTCGTGGGAGGTCCACACCAGCTGGCCCACAGCCAAGATTTCCTGGTGGTGGTCCATTTTGGCGAGCGTGGAGGCGAGGTCGATGTAGCCGATGCCACTTCGAAAGCTGGCCGAGAGCACTATCAAGCTCTTCGGCAGATCCGAGGTGTAGCCCCCGAGCGATTCGAATTTCGTGGGACCGATAACGAGTTGACGCAATACCGATTCGAGCACGGGAGGCGCAGGCACGATACGGCTCGACGCTGAGAGGTGCCCGGTGGCGTCGACGAGGAAGACCGGCTGCGAGATGAAGCGGACCCGACCGTTTTTTATTCCCGGGATCGTCTTGTCGAGCAGTCCGAAGGGGACGTGACTCTTGCCAATTATCTGCGGCGACGACGCCGTCGGGACCAGCGTGCAGCCGGCCAGGGCGAGCGCGCCGAGGATCAGCCCCACGAGGATCCGGACCCGTCTCACACGTGCTCGCTTTTCACGATCGGCAGAAGAATCTGGAAGCGCGCCCCGCCGTCGGGACTCTCGCAGACCGTTATCGTGCCACCGAAGGCGCGCACGTGATCGCGCACCAGAGCGAGACCGAGTCCGGTCCCTCGCGCCATGCCGCGGTCGTGGGCCGCGCGACCGCGGAAAAATCGCTCGAAGACCTGTTCGTGTTCGTCACCGGGTATGCCGGCTCCGGCGTCATCAACGTTGACCGCCAACTGGTTTGCTTCGAGGTTTATGCGCAGCGCAACCGCTCCTTCGGCGTAGTGATGCGCATTGTCCATCAGATTGGTGATGACGCGTTCGAAGCGGCGGCGATCGACCAGTACCAGAGGATCGCCGACACCCTCGGCGATCTCGATGGGCGGCTCTGCGAGGCCGTGGCGGCGCGAGGCCGATCGAACGGATTGGTGCACGAGCTCAATCGCCCCCAACGTCTCCATGACGAGCGGCACGGCACCCGCGTCGCTGCGCGACATCTCCAAAAGGTCTTCGACCAGGGATTGGAAGATCGAAAGGTCGGCCACCAAGAGGTCCAAGCTCTCTTGTCCGGCCGGTGATAGGTCCTCGCGGTGTTGTTGCAAGACCGTGGCCGTCGTGGCCAGCGTCGTGAGCGGCGAGCGCAGTTCGTGGCTCACGTCGCTCGCGAATCGTGCGTCGCGTTCCAGTCGCTGCACGAGTTGGCTCACCATTTGATTGAAGGACTCGGTCAACTGCTGGACTTCTCGGTCGGCGCGATTCACTTGCAGTCGCGTGGTGAGGGCGCCCTCGGCGATCAAGGCGGCTGCGTAGGAGACCTCCTCGAGGGGACGAACGGTTCGGCGAGACACCCAGATACCGCCGCCAATGCCGACGATTGACGTGAAGAGCGCGCCGAGCAACAAAACGAGGCCAAGGAGCCGCAGTGAATGTTCGAGGGCGTCGAGCTGGAAGACTTCGAACACCTGGGTCTCGACTGAGGGAATCGGAACGCCCACCACGAAAATGATCCGCCCGTCGGCGTCCAGGGTCTGTTCGGTCGCGTGACCGGCGGCGACCGTCCTGATGGTTGCTTGCTTGACGTCGATCGTCGACGCCTTATTTGAACGCGCCAACCACTGACCGTGGGTTTGCACGAGCACGTTCGCGTCGGTTCCCTTTTGAATCGAGATGAGGAGATCGGAGAGCTCCGTGGGCGAGGAGTACAAAGTGCTGCGCACCAACGCGGCGTTCACGTAGCTCTGTTTCAGGTCCGTCTGTTGCTGGTTCGAGATCAACAGGTGATTGACGCCGATGTAGGTGAGCGAGGCGAAAAGAGAACTGAGGATGAACGCGCCCAGTCCGAAGGTAACGAGCAGGCGAAGTCGAAGACTCCGTCGACGCATTAGATGACCAGCTTGTACCCGGTGCCGCGAACCGTCACCAGGAAGATCGGGTTGGCCGCATCGGGCTCGATCTTCATGCGTAGACGTCGGATGTGCACATCCACGAGGCGGCTGTCCCCGAAGTAGTCGTAACCCCAAACCCGCTCCAGCAGGTCTTCACGCGTGAGCGGCTTGCCGTTGTTGGAGGCGAGGTCGGTCAAGAGGCGAAACTCCGTTGACGTGAGGTGTAGTTCTGAGCCGTCGGCTTGACGAACGACGCCTTCATCGGGAATCACGTGCAAGAAGCCGAGTTGGAAGGCACCGGTGCTCTTTTCCGGCCGACGACGAAGGTGCGCACGCACTCGAGCGAGTAGCTCTTCGGGCACGAAGGGCTTGGTGACGTAGTCGTCGGCGCCCGACTCCAGTCCGAGCACGACGTCGGCGGTGTCGTCACGCGCCGAGACGATCACGATTGGAAGATCGCTCGAGCTACGTAGCGCCAAGCACGTGTCGAAGCCGGAGATGCCCGGCAACATGATGTCGACGATCGCGACGTCTGACGCCATGCGATTGAACATCGCGATGCCGATCTCGCCCGTCGGGGCGTCGTCGACCAAGAAGCCCTCGCCTTCGAACATCAATCGAAGTGCGGTGCGGATGTGGTCGTCGTCTTCGACAATCAGGATTCGCGACACTCGTCCCCCCTCGGATTCCTCGTCCACCTTAGTTATGTCACGTCGTTGCATTTGGTCGTCACTAGCCTTGTTGGCGTGTCACCTCTACGCGACGGCGCACGGGCCACGGGGCCCTGGCGACTAAAGGACTACGCCGTGACGTTACGCGCGACGGACCGGGCCCCGGCGACCCAGACGGCCTACCTGAGCGATGTCGGTGCCTTCATCGCCTGGGCCGAGGAGCGCGAGGTATCACGACCTCGCGATGTGACCATGAAGACGCTTCGCGACTACCTGGCCTTCATGACCGAGCGCGGCGACGAACGAACTTCCATCATTCGCCGGCGCGCGTCACTGCGCGGCTATTTCTCCTGGATGGTCCAACGTGGACATCTCATCGAGAGTCCGGCCGCGAGACTCTCGGCCCCTCGTCCGAATCATCGACTTCCCAAGATCGTGGTGCGTGAACAGCTCGACATCCTGCTCGACGATGACTGGGGCGACAGCGAGTGGGCGACGCTGGACCGCGCGGTGTGCGAGGTCCTCTACGGCGCGGGACTTCGCGTGAGCGAACTGTGCGGACTGAACGTCGCGAGCGTCGACTTTCGCCAGGGATTACTTCGCGTACTGGGTAAGGGCCGCAAGGAACGGCTCGTTCCACTGCACCGCCGAGGACTCGAGGCGGTGCAACTCTGGATTCACGACGCGCGCGAGAGGGTGATGAGCCCCGATGCCGAGCCCGAGGCGTTGTTCTTCAATCGACGAGGCAAACGACTCGGCTCGCGCGACGTGCGCCGCATCCTGGACAACCGCATCACCCGAGGTCACATCCACCCGCACGCACTGCGCCACACGTACGCGACGCATCTGCTCGAAGGTGGCGCGGACCTGCGCGTCGTCCAAGAGTTGCTCGGCCACGAAAGTCTCACGACCACCCAGATCTACACCCACGTCTCCAAGTCGCGCCTGCAAAAGGTCCATCACGACACCCACCCGAGGGGATAGGTGGGTTCGAACGGTTAAGATAGACCGGCTCTCCCGCAGTGGGGGAGTTCTGATATATCGCCGTGGTTTCGTACGGTCGCCTTCGGGTGCACCACGGGGATCGAGCAACCGAACGGAAGGAAAAATAACGTGGCACTCGTCACCCTGCAAGAACTACTGGACTCCGGAGTGCACTTCGGACACCAGACCCGCCGCTGGAATCCCAAAATGCGCCGATTCATCCTCGGCGAGCGAAACGGCATCTACCTGATCGACCTGCGAAAGACGCTGCTGGGCATCGAGACCAGTTACGCCTACGTGCGCGACCTCGTCGCCGACGGGGGAGTGATCCTCTTCGTGGGCACCAAGAAGCAGACCCAGGGTCCCATCGAGGACTACGCCAAGGCCTGTGGCATGCCCTTCGTGAACCAGCGTTGGCTGGGCGGCATGCTCACCAACTTCGCCACCGTCGCCGGACGGGTGAAGCGCATGGTGGAGCTTCGTTCCATGCAGCGCGCCGGTGACTTCGAGAACATGCCCAAGCGCGAGGCGCTGCGCCACAGCCGCGAACTCGAGAAGCTCGACCGCAACCTCTCGGGTATCGCCAACCTCGACCGCGTCCCTGACGCCATCTTCGTGATCGACACGAAGAAGGAACACATCGCGGTAACCGAAGCCCGCAAGCTCGGCCTCCCGGTCGTCGCGGTGGTCGACACCAACTGTGACCCTGACGTCATCGACTACGTGATCCCGGGTAACGACGACGCGATCCGCTCTGGCGCGCTGCTCTGTCGCTTGATGGCCGACGCCGTGACCGAAGGCCGCTACATCCGACAGAACCGTCCGGTCATCTCGAAGCAGGCATCGGCTCCGGCCAATCGCGCCGCGCTGATCGACGAGCCGGCGAACTCGGAAGGGACACCAGCGCCCACGACTCCCGACGAAGTATTGGCCGACGTGGCGCCCGAGGTCGCACCCGACGACGCTCCTGAGTTGGTGGAAGTAAGCAGCACCGAGCCGGCCCCCGAGGCCGAATTGCCCGTGGGCGAAGAGACGGTGGAGGCTGAGTTGCCCGTGGTCATGGTGACGCCCGAGGCTGCTACGGCCGACGAATCAACGGCCAACGCCTAAATTTCTAAAGCAAAGAATCAAAGAGGAGAACAAGGTGGCTATCACCGCGAAAGAGGTACAGACGCTGCGCCAGGCGACGGGCGTCGGGATACTCGACGCCAAGAAGGCGCTCGAAGCCAATGAAGGCAACATGGAAGAAGCGACCAAGTGGTTGCGCGTGCAGGGCATGGCCTCGGCCGCGAAGCGCGCTGATCGTGAAGCCGGCGAAGGCGCCGTCGCGGTCGTGCGAAACGGCAACGTCGCGGCCATGGTCGAGCTGCGTTGCGAGACCGACTTCGTCGCGAAGTCTGATGAGTTCGTATCGCTGGTCGACGAGATGGCGGCGCGGGCGTGCGCCGAGGGCACCGACGCGGTCGCTGAGTTCAATGACCAGATCGAAAAGATGCTCACTACGCTCAAGGAGAACCTCTCGGTCGGTCGCGTCTGCCGACTCGAGGCCGGCGACGACGAAATCGTCGATACCTACAACCACCAACAGGCCGGACGCGGGGTCAACGGCGTCATCGTCGTGGTGAAGGGCGCCACCGAAGAGATGGCCCACGAGATCGCGGTGCATATTGCCTTCACCAAGCCGCTCTATCTGAACCGGTCGGACGTGCCCCAGGCTGAGATCGATAAAGAACGCGCGACGGTCGAAGAGATCTCGCGCAACGAGGGCAAGCCCGAAGCGGCGTTACCCAAGATCATCGAGGGCCGCATGAACGGTTGGTTCAAGGACCGCGTGCTCACCGAGCAGAGTTACGTCAAAGACGAAAAGCAGACCATCGCCCAGTTCTTGGGTAGCGCGTCGATCACGGCGTTCGCGCAAGTGGTCATCGGGGGATAGGTCATCACCGTGCGCCGCGTGGTCTTGAAGCTGTCGGGTGAGGCACTGGCCTCGGCCGCGAGCGACGAGACCATCGATGCGTCGACCGTCGACTTCCTCGCTTCCGAGATCGCCAACGCCATGGAGCGCGGCAATCTAGAACTCGCGGTCGTGGTGGGTGGCGGCAACATCTGGCGCGGCGCAACTGGGGCAATGGCAGGCATGAACCGGGCCAACTCGGACCTCATGGGAATGCTCGGGACGGTCATCAACGCCTTGGCTCTTCAAGACGCCATCGAGAGCCACGGTCGCCCGACGCGGGTGCTCTCGGCGATCGGCATGGACCAGGTCGCCGAGCCCTACATCCGCCGGCGCGCCGTGCGTCATCTCGAAAAGGGTCGCGTCGTCATCTTCGCCGCCGGTATGGGCAATCCATATTTCACTACCGACACGCCGGCCGCTCAGCGCGCCGCCGAGATCGAAGCCGACATTGTCTTGAAGGGAACCCACGGTGGCGTCGACGGCGTCTACACCGAAGACCCGCGCATCAATCCCAATGCGACGAAGTTCGAAGAACTGTCCTTTGACGAGGTCATCGCTCGCGACCTTCGCGTGATGGACATGACCGCGATTACGTTTTGCAAGGACAATCACCTGCCCATCCGAGTCTTTGACCTGATGGCCGACGGGAACCTGGGTCACGCGCTCGACGGTCAGGCCGTCGGTACTCTGGTGAGGTAATGGAAAACGAACTGGTCGAGCTGGTGCTGCAGGACACTCGTGAACGAATGGCGAAGGTCATCGAGCACGCCAAGAGCGAGTTCGCCGCGGTGCGAACGGGCCGCGCGTCCTCATCCCTCATCGAGAACCTGATGGTGGACTACTACGGCGCCGACACCGCCTTGAAGCAACTCGCCAACTTCTCGGTGCCCGAGCCCCGCCTTCTTGTCGTGTCGCCGTTCGACAAGGGCGCCATGGCCGCGATCGAAAAGGCGATCAGTAATGCCGACCTCGGGCTCAATCCGTCCAATGACGGTGTCGTCATTCGTCTCGCTTTCCCGTCGCTGACTGAAGAACGTCGCAAGAGCTTCGTGAAGATCGTGCACACCAAGGCCGAAGAAGGACGCGTGGCGTTGCGCGGTGCGCGTCGCCATGCCCGCCAAGAGCTCGAAGCACTGGAGAAGGATAAGAGCATCTCGGGCGACGACCTCGAGCATTACGAGAAGATTCTTGACAAGATGACACAAGAAGAAGTGGCGGTCGTGGACGCGCTGCTTGCGTACAAGGAGCAAGAACTACTTGAAGTCTGACGACGACGACGGCACGCTCTTCGACGAAGCCACGGGCGAGATGCCCGTCGTCAGTTCGACGGACTCTCGCGTTACGATCACCGGCGCCGAAATTGCCGCCGACGCGGCCGACGAGACGATGATCATCGATCCCACCACGTTGCTCCCGCATTGGACTGACGCCCCGACCGGTCAGGTGCCCATCGTCGTCGCGCGAGAAGCAGCCGACAGCGATGACCCGTGGTCGGCGATTCCCGCGCCGGCGTGGCGAGAAGGCGAAGCCGATTGGGTCGCTCACGAAGACCAATTCGACACAGCGATCCTGGCCGGCGAAGCGCGTGAGGACACCGCTCGGCCGTGGGAGTTCACCGAACCGGAAGCCGAAACGGTCCACGAGGTCGTGAGTGACGCCCCGCGACCGGAGCCCGACCGCATAGCGCGCACCCGTCGCTCCATCTCGAGTAATCCGTTGGCCGGTCGCGCCGTTCGACAGAGTAACGATCGAAACTTCGCGCGAGCGCTGGCGACCGGCGTCGGACTGGCCGTAGTCGTCTCGGGTGTCTTTTTGGCCGGCGCGCTGCCGGTGGCGATCATGGTTGTGGTCGTCCTGGGACTCGCGGGAGCCGAGGCCCTCGCCGGTTTCAGATCGGCTGGCGCGCACCCGGCGACCGTGCTCGGCATCGTCGCGATACTGACGCTCGGTGTCGCGGTCTACAACAAGGGCCTGACGTCGGTCGGCGCCGTCAGTGTGTTGCTGATCATCTTCGGCTTCGTGTGGTACTTGAACGCCGGACGCGAAGTCGACGTACTGGACGGCCTGGGCGCCACGGTCTTCGTCTACGTTTGGATCGGCGTTATCGGCTCCTACGCCCTGCTCTTCGTGGCCCCACGGAATTTCGTCAGCGGACACGGGCTGTCCTTTCTTTTCGGCGCGATACTCCTCACGGTGGCCAACGACTCGGGTGCCTTCATCATCGGGCGTCGGTACGGTAAGCGACCCCTCAACAAACTTCTCTCTCCGAACAAGACCCTCGAAGGTACTGCCGCCGGCACGGTCGTGACGTTGCTCGTTGGCGCATTGATCGTGCCGCTCATGAGCGTGTGGACTCGTAAGGCCGGGATCGAGGCGGCCGTCGCTCTTTCGATCGTGGTCCCACTCGGCGACCTCTTCGAATCGATGGTGAAGCGCACCATCGGCGTGAAGGACCTCGGCCGACTTCTGCCGGGACACGGCGGACTCTTGGACCGTATCGATGGACTGTTGTTCGCACTGCCCACGATGTACTACCTCTGCCACGTTCTCAAACTGGGCTGACGGTGCCGACGGTGCGGCGCAGCGTCGCGCTCTTGGGAGCTACGGGATCGATTGGAACCCAAACCCTCGACGTCCTTCGCCACGAGCCTGATCGTTTCGAACTGACGGCTCTCTCCGGAGGCGAACAGCTCAGCGAATTGGCCGCCATAGTGAACGAGTTCCGCGTCACTCGCGTCGGGGTGATCACAGATCGTCACCGCGACACGCTGGCGCCACTGGTCGGTGCCGAGGTTGACATCGTCGTCGGTGACGACGGTCTTTCGGAGCTCGCTGCCAGTGCCGACATCGTCATGAACGCTGTCCTCGGTTTCGCCGGCCTTCCGATCACGCTCTCGGCGCTCGCGTCGGGTAAGCGCCTCGCGCTCGCCAACAAGGAATCGCTCATCGCTGCGGCGCCGTTGGTGGCCAAAGTGCGCTCGACCCCCGGCGCGACGTTGCTGCCCGTCGACTCCGAACACTGCGCGATCCACCAGTGCCTGGCGAGTTCACCCGGGGAGCCCGGCTATCCCGACGTCCGCCGATTGTTGCTCACCGCATCTGGCGGACCGTTTCGCGGATGGTCGATCGACCAACTGAAGCACGCCACCAAAGCCGACGCCCTTCATCACCCGACGTGGTCGATGGGAGCCAAGATCACGATCGACTCGTCGACGTTGATGAACAAGGGTCTCGAAGTACTCGAGGCGTCCGCGCTCTTCGGTATCGAGGTCGGACGCGTCGAGGTCGTGGTGCACCCCCAGTCGATCGTGCACTCCATGGTCGAGTACGTCGACGGCTCGGTCTTGGCCCAACTCTCTCGCCCCGATATGCGACTTCCGATCGCGTACTGCCTGGGACTTCCGGAACGACTGGACCACGCGTACGGGGCAATCGATTTCACCAAGGACTTGGAGTTGACGTTCGAAGCGCCCGATCCCAAGGCCTTTCCCGCCATCGGCCTGGCCTACGAGGCGTCGCGACTCGGGGGAGCCGCGCCCGCGTGGCTGAGCGCGGCCAACGAAGTCGCGGTCGCGGCGTTCTTGGCCGATGAGATCGACTGGTGCGACATCATCGATGTCGTCGCGCACGTCATGGACGGTTACGAGAGCGGTCCGCTTGATTCCCTGGAAGACCTGGTCGCCAACGACGCGACCGCGCGAGCGCGAGCCCACGGTATTCTCAAGCAATAGTCATGGATTCGAACCCCGAGACCCGTCGGTCCCTGTTAACTCTTCTCGTCGGCGCCATCGCTTTCGTCGCGTTGTTGACCTGGAGTGTCGGATGGGCCCTGCCCTTGGTGATCTTCGCGATCATCTTCATCGTCATGGCCCACGAATTCGGCCACTTCATCACCGCCAAGCGAGCGGGCATGAAGGTGACCGACTTCTTCGTCGGCTTTGGCCCGGTGCTCTGGTCGACCACTATCGGCGAGACCCGCTACGGCGTGCGCGCGATCCTCGCCGGCGGGTACGTGAAGGTGCCGGGGATGACCTGGACCGATTCGATCCTCGAGGACGAGGAGTCACGGACCTACCGTTCGGCGTCGTATCCGAGGAAGGTCCTGTTCGCCTCGGCCGGTTCGTTGATGCATCTGGTGATGGCGCTGGTCTTGGCGTGGGCCGCGTTGACCTTCGTCGGTCTTCCCTCGACCAGCCACGTCGGCGTCGGATCATTCGAAAAGTGGCAGGGCCACAAGGAGAACGCTGCTCAGCTGGCCGGACTCAAGATTGGTGATCAGATCCTGTCCGTGAACGGCACCGCGATCACCAGCGACAGCCAGTTGATCAACATCGTGAGCCACGCGTCCGGCCAGCGACTCACGCTGGTCGTGGTGCGCTCCGGTCGCGACCTCACCTTGCACGCGACGCCGGTGAACGGACAGACGATCACCTTCGCCGGGCAGACCGAGCCGGCGTCGTCGCAGGAGCACGGCTACATCGGTGTCCAAGTCGCGAACCTTGCGCTTCGCGATACCTGGTACGCCGCGCTGCCCGGTTCATTCGGGGAAGTCGGATCGCTGCTTGGTTCGGCCGTGCACGCGATCGTCCACGTCTTTTCACCGGGTGAGTTCTCGAGCCTCTTCCACCAGGTCGCGTCGCCCGCCGCGGCGAGCAATCCCACGAATCAGGCGACCCGACCGGAGTCGATCGTGGGCGTGGTTCGTATCGCGGTCCAGAGCACGCAAACCGGGCCGGGTGACCTGTTGTTGATCTTGATGGTCGTCAATATCTTCGTGGGGGTCTTGAACATGTTGCCGATGTTGCCCCTCGACGGTGGTTACGTCGCAATCGCCACCTACGAACGGCTTCGCTCCCGGCGCAGCGAGCGCTATCACGCTGACCTAAACAAGATGGCGCCCTTCATCTACGCCTTCATGGGCGTGCTGCTCGTGCTCTTCGCCTGCACGCTCTTCCTCGACATCGCCCACCCGATCGCCAATCCGTTCCGCTGAGCGAATCGAACGGCGCGCGAACGGGCAGACTGGACATATGGACGTCACCGCTAGCCCCCTCAGTGCCCGACGAAAGACCCGCCAGATCGCGCTCGGATCGGTAAAGGTCGGGGGCGACGCGCCCATCTCGGTCCAGTCGATGACGACGACCAAGACCGCCGACGTCGAAGGCACGCTGGAACAGATCTATGCGCTCGCGGCCGAAGGCGCCGACATCGTGCGCTGCACGTGCAACGAAATAGCCGCCGCCGAAGGGCTGGCCCAAATCATTCCGCGCTCGCCGGTGCCGATCGTGGCCGACATCCACTTCCACGTGGAGATGGCGCTCGCGGCGCTCGAGGCGGGGGTCCAAGGACTACGCCTCAACCCCGGCAACCTTCGAAAGCCGGAAGAGATCAAACTCGTGGCCTCCGAGGCGAAGGACCGCGGTGTGCCGATCCGCATCGGCGTGAACGCGGGGAGCCTCCATCCCGATCTCTACGAACGATTCGGCGGCGCTACGCCCGAAGCACTCGTCGAGTCGGCCCGGATGGAGTTGGCCTACTTCGAAGAGGTGGATTTTCACGACGTCAAGATCTCGGTGAAGGCATCGTCGGTCGCCACGATGATCGCGGCCTACCGGCTCGCTTCGGAGACCTTCGACCATCCGCTGCATCTGGGCGTGACCGAAGCGGGCCCACTGCCCGGTGGACTGTTGAAGGGCACAGCCGGTATCGGGACGCTGCTCGCAGAAGGAATCGGCGACACACTTCGTTACTCGCTTACGGCCGATCCGGTCGAAGAGGCGCGCGCCGGTCGCACGCTGTTGGAGGTCCTCGGACTTCGCGAACGAAAGGGACTGGATTTGATCGCCTGTCCCAGCTGCGGTCGCGCCGAGGTCGACGTCATAAAGATCGCCAACGAGGCCCAAGAGGCGTTACAGGCGCTGAACTTACCGATTCAGGTCGCGGTGATGGGCTGCGTCGTCAACGGTCCCGGCGAAGCCAAACACGCGGACCTGGGCATCGCGGCCGGCAAGAAGCGCGGTCATCTCTTCATCAAGGGCAAGATCGTGCGCGTGGTGAAAGAAGACGAGATGGTCGAGGCACTGGTCGAAGAGGCGAAGATGATTCTCGAAGAAGGCGTCGAGGCACGACTCGCGGCGCGCGACGAAGGGGCCGAAGCCGAAGCCGAGGCCGACCGCGCGATGTTGCTCGATGACCGCGGAGCGGACGCGAACCACGCGAAGGAACGTATCGAGAAGATCCGCCGTCGAACCGAGAGTTAATACGTTGCTTGGGTAGGCTGTCGCCACGAATCAAAGGAGAATCGTGGCCCAAGGCGTGCTGACACCTCAGAGCGAAGACTTCCCCCGTTGGTATCAAGACGTCATGGCCAAGGGCGAGATGGCTGAGAACGGTCCCGTGCGCGGCACGATGGTGATCCGTCCCTACGGCTGGTCTCTCTGGGAGCGAATGCAGGCCGAGATGGACGCGCGGATTAAAGAGTCCGGTGCGCAGAACGCATATTTCCCACTGTTCATCCCGCTCAGTTACTTGGAGCGCGAAGCCGAGCACGTCGAGGGTTTCAGTCCGGAACTGGCCGTCGTCACGCACGCCGGCGGCGAGGATCTCGCCGAACCCATCGTGGTGCGCCCGACGTCTGAGACCGTCATCGGTGAGTACATGGCCAGGTGGATCCAGAGCTACCGCGACCTGCCGTTGCTGCTGAATCAGTGGAGCAACGTCGTTCGTTGGGAACTGCGGCCGCGGCTGTTTCTTCGTTCCACCGAGTTCCTCTGGCAGGAGGGTCACACCGCCCACGCCAGTTACGAGGACGCCCACGCCTTCGCCACCAAGATCCATGACGAGGTCTACAACGACTTCCTGGAGAACGTCCTCGCCGCGCCCTCGCATCTCGGTATCAAACCAGCCAGTGAACGCTTCCCGGGCGCCATCAACTCGATGACCGCCGAAGCCATGATGCGTGACGGCAAGGCGTTGCAGATGCTGACGACCCATGAACTCGGTCAGAACTTCGCGCGAGCCTTCGACATTTATTTCCAGAGTGAAGAGGGACAGGCCGAACTGTGCTTCACGACCTCCTGGGGCGCGTCCACGCGCATGGTCGGGGGACTGGTCATGCTCCATGGCGACGACGATGGCCTCGTCGTGCCGCCGAAACTCGCGCCGATCCAAGCGGTCGTCATCGCCGTGCGTGACGAGCCAGCGGTGAATGAGGCGTGCGAACGTGTCGACGCGTCGCTGAAATCGGCCGGTATTCGCGCGCAGATCGACCGCAGTCGAGGTAGTTTCGGACGTCGCGTCACCGACTGGGAGATCAAAGGCGTGCCGCTGCGCGTGGAGGTCGGTCCTCGTGATCTGAAAGAGGGACTGGTCACGCTGGTGCGACGCGACAATGGCGCGAAGGCGCCGCTCAGCATTGACGTGGTGGCGACGAACGCGCTGGCCCTCCTCGGGGAAATTCAAGTCGATATGTTCAACGGCGCGAAGGCCCGCCTGACGTCGAACACCCACGACGTCGCGAGTATCACCGAAGCCACCGAAGCGGCCGAGACTGGCTTCGCGCGTCTCGACTGGTCCAAAGTCGGAGAGTCGGGTGAGGCGGAGTTGAAGGTGAAGGCGATCACCGTACGTTGCCTCCAACGTCGTGACGGCTCGATGCCACTCACCGACGACGAGGACGACCTCGTGTGCATCGTCTCGAAGTCGTACTGATCAGCCAAGAAAACCGTCCACGCCCGGACGAGGTGAACTTCAGGACGCCGACATTGCTCAGTCCGTGCGGACGCACCGCTCCAAACTGGCAGCCCCGGGGACTATCAGCGCCCGTAGGATAAGAATTCTCGATGAATTTGTGCGTTACGGTCGAAGGATTTCTGATGTCATCCCGGGCGAAAAATGCTACAATTGATGCCTACAGTCCGCTCAGGACGTATGGACTCGTTTAAGCGCGGGCCTCGGGCCCGCGCTTTTTCTTTGTCCGGACGTCCGAACGGCATACGGAGAGGAGAGGGTCGTGGACTTAGAGACACCACTGCGATCACTCCTATCCGAACTCGGACTTGACCTCTACGACCTGGAAATGGTCAAGGGGACGCTCAACGTCGTCGTGACCAAGGCCGGTGGCGTGGACTTAGAGGCGCTGACCAAGGCGAATCGACAAATATCGGAGTGGCTGGACGTGAACGATCCCATCGCCGGGCACTACACCCTGGACGTCTCGAGCCCCGGGTTGGAGCGCAAACTTCGTACCCCGGCGCACTTCTTTTCGGCGGTCGGTGAAGTGGTCACCCTGCGCGAACTTCGAACCGACGCCCCGACGCGCCGTCTCGAGGGAATCGTGAGCGCGGCTGACGACACGTCGGTCACGATCGACGATGCCGAACACGGTCGCGTCGTCGTGGCATTCGACGTCATTGAACGAGCCCGCACCGTCTTTCAGTGGGGTGCCGATGCGAAACCTTCGCCTTCACGAGCGAAGTCCGATGCTTCATCGACGAGGAAGGGAGGGTAGGCATGGCGAACTTTGAATTCCTAGAAGCGTTGGGACAGATTGCTCGTGACCAGAACATCGACGAAGGGGAGTTGCTCATCGCGCTCGCCAACGCGCTCCTCGCCGCCTACAAGCGCCGTCCGGACTCAGCTGAAGACGCCGAGGTGGAGATCAATCCCGAGACGGGTGAGATCAAGGTGTGGGGCCTCGAGCTCGACCTAGAAGGCAACGTCACCCGTGAGTGGGACGCGACGCCCGAGGACTTCGGACGTATCGCGGCTCAAACCGCCAAGCAGGTGTTGATGCAACTCATCCGCGACATTCAGCGACGCCAGATGTACGAGGAGTTCGCGAACCGCGAGGGCGACATCGTCTCGGGCACCGTGCAGCAGAACGACAACCGTTACACGTTGCTCGACCTCGGTCGGGTCGAAGCTCTTTTGCCCCAGGCCGAACAGATCGCCTTCGAACGCTACGAGCACGGTGCGCGCATCAAGGTGTACATCGTGGAAGTGCGCAAGACCAACAAGGGACCTCAGATCGTGGTCAGCCGCACCCACCCAGCCCTCGTCGCCAAGCTCTTCGAGATCGAGGTGCCCGAGATCGCCAACGGCATCGTCGAGATCAAGGCGCTGGCCCGCGAACCCGGTCACCGCAGCAAGATCGCGGTGGCCTCGAACGATCACATGATCGACCCCGTCGGCGCGTGCGTCGGCGCTCGGGGTAGTCGCGTTCGCAACATCACCAATGAACTGCGCAGCGAGCGCATCGACGTCGTGCCCTACAGTGACGATCCCATCGAGTTCATCCAGGCTGCCCTGCAGCCCGCGCGAGTGCGCGAAGTGCGACTCGACGAGACCGAGGGCATCGCAACGGTGATCGTGCACGACCAGCAACTCTCACTGGCCATCGGCAAGGAAGGGCAGAACGCCCGGCTCGCCGCGCGACTGACCGGATGGCGTATCGACATCCGGTCCGAGAACGAAGGGGTCGAAGAAGTGGTCGTCGAAGAAGTCTGGACTGAAGGCGACGTCGTGGTCGATGAGACGATCGCGGTCGTGCCGGGCGAGGACGCCGAGATCGCGGCGATCGTCGTCGACGAAGTGGTCACCGACACCGAAGGTCACATCGAAGAAGTGGTCGTTGTCGAAGAGATCGAAGGCGTGACCGACGACGCGACGGAGAGCGACGAAGTCGAGGATGAGCCACTTTTGGAGGACGAGGCATAGCGCCGATTCGCACCTGCGTGGTCTGTCGAAAGAGACGTGACGACTCCGAGATGATCCGGGCCGGACGATTCGACGCTACGTGGTACCTCGGACGGGGCCCGGGTCGCGGACTCTGGTTCTGCGACACCGGGTGCTCGAAGGAGTTGCGAGTGGGACATCTCGCTCGGGCCTTAAAGTCGAGCGCGAATGAGGGTGACCTCGACGACCTTCGTGCTTTAGAAGCGAGTCGCGGACTGCATTAGTGATGGTTGTGGAAGAATAGATAACTGTGTGCGCGGAAGCGCGGCACGAGAAGCAAGGGAAGGTTTTGGCCCAGAAGAAGATCCGTGTGCACGAGCTCTCAAAGGAGCTCGGTCTCACGAGCAAAGAGCTACTCACGCTCGCCCAAAAACTTGGCATAGGTGCCTCGAGCCCCTCTGCGTCGATCGAGGACGCCCAGGCGGACCGAATCCGCCGTCGCGCCGACGCCGACGGACTTCGTCGCGAGGTGCAACCCGAAGAGGCGGCCAAAGCAGCCAAAGCCACCAAGGCGACCAAAGCCACAAAGGCTACGAAGGCCACGGGCACGAAGAAGGCGGCCGCGGTCGAGGCTGCGCCAGAAGTCGTCGAAGCACCGCCCGTGCGCGTCAGTCGCGTCACCAAGCCCGCCGAAGCGACGGCGCCGACGTCGGAGCCGAGCGAGGAAGCACCCGCGGCACCGGCCGCTGCTGAACCCAAAGTGGTTCGCTCTCGCGCCCCGATTGTGAAACCCGCACCGACGCGCACCGCCTCACCAAGTGGACCCACGACCATTCGCCCGACGCAACGCTCCGTATCGGGCGAAGCCGGCGAAGGTGGTTCGCCCTCGACACGTCCGCCGCTCAGTTCCACCGGCCGTCCGATCCCGCCACCGCCCGGTCGACCGATGAGTGCCACGGGCCGACCAATTCCGCCTCCGCCCGGCGCGCGTCGTCCGTTGGCGCCCGGAACGCGACCGTCCGCACCCGGTGGTCCGCGACCGATGAGTCCTCGACCGAATCCCGCTTCGCGCACCGGCGGCCCGACGTCACGTCCGGGCGGTGCCGGTGGCAGCTTCACCGGACAACGTCCCGGTGCTCCGAGCGGCGCCCCGGGTGGACCGAACCGCGGCGGCCCGCCGAGTCGCGGCACAGGTGGTCCTCGCGGATCGCAGCGCAAGGCCACGCGTCGCCGCCGCCGCAATGTCGAAGAGCTCGAGCCGACCCAGATGACCACCTGGCAGCCGAGCAACCTGCCGGTACCTGATGGCGAGGTCATCATCGAACGAGGCTCGACGGCCAAGGACGTCGGACCCAAGTTGAATCGCAGCGCCGCGGACATCATCCGCTTCTTGTTCTTGCAGGGCGAAATCGTCACCGCCGTGCAGAGCTTGAGCGATGACATGATCGAGCTCTACGCCGCCGAAGTCGGCGCGAGCGTGCACATGGTCGATCCCGGTGAGCAACAAGAAGCGGCGTTGCTCGCGAAGTTCTTCGACGAAGACGATCAGGACGACGTGATCCCGGCGGCGCCACGACCGCCCGTCGTCACCGTCATGGGTCACGTCGACCACGGCAAGACGTTGCTGCTCGACAAGATCCGCCAGACCGACGTGGTCGCCGGTGAAGCCGGCGGCATCACCCAGCACATCGGCGCCTACAAGGTGCAGTGGAAGGGCAAGGCGATCGCCTTCATTGACACGCCCGGTCACGAAGCCTTCACGGCGATGCGCGCCCGCGGCGCCAAGGTCACCGACATCATCATCCTCGTGGTGGCGGCCGACGACGGCGTGATGCCCCAGACGATCGAGGCGATCGACCACGCCAAAGCGGCCGACGTGCCGCTCATCGTGGCCATTAACAAGATGGATAAGGCCGACGCCAATCCCGACCGCGTGCTCCAGCAGATCAGCGAATACGGACTGGTGCCCGAAAAATGGGGCGGCGACACCATTGTCGTCGAGATCTCGGCTCTGCAGGGCACGGGAATCGACGATCTGCTCGAACAGGTCCTCTTAGTCGCCGAAGTGGCTGAACTCACGGCGCGCCCGACCGGTCGAGCCGTCGGCACGGTTCTCGAAGCGAACCTCGAAGTCGGGCGCGGTCCGGTCGCCACCGTCATGGTGCAAAGAGGACTGCTCGCGGTCGGGGACCCCGTCGTCGCCGGAGCGGCCTTCGGCAAGGTGAAGGCGCTCATCAACGACCAGGGCAAGCAGATCAAGTCGGCCGGCCCCTCGACGCCGGTCCAGATTCTCGGCTTCAGCGAACCGCCGTTCGCCGGTGACGAGATGCGCGTCGCGCACGACCTCGCGCACGCGAGGTCGCTGGCCGAAGCGAGAGCGCAACGGGCGCGGCTCATCGGTCATCAACCCGTGGCCTCGACGAGTGGCGCTCGCCTGGAAGATCTCTTCGAACAGATTCAGCGAGGCGAAACCGCGACACTCAACATCGTGTTGAAGGCGGACGTCCAAGGTTCGCTGGAAGCGTGCACCGAGTCACTGCGCAAACTCGAGCGCGACGACGTGAAACTGGTCATCGTGCATCGTGGCGTCGGTGGTATCACCGAGAACGACGTGCAACTGGCCAAGGCCTCCAGCGCGACGATCATCGGCTTCAATGTGCGACCGGACAAGCGCAGCCGCGATCTCGCCGAGAGCGAAGGCGTCCAGATCCGCACCTATGAGATCATCTACAAGTTGATCGAGGAGATCGAAGCCGCGATGCTCGGACTGCTCTCGCCGGTCTACGAAGAGATCGTCACCGGCGAAGCCGAAGTGCGAGAGGTCTTTCGCGTGCCCAGGATCGGCGCGATCGCCGGTTGCTTCGTGCTCGACGGCGTCATCACGCGCGGATCGAAGGTTCGCTTCCTTCGCGAAGGGACCATCATCTGGAAAGGTACGATCACATCGTTGCGCCGCTTCAAGGACGACGCGCGCGAAGTGGCGTCCGGTTTCGAGTGCGGTATCGGGCTCTCCGACTACCAAGACCTCAAAGCCGGCGACATCATCGAGACCTTCGAAGAGCGCGAGATTCCCAGAACGGCCTAACCCATGGCCCGTTCCTCTGGTTCACACCATCCCTACCCACGTTCAGCGCGTGTCAATCAGATATTGCGCGAAGTGATCTCGGACGAACTCACCAAGATCTCGGACATCGACGACCGCATCGGTATCGTGACCGTGACCGGCGTCGAAACGACGCAGGACCTGCGCCAAGCCATGGTGTTCTTCGATTCGCTGACGCCTGAGACAAGGGCCGCGCTGGAAGAACGACGGGCCCAGATCCAGTCGGCCGTGAATGTCCAGACCAGGTTCAAGCGCACACCGAAACTCTCTTTCATGGCTGATCCGGCCGTGGCCAGCGGCGAGGCCGTCGAAGAGATTATCCGTCGCCAGAATCATGACGACGAGTAACGGTCTTCTCCTGGTCGACAAGCCGCGAGGTCTCACCAGCCACGACGTCGTCGCGCGCGTTCGCCGAATCCTGCACGAGAAGAAAGTCGGTCACGCCGGCACACTCGATCCAATGGCGACCGGACTCCTGGTGCTCGGTGTCGGTCCCTCGACGCGACTGCTTCGTTTCGCCCAGGCCGAAACGAAACGTTACGTCGGCGTAGTGATGTTCGGCGTCGCGACCGACTCGCTGGATGCTGACGGGACGACCGTCGAAGAACGAGAAGTGCCATCGCTGTCCAAGGACGCCGTTGAAGCAGCAACACAATCGATGATCGGACCCCAACTGCAAACGCCGCCGATGGTCTCGGCGATCAAGATCGACGGCCAACGGCTCCATGAGCTCGCCCGTCGAGGCGTCGAAGTCGAGCGTCGGTCGCGTGAGATCACGGTCTCTGCGTTCACGCTTTCACCGACCGACGATCCATCGCTCTGGCGATTCGAAGTCGAATGCTCAGTGGGAACCTACGTGCGGGTGCTCTTGAGCGACCTGGCATTTCGACTCGGCACCATCGGTCACCTCGTCGAACTGCGACGAACGGCCAGTGGTTCACACGTGGTCGATGACGCGTTGACTCTCGATGCGTTCGCCGAAATGGTCGAACAGGGTCGCGACGTCGTGGCTTCACCGGCAACGTTCGTCACTGAACTCCCGCACGTGATCTTCGACGACGACAAAATTCGCGCAGTGCGCATGGGTCAGCGAGTCACACTCACCGAGGAATTTCGCGACGACGAGATCGCCGCAATGGACGCTTCTGGCGAACTCGTCGCCATCTTGCAACGCCGCGGTGAATCCTGGAAACCAGCACTGGTCTTGGCGACGGCCGATGAATCGGCGCGGGGATAGGTTGCTCAGATGATTGTCGTGAGAGATGGTGAGACTTCGAAACTTTCGACCGACGATTCGGTCGTCGCCATCGGCGTCTTCGACGGTCTGCACTTGGGTCACCAAGCGATCATCGACATGTTGTTGCACCTCGATGGCGAGCGCGCGAGGGACGCCATTCCGACCATCCTCACGTTCGATCCGCACCCCGCCCAAATCCTCGCTCCCGAACGCGGCCTCCGGCTCATCGGCACCCTGGAGCAACGACTCGAGGGATTCGAAGCGCTCGGCATCGAACAGGTTCGCGTCCTCACCTTCGATCGTCGCCTCGCCGACGAATCGGCCCACGATTTCGTCGGTCGCGTCTTGGCCGGTGAACTTCACGCCTGGGAGGTTGTGGTCGGGGAAGACTTCCGATTCGGTCACGACCGCTTGGGCGACGTCGAGTTGCTCAGTGCCGAGGGACAGCGATACGGATTCGGCGTGTACGAGGCACCGAACTTCGGTGCACCGCGCTGGAGCTCGAGCGCCGTGCGAAGGGCCCTGAAGCGTGGGGACTTGAGTGAAGCCAACGCCACGCTCGGGCGACCGTTCGTTCTACGAGGGAGCGTCGAACACGGCGACGCCCGAGGGGCCGAGCTCGGCTTCGCGACCGCCAACTTGGCCACCGCGCCGTTGCAATTGGTACCGCTCGAAGGTGTCTACGCCGGTGCGGTGAGAACCCCGGACCGCGAGTGGTGGCCTGCGGCAATCTCGATCGGCACCCGCGCGCAGTTCTACGACGACGGCGAACTCTCGGTCGAAGTGCACGTGCCGGGCTACGAGGGCGACCTCTATGGCGCCACGCTCGACGTCGCGTTCATCGAGCGCCTACGAGACCAGGAGGTCTTCGCGAACGTGGATATGTTGAGCGCCCAGATCGGACGTGACGTCCGAGAAACCCTTGAGATATTCGAGAAATTCTCGCCTTTGGGCTCAGCACTGCTAGAATAGATATTCGGTCAGCGACGCTGACTATGTGGGTCGTCACGTTGGCGACTTGCTACGAGACATCCGACTCATAAGGCAAATTAAACGTTATGGCTGAGAAGCAGCAGATCATCAAGGACTATCAGGCTCACGCCACGGACACCGGTTCACCCGAGGTCCAGGTGGCGATCCTGACCGACCGGATCGCCCACCTCACCGAGCACCTCAAGGTCCACAAGGGCGATCATCACACGCGCCGTGGCCTCATGAAGCTCATCGGCCAACGTCGCCGCCTGCTCGACTACGTGCAGCGCGGCAACGTGGAGCGTTATCGAGCTTTGATCGGCCGTCTCGGCATTCGTCGCTAGCCGAGCGGTACGTTGACGCCGTCAACGTACCCAACACATCCGATCTTCGGAGGCCAGTGGAGAGCAGTCGCGAATACGCGAAGGTTGCCCACTGGGATCCGGGCGGAGTGTTGCTAACCAAATAGGAGCACTACCAATGACTGACGCAATCCGCGTAAGTAGCCCAATTACGGGCACCGAAAAGACATTAAGTTTTGAAGCGGGCCACCTGGCCCAACTGGCCGACGGAGCCGTCGTGGCTCGCATCGGCGACACCATATTGCTGGCGACCGTCGCCGCGGCCAAGAGCGTGCGCGAAGGCATCGACTTCTTCCCGCTCACCGTCGACATCGAAGAGCGCGCCTACGCCGCCGGCAAGATCCCCGGGGCGTTCTTTCGCCGCGAGGGCAAGCCGTCGGACCAAGCGGTCCTCACCTGTCGCCTCATCGACCGGCCGCTACGACCTTCCTTCCCGAAGGGATTTCGCAACGAGATCCAAGTAGTCGGCACGATCTTCAGTGCCGACCAGGAGAACCCGTACGACGTGTTGGCCATCAACGCCTCCTCGGCCGCGTTGATGATCTCAGGCATCCCCTTCGAGGGACCAATCGGCGCCGTGCGCATGGCCTACACCATCGATGGTGAGTGGGCGCCGCACCCGACGTACCAAGAGGGTGACGCCGCGACCTTCGAACTCGTGGTCGCCGGTCGAGCACTGAGTGACTCGGTCGAGTCCGACATCGCCATCATGATGGTCGAAGCCGGCGGTACCGAGGGATCCTTCGAGAAGTACGCCGACGGCGCGCCGAAGGTCTCCGAAGAGGTGCTCTCGGCCGGACTCGAAGCGTCCAAGCTCTGGATCCGCGAGTCGATCAACCTCCAGCGTGAACTGGTGAAGGAGTTCATCGACGCTCGCGGCCCGTTGACACCCATGGAGTACGAGACGATCGCTGACTACCAAGACGACGTCTATGAAAGCGTCGAGAAGATGGGCGCGACGTCGCTCACCGAAGCGAACAAGCTCACCACCAAGACTGCTCGCAACGAGGCCCTCGGGGCCGCGACGGCGTCGATCATCGAGCATTTGAAGGGCGAGTTCCCGAACCGTTTGGGCGAGATCAAGGCGGCCGTTCGTTCGGTCACCAAGAAGATCGTGCGACGTCGGATCGTCGACGAGGGCCTTCGCATCGACGGACGTTCCATCACCGACATCCGACCACTCTCGGCCGAGATCGACCTCTTCCCGATGACCCACGGATCGGCGTTGTTCCAGCGTGGCGAGACCCAGGTCGTCAACGTGACGACCCTCGGTATGCCGCGCATGCGTCAGCAGCTCGACACCATTGGTCCCGACGAGTGGCGCCGCTACATGCACCACTACAACTTCCCGCCGTACTCCGTCGGTGAAACGGGACGAGTGGGCATGCCCAAGCGCCGCGAGATCGGCCACGGCATGTTGGCCGAGCGCGCGTTGATTCCCGTACTGCCGAGCGAAGAGGACTTCGCCTACACGTTGCGCGTCGTCTCGGACGTCATGCAGTCCAACGGTTCGACGTCGATGGCGTCGGTCTGTGGTTCGACCTTGTCGCTCATGGCGGCCGGCGTGCCGATCAAGGCGCCCGTGGCCGGTATCGCGATGGGTCTCGTCTACGACGAAGGCAAGTACGTTACGTTGACCGACATCTTGGGCGCCGAAGACGCCTTCGGTGACATGGACTTCAAGGTCGCCGGAACCGCCGACGCGGTCACCGCGCTGCAACTCGACACGAAGATCGACGGCCTTCCGGCCGAGGTCCTGTCGAACGCGCTGGACCAGGCCAAGACGGCCCGATTGCTGATCCTTGACGTGTTGACTTCTACGATCGCTGAACCTCGTGCTCAGGTCGCTGAAGTCGCCCCGAAGATCGTCTCGCTGCAGATTCCGATCGACAAGATCGGCGAGGTCATCGGTCCCAAGGGCAAGGTCATCAACACCCTGCAGCAAGAGACCGGCGCGGACATCGCGGTCGACGACGACGGGGTCATCGGCACTGTCACCATTGGCGCCAAGGATGGTCGCGCCGTGGAAGAGGCACGTCGCCGCATCGCCATGATCCTCGACCCACCGACCCCCGAAGTCGGTGCGACCTATCAGGGTCGCGTCGTGAACATCGCCAAGTTCGGCGCGTTCGTGAGCATCATGCCCGGACGTGACGGACTCCTGCACATCTCGAAGATGGCGCCGCTCAATGGCGGCAAGCGCATCGGTCAAGTCGAGGACGTTCTCGAACTCGGTCAAGCGATCGAGGTCAAGGTCGATGACATCGATCCCCAGGGCAAGGTCTCGCTGTCACTCGTCGGCGACTTCCCAGAGTCTGACGAGAGTGACGCTCGTCCGCCTCGTGCTCGTGAAGAGAATCGTGGCGACCGTGGCGACCGTGGTGACCGCGGAAGCCGTGATCGTGATCGCGCACCTCGTGATCGCGCGCCGCGCGAGAACGCTGTTGCGTCGCGTCCGACTGCGTCGTCATCGTCCTTCGAGGCGGCCTTCGAGGCCGAGCTCGCGGACGAGATCGGCGATCTGGGCCCCGGCGGTCCGGCCCTCGTCGATGGTGACTCGTCGCGTCGGAGCCCTCGCCCGCGTCGCCGATAGTCGTTCGAAGCCCGTGTTGTACGGTCCACGTGACCGTGCAACACGGGCTTCGCGCTTTTTCGTAGCGTAGAGCCAATGACCCTGATCGCCCCCGCAGAATCCACGAGGTGGTGGCGACCACTCGAGAGAGGGGATCGACGCGCCTTCTTCGCGATGCTGATTGTCCCCACCTTCCTCTTCGTCGTCCCGGCACTGTTGGGTCATCCGGCCATTGAAGGCGACAATCTCATCCAGAACTTTCCGCTGCGGGTCTTGAGCGGCCAACAGATCGCGTCGGGCCACCTACCGCTCTTCAACCCCTTGGCGGACTCCGGCACACCGCTGCTCGGTGGTCTCAACGCTGGGGCGCTGTACCCATTGACGGTGATCTTCGCCTTCGTCCCGCCGATCGCCGCCTGGCTCATCAACTGCATCGCCGTCTACGTGATCGCCGCCTCGGGGATGTTCGCTTTGCTGCGATGGCATGGACTGCGTAGCTTGTCATCGTTCGCCGCCGCGATGAGCTTCGCCTACTCCGGCGCGATGATCGGTCAACTCGTGCACCTGGGCGTCGTCCAGGGCTTCGCCTTCATTCCCTGGGCCGTGTTAATCCTGGTGTCGCTGTCGCGCCGTCTCTCACTCGAGCCCCCCTCGACCTCGTGGCGCCGCTACGCACGAATCACCCAGCCCTGGATATGGGGCTACGCGCTGTTATGGGGACTGACGTTTCTCACGGGCGAGCCTCGCGGCATCGCCGAGATCGAACTCTTGACGTTGATCGTCGGTCCATCAGTGTTGTTAATTCGAAGTTCGTATTGGATCTCGACATGGCGCGCCCGACTCGCCTACGTCGTAGCGCTCGTCACCGGCCTGGCGTGGGGGATCGCGATCGGTCTCGTCCAGCTCCTGCCCGGGGAGTCGTTCATCAGCGTCTCAGAGCGGGCATCGATCAGCTACAACTATTTCGGGGCCGGCTCATTGGTGGTGCGCTGGACGTCGTTGCTCTTCATCCCCGACATCTTCGGGGGCAACGGGGCGGCCAGCCAGCCGGGCTTCTTCGCGCACTACAACTTGCCCGAGGTGACCGGCTACGCCGGTGTGCTGGCGCTCATTGCGACCTTCGGATTCATCTCGAAGTTGACCCGGCGTGGATGGAAAGGCGAGGACCGCGACTACATCTTGTACTTCGTGATCCTGGTAGTCGGTCTCTTCGCGACGTGGGGCTACTACACACCGCTTGGTCACATCTATCGCGCCATTCCGCTCTATGGCAGCACGCGACTCCAGAGCCGAAACATCATCCTCGCTGACTTCGCGATGTCGGCGTTGTTGGGATGGTGGTTGCACCGACTCGAGACCCGTCGCCGGGCCGAGGCCGGTCTCGAAGGCCGTCGAAAGTACTTCACGCTCGCCCCGGCCTTCGCGGTCATCGCACTGTGCGTCGCGCTGTTCGCGTGGGGGCCGAGCATCGTCAGCTACCTCGGGGTCTTTCCGCCCCAGGTGGACCTCGCCCAGGACATGCACCTCTCGTATGGGCTGCACCTCGCCATCGCCCTCGTCGCGGTGGTGACCCTTCTTCGGTGGCGTACCTCGAGGAACTTCATGAAGATCATGATGAGCGTGCTCGTCGTCGACGTCGTCGTGTTCATCGTCCTTTCCGCCACGTCGCTACTCGGCGGCTACGGACCGTCGGAACCGTCGCGGTCCCAAGCGGTGGCGCTCTTCGGTACGAACGGTCGTACCGCGCTCGTGGACCATGCCGGGGAACACGCGAAACAGTTCCAGGCCCTGGGCGAACCCAACATGAACGTCTTCACCAAGTTGCCGAGCGTGCAGGGTTACGGTTCGCTGATCGCCGGCATCTACGACGGCTCCACGGGTACGCACCCGCAAGCATCGCTCGACCCTTGTCGACTCGCCGACGGGACGTTCACGCAGTTACGACTGGCCGCGATCGCGGTGTCGTATTCGCAGCTCGGTCATAACGTCAATGTTCCCGTCCCGCCCGAGCCGAACTGCCGTATGGCCCCACCGACGCTGAGGGCCGATCGCTACTTCGGCCAGATACTGCGCGTCCATAAAGTTGTCGTGCACGGTCGCGGCGGTCAACCGGTCTCGACCGGTACGGTGTACTTCACGTTGCTCGACTGGAACGGCCGAGGCGTGGGACCGGTCCTTCACGAGACCGGCGCGAACATGATGACCTTCACCATCGCCGGTGGCACACCTAAGGCGGCCGGCTTCGAGTTGTCATCGAAGCAGCTCGTCTCTATCGGCGACGCCTACGTCCAACAGCTCGCCGCCATCCGCGAGACCTATCAGTTGAACTCGCCGATGCAAGAGGCACTCGACAGTTCGAAGTGGCGACTTACCGACACCGTGGGCACATTCTCGGTCTTCAAGGCGGAAACAGTGAAGCCGTCGCTGTGGTTGACGCCGTCGTCGAACGGCACCGTTTCACACGTCAAGAACGCCGCGTGGGGCGACACGTGGGTGGACGTGAACGCACACACCGCCGTCACCTTGGTGCGCTCGATGGACTATCTCCCGGGCTGGCGTGCGACGGCGCTCAACACCGCGACCGGAAAGAGTGGGGCTCTCGAGGTGACGCGCAATGGTCTCATCCAACAAGTCAAGGTGCCGAGCGGCGATTGGCGCATCCACTTCCACTACCACGCACCTCACATCGAACTTGGTGTTGCCGGGTCGCTCGCGGGCACTGCGTTGATCATCGGCGTGGGTGCGTATCTCGTCATCGACGAACGCCGCCGGCGCGAGGATAAGGTGCGGTCGTGAAAGCGCTCGCCATCAATGGTGGTTCCGGACGAATGGGTCAGATGATGGCCGGCACCCTTGGAGGACTCGGCTACTCAGTCGCCTGCTTAGTGGATTCGCGCGAACCGAAAGAACTCTTCGGCGCGACGTATTGCGCGTCGTGGGACAGCGTCGACGAGACGAAAGTCGACGTCGTCATCGATTTCTCGTCACCCGAAGGCGTCGTCGCGTCGGCGAGGTGGTGCGCCGAGCATGGCAAAGGTCTCGTCATCGGTACGACGGGCCTGTCGGGTGAACAACGCCAGGTCGTCGACGATACCGCGAAGAAGATTGGCGTGGCGATCGCGGCGAACTACTCGGTTGGCGCGGTGCTGTCAGAGAAATTTGCCGCCATGGCCGCGCCGTACTTCGACCGCGTCGAGATCATCGAACTGCATCACGATAAGAAGGTCGACGCGCCGTCGGGCACGTCGATCGCCGCGGCGAAAGGTATCGCCGAAGCTCGCGCCGCAGCCGGGTTGCCGGAGATCGAGGATCCGACCGTGCGTCACACACTTTCGGGCGCTCGCGGTGCCGACACCATTGGCGGCATCAAGATCCATTCGGTGCGGTTACCTGGACTGACCGCGCACCAAGAGATCCTCTTCGGCGGACCGGGTGAAGGTTTGACGATTCGTCACGACTCGTTCGACCGCGTGAGTTTCGTGCAAGGCGTGGCGCTCGCCGTCGACGCCGTCGACGCAACTCCGCGACTTCTCGACGGGATCGAATCGCTTATCTAGTGGAAGGGCGGTGTACCGGCGATCCAGACGTTGCCCTCCGGTCACAGGTCGTAGCCTCCGCGACGGCGACTGGTAACTTCTCGGTATGACGACTCCCAGATTTGGCCGAGTCCTCACGGCCATGGTGACGCCATTTCGAGCCGACGGTTCCATCGACTTCGATGTGGCAATAGAACTCGCGTCGTACTTGGTGGACGAGGGTTGCGACGGCATCGTCGTCGCTGGTTCGACGGGCGAAGGTTCCTCACTTTCGGACAAGGAAAAGCTCGAACTCTTCGCGTGCGTCGCCGGAGCAGTGGAAGTCCCCGTCCTCGCCGGATCGACGTTCGCGGACACCGCGCGCTCGGTGGAGTTGACTCGCCAGGTTCTCGACACCGGGGTGACCGGCGTGCTCGCCACCACACCGGCGTACGCTCGACCGAGCCAAAAGGGCATCGCCGCGCACTTTGGCGCGATCGCCGAGTCAACGGAACTGCCGATCATGCTCTATGACATCCCCGCTCGAACCGGACGAAAGATTGCGGCGAGCACGACGATCGACTTGGTCTCGTCGCATTCCAACATCGTGGCGATGAAGGACGCGTCGGGCGACCTCGTCGGTGCCGCGCATTACAAGGCGGTGCTCGGTGACGAGATTGACCTCTATTCCGGCGACGACTCGGTGGTCCTGCCGTTCATGGCGATCGGTGCCGTCGGGCTGGTCTCGGTCGCCGCGCACTGGGCCGCACGTGAGTTCGTGCAACTCGTCGAGTCGGTCGAAGGTGGCGATTGGACGAGGGCGCGAGCGTTCAACGAGCGACTGTCCCCGAGTTACGCCTTCGGGTCCAGTGATCTCTATCCGAATCCCATGCCGTCCAAGGCGGCGTTGCGCTATCTAGGAATCAACGTCGGCCAATGCCGACTTCCGCACTCACAGAGCGACGACACGCTCGATGCGGACGCGGCGAAGATCGTGGCCGCACTCCAGGCTTCACGTGGCTAAGGACACCGTTCGCGTCACGTTCCTCGGTGGTCTGGGCGAAATCGGACGCAACTGCGCCGCGATCGAACAAGACGGACGCATCGTGATCGTGGACGCCGGCTTGATGTTCCCCGAACCGACGATGTACGGCGTCGACCTCATCCTGCCGGACTTTCGATGGTTGATCGAACGACGCGACCGAGTGGACGCGATCGTCTTGACCCACGGGCACGAAGACCATACCGGGGCGTTGCGCTATCTGGTGAAGGACATCAACGTGCCAATCTACGGTTCTGCGTTGACGCTCGGTTTCGCACGACACCGCCTCACCGAAGCCAGGCTCGCTAAGGACCTCACGTTCATGGAAGTCAAGGACGGCGAGCGACGAAAGATCGGACCATTCGACGTGGAGTTCATTCCCGTCACCCACTCGGTGCCGAGCGCCCACGCGCTCGCGTTTCGTACCCACGCGGGCATCGTCGTGCACTCAGGCGACTTCAAGCTTGACCTGACACCAATTGACGGTCGTCGCACCGATATCGCTCGCCTGGCGGCCCTCGGTGACGAGGGCGTCGCGCTGTTGTTAGCCGACTCGACCAACGCCGAAGAACCGGGATTTACCGCCTCGGAGCGTTCGGTCGGGGGTGCGCTGCGTCGACTCTTCCTCGAGCGACCGGAACGACGAATGGTGGTGGCGTGCTTCGCGAGCCACATCCACCGCGTTCAACAGATCATGGACGTCGCGCTCGAACAACACCGCAAGATCGTGCTGATGGGTCGATCGATGGAAGCGAACGTCAAGTTGGCGCGCAAGCTGAATCTCTTGCACGTGGACTCCGCCAATTTGATCGACATCGAGAACATCGATCGCTACGCTCCGGGCGAAGTCTGCGTCATCTGCACCGGCAGTCAGGGTGAGCCGCTCGCTGCGCTCTCGAAACTCTCACGCGGCGACGCCCGGTTCTTGAAGGTCGGAGCCGACGACACGGTGATCCTGAGTTCGCACCCGATTCCTGGCAACGAGTGGACCGTCGGTCGCGTGATCGACGACCTACACCGCGCCGCCGCCGAAGTCATCCACTCGGGTCACGAACCGGTCCACGCGTCGGGCCACGCGCGTCAGGGCGAACTTCGTACCTTCCACCAACTGCTGCGGCCGCAGAACTTCGTCCCGGTTCACGGTGAGTACCGCCACATGGTCCATCACGCCGAATTGGCACACTCGATGGGACTGAGCCCCAAGCACGTCTTGATTTGCGAAGACGGTGACCAGGTCGACGTCAACAGGACGGGCATCAGACGGGCCGGTCAGGTCCCCGCCGGGTTCCATTACATCGAAGGCAGCTCTGGCGACTTGGACGAACGACCGCTCGAGGAACGAAGGATGTTGGCCGAGTTCGGTGTCTTGCAGATCTCGGCCGGCATTGACAAGAACACTGGAACCCTCATTCAACCGGTGCGACTCGCGGCGCGCGGTTGGTTCGAAGGTGAACAGGACCGTACGGTGCTGGAATCAGTCACCAACGAAGTTCGCAGCGCACTCGAAGTAGCGCTTCGCGAGGGCAGCCGCGATGAAGATGCCTTGAACAAGGTGGCTCAGCGCGCCGCCGGCCGACTGCTGGGACAGAAGTACCGTCGTCAACCGATCTTGTTCACCGCCGTCGTCGTTCTCTAATCGTCCTTTTCGGGCTCGCCGTGGTCGGCATTGTTTCGTCCGACACGCCAGAACGCTTTCATGCTGATCGCCTCGTCATCGAGTCCCCGATCCAGCAACGCCGTGCGCACGGCCTTCATCACGTGGAACTCACCGAAGAGGTACGCGTGACCACGGTCAGGTGGAAAGGCGAACGCCGAGAGACCGTGCAACAGACCAGTGGGATCGTCCTTCGATCGACCCATTCGGTCGACGAAGATGCCGGTCACGGCGATGCCCTCGTCGAACGTCGTGGTCAAGGCGTCATCGGCGTGGTCGGTCTCGACGATGAAGATGACCTTGCCCGGCGCTTCGACTCTTTGAGCCATTCGGTAGGCCGAACCTAGACACGTGATGTCACCCATGAAGAGGTGCCAGTCGGCCTCAGGATCGACCACGATCTTGCCCCGGGGCCCCACAATGTCAACCTCGTCGCCTGGTTGGGCGTTGCGCGCCCAGACGCTGCCCGGTCCTTCGTGGGCGATCGTGATCCACAGGGTGAACTCATCGCGCTCGTCGTCGACCGCATGCACGCTGTAACGGCGTCGGACCAACTTGCCCGCGGAATTGGTGAGCTGCACCATGACGTCGTTGCCCGGCACACCGCACAAGAGAGCGGCCTGACCTGCGAGAACGACTTCGCGGATCGAAGAACTGACTGGCGTGGACGAGACGAATTCACAGACGCGCGCGTTGGAGTCGAGGCGCGCGGCGAGCTCGATTGAGGAGTCGTGGGGAGTCGATGGCACCGGTTCAGCCTACGGGAATGGCACCGAAGACGAAAGAATGTTCGGTAAGTTAGAAAGTTGTGGCACAAGCGCGACACAAGAAAAAGCCCGTAAAGAAGACGGCTCGAGGGGCGCAGAGCCCCAGCGTCTGGGAACGGCACACCCGCGACCTGTGGATAGTGCTGCTCGTCGTGATCGGAGCCTTCTGCGCCCTGGCCGAAGCCGGAGCATTGGGTCCCGTCGGGCGCGGCATCTCCAAGGGCCTCGCCGTCTCCTTGGGCGTCGGACGATTCGCATTGCCGATCATGTTGCTCGTGCTGGGAGCGGCTCTGATCGCGGGAAAGGTCGAGGTTGAACGGCCCCGAGCCGTCTGGGGGATCGTCCTCGGACTGATCAGCATTTGCGGCATTGGCCATCTCGCGGGAGGGCGCCCGCCTCTGCAGCACGCCACCACCAAGCAATTCGCGCATGCCGGCGGATGGCTCGGGGCGCTCGTCGGCGGTGGCCTTGACAAAGCCATCGGTATCGCTGGCGCGCTCGTCGTGTTCCTCGCTTTATTGGTCATCGCCATCATGATCGGCACGGGAGTCGGACTGCGCGCTCTCTATAACGCCACCGCGACCTTCCTTCGTACCTTTGGCTCATGGCTCGTTCGTTGGTGGTCGAGCCGCGAACGACCTGAGACGACCTTCGAAGAAGAGCCCGAGGAGGAGCCGGCGCCGAAGCGCGTACGCGCGGTGCCCGAAGTCGAGGAATTCGTCGCGCCTGTCGAATACGAAGACGAGTACGACGAAGGGGACTACGACGAAGAAGAGGAGGAGGAAGGGGGCTACGAGGAAGAAGACGACGAGGAGTACGAACTTCCCGAGATGGAGAGTCACTGGGAGCTTCCAGCTCCGTCGCTCCTTGTGCGAACCAAAGATGTGAAACAGGACCGCGCGGCGATCGAGGACCTCGGAGGCGAACTCGTCGAGGCACTCGCGGCGCACGGTGTCGACACCATGCTCGTCGGATTCACCGTCGGTCCTACGGTGACGCGCTTCGAACTCGAGCTTGGGCCGGGCGTCAAGGTCTCGAGTGTGACCTCGCTCCATAAGGACATCGCCTACGCCATGGCCTCGCCCGACGTTCGCATCCTCGCTCCGATACCGGGACGATCGGCTATTGGGGTCGAAGTGCCGAATCGTCAGCGCACTCTTGTCGCGCTCGGCGACTTGTTGGCGTCAGAAGAGGCCGCTAATTCCAATCATCCGCTCGACGTGCCAATTGGCCGTGATATTTCCGGCAAGACGCAGATAGCGAACCTCGGTGAGATGCCGCACGTGCTCATCTCGGGCGCCACCGGCGCCGGCAAGAGTTCGTTGATCAACTCCATCGTCACGGCCTTAGTGATGCGGGCTACTCCCGACCGACTGCGACTCATGTTGGTCGACCCCAAGCGCGTCGAGATGGGTCAATACAACGACTTGCCGCACCTCCTTGCCCCGGTGGTGGTCGATCCGAAGAAAGCCGCAGGGATGTTGGCCTGGGCCGTCAA
Source organism: Acidimicrobiales bacterium (assembly GCA_035532375.1). Lineage (GTDB taxonomy): Bacteria > Actinomycetota > Acidimicrobiia > Acidimicrobiales > RAAP-2 > RAAP-2. The sequence continues at coordinate 52,450 of DATKRC010000071.1, forward strand.
GGAGATGGAGCGTCGTTACGACATCCTCGCCGAGAGTGGCGCACGCGACATCACGAGTTACCAACAGATGATCGCGCGCGGTGAACTCGAGCCCGAGACCACGGACGATGAACGCGTCGCCGAGATCTTCGAGCGCACGACCGGCCTCGAATCCGATGTGGATCGACCAGCCGGACCTGAGGATCTTCCTTACATCGTCATAGTCGTGGACGAGTTGAACGACTTGATGATGGTGGCGGCGCGTGACGTCGAGGAATCCGTGGTACGTATTGCGCAGATGGCGCGCGCGGTGGGCATTCACCTGGTGCTGGCCACGCAACGACCGAGCGTCGACGTGATCACCGGCGTGATCAAAGCGAACATCCCTAGCCGCATAGCCTTCGCAGTTTCGTCCTTGGCCGACAGTCGAGTCATCCTCGACCAGGCGGGCGCCGAGCGCCTCATCGGCAAGGGCGACATGCTGTTGGTGACCGCGTCGTCCAACGTCGCGCGTCGTCTGCAGGCGCCATGGGTCTCTGAGGTCGAGGTAGCACGCGTGGTCGAAGCCTGGCGAGCGCAAGGTGGCCGTCGCGAGAACGTCATCGCTCTCGACGTACCGGCCGGTCGCAACGGTTCGATGGGTGGGGGTTCCAGTGACGATGACGATGAGGTGCTCAAGCAAGCGCGCGATCTGATCATCCGCACGCAGTCCGGCTCCACCTCGATGTTGCAACGCAAACTCCGGGTCGGTTTTGCCCGGGCGGGTCGCATCATGGACCAGCTGGAGCAAGAAGGTATCGTCGCCGCGGGCGACGGGTCCAAGGCCCGCAAGGTATTGGTGACGCTCGAAGAGTACGACGAACAGACTTCGCTGTAGTTCGTGAGTAAAACGTCTCGTCATCCGACCCTTCGCGGCCTCTTTGCACGGTTCTCCGCGATTCTGTTGGGCGCCATCGTCGCGAGTGCGGGTATCGTCGCGATGCAATTGCCGTTCCTACACGAACGGCCCTCCATCCATCTCTCGCTCGATCCCTATAGCAGTTTCGGTATCACGCCACCTCCTTTGGCGTGGCCCACGCAGGGCAGCGCTGCGATCGACGTCCCGGCGCTCGGGATCACGCTTGCGCACCACAACCAGGTCGTCCCGATCGCCAGTCTCACCAAGTTGATGACGGTCTACGTCGCGTTGAAGGCGCTCCCGCTCGGCACTGGTCAGACCGGCCCGTGCATCACGGTGACCAGTGGCGACGTCCTCGATTATCAACACGACAAGTCGCAAGATGATTCCGCAGTCATTGTCGAGGCGGGTGAACGCTTGTGCGAGATCGACCTACTCGACGGCGTCTTGGTGCATTCGGCCGCCAACTACGCCGACATGCTCGCGGGCATGATCGCACCAACGCCCGAGGCGTTCGTGGCGAAGATGAACGCCACCGCGAAGTCGCTCGGCTTGAAGAACACGCATTATGCCGATGACACCGGCATCTCGAACGATTCGGTCTCAACTGCCTTGGATCAGGCGAAGCTCTCGAGAACGGTGATGCGCTCACCGCTGGCGCGTTCGATCGTCGATCAAACCCAGGTGGATTTACCGGTCGCCGGGTTCGTGAGCTCCTTCACTCCCTTGGTCGGCAGCAACGACGTCGTCGGTGTGAAGTCGGGACGGACGACCGCGGCCGGGGGATGTGACGTGATGGCGCTGGCCTATCGCCTGAATGGGCAACGTCACCTCCTCTACGCCGTCGTCTTGGGCCAACAAGGTGGCAACGTGCTGGAAAAAGCCGGCGAGGCTGCGTACGCGCTAGCCACGTCGGCTCGATTGAGTCAGGTCGACGTCGCCTTCGCCAAGGACGCGGTCTTGGGAACGATCGCATTCGGCAAAGACGTCGCACCGTTCGGACTCGCGCAAGCCAGTGACGTGTTCTGGTGGGACCAAAACAATACCCATCCGTTGGTTATCCGACTTCGACGTTTGGGCTACCGCATCCATCGCGGCGAGATAGTGGGATGGATCGAGGTGCACAGTGTCGAGAGGCCGGTGCCGTTGGTCGCGCTTCGATCGGTCGCCGCGCCCACGCTCTGGCACCGCATACTGTAAAAGCCATGCTCGCGCGCGTTCCCGCCAGTTCGGCCAACCTCGGACCGGGCTTCGACTGTTTGGCCGTCGCGTTAACCCTCTATCTCGAGGTAAGCCTCGAACCCTCCGACGCCTTCGCCATCTCTAGCGAGGGTTGTGGGGCCGGACTGTTCGACGACGAGAACAATCTGGGCGCCCGTGTCGCTGCCGAAGTGCTGGGCCACACGAATTTCTCTATGCACGTCAAGTCCGAAATTCCGTTGTCCCGGGGCCTGGGCTCGTCGGCCGCGCTGGCCGTCGCCGCCGCGGTCGCGGCCGGCGCTAGGGACCCGTTAGCCCTCAGTGCTCGAACGGACGGACATGCAGAAAATGCCGCGGCGTCGTTGCTCGGGGGCCTGGTGGTGGCGCGCGCGGGCGCCGATGGCGTCGTGGCGCGTTCTCTCGCCTTGGACTTCGAATGGCGCTTCGTCGTCGTCATTCCTGACGAAGAGCTTTCGACGGCGCACGCGCGTCGCGTGTTGCCCGAACGCGTGGCGTTCGCCGACGCGGTCCACAACTTGGGCGCCATGGGTCTCTTGCTCGCCGGTCTGGCCGATCACGACGACTTCGTCGCCGGCGCGATGGATGACTATCTGCATCAGCCGTATCGAATGGGTCTGCTGTCCTTCGCCGAGCCGCTTCTAGCGATGCTTCGCGAGAGCGGCGCGTCCGGTTCGTGTTGGTCGGGCGCCGGCTCGACCATGTTGGGACTCGCCACGAGTGACAAGGCCGAGGGCGTGGCCGCGTCGGCGAGGTCGTTCCTCAACGACCGCGGATTCGCCGGGGTCGTGCACGTGCTCGAAGCCGACCGTGGCGGCCTGGTGACGAATTGAGCCTGGAGACTCATCACTCGAAGGCTCATACTGTGCGCGGCGCCGGCTATATGTTGCTCGGCGCGTCGTTGATCCAGTGGTCCGCGGCGATCGTGACTCATGTCTTCGGCGAGATCGGGCCGTCGGCGACGAGCGCGTGGCGATTCTTCTTGGGCGCCGTGGTCCTGCTGGCGTTCACGCGGCCGAACCTTCGCTCCTGGACGAAACAGCAGTGGCTCGGCGCGCTGGCCCTCGGCATCTCGGTGGCGTTCATGAACCAGTGCTTCTATGAAGCGATCGCGAGGATCCCCCTAGGCGCGGCGGTCGCCATCGAATACCTCGGACCCTTCATGGTGTCGGCGCTCGGCAAGCGCTCGGCGCGTCACTTCGCTTTCGTGCTCCTGGCCGGGCTCGGCGTGTTAGCGATCGCTCGACCCGGCGCGGGACTCAACTACGAAGGCGTGTTGTTCGCTGCCGGCTCCGGCCTCGGGTGGGCGTCGTACGTATTCGCCGCGCATCGCGTCGGGGGACAGGCCGAAGGATTCGGGGGCCTGGCGGTCTCGATGTCGATCGCCGCCGTGGTGACGTTGCCGATGACCATTGGTTCGGCACATTTCGTGTTCGGCCATCCTTCGACGCTCGCGCGACTGGCGTTGGTCGCGGTGATGGCCATCGTGCTGGGCTTCGCCTGCGAACTCCAGGCGCTTCGACGACTCAAGCCGTCGACGGCCGGTGTGCTCTTCGCGCTCGATCCGGCGGTCGCCTTCGTCATCGGTCTGATCGTGCTCAGCCAGAGCATTCATCCGTGGGACCTCGTGGGGATGGTGTGTGTGGTGATCGCCGGCGCCGGCGTCACCTACGACGCGGCCAATTCGAAACCGACCCTCGTTCAGTAGGCTGGACGCGTGGGAACGCCCAAAAAATTCGCTATTCGGACTTTCGGGTGCCAGATGAACGAGCACGACTCCGAGCGCCTGGCGGGCCTGATGGTCGGCGAAGGCATGGTCGCGACCGCTGACGAATCAGAGGCCGACGTCGTGATCTTCAACACCTGCACGATTCGCGAGAACGCCGACCTGAAGCTCTACAGCGCCCTGGGTCAGATGAAGGCGATCAAGGAAAAACGCCCGCAAATGCAGATCGCGGTCGGAGGGTGCATGGCCCAGAAGGATCGCCACCGGATCGTGGAGCGCGCCGGCTGGGTCGACGTCGTCTTCGGCACGCACAACCTGGCCTCGGCGCCGCGACTCTTAGAGCGCGCCAAAAGCGAGGGCCCGATCGTCGAGGTCTTGGACGCTCCGGACCCCGAGACCAATCGCAACATGGCGCCAGCCCTCTACGCCGTGCGCGAATTGCCGTTCGCGGCCTGGATCACGATCCAGACCGGCTGTGACAACACGTGCGCCTACTGCATCGTCCCGGCGGTGCGCGGTGCCGAGATCAGCCGTCCCTTCGACGACCTCGTGATCGAAGCCGAGATGCTCGCTGCGGGCGGGGTCACCGAGGTCACGTTGCTGGGCCAGAACGTCAATTCGTACGGTCGCGACATCACCCGGCGAAGGCCGCTTTTCTCCGAACTGCTGCGCGCGGTGGGGCAAGTCGAAGGGATCGAACGGATCCGCTTCACCAGTCCGCACCCCAAGGACCTGGGACCCGAGACGATCGAGGCGATGGCCGAGACGCCGACGGTGTGTCCGCAACTCCACCTGCCCTTACAGTCCGGCTCGAATCGCGTACTCAAGGCGATGCGTCGCGGCTACAAAGTGGAGCGCTATATGGAACGACTGGCGAACGCGCGCGCGGCAATTCCTGACCTCGCGGTCACGACTGACTTGATTGTGGGCTTTCCCGGTGAGAGCGACGCCGATTTCGACGAGTCGCTCGAAGTAGTGGCGGCGTGTGAATTCGACTCCGCCTACACCTTCATCTTCTCGCCGCGCGAAGGAACTCGCGGTGCGTCGATGGCGTCAGAGTTCATTGCCGACGACGTGATCAAGTCGCGATTCGAACGACTGAAGGAGGTGCTCGATCGTTCGGCGCTGCGCCAACACGAAGCCCGGGTCGGTCGCCGTGAAGAAGTACTCGTCGAAGGTCCGTCGCGACGCAACGGGCTGATGCTCTCGGGCCGGACTCGTCAGGGCAAGTTGATCCACTTCGCCGAGGGCGAAGAGTCGCTGCGAGCTGGATCACTTGCGATGGTGGACGTCACGCATGGCGCGCCATATCACTTGTTGGGCGAGTACGTGTCGACGGTGCGCACCCCCCGTCACAAGGTTCGGATTCCCCTGTCGCACTCGTGAGTACCGAACACGTGGCGGTCGCGTTGGTCGGTCCCACGGCGTCAGGTAAATCGGCGCTCGCGCACGCCTTGGCGTTCGAACAACACGACCAAGTGGAGATCCTGACCGTTGACGCCATGACCGTCTATCGCGGCATGGACCTAGCGACGGCCAAACCAACCCGAACCGAACGAAGCGAAGTAAGTTATCACCTGCTCGACCTCGTTGAGCCGAGCGAAGGCTTCACCGTCGCGCAGTTTCAAGACGCCGCCCGCGTCGCCGCCGACGACGTCTGGCGCGTCGGCCACAAGGTCCTCTATGTCGGCGGCACCGGGCTTTACGGTCGCGCGGTGCTGGACAACCTGTCAATACCCGGTCAGTACCCCCACGTCCGGGCCCTGCTCGACGCGAGGGCGGCCGACGAACTGCCGGTGCTCTACGCCGAACTCGCGCTCCTCGACCCACTCGCGGCCAGTCGAATGGAAGCCACCAACGCGCGTCGCGTGGCGCGCGCTCTGGAAGTGACGCTCGGCGCCGGGCGACCGTTCTCCTCCTACGGCGAGGGCCTCATGTCCTACGGTCCCGCTCGCGTCGTCCAAGTGGCTCTACAGAGCGACTTTGAGCAATTGGACCTGCGCATCGCCAGTCGCTTTCACGCGTGGATGGACGAGGGTCTGCTGGAAGAGGTGACGGTGCTGGCGAGTGCACCCGGTGGAATGAGTCGCACGGCTCGTCAAGCCGTGGGATACCGCGAACTCTTGCGTCACGTCGAAGAGGGAGCCGATCTCGAGGCGTGTATCGAGGACGCGATCATGCAGAGCCGGCGGCTGGCTCGACGACAGCGTTCATGGTTCTTGCGGGACCCCCGAATCGAGTGGTTCGACAGTGCGAGCGAGGCGCGAATTCGACTGCTCAACGTGCTGAATGGTCCCGACGGGTTCGTGCGAGACTAGGAGAAATGGCCTTGCGATCCCTCCAGAAATGGCACGGGGCGGGGAACGATTTCCTCGTCGAAGTGTTCGAACACGGCACGGCGCCGTGGTGGAACGAGTCACGCGTCCGATCGGTCTGTGATCGTTCGACCGGCGTCGGAGCCGACGGGCTGCTTCTGGCCTCGTTGGGCTCTGAGGTGTCGATGACGCTCTTCAACGCCGATGGTTCTTCGGCCGAGATGTCGGGCAACGGCATCCGGTGCCTGGCGGCGGCGGTGCGTCGTTCGACCGGTGACACGTGGGACACCTTGGAAGTCCACACCGTCGCGGGCCCGCGCACCGTCACGTTGAAGATGGAAGACACCTCCGGCTACGGCAGCGTCACGATGGGCGAGGTGACCTTCGGCGACACGATGCCGGGCACACTTGGGGTCGCCTACGTCGGCAATCCGCACGTCGTGGTGCGCGACGACGCCAAATGGACTGACGCCATGCGAGAAGAGTTGGCCGAAGAGCTCTCGAAAGACATGGACGGTGCGAACGTCGAATTCCTTACGGTCGAAGGTGACGATCACCTGTCGATCAAGGTGATCGAACGCGGCGTCGGTTGGACACGGGCCTGCGGTACGGGGTCGTGCGCAGCGGTGGCGGTGGCCCATCGCGACGAGATGTGCGGCGCTGATGTGACGGTCGACAATCCCGGTGGCGCGTTGCACGTGACCCTGGACGGCGACGAAGCCACCCTGAGCGGTCCGGTCCAGTTCGTCGCAAACGTGGAATGGCTCGAAGCGTGACCTATATACCGACGACGCTCATCGATCGCACGATTCGAGAGAAGATCGTCCTCGTCGGCGTCCAGTTTCCGGGCGTGAGTGAAGACGAACTCAACTACCAACTGGACGAACTGGCGTTACTCGTCGACACCGCCGGTGCCGACGTCGTATCGCGGGTCGTACAACGTCGTGATTCGCCCGACCCCGCTACGTTCCTGGGTTCGGGCAAGGTGAAAGAACTACGTGAGATTTGTCTCGCGGTCGATTCAGACACCGTGGTCTTTGAGCACAATCTCTCGCCAGCCCAACAGCGCAATCTGGAAAAGATCCTGGGACGCACGGCGATCGACCGTACCGCGGTAATTCTCGACATCTTCGCGCAGAACGCTCGAACTCCGGAAGGTAAAGCGCAAGTGGAGTTGGCCCTGCTGCAGTACCGCTTGCCGCGACTGCGAAGAGCCGGGGGATCGTTCTCCCAGCAAGCCGGTCGCATCGGTACGAGAGGTCCGGGTGAGACCCAACTTGAGACGGACCGTCGCCGGCTGGTCAATCGGATCCACGCCATACGTCGTGAATTAAAGGAGATAGACCGGACGCGTAACGTGCAACGTCAAGGTCGCGAGCGCGGTCGTCACCGTGAAGTGACGCTGGTCGGTTACACCAACGCCGGTAAGTCTTCAATGTTGAACGCGATCACCGACGCGGGCGTGGAAGCCGAGGACCGACTCTTCGTCACACTCGATCCGCGCACCCGACAGCGTCAACTGGCCGGCGGTGAAACCGTGCTCTTCACCGACACCGTCGGCTTCATTTCCAATCTGCCCCACGACCTGGTCGACGCGTTCATGTCGACACTTAAGTCCGTTCGGTTGGCGGACCTTTTGGTCCACGTCGTCGACGGCTCGAACGACCACGCTGAAGAGCAGATCGCCGCGGTACGCGAAGTGCTCCGCGAGATCGACGCCGACCACGTCCCGGAACTGTTGGTCTTCAACAAGGCCGACGTACCGGGATCCAGGTCCCGCGACCTCGCCAAGTTGCACGAAGGCAGCGTATGGGTCTCGGCGGTGACGCACGAGAATCTCGAAACGGCCATCGCCACCATCGGTGATCGACTGCGGGTCAACGATCGTGTGGTGACTCTTCATCTGCCCCTTGATCGCGGTGACCTCTTAGCGCGCGCGCATCGAGAAGGTGAAGTCGTCGACACGTCGATCACCGACGAAAGTGTTGTCGTGCGCGTGCTGCTCGATCCGGTCAGCGTGGCTCACTTCGACGAGTGGCGGGTGCCGGCGTGAGCTTTACGCCTCCGCCCTATCCCTACGAACGCCTCGACGTCTTACGAAAGCTCGCCGCGTCGCACGACGGTGGTCCCATCGACTGTTCGATCGGCACGCCCATCGACCCGCCGCCGCCGGCCGTGCTCGAAGAGTTGGCGAAGGGTATCGGCGCGCGAGGCTACCCGACGTCGCAAGGTTCGCTGGACTTTCGGGAGTCGGCTGCTGGATGGATGAATCGACGTTTTGGCGTGAGTATCAACGCGAGTGATGTCGCGGTCTGCATCGGAACCAAGGAGTTCGTGGGCACGCTCGCCGGTTATCTGCACCTACGCTCGCCGGAGCGCGACACGGTCTTGTATCCGGCGATCAGTTACCCGACGTACTCCATGAGCGCGGCCCTCGCTGGCCTACGCCCGGTTCCGGTCGCCCTGCACGCCGGTCGGCTCGACCTGGCGTCAATCGATCCTGACGACATCGCGCGCGCGCTCGTGTTGTGGTCGAACTCACCGTCGAATCCCACGGGGCACCTCGATGACCTGCAAGCAGTCGCCGCGTGGGGTCGACGTCACGATGTGCCCGTCGCCAGCGACGAGTGCTACGCCGAATTCACCTGGGTCGGTTCTCCGCAATCAATTCTCGAGCACGGCAGTGACGGCGTGCTGGCAGTGCATTCGAGCTCCAAACGGTCGAACCTCGCTGGCATGCGCGCCGGCTTCTACTCGGGCGACGAGGAGCTGGTCGGCTTTTTGAAATCAGTGCGACAGCACGCAGGCTTCATGGTGCCTGCACCGGTGCAAGCCGCCGTCGCGGTCGCCTACAACGACGACGTGCACGTCGACGTCCAACGCGAACGGTATCGAAGTCGTTTGAACTTGATGTCCGCCGCTCTTCGCGACTTCGGCGTCGACGCTCCGATGCCCGATGGATCGTTCTACCTATGGTGTTCGAAAGCGCATCTCGACGGTTGGGAATTGGCCAGCGAGATCGCCGAGCGTTCTGCACTGGTCGTCAGCCCCGGTGAACTCTACGGTGACGACGGTCGAAATTTCATTCGACTCGCAGTGGTGCAGAGCGACGAGCGACTGGCCCTCGCGGCTTCCAGACTCAGAGGCGAATGATCCTCGCCAGTACGATGTTGTGATGAGCGATCTCGAAACGCGCATAAATCAGTTGTTCGACGACATCGCCGAGATGACGCCGGAGAACGTGGAAGCGCGTCGCGACGTCGAGCTCGTGATCACCAAACTCGACGACGGACAGTTGCGCGTGGCCGACGTCGAACCCGGTGGCCCGGTGACGGTGCACGAGTGGGTCCGAAAGGCGATCCTGCTGCTTTTCCGTCTCCGTGGACTCGAGCGGTCCGAGGTCGGACCATTTGAATACCTCGATCGGCTGGAGCTGAAACGCGACTACGAGCGTCGCGGCGTACGGGTCGTGCCCGGTGCTTCGGCGCGACGGGGAAGCTTTCTGAGCCGAGGCGTGATCTTGATGCCCAGTTACGTCAACATCGGCGCGTGGGTCGGGCCGAACACCATGGTGGACACGTGGGCAACCGTCGGCAGTTGTGCCCAAATCGGGGCCAACGTGCACCTGTCAGGTGGTGTGGGCATTGGCGGAGTCCTCGAGCCGGCGAATGCTCTTCCGGTCGTGATCGAAGATGATGCGTTCATCGGCAGCCGTTGCATCGTGACCGAAGGTGCCCGCGTGGGACGAGGATCCGTGCTCGGCGTAGGCACCGCACTCGGTCCGTCAATCCCGGTGATCGACGCCGCCACTGGCGAAGAAGTGTCGCGCGGCTACGTGCCCGATTACTGCGTGGCCGTGTCGGCCAATCGCAAGCGTGAATTTGAGGGCGGGGAGTTCTTCTTGCCTTGCGTGCTGATCATTCGTCGCATGAGTGAGGGAGAACGACACGACAAGGTAGCCCTTAATGACATACTGCGCGAACATGGCGTCGCGACGTGAGTCGACTGGACGACGCACTCGCCCTGGTGGCGATCGACTCGGTGAGCCGTGGTGAGGCGACGATCGCCCACCACGTCGCAGTCGTATTGGGGCGTAATCCCGATCTCGACGTCGAGCGGATCGGTGACAACGTGGTCGCTCGAACAACCGGACATCACGCGACACGGTTGCTCGTCGCGGGACACCTGGACACAGTCCCCGGTGACCCCAGTGCGGCCGCCATCGTCGGCGACGAACTGCGCGGCGTGGGGGCGTGCGACATGAAGGGCTCGCTCGCGGTGATGCTCGAAGTGGCGTCAACGCCGACGCCCCGTTCGGTCGAAGTGACCTGGGTCTTTTATGCGCGCGAAGAGATCTCGCGTAGCGATTCCGGACTCTTGGAGATCGCTGAACTCCGACCGGAGTTACTGGACGCCGATGCTGCGATACTCGCCGAGCCCACCGACGGTCGCGTTGAGGCGGGATGTCAAGGTACCTTGCGGGTATCGGTCGAGATGTCCGGCGCGCGCGCCCATACGGCCCGACCGTTCGCCGGACGAAACGCCATCCACCGATTGGGTGACGTGATCACAAGAGTCGCGAGCTACGAACCGCGAACGACCATCATGGATGGCATCGGGTACGTCGAACAACTCCAAGTCGTTGACATTGAAGGGGGAGTGGCGCCTAACGTCGTTCCTGATCGTGCGATATGCACCTTGAATCATCGATTCGCGCCCGATCGTACGAAGGACGAAGCGTACGAGTGGCTCGTCTCTTTCCTCAAGCCGGTGACCGAGAAAGATGACGTAATTCGCCTTGAGGACTGGGCGCCTTCCTCACCGCCGTCAATGTCGAATGAACGTCTCGCTTCCCTGGCAGCTCTTACGGGCGAGCCGCCGAAGGGGAAAATGGGCTGGACCGATGTCGCGACATTTGCCGAAATGAACATTCCGACGACCAATTTCGGCGCTGGCGACCCTTTGCTTGCCCATCGAAGCGAAGAATTCGTGACACTGGCGCAATTGGATAAATTCGCCGACGTGCTGTCGAAGTGGCTGGACTGAGTCGCGTCTCTACGAGGGATGCACAGCAGCGTTAGTAACTTCGCAGGACTGAAATCACCTTGCCGAAGAGGAACACGTCTCGCGCGTCGAATTCCATCGGCTCCATGGTCGAATTTTCCGGTTTGAGAACCACGCGAGTCCCTTGCGGGAAGTATCGCTTCACCGTCGCCTCGCCGCCAGGGATCTCGGCGACAACGATCTCACCCTTGTTCGCCGAAGTTTGACGTTGGACGACGACATAGTCACCTGGCAAAATACCCGCTTCGATCATCGACTCCCCGCGGACTTCCAATACGAAGCTGTCGCCGCGACCAGCGAACTGCTCCGGAATCGACATCAGTTCGTGCGCAATTTCCTGGGCCAAGACACCGGTACCGGCCGCGACGTCACCCACGAACGGGATGTAGCGAATCTTCTGATCGGGCGCGGGGTTTTCGACGTCGAGTCGTACCGTCAATGTGCGAGGTTGCTGCGGGTTCTTTTCGATGTAGCCGGCTCGTTTCAGCACTTCGATGTGGTTAGCGACGGTGGCGGGCGACTTCAGTCCCACGTGATCACCGATCTCTCGGATTGTTGGAGGAAAGTTGCGCTCGCGCTGACAGGTGATGATGAATTCAAGGATCTGGCGACGCATGGGAGTAAGCACTTCAGCCATGAGCTTCCTTTCAAGTACGAACAGTTGTTCGTAGATTAACTCAAATTCGATCGAAAATCAAACACCTGTTCGTAGAGAATCCCATTTGATCGGACTAACCAAACGCCGCTCGGAAGTTTTGGACGAGGAAGTCTCGCGGAGGTCAGATTGGTCAGTCCGTCGTTGAGTGAAGAGACGAAACCTTGACGAAAAGATTGTTAGTCGCGCCAAGTCACTTCACTCGAAATTTACCCCGACCTTACATTTCGTTCACCCAATGGTAGGTTCTCGTGATGGCGAATGCCGAATTGTTCCGAGAGGGGAATGAATGAAATTAGGGATAAAGAGAATTGGCGTGGCCGTCGCGGCTTCAGCTTTGACTCTGTCGGGAGTGGCTGTAATCGCTTCGACGGGTGCTGGCGCTTCGGCGAAACACCACCTCAAGACGTACGAGATTGGCTACCAGGGTCCACTGTCGGGTGGTAACGCTGCGACCGGTCTATACGAGAAGTATGGTGCCCAGCTTGCTGTCAAGCAATGGGACTCCAATCCCAGGCGTAAGTTCAATATCAAGCTCGTTCCCGGTGACGACCAGGGTGACCCAACAATTGCGCCGACCGTTGCGACCGGATTCGTTCTGAACCAGAACCTGTACGCAATCGTCGGACCGGCATTCTCCGGTGCCACCGTTGCTTCGCTGGCCATTTATGGCGCGAACCACGTGGCAATGGTGAGCCCGTCGGCGACCCGCGTGTCAATCACGGTGAAAGACCCCACGGCGAGCCCTACAGGTCCGCTGAACACCTATCACAACTTCTTCCGAGTGGTTGCGAACGACGGTGTACAGGGTCCGGCTGACGGCACGTACCTGCAGAAGAAATACGGAACTGGCAAGGTCCTCGTGATCTCTGACACCAGCACCTACGGTGCCGGTCTCGCCAGCCAAGTCGCTGCGGCGGTCAAGGCCGCTGGCGGTTCACTGGCCAACGGTGGTTCGATCCTCGCTCTTCCGTACTCCAACGCCTGCACCGCAGGTGGAACCGGTACGAGTGACGCGGTGACGGCAAGTCTCACGGGTGTGTCGGCGATCTTCTATGCCGGTTACTACTGTGACTTCGCTCAGGTCACTGACAACCTGGTTGGCACCCAGCACTTCTCGGGCGCCATCATGAGTGGTGACGGATCCGACGAGCCGCAGTTCATCACGACGCTTTCGAACCCGGCCGACGGTAACGGTGTACTCCTTACCTGCGCGTGCTCGAACGCACAGAGCGCCAAGTGGACAACTCAGTACCACGCCGTTGCTCACGAGGCACCTGGTCCGTACGCGGCTGAGTCCTTTGACTCCGCGAACTTGATCATGGCCGCTATGACGAAGGTCAAGGGAACGATGACTCGCTCGAAGGTACTCGCCCAAATTAAGGCGATCACCTTCAAGGGAATCACCAAGGTCATCAAGTTTAACGGAGCCGGTGACGTAAAGGGAACCGCGATCTTCGTTAACAAAGTTGAATCAGGCAAGATCGTTCAGCTGGGACTTGAGTAAGTCGTAGCTGCACAACCTTTCTAGAAGGCCGGCTGCTC
>DATKRC010000072.1:0-118458 GCA_035532375.1 Acidimicrobiales bacterium
AACCAGCAGGACTAAAAATGGATATCAGCCGAACTTCTCCGTATGCCGGGCGGCTCGAGCCATATCGCGTGCGGCGTCTCGCTTGGCGATGGCCTGGCGTCGATCCTGGGACTTCTTTCCCTTGGCGAGCGCCAACTCCACTTTCGCCTTGCCGTCCTTGAAGTACAGCCTGAGCGGCACCATCGTGTAGGGCTCGGTGCGCGTTTCGTGCAGCCAACGATCCAACTCGTGGCGGTGCGCCAAGAGCTTGCGGCGCCGATCGGGATCGTGGCGCCCGAATCCAGTGGCGTAGACCCACGGTGGTACGTGCATCTGATACAGCCAGAGTTCGGTGTCGTCGAAGCGGGCGTAACTTTCGGCGATCTGCGCCTTGCCCTCGCGAAGCGACTTGACCTCCGAGCCGCTCAGCATGATGCCGCATTCCAGGGTCTCGATGATCTCGTAGTCGTAGCGGGCGCGGCGATTGGTGGCGACCACTCGGTCGCCGGCGCTCGCGTCGATCCTCTTTTGGGCGCGCTTCTCCTGAATCTGTTTGGCTCGGGCCATCAATCAATGGTAGTGACGAGCGTTCGAAGTGCCGATGTGGCCTCGTAGTGTGGCGCTGTGTTGACACTGAGTTACGAGTTGCGCGACGCCATGGTGGCCACGTGTATTCGCGCGTTGCCCAACGAAGGATGTGGCCTCTTGCTCGGCCCGAGCGACGGCACGGTCACGGAAGTCATGGCGAGTCCCAACGTCGCCGATTCAGCGAAACTCTACGAGATCGACAGTCGCGTGTTGTTGCGAGCCCAACGCCGCAGTGATGAGGAGAACCTTTCGATCCTCGGAGTGTTCCACTCCCACACTCACAGTGACGCCTATCCGAGCCCGACCGACGTCGCCCAGGCGCCCGATCCTGAGTGGCATTACGTCCTGGTTTCACTGCGTGACGTCCCGTCGGAAGTGCGAAGTTTTCGCATCGTGGACGGTGAGATCAAAGAAGAAGAGGTTTCCGCCTGAGCCATGCGGAGTATCGCTAAAGGCAAAAGTAGGCCCGGCGTGTCTGGCTGCGACACCCGGCTGGTAATGTCGACTCAGTTAGTCAGGAATGAGTCAAACCGGAAGGGATGTGATGACGGCACTAGTTCGAATTCCCACAGTTCTGCGACCAGCCATGGGCGGCGACACGTCGGTCACCGTGGAAGGGTCCACGGTGGGCGAGGTCCTCGACCACTTGACGTCGAACCACCCTGCCGTGAAGAGCCAGTTGCTCAATAGCGACGGGTCGCTGCACCGATTCTTGAACGTCTACGTGAACGATGACGACGTGCGTTACATCGGCGGCGTCGACGCGCCCGTCACCAATGGTGACGAGATCACGTTGCTGCCCGCGGTCGCAGGAGGCACGTTGTAGTGACGCGCTACGCGTCGGTGCTCGATCTCATCGGTCAAACTCCCATCGTCGACGTCAGCGCACTTTCTCCGAAGTCCAACGTCACGATCCTGGCCAAACTGGAAGGCCGCAACCCCGCCGGTTCCGTGAAAGACCGTGTTGCGGTCTCCTTGGTCGATGCGGCCGAACGCGACGGTCGATTGATCCCGGGTAAGCCGGACCAGGTCCTCATCGAACCATCCTCTGGCAACACCGGCATCGCGCTCGCCATGGTCTGTCGACTACGCGGCTATCAACTCAAGGTCGTACTGCCGACCAATGTCTCACCGGAGCGCCGTCAACTCTTGAACGCCTGGGGCGCGGACATCATCGATTCACCCGGCGCCGAAGGGTCAAACGGCGCAGTGCGACTGGCCCAGTCACTGAGTGAGGACAACCCCGAGTGGACGTTCCTCTATCAATACGCCAATCCGGCCAATCCCGAAGCGCACTATCTCCATACCGGTCCCGAAATACTCGCCGACGTGCCCGAGATCACCCACTTCGTTGCCGGACTCGGAACTTCGGGCACGCTGATGGGCGTCGGGCGTTTCCTGCGCGAGCACCGCCCCGAGGTACAGATCTGGGCGGTCGAACCGCCTGCGGGGGAGATGGTCGACGGCCTGCGCAACTTAGACGACGGCTACATCCCACCGATCTTCACCGAGAACCACGGCGCACAACTGCTCGACCGACGAGTGGTCGTGCGACCGAAAGAGTCCGTCGAGTGGACTCGACGCTTCACCGAAGTGGGGCTCTTCGTCGGTCTTTCGTCGGGCGCCATCATGGCCGGTGCCGCCAAGTGTGCGCAGTCGATTCCCGATGAGGACTCCGCAACCATCGTCACGATCGTGGCCGACGACGGTTGGAAGTATCTGTCGACTGGCGCATGGAGCGATGACATAGACGACGTCGTCGAGCGCGCCAAGTCCATAATCTACTTCTAAGAAATCTGAGCTCGAGAAGCTCTACTACCGTTGAGAGCACCATTGATCTCGAGGAGTCCCATGTCAATCACGCGCGCCGACGGACGTAGTCCCGATCAGGCTCGGCCCCTCACTTTCGAACGTGATTTCACCGCGATGGCGGCCGGTTCAGTACTGGTGAGTTTCGGGCAGACAGTTGTCTTGTGCACGGCGTCGGTGGAAGAGGACATTCCGCGATGGCTGCGCGGTTCGGGCAAGGGCTGGGTCACCGCCGAATATTCGATGCTGCCCGGTTCGACGCCCGAGCGCGCGGGCCGAGAAGCGGCCCGCGGCAAGCAGTCCGGCCGAACCCAAGAGATCCAACGACTCATCGGTCGATCGCTACGCACCGTGACACGTCTCGACCTGCTCGCCGACGTACAGATCACCGTCGACTGCGACGTCTTGCAGGCCGACGGGGGGACGCGTACGGCCTCGATCTGCGGGGGCTACGTCGCGTTGCACGACGCCATTTCGCGTCTCATCCAACAAGGAAAGTTGACCGAGCACGCGTTGAGCGACTCGGTGGCGGCGATCTCGGTCGGGATCGTGGACGGCGTACCCCTACTCGATCTCCCTTATGAAGAGGACTCGAGGGCCGAGACGGACATGAACGTGGTGATGACCGGCGCCGGGCGCTTCGTGGAGGTACAAGGAACGGCCGAACAAGAGGCCTTCACCCGCGAAGAGCTCGACCAGTTGCTCGACCTCGCCGCGACGGGCATTTCGTCGATTCACGACGCGCAGCGTCTGGTGCTTGCCAGTGCGCCACCACCTCGAAAGTGACGACGTTCGTCCTGGCTACGGCGAATCCTCACAAGGCGGTCGAGATGCGTGCCGTGTTGACGCCGTTGGGCGTTGAAGTGGAGGACCGTCCCGCCGACGTCGCCGACGTCGAAGAGACCGGCGAGACGCTCGAAGAGAACGCGCTGTTGAAAGCCCGGGCGCTGGTCGCCGCGACGCACCGCGCGGCCATCGCCGACGACACGGGACTCTTCGTTGACGCCCTGGACGGACGACCGGGCGTACACAGTGCGCGCTACGCCGGCGAGACGGCGAGCAACGACGACAACGTCACGAAGTTGTTGGGCGAATTAGAGGGCGTCGAGACGCGAACAGCGCGCTTCGTCACCGTCATCGCCGTCGCCTTGCCCGACGGGACGTCGTTCTGTGTCCAAGGTGAACTCAAAGGAACTATCGACTACGCGCGCGCCGGTGATCAGGGTTTTGGATACGATCCGGTCTTCGTGCCTGACGGCGACGCACGGACCCTGGCCGAACTGACGCCACAAGAGAAAAACGCATCGTCGCACCGCGCTCGCGCACTGCGGGCCTTGAGCGAAGAACTCACTCGAAGATAAGTCAGTTCACTTGGATTCCACCTTAGGGTGGAGTCGTGAAGGACCAACTATTACCCATGTTTCCGTTGGGTATGGTCATCTTTCCGCATCAGATCGTCGGGCTCTGCGTGTTCGAATCGCGCTATCACCAAATGCTCCAGGACATCGAGTCGCCGCAGCGCTTCGGCACCTGTTTGATCGCTCGGGGTTCTGAGGTTGGCGGCTTCGACGAACGAACGTCGGTCGGGACGTTGATGCAGGTTATGGGAACGCAGTCGCTGCCCAACGGTCAGACCGTCGTGATGGCCAAAGGCGTCGAATGTTTCGAAGTAGCGCGCTGGCTCGATGACGATCCGTATCCACGTGCCGTGGTGAGGGATCGATGTTGTGACGAGGACCACGTGACGGCGGCGCTCCTCAAGTCGACCGAATCGGCCGTTCGAGCCATTCGCGCACTCCAGAGCGAACTCTTCGCCGACGAATGCCTGCAGTCCAACTGTGAGATGGACGCCGATCCGTGGGTTCGCAGTTGGCAACTGTGTTCCATGACCCCCATGTCGACGCTCGATCAGTTCAAGGTCCTGAGTTTGAGTGACCCCAACGATCGACTTCGCCTCGTGGCCGAAATCTGTTGCGAGCGCTACGGCGACTATCAGCGGATGGTGGCGATTGACTCGTCACCCAGTCCTCTGGACTAACGCAGCTCCAGCAAGTCCACGACGAAGATCAAGGTCTCACCCGGCGCGATCACGCCGCCGGCGCCCCGATCACCGTAACCGAGACTCGCCGGGATCACGAGTCGGCGTCGTCCGCCAACCTTCATTCCGAGTACGCCCCGGTCCCAACCCTTTATGACGTGTCCGCCACCGAGAGGGAACTCGAAGGGCTCCCCGCGATTCCACGACGCGTCGAACTCTTCGCCACTCGTGACGCCGACGCCCACGTAATGCACGACGGCCGTTTGACCTGCGTTCGCCTCGTCACCGGAGCCCACGATGAGGTCCTCGATGATGAGGTCGTCGGGAGCCGGTCCGAGATGGGGATCGACGAGTGGCTTGTCAGACATGCGATGAGATCCTAACGACGGCGCTCACGGCCACCGCCGACGACGCGAACGTTGCGCGCCTCACGGCCCTTGGGACCGCTGGCCTCTTCAAACGTGATCTTTTGACCTTGGGCCAATGACTTGAATCCATCGCCCACGATGTTCGAGAAGTGAATGAACAAATCGTCGCCCTTGTCATCGCTCGCGAAGCCGAATCCCTTCGCGTCGTTAAAGAAACTCACGACCGCTTCATTACCGCCTCCGGCGAAGCCGCTCTTGGTGAACTGTGCGTCACGCACGCTCGAGCGATCAGTGCGCGGTGCGCGCTCAGTGAAGACGCGCTCTGCGCGGGGTCGGTCGCTTCGCGGTGCGCGCGCCCCGCGCTCACTGAAAGTCCGCTCGGGGCGCGCTGAGCGTTCCGGTCGGTCGGTGAAACTCCGGGCCGGACGAGCGTGCTCGGTGCTTCGATCGGGACGCGCTGTACGCTCAGCCGGTACGCGATCACTTCGGGTACCGCGTTCGAATCCGCGTGGGCCGCGTTCGCGTGGCGTCGAGCGCTCGGAGCGACCCTTGCCGCCTCGGTCGTCCAGTCGCTCCGCGGCGACGGCGTCGTCGACCGCACCGAGGCGAAGTGCTGGCGCGTCGTCACGAAGTTCGATGGAAGCCTCAAGTCCCAGGGCTCGTTGCAGTCGTTTCACTTGACCGACGACGTCTTCGCCGACGAGCGAGATGACGACGCCGGTGGCGCCGGCTCGACCGGTGCGACCGGAGCGGTGCAAGTAGTCGGTCGCCTGCGCCGGCGGGTCGTAGTGGATGACCACGGGCAGCAGGTCGATGTGAATGCCGCGAGCGGCGACGTCGGTCGCGACCAATACTTGGACCTGGCCGTTCTTCACACTGCGCAGCGCTCGTTCACGCTGGGCCTGGGTGCGGTCACCATGCAGCGGCACGGCAGAAATCCCGCGTTCGCCGAGTTGGCGGGCCAGGCGGTCGGCGCCGTGCTTGGTGCGGGTGAACACGAGTGCTCGTTCGTACTCTTCGACGATGTCGGCCGTGAGCTGGGGACGCTGTTCGCGCGGCACGCGCCAGAAGTAGTGGTCGACGTCATTCGGCGCTTCATCTCCCACGACGTCGTGGATTGCCGCGTCGTTCGTGAATTCCTTGACCAGCGACTTGACATCGGGTCCCATCGTGGCCGAGAACAGCATCACGTGGCGATCGCGGGGTGTGGCTCCGACGATTCGCCGCACGCAGGGCAAAAATCCCATGTCCGCCATGCGGTCGGCTTCGTCGACGACGACCGTGGTGACTGAAGAGAGGTCGAGGGCGCCCTGTTCGAGCATGTCCTCGAGGCGGCCGGGGCACGCGACGACGACGTCGACGCCGAAGTTGAGGGCCTTTCGAGCGACGTTGTACGAGGTGCCGCCGTAGATGCAGATGACACGCCGTCCGCGGTCGTCGGTGAGCTGTGCGAGTTCTTTTTGAACCTGCGCGGCTAGTTCACGGGTCGGTACGAGCACCAGGGCCACGGGCTTACGCGGGCGGGCCTTGGTGAGACGCGCCATCAAAGGCAGGCCGAAGGCCAGCGTCTTGCCGGATCCCGTGATGGCCTTTCCGACGACGTCTCGGCCGGCGAGGGCGTCGGGGAGAGCAGCCTCTTGAATGGGGAAGGCTTCGGTGATGCCGCGTTGTTTCAAGCGTTCGACCAGATTGGACGGCACGCCGAGCGCGGCGAAGGACACAGACATATAACTCCTACAAGTTGAGATGAGCCCAACTCGAGGTTTTACAGTCGAATCGGTCTCCACCGCGATATGCGGCGAAACAGTCATCTCACCCTAGCAGACGTCATTGTCGGTCCGCGCACAGTGGTCAATGAGTGCGGGCGGAGGGACTCGAACCCACACTCCGAAGAACTGGTACCTAAAACCAGCGCGTCTGCCAATTCCGCCACGCCCGCAAGCGACTTCAGTCTACGACGCACAGCGAGAAGTTCGGAAGTCTCGCACAGTAGATTGGACGCATGAATATCTCCAACAGAGTCGACGGATTCGGCGCGAACGACCTCAATCAACGACTACTTCGCGAGCGAATTGTCTTCCTCGGCTCGGAAGTCAACGACGAATCGGCCAACCGAATTTGTGCCGAGCTCCTGCTGCTCGACGCCGAGGACTCCGAGCGCGACATCAGTCTCTATATCAACTCCCCGGGTGGCGTAATCACTGATGGGCTGGCCATTTATGACACCATGCAGTACGTGAACGCCGATGTGCGCACCATCTGCATCGGCATGGCGGCCTCGATGGGGCAGTTCTTGCTGTGCGCCGGAGCGACGGGCAAGCGATTCTCGCTGCCGAGCAGTCGAATCTTGATGCACCAGCCCTTGATGGGTGGGATGCAAGGCCAGGCCTCGGACATTGCGATCCAGGCCGAACAGATCGGATTCATGAAGAAGCAGTTGGCTGAGCGGATCGCGTTTCACACGGGCAAGTCGCTGGCGCAGATCGAAGCGGACTCCGACCGCAACCGTTGGTTCACCGCACAAGAGGCGCTGGAGTACGGATTCATCGATGCAGTCATTGAACATTCGGCCGTTCGTCTAGGCGCGTAGTGAGCGAAGGCTCGTCGACGCGAGTCGATCGCCGTTCATTGGAGAGCGACGCGTTTCGCGTCGTCAGCGCTCGCGACAGTCTGTTCACCAGATTGCGCAACCTTTGGAATCGACGTGAACTTCTAGATAGCCTGATCAGGTCGGATATTCGTATCAAGTACAAGAACTCGGCGTTGGGCATCGTCTGGTCGATGTTGACGCCGTCACTGTTCCTCGCCATCTACTGGTTGGTCTTCGCCAAGTTCCTCAAGAACGGCATCCCGGACTTCGTGACGTATCTATTCGCGGGCATGATCGTCTGGAACATGTTCAACACGTCGCTCTCAACGGCGACGGGCGTGATCGTCGTGCGTTCCGGTCTGGTGAAGAAGGTCTCATTTCCGCGCGAGATCCTCGCGCTCGCCAACGTCGGCGCTGCGACCTTCTACTTCTTCATCCAACTCTGCGTGTTCGGTTTGTATCTCGTCGTGGTACAACACTCACCGGACTACGCCTACTTCTGGCTGTTACCGATTGCCTTCTTAGCGCTGTATTTCTTCACCGCCGCGCTGGCGATTCTGATGTCGGCCATCACCGTATACATGCGCGACATGGAGCACTTCATCCTCATCATCTTGCAACTCTGGTTTTTCCTTTCGCCCGTCGTTTACTCCTACGAGCACTCCATCGCGCCGCAGCTCCACGCGCACGGCTTGGCCTGGCTCTATTTCTTGAACCCGATCACCTTGATCATGTTGACGTTCCAACGGGCTTTCTACGTGGCCACGACCGCGCCCTCGACGGCGCAGACGGTGGTCGTGCACGGTCACAGCGTGCCGATGGTCTTGAAGATCTTGCCATCGTGGCCGATGTCGACGTACTGCTACTTGGATCTGGCGTTGCTCGGTATCACGGTCCTGGTCTTTCTTTTGGCTGAAGTGCTCTTCGGTCGTCTGCAGGGCAACTTCGAGTCAGAGCTGTGACGACGGTCATCAAGGTCGAGGGGATCTCCAAGACCTTCAATATCCACCATGAACGCCACCAGTCGCTGAAAGAGCGCATGCTGCATCCGCGCTCGGGATCGACCGAGACCTTCAACGCACTCAACGACATAAATTTCTCGGTGGACACCAATGAGACGGTTGGTCTCGTCGGCCACAACGGATCGGGCAAATCAACATTACTCAAGTGCATCTGCGGCGTCTTGCAGCCGACCTCGGGTCAGATTCATCTTCGGGGCAGCCTCGCCGCACTGTTGGAACTCGGCGCCGGTTTCCAACCGGAACTCTCTGGTCGCGACAACGTGTTCCTCTACGGCGCGATGCTCGGGTTTTCCAAGAAGATGGTCGAGGGGATCTTCGACGACGTCGTGGACTTCAGCGAGATCGAGAACTTCATCGACACGCAAGTGAAGTTTTATTCGAGCGGTATGTACGTGCGCCTGGCCTTCGCCGTCGCCGTGAACGTCGACCCTGACATACTCGTCGTCGATGAAGTGCTCGCCGTGGGCGACGAACGATTCCAGGCGAAGTGCATCGATCGCATTCGTACTTTTCAGGACGAGGGCCGCTCAATACTCTTCGTCACCCATAACGCCGATCAGGTGCGCGCGATTTGTGACCGCGCGATCGTGCTCGATGGTGGGCACATGATCGCCGACGGACCCACACACGAATCGCTTCGAATCTTCCGGGAGCACTTGATGGACAGCGCGGTCGAACACGACCGCAGTGGTCTGCTCGCCTCGATCAGCATCGACTCGATCACGACGCCGTCGGGCTCGTTCGACGTGCGAAGCGGCGCCGGCATGCATTTCGACGTCAATATCACGTCGCAGGGTGCTTACAGCGGCAACTTCGTCATGGAGATCTTCACGCGAAAGGGCCTGCTGATCAGTCGAAGTGATGCCAAGGGCTCGCCGGTGAATCTCACGCCGGGAAGGAACTGCATCGGCATTGACTTAGAGCAGATCCCGCTGCTCGACGGCATCTACGACGTCAACGTGGGCGTCGTCGATCCGCGCGGCAACACCGTCATCGCGTGGCGCGAACAGGCCGCCTCAATCCAGGTGACCTACGACGGTCGTGAAGGGGGCCTCGTCGAACTGGGCGCGGCGATCCGCCAGCAGTGATTCACTGATCGGCACTTTTCAGGCGCGGAAATCGGCGCAACGAGCCGACCACGCGAATCTTGCCGACATTGAAGGGATACATCGCGCCGCTCAACATGCGTCGGTCACCGCGCGAGTTTCCGTAGGCGTAGATGATCGGGGGTGTGGGGTAGTGGCGAGATTCGATCCACTCGTCGAGACGCCGTAGTTTTTCGGTGCCCCGACAGTTCTTGCCGAGGTAGCCGCCGGTGAGACGGCCCCGCGGATCAACCGCCAAGCGGGTCCCGAGTCCGCCGCTGGCCCGGAGTTCTTCGGTCATGACGTCGACGTAGAGCTGGGACGAGGCCGAGACGATCACCACGTCGTGGCCCTGATCACGGTGCCAGTCGAGGCGCTCCAACAACAGTGCCCGTCCTTCGAGCGCGAGGTGTTCGATCGCGAAGACCCGCGTCTTCTCCTTGATCGCCTCTTCGTCAATTCCCGTGAGGAGTTTCAAGAACAACCGTTCCTTCGCGTTGTCGGCCCACCGGCTGGAGCGAATCGCGCCGACCGTGAGGGGCACCGCGAGTGACGCCGCGGCCCGCCAGGTTCGGGCGCGACCGGCGATCGACTTGAGCCAGGGGAAGACACTGCCACCTTCGGTTAGGGTGCCGTCGAGATCAAACGCGGCCACGACCGGGGGGCTATCTGTGTTCACCGAACTAGTTTCACAGCCTTTGTGATCAACGCGTTTCTATCTCCCTACAAATCCGATAGATATGGGCAACAATTCGAAACTTGCCGCTAGGGTTGGCACGTTCAGTCAAGGGACTGACATCACGCACAAGGAGCACAACATGGCGATTCGACTCGGCGACGAGGCCCCTGACTTCACAGCGGAGACCACCGAAGGTACGCTCAACTTTTACGATTACCTGGGCGACGGTTGGGGAATTCTCTTCTCACACCCCAAGGACTTCACCCCGGTATGCACCACCGAACTGGGCGCGTTTGCCGCTCGCCGCGGTGACTTCGACAAGCGCAACACCAAGTTGATCGCCGTGTCGGTCGACGACGTCGACTCCCACCAGCGTTGGAAGAGCGACATCAGCGAGACCCAAGGAGCGGAACTCAACTTCCCGATCATCGGTGACGCCGATCACAAGGTCGCCGACCTCTACGACATGATTCACCCGAACGCGAACGACACCTTGACCGTTCGTAGCGTGTTCATCGTGGACCCCAACAAGAAGGTGAAGCTCACGCTGACCTACCCGGCTTCAACGGGTCGCAACGTGGACGAGATCGTGCGCGTGCTCGACTCACTGCAGCTGTCGGCCAAGTTCCCGGTCTCGACACCCGTCGACTGGAAGGACGGCGAGGACGTCATCATCTCGCCGGCCCTCAGCGACGACGACGCCAAGAAGAAGTTCCCGAAGGGTTTCCGCAAGGTGAAGGACTACCTGCGTTACACCCCGCAGCCCAGCAAGTAATCGCCTCTACCTCGAAAAGCGGCCACCCTCGGGTGGCCGCTTTTCGACGTTCGCACCATAAGGTGACGTTTCGACGAGGAGTTTCATGACGACACCGACCACCTTCACGTACGCGAACCAGACCGTGAACCGTCTGGGCTTTGGCGCGATGCGCATCACCGGTGAAGGCATTTGGGGACCTCCCAAGGACCCCGACGAGTGTCGGGCGGTTCTTCGCCGGGCGGTTGAGCTCGGCGTCAATCTCATCGACACGGCCGATTCGTACGGGCCCTACGTATCCGAAGAGCTGATTCGTGAAGCTCTTCACCCCTACGGTGAGGTCAAGATCGCGACCAAAGCGGGTTACTTGCGCATCGGTCCGAACGCGTGGCGCGAATGCGGTCGTCCCGATTATTTGCGCCAGGAGTGCGAGATGTCGCTTCGTCGACTGGGCCAAGAGTCCCTCGACCTCTTCCAGCTGCACCGCATCGATCACACCGTCGCGCCCGAGGACCAATTCGGACTGCTTCGAGACTTGCTCAACGAGGGAAAGATTCAAGCTGTCGGACTCTCGGAGGTGAGCGTGCAACAGATCGAAGCCGCGAGAAAAGTCGTCGCCATCTCGACGGTGCAGAACCTCTACAACTTCACCGATCGACACAGCGAACCAGTGCTCGAGTACTGCGAGCGCGAAGGCATAGGATTCATCCCGTGGTACCCGGTCGCGGCGGGCAGCCTGGCGCGCAGCGGGGGACCACTCGATGAACTCGCCAAGAAGAACGCCATCACGGTCGGACAGCTCTCACTCGCGTGGTTGTTGCGGCGTTCTTCGGTCATGTTGCCGATTCCCGGCACGTCCAAAGTCGCCCACCTCGAGGAGAACTGCGCAGCTGCGAACATCGCGCTCGACGACGGGACGTTCGAGGCTCTCCAAGCACTGGGCGTTTAAGCCGAACGCTTCACCTGCTCGACCAACGACGAGCGAAGTTCTCGTTTGAGAATCTTTCCCTGCGGATTACGCGGCAGCGGATCGGCGCGAAAGAAGATCCTCGTCGGCACTTGGAAGCGCGCGAGGTGGTTCGCCACGTGACGAGTGATCTCCTCGGCTTCGATGACTCGTCCCGGTCGTAGCACGATGACCGCGGCGACCTCTTCGCCCATCGTGCGGTGCGGGAGACCGACGACGGCGCAGTCCGCCACGTCGGGGTGATCGAAAATGGCCGCTTCGACGACGATCGAATAGACATTCTCACCCCCGCGAATGATCATGTCCTTGGCGCGGTCAACGATAAACACGAATCCCTCGTCGTCAATTCGCGCGATGTCACCACTACGAAGCCAGCCACGGATGAAGGCTTTCGCGGTCTCTTCGGGCTTGTTCCAGTAACCCCGCACGACGTTGGGGCCCTTGATCCACAGTTCGCCGACCACTCCAGGTCCGCTAGCCAGCTCGGACGTCGGTTCGCCGCCGTCGAAGTCCTCGGGAATGATGGCGACTTCAACCACCGGCAGGGGCGGACCGCAACTGTCCGGCTTGGCGACGTAGTCCGCGCCGGCGTTCAAGCACACCGCGGCCGAAGTTTCGGTCAACCCGTAGCCGTTTCCTGGCTGACCGGTGGGAAAGGCCGCCTGGATTCGTCGCACGAGTTCCGGGGGAGCGGGTGCGCCACCATAGGAGACGGATTTCACGCTGGACGTGTCGAACTTGGTGAAGTCGGGATGGTCCAGGATCTGCATGGCGATGGTTGGCACGCCGCCAAACATCGTGAGGCGCTCGGACTCGATCAGGGCCAGGGCTTGGCCGGCATCGAAATGATGCATCATGACCAACTTTCCACCCGACGCGGTATTGGTGATCATCGTCGCGAGACAGCCCGTCGCGTGAAAGAGCGGAACGCTCAAGAGACCGGCGTTGGGAATGCTTTCACCGGTCTCGTCAACATTGCCACCGCCAAAGCGCATAACGGCACGCGCCCCGACGAAGAAGAGGTTCATCAGATTCGTGATCGCGTTGCGATGTGTGCCGACGGCGCCCTTGGGGTGGCCGGTCGTGCCTGAGGTATAGAACATCGTCGCGTCGTCGTCCGTCGAAATGTCGACCTCCGGTGGTACCGCATTCGCACTTATATCGCCCAGATACTCATTGAAGTCCACCACGCGAACGCGCGGGTGTGCCGCACCCAGTCGAGCTGGACGACTGGGGTCTTCACTTATCACGACGACACTTGAAAGTTCTGGCAGATCATCGAGTTTGTTTCGGATCCGTTCGAGTCGCTCTTCGTCGACGAACGCGATCGAGGCGCCCGAGTCGCTGAGCCCGTAGGCCAGTTCATCGGGCGTCCACCACGCGTTGATCGGGACCACGACCGCACCCGTCACGACGACTCCCCAAAAGGCGATGACCCACTGGGGGAGATTGCGCGACGCGATCGCCACCCGGTCACCTTTGGAGACGCCATGAGCCACCAATCGCGCGGCCAATGTCGACGCCGCGCGGTAGTGCTCGTCGAAGGTGAAGCGCTGTCCTTCGTACACGAGGAAGTCACGCGTCGCATGATTCAGCGAGAGGTCGAGCACCTGACGAAGCGTTGCCGGAGCTTGCTTCCACACGGTCATTTCGACGCCACTGACCGACACGCGCTCGGTTTCGAACATCGAACCCGGCGCCGTCAAGAGCGCGGTCGCCTGCGCGAGCGACAGGACCTCGTCATTCATCGGGCGTGGGAGGGTTCACCGGTGCTTTAGGAAATAGTGCGTCGCGGTAGTGCTGGAGTTCCGCGATCGATTCGCGAATGTCGTCGAGGGCTCGGTGCGATGTCGCCTTGTCCGGCTGCGCGTCCAGGACTTCGGGATGCCAGCGACGCGTCAGCTCTTTCAGGGTCGAGACGTCCACGTTGCGGTAATGGAGGAACTCCTCGAGCGTCGGCATGTACTCCTGGAGGAACCTCCGATCGGTGCCAATCGAATTCCCGCACAGAGGTACTGACCGAGGTTCGGCGATGTGTTCTTTGAGGAAGGCCAGGGTCTGCGCTTCGGCTTCTTCGTTGGTCACTTTCGACTTCTTGACTGCCTCGATCAGGCCGGATTTCGTGTGCATCTCGGTGACGAAGTCACCCATCTCGGCCATCTGCTCGGGACTGGCGCGAATCACCAGGTCCGGTCCGTCGGCGATCACATTGAGATTGTCGTCAGTGATCAGGGTGGCGATCTCGATGATGACGTGGCGCAGTGGTTCGAGTCCTGTCATCTCCAGATCCATCCACACGAGCACAAAGCGACATTACTTAACCTTCAGGGGTCTTCGTACCGCCCATTGGTAGCCTCGCGCTATGGAAATCCCCGTTCGGGTCGTGCATCCCGACGCCACATTGCCCGTCTACGCCCACGATGGCGACGCGGGATGCGATCTCGTCGCCGTAGATTCGTGCACGATAACCGCCGGCGGCGGTCGCGCCATGGTGTCGACCGGCTTGACGGTGGCGATCCCGGAAGGTCACGGTGGGTTCGTGCTGCCCCGAAGTGGATTGGCGGCCAAACACGGTGTCACGTGCATCAACGCTCCCGGACTGATCGACGCTGGATATCGCGGTGAAGTGATCATCGCTCTCGTGAACCTTGACCCCACGCACGATTACGTAGTGAAAAAGGGCGACCGAATCGCTCAGCTCGTCGTCCTTCCGGTCCCGTTCGCCCATTTCACCGCGGTGGAAGAACTCCCGTCGGCGAAGCGCGGCGCCGGGGGATTCGGAAGTAGCGGTCGTTGATATGGCCCCAATTTTCGTCTTCGAACGAATGAGTCGACTTCAATTGCGACGGGACCGTGGGCTACTATTGGTGTCGACGCGGACGTAGCTCAGTTGGTAGAGCGCGACCTTGCCAAGGTCGAGGTCGCCGGTTCGAGCCCGGTCGTCCGCTCCAGAGAGTTCATGGCTCATCGGATTTCAGGGCTCTTCCGGTAGTAGCGGGGTGAGCCGCGAGTCACTCGTCATCTCACGACGATCGAGTCGAAGACTCTGAGGTTGGGCTTTCCGGCGTAGAGCAGGGCTCGTATTCGGAAGTTCTCGAAGTTCGTGAACCCGAAGGCGACACGTTTGAAATCCGATGAGCCGACATTTTTCGGATCCGCCGAACAAGTGGCGTCGTAGACTCCTCTCTCTAGCCATCGAGATGATGGGTGTCGTGAAAGGCCGCTAACGGACCGAGTGATCAGACCTTTGCGAGTGGCTGTTGCGAGCGTCGCTGTTCGGGTGGCGACGCGTTGAACGAGACCGGCGCGAGCGCGGAACTAGTGATCACCAACGTGCTCGATCAATTCGCCCGGAACTTTCTCCTCAACGACTTGAGCACGGTTCAGTCGGGCAAGTTGCTGGAGGCGACTCGCGGGGATGTCATGTTTCAGTTGCCGCGCCGTGAAGCTCGTCGCCGAGACACCGACATCGGTCGGGTCCATCAGGCGCGCGTCAGCGTGCGACGTCTCAGGTCCGTGGTGCGCGCCTACTCGGGGCTCTTTGAAGCTGAATGGTCAGTTCCGCTGCTCGTCGAACTCTCCTGGTACGCCGGGGTGCTCGGCGAAGTTCGCGATCTCGACGTCTTGCGCTCGGGGATCGTGAAGTCGCTGTCGTTGGTCGAAGACGAACCACTGAAGACCGAGATTGAAGTTCGACTGGACAAGCGCATCAACGAAGCGCAAGAGCGAAGCGCGCTCGAACGCGCAACCAAGCGCTACGCGCTCCTGGTTGATGGGATTGCGACGATCGGTTCGTCGGTCGCCTTGAATACTCGGGCCAAGGGACCGGCGCTGAAGGTCCTCGGCTCGCAGATCAAAGGCCCGTGGCGTGACGTTCGAAAGGCGAATCGCACAGCGCGGTCAGACTCGTCCAATGAAAATCTCCATAAGTTACGGATCGAATTGAAACGACTGCAATGTGCTGGTGAGGTGCTGGGATTAGTCGTGGGCAAGCCGGCGGTCAAGATGGCTCGAGCGGCCGAAACTACCCAGACCAAGTTGGGCGTGGTACACGACGAAGCCGTCGCGAGCGCATGGCTCAATTCCTTGACCGTCGTTGATCCGGATTGGAAAGCGCCGCTTCGAGAGATTCGAACATTCCACAAGGACGCGCGCCGAGAGGCCAAACGCGGATGGCGAGATTCATTCGACAATGTCGCCCGGAGCTGGGACGACCTCGAAAGCTGACTCGGTTGCGACGTGGCGTCGGGCGAGCCGTAGTCTCTAACGAAGGAGGTCGCCATGGTCCACCCCTCGCTCGAGCCCTACGTCAACGCCGTACGCGCCGAACCACCGACGCACCCCTCACTCCTCAGTTCTGACGAGCGTCGCGCCGCCTTCCGCGAGTTGTCGTTGGGCGCAGGCGGCGAGCCCGTGACCGTGGAGTCGGTTCGTGACGTGGAACTCGAACTCGACGGGCGAACACTGGCGGCTCGACTGTACGCGCCGTTCAAGGACGAGAGTAAGGCGCTGGTGGTCTATTTCCACGGTGGCGGATTCGTGATGGGTGACCTAGATACGCACGACGCTCTGTGTCGACGACTCTCATCTGATACTCGGATGCGGTTCCTCTCGGTTGAATACCGGCTTGCTCCAGAGCACCCTTTTCCCGCCGGCATCAATGACGCGGTCGACACGATTCGCTACGTGCTCGCGCACCTGGGTGAGTTCGACGACCCTGCGGCGGAGTTGATCGTGATGGGGGACTCCGCCGGAGCGACATTGATCACCGTGGCCTGCGCGCTGACCAAAGATGAGAAGCTGGGCATCGCCGCCCAGGTCGTGATCTACCCGACGCTCGGACCGGAGTTGTTCACCGACTCGGTGCAAAAGTACGGCGACGGTTACGGACTCAATATCGAGCATTTGCGCTATGACTACGGGCTCTATCTCGATGGGTGGTCCGATCACAGCGATCCGCGCGTCACGCCGCTCATGTTCAATGACCTGACGGGCGCTCCTCCGGCGATCGTGGTCGTCGCCGAATGCGATCCGCTTCGTGACGAAGCGGTCGCCTACGCGGGACTCCTCGAACACTTCGGTGTGCGAGTCGAGTTGTTGGAAGCCGAAGGAATGATTCACAACTTCTTGCGCATGCCGACGATCGTGCCCGAAGCCAAAGAGATCGTCGACGACCTGGCCAAGCACATGCACCATTACGTCGAAGCGGCGAAGTGAACGTACTTTTCATCACGCTTGACCAGTTTCGCGGAGACTCCTACGGAGCGGCGGGCCATCCGCTGGTCCAGACCCCGACCCTTGACCGCATCGCACGCGAGGGCGTGCGGCTTTCGCGGCACTACTCCCAGGCCGCGCCGTGCTCGCCCGGACGAGCCGCAATCTACACCGGGACCTACCAGATGAACAATCGGGTCGTCGCCAATGGGACACCGCTGCCCAAGGGACTCGACAACATCGCCCACGTGGCCCGTCGAGCCGGTTACGACCCGACGCTCTTTGGCTACACCGACCAGGGCGTCGATCCGGCGAACGCCGTGGGCGTCGACGATCCCCGGCTTGACAGTTACGACGGCGTACTACCGGGCCTCTCGGTCGCCTTGTACCTACCCGAAAGCCAGGCCGGTTGGATCCAGCACCTGCGAGCGAAGGGTTACGACGTGCCCTACGGTTGGGAAGCGGCCGCGCGCGGTGAACCGGATCGCCCGGCCGAGCTTTCGCTCAGTGGTTTTCTCACGACCCGTTTCTTGGAGTGGTTGGGATCCCAAGAGAGCGGATGGTTCGCCCACCTCAGTTACCTGCGCCCTCATCCTCCTTACGCCGCGGCTGGAGCGTTCTCGCGAATGTACGATCCGGCAGACGTCGAGATGCCGATTGCGGCGGTTCCTTCGAAGGAACGCCACGCCATCCACGACGCGGCGATGGGTGTTGAAACCAGCGCCGCGCCGAGTGATCCGGATCTGATGCGCGCTTTGAAAGCGCAGTACTACGGAATGATCAGTGAAGTCGACTCGCAACTGGGGCGAGTCGTCGCGGCGATCGAAGCTCGCGGGGAGTGGCAGGACACCGTGGTCGTCATCACCGCCGACCATGGCGAACAGTTAGGCGATCATGGTCTCAAGGAAAAGTTGGGTTTCTTTCCGCAGAGTTATCACGTGATTGGTCTTTGGAGGGATCCTCACTCGGCCAACGCCGGTCGAGTTGTCACCAAGTTCAGCGAGAATGTTGATCTCCTACCGACGCTGGCCGACGTCATGTCGATTGAGGAACCGGCGCAGAGCGATGGCCGCTCCTTGACACCCCTTATGGATGGTGAGGACGTGGCGTGGCGAAGCGCCGCCCACTACGAATGGGACTATCGCACGTATTTCATCCGACACGTCACGAATGGCTGGCCGAAGGATCGCAGTCTGTCACTGGCCAATTTGGCCGCTTCGGTTAGCGACGATCTCGGATACGTGCAGTTTGCCGACGGCACGTTCAAGTGCTTCGATATCCTCGCCGATCCGTCGTGGCGCACCGAGTGCCACGACGCTGAACGCATCATGCGTGGAGCCCAGGAACAACTGGTGTGGCGTCAAGAACACTTGCGACGCGATCTGACGGACATGCTGTTGCGACCGAGTCGACCAGGACGATGGCCGAAGGGCTACAAGGATTCGGCGTTTGTCAGTGTCAATTCCTCGTGAGATCAATCGCTCGAATCACTACCTTACACATTTGATTTAGAAATGCCGTGTCTCGACCGTCTCGTTAAGTAAGGTCGCAAGTGTTCGGCACGACCGAATATCTGCTTGATAAGCGATGCAGAACATGATGTTTTGGGGGGTCAGTGCCAACGTTTGCCAGTGAACGGCGATGGCTGGTGCTGGTCGTCCTTTGTATCGCCGTATTTCTCGTGGTCGTTGACAACACCATCGTGAACGTCGCGTTGCCCACGATCTCTCGCGACCTGCACGCGTCGAATTCATCGCTTCAGTGGATCGTTGACGGATATTCCTTACCGTTCGCCGGACTCCTGCTCGCCGGCGGGGGACTTTCGGATCGTTGGGGTCGCCGGCGCGTCATGCAGTGGGCTCTGTTCGCGTTCTCGGTCTTTTCAATACTGGCCGCTTTCTCCCACAACGTGTCGACGCTCTTGACGGCGCGCGCCTTGATGGGTGCCAGCGCGGCGTTCATTTTTCCTGCCACGCTTTCCACATTGACGGTCATCTTCGAAGACCGCCGTGAACGCGCGAAGGCGTTTGGAATCTGGGCCGCGACGACGGGCATCGCCATCGCCCTAGGACCGGTGGCTGGAGGTGCACTGCTCACTCAATTCTTCTTCGGTTCGATCTTCCTGGTCAACGTCCCGGTCGCTCTCATTGGCATCGTGGCGATCGCGTCGGTCGTGCCGGAATCGACCAACCCCGACCGCCATCCGATCGACCTGGTGGGACTCGCGCTCGGAACTACCGGCATCACCGCATTGATCTTGGCGATTATCCAGGGACCGTCGTGGGGTTGGCGCTCGTCACCGACGTTGGTCCTGTTTGGGGTGGCCGTCATGTTGCTCACCGGATTCGCGAACTACGAGCTGCGACGCGAGGGCCCGCTCATGAACGTGCGAATCTTCAACAACCGGACCTACGCCGCGAGCGCCGGTGCCATGGCGACGAATTTCTTCTGCCTCTTCGGGTTCATCTTCCTGGTGACGCAGTACTTCCAACTCGTGCGAGGATTTTCACCTTTGTCCGCTGGAATTCACACGCTGCCTTTTGCGTTCGCGGTCATGGTCGCCACACCACTCGGGGCCCACGCCGCTCTTCGACTCGGCACACGGTTCGTGGTCTCGATCGGTCTGCTCGTGACCGCGGTGGCACTCACTTGGATGTCGATGCTGAGGGCCAACGCGGCCTATGCGGGCCCGATCCTCGGTTCGATGATTATCCTGGCCGTCGGTTTCTCGCTCGTGAATGCCCCTTCGGTCGCCGCCACCATGGACACGCTCGAACTGAATGAAATTGGAACAGGCGCCGCGGGCAATGAAACGACTCGTGAGCTCGGAGGAACGATGGGTGTCGCGATCATCGGTTCGGTCTTCGCCTCACTTTTCGGACCCGCCGTGCGTCGGGCGTTCGAGCCATTGCAAGGGCACGGCATCAGCGCTCATCAACTCGACGTCGCGCAGAGATCGATGCAAGCGGCCAAAATGACCGCTGCTCATCTCCCAGCGGTGGCCCGGGCCACGGTCGACCCCAAGCTCACCGCCGCGTTCATGAACGGATTTCATCGAGGGTGTCTGGTTGCTGCCGCCTGCGCCGTGGTGGTCGCGATCGTCGTGTTCCACTATCTCCCGACCACGTCATCGACGTCGAATCCGGAAATGGTTTTTGAGCAGTGAGGCGACCTCCAGCGCTCTGCGAGTTAACTGAGCGAATTATCTGATATCAATAGAACCCAGACGCCGACCTCGGCGAGGGGAAAATTAGGGAGATTTCATGCAGCGCTTAACACGATTCCGTCAGGTTCTCGTCATGGCGGGAGTTGCTTCGCTGATGCTGGCCACCAGCGTAAGTGCGGGGGCCAGTTCGACATCGGGCAAGTACAACGCGGCGGACGCCAAGCTCGTCCCGTCGACCTACAAGGGCAAGACGCTCCAGGTCGCCACCGACGCCTCCTACGCACCGGACGAGTCGATGCACGGCAGCACCATGGTGGGCTTCGACGTCGACCTCATGTACGCGATTGCGAAGACTCTCGGTATCCAGGTGAAGGAGAACAACGTCCTATTTGACAGCATTCTTCTTGGAATCGGCTCTGGCAAGTACGCCATTGGAAACTCCTCTTTCACTGATGAGAAGAGTCGTGAGAAGCAGGTCAACTTCGTTGATTACTTTCAGGCCGGCGAGGGCGTCTACGCCAAGAGTTCGACGACCGCAACGTTTCGCGGCCTGAGGAGCTTTTGCGGCCACTCCGTGGCAGTTGAGATCCAAACGACAGAGCAAAGCGACGCGCAGAAGACCGCCAAGGCTTGCCCCGCGAACAAGAAGCTGACTGTTCTGTCGTATCCCACCCAGACCGAAGCGGATCTGGCGGTCTCCTCAGGCCAGGCGACGTTCGGTTTCTTGGACAGTCAGGTCGCGGGCTATGTGGTCTCGCAAAACAAGGGCGTATTCAAACTGGTTGGCAAGGCTATCGAAGTAGCTCCTTACGGGATCGCCACTCCGAAGACACCCAACGGCAAGCAGCTCGCCAAGGCGATTCAAGCGGCGATCAAGACCCTGATTGCCAACGGCACCTACGGCGCCATATTGAAGCACTACGGCGTCACCGCCGGTGGACTTACTTCATCGAAGATCGTCCTCAACGGAGCGCTCTCGTAAGTCGTAGTAAAAACTAATTTCATGAGTGCGAACGGGGACGAAGCTTTCAAGGTCGTCCCCGTTCGACACGTAGGCCAGTGGATTGGCATGGTGGTTCTGGCGCTCTTCATCGCCATGTTCGTCCATACGCTCTTTTCGAAGATCCCTTCGGGCGCTCGAGTCTGCCACAGGGTGTCTGGCCGATATGTCTGTCACGCGCAGTTCAAATGGCGCTTCGGATGGAACGTCATTTTCCACTACTTCACGAACGGGGAGATTCTCCGGGGATTGGTCGTCACCCTCGAACTCACGGCACTGGCCATGATTGCCGGCATCGTCTTGGGCATCATCGTGGCGATCATGCGACTTTCGCACAATCGGCTGATGTCAGGCGTGGCTTGGACGTACACGTGGGCCTTTCGTGGAACTCCCGTCTACGTACAGCTCCTGCTGTGGAGTTTCATCGCCTTTCTCTACCCGTCGTTCGCAATCGGGATTCCGTTCACGCATGTCTATCTATTCCATTTCAATTCGAACAACGTGTTCATTCCCTTTACCGCGGCGGTCGTCGCCCTCGGACTCAATGAAGGTGCGTACTTCTCCGAGATCGTTCGTTCGGGGATCATTGCCGTAGATGAGGGCCAATCGGAGGCGGCGATCTCTCTCGGTATGACAAGGGGCCAGACGCTTCGACTGGTCGTTCTACCACAGGCCATGCGCGTTATCATCCCCCCGACCGGCAACGAAGTCATTTCGATGCTGAAGACCACGTCGCTCGTGGTGGTCGCGGGAGTGGTCGAACTTCTCGGAGCGGTGACCAACATCTACGGTGAGACGTATCAGATCATGCCAATGCTGTTGCTCGCGAGTCTCTGGTATCTGATTGTGTCGACCGTGCTGTCGATTGGACAGTTCTATGTCGAACGCCACTTCTCCCGGGGCGCGTTGCGTACAGCGCCGCCCACGCCGATCCAGCGGATGCGCCGCGACCTACGCGGGATTGCTTCCAAGTACCGCACGAAGCGCGGCGTCCAGGTGGGAGTGGGTTCATGACCCAGGCGATGGTCGAGGCGATCGGTGTCCATAAGTCCTACGCGGGCGTCGAGGTGTTGAAGGGTGTGAATCTCACGGTCGCCAGGGGCGAAGTGACCTGTTTGATCGGTCCATCTGGTTCTGGCAAAAGCACCTTGTTGCGCTGTATCAATCACCTGGAAAAGCACGACGCCGGTGAGCTTCTCGTTGACGGCGAACTCGTGGGCTATGAACTCCGGGGTGACAAACTCTATGAACTCAACGACCGGCGGATCTGCCACGAACGTTCGCAAATTGGAATGGTCTTCCAACGATTCAATCTGTTTCAGAATCTGAACGTGCTCGAGAACATCACCGTGGGACCGATCAAGGTCAAGGACATCAACGAAGAGCAGGCAAAGAAGTTCGCCCGAGAACTGCTGGTACGTGTCGGTCTCGAAGGTAAGGAAAGGAATTATCCCACTCAGCTGTCAGGGGGACAGCAGCAAAGGGTCGCGATCGCGCGGGCACTCGCCATGGAGCCGAAGTTGATGTTGTTCGATGAACCAACTTCGGCGCTCGACCCGGAGTTGGTGGGGGAAGTACTCGACGTCATGAAAGACCTCGCGCGAAGCGGTATGACGATGATCGTGGTAACCCACGAAATGGGTTTTGCAAAAGAAGTCGCCGACACCGTGTACTTCTTGGACCAGGGTGTCATCGAAGAGTCGGGGGACCCCAAGACCGTGCTGACGTCGCCTTCGTCGCCGCGACTTCAGAGCTTTCTCTCCAAAGTGCTCTGATGGAGTGGTCCCTCGACCCGACGAACGTGGGCACCGGATTGCCACTCGAAGGGGTGCGAGTCCTGGACCTTTCGCGGGTAGTGGCGGGACCCTTGTGCGCGATGGTCGCGGGCGATCTTGGAGCGGACGTCATCAAGGTGGAATCCCCGGGTGGCGATCCGGTTCGTTCCCTCGCGCCGCCTCGTCACGGTGATGACGCGACGTACTTCTTGGCCGTCAATCGTCATCGTCGCAACGTGGTGGCCGATCTTCGCGATCCGAAGGATTTCGAACGGGTCGCTTCCTTGGTACGTCTCGCCGACGCCGTCGTAGAGAACTATCTGCCCAGTCAGAGCGCCTCATTGGGAATCGACCGACTGCGGGCGAGCAATCCGGAGTGCGTCTGGGTGAGCATCACGCCAGCCACCACCGGCGGACCGGTCGCCGACCAGCCGTCATTCGATCTGTTGGCCCAGGCCCGCTCCGGGATCATGGGCGTGACGGGCGAACCGGACGGACCTCCCACCAAGGTTGGCGCGCCGATCGCCGATGTCGTGACGGGTCTCTATGGGACCGTCGGCCTGCTGGCGGGACTGTTCGGTCGACTTCGGGGACAGCCGGGCCGCCACTTCGAAGCGCCGCTCTTGGAATCGGCGATGAGCGCACTGGTGAACCAAGCCCAGGGTTATCTGGTGACCGGAGTGAATCCGTCTCGACTGGGTAACGATCACCCGAGTATCACGCCTTATGGGCCGGTGACGAGCGCAGACGGATTTCTACTCCTCGCGGTCGGCACCGACGCGCAGTACAAGCGATTAGTCGCTGTATTGGACGATTCGGAGTTGACGAGTCACGACGAGTGGCGAGAGAATGCGGCGCGAGTGTTGCACCGCAACGAACTCAGCGTGACATTGGATCGGATCTTCTCGACGCATTCGACCGAGCACTGGCTTGACGTTCTCGACACTTCGGGCGTTCCGCACGCGCCGATACTCGACGTCGCGGGCGCCTTCGGTCAGGCGCAGATACGCGACGGTGACTTTGTCGGTCCGATGGATACTCCCTGTGGGGAAGTGACAACGATGCGAACGCCGCTGGTAATTGACGGCGTGCGTCCAACGATTCGTCGTGGTCCGCGACGACTCGCTGAAGACTCCGACGAGATCTTCGGTGACTAACCCGTCGGCGTGAAGTTCGCGCCGTCGAAGGAATCGGTGGTGGTGAACTCCTCGACGGTACGTCGCTTCAGCTTCGTCACGAGATTCGATGGATGACCGAGCGCCACCACGGTCGCCACGATTTGGTTGTCAGGAATTTCGAGGACCGCTCGTACGCCCGACTCGTTGCGCGTGGCAATGGTCGTCATCACGCCGGCGAGCCCCCGTGCTCGAGCGGCCAAGAGAATGCTCCAGACGAACGGATAGATCGATGCGCCACCGGCGATCTGGTAGCGATCGAGGTCCCGGTCGGTTGCCGCCAACGCGTTGAGATCAGCACAGACGACCAGCATGACCGGCACTTCGTCGAGCGTCTCGGAGAAGCCGTCAGGTTTCGAGGTCGCGATCGCCGCGTCTCGTTTCGCCGCGGCGCTGGCGCGGTCCTCGTCGCTCGCCAGCGGAGAAAAGGGTACGAGTCCGGCCAGCACGTGGGCCACGTAATCGTGCCAGCCGTCGAGGTAGAGATCGCGTAAGGCTCGGCGACGTTGCGCGTCTTTCACGACGATCACGTGCCACGCTTGGCGATTGCCACCCGACGGTGCGAAGCGGGCATCGTCGAGGATCGCGTAGAGGACGTCATCCGCTACTGGCTTGTCGAGGAACTTTCGAACGGAGCCGGTCGTGCGTAGCGCGTCACTCAGTTCCATCAGGTCACTCTAGAACCGGATTTACTGGTTGGGCCCGGCGTCGCGTCGCTGGAAGAGCGCCATGGCAATCATGAGGGTAGCGACGACGTAGGCGAGCAAGATGAACGTCGCGCTCCAGGCGCCGAAAGAGTTCGACGGGGCGAACGGCGACTGCATCGACACGCCCAGTGTTGACGGTTCGAAACGCGTGAAGTCGTTCTGCCAACTCTGAGGAAAGAAGAGCCCGATGATCGGCACGATCAGCAGCAACGACACGAAGACGCTGATCGCGGCGGCGCTCTGGCGAAGGATGAGTCCGAGGGCGAAGGCGAAGATCGCCAGTAACGCTAAATACAGTCCGGCGAGTATCACCGAGCGCAGTACCGTGCCACTATCGATTGACGCGGTCGGCACGACACCGAGGTAGATCCGTTGACCGATCAGGAACGCGGCGAAACAGACGAACTCACCGAGGATGAGCGTCGTGATCAAGAGCACGATGCACTTGGCGGCAATCAATCGGAAACGATTGGGGACCGCGGTCAGGGTCGTGCGAATCGAACCCGACGTGTA
Source organism: Acidimicrobiales bacterium (assembly GCA_035532375.1). Classification (GTDB taxonomy): domain Bacteria; phylum Actinomycetota; class Acidimicrobiia; order Acidimicrobiales; family RAAP-2; genus RAAP-2. The sequence goes on from DATKRC010000072.1 coordinate 25,430, forward strand.
TTCATTCGTGATGAAGAGCGTGCCGATCACGCCCACCGCGAACTGGGCGAAGAGACTGCCACGAAGACTGCTCGAGACCGGGTCAAACGTCGCGACGCGAATGGCGCTCAATTGGCTCCAGTGGGTCCGAATGAGGGTGGTGATGAGGACACCGAGGCCGATCGTGAGCAGCACGGTCACGGCGACGCCCATAATCGACGAACGGACGGTTCGGAACTTGATCCACTCGGACTTCGTCGTGGCCATGAGTGTTGATTCATTGGCCACGGGCTGGATCCGTCTTCTTGGAGCCGTATTCGACGGCGTCGGCGGTGAGGTCCATGAACACCTCTTCGAGAGACGCACGTTGGGGAGTTAATTCAAAGATTGCGATTCCGGCGTCGAAAGCCAATCGACCGACCTCATCCGACGTCAGGCCCGAGATGGTGATGCCCTCATCATTGGCATCGTGGACGACTCCGTGATGCGAGGTCACGAGGGCACTGAGTTTGTCGAGGTCTGACGCGCGCGCCAGTACGGTACCGCCGACATTCTTAGTGAGGTCGTTGACCGAGCCGGACGTGATGAAACGGCCGCGACCGATCACGATGATCTCGTCGACGCTGACGGCCATTTCGCTCATGAGGTGTGAACTGACGAAGACCGTTCGTCCTTCATTGGCGAGCGCCCGAAAGAACTCGCGTATCCACTTGATCCCTTCGGGGTCGAGCCCGTTCACCGGCTCGTCGAAGAGCAAGACACCGGGATCGCCCAACAGAGCTCCGGCAATGCCCAAGCGCTGACTCATGCCCAAGGAGTACGTCCCGACCTTCTTATTGGCGACGGCGGCGATACCTACGAAATCCAGCACCTCGTCGACTCGCGATCTCCGGATTTGATTCGACGCGGCTAGTGCCCGCAGGTGATTTCTGGCGGTACGTCCAGGGTGCACGGCCTTGGCGTCGAGCAACGCGCCGACTTCGCGAACGGGATCCTTCAATTCGGCGTAGCGATGGCCGTTGACTATCGCTCGGCCTCCGGTCGGGTGATCGAGACCGAGGATGATTCGCATTGTCGTGGACTTGCCGGAGCCGTTTGGTCCGAGAAAGCCCGTTACCACGCCGGGTTTGACTTCGAAGTCCAGATCATCGAGCGCGAGTGTGTCGCCGTACCTCTTCGTGAGATGGTCGATTTTGATCATGGGGTACCTTGTGAAACTCTACTTTTGCCCTTCGGCGTGAATCGAGGCCGGTACTAAGAAGCGCCTAAGAGTACGGTCAGTCCGATCGTCGCCGATGGGCTTGGCAGTATTCGCACGTGCCGGTCACGGCCACGTGGTGGCGGTCCAACATGAAACCGAACGTGCGTTGGAGGTCCTTGCTCAACGCGTCAAAGTGCGCCGCCGGAATCTCGAAGGTCGCGCCGCAGGTGTCACACGTGAGGTGTCCGTGCACAGCCCCGGCGAGATGGAACACCGCGGCGTGTTGGTCGAGATGGGAGTGCACGACGATCTGCAAATCCTGGAACTCTTCGAGGATCCGGTAGACGGTCGACGGACTGACGTCAGGTTGACGGGCTTGCACTTCCTGGGTGATCTCTTCAGCGGTGAGATGACCGCGAGCGGCGACCAGGACGTCGGCGACCGTACGCTTGGCGACGGTAACCCGCTTGGCGGCCCCACGAATCGCCGAAAGTATCTCGTCGACTTCGGGACTGGCATCAGTCATGGAAAAACACTAGGTCGGTCGGGCTGACTGGATGACGCTCAAGGCATCGATCACACGCTGCGCCTCTTCAACCATTGAACGCACGATGTCACCGGCTGGAACGATCGACGTGATGGCCCCGACGGCCTGTCCCGCCGGGTATCCCTCGCGACGCGGGTCGACGCCGGTCGTGTGTTCGTCACCGCCGAGGTGGAAAGTCCCGTCGTTGAAGGCCACCGTCAATTGGTCCGGGAATTTCTTCAATAACGACGGATCGGCGTCGTAGCGATCGGTCGTCTCGTTTCTGAGCACCCTCATGGTCTTGCCACTGAACGCGCGCGAGATTACGGTGCCGTCTTCGCGCGTCGCGAGCATCGTTTCGCGATATCCGGGGATGGCGCGTGCCTCCAGCGTCGCAATGAATCGAGTGCCGATCCACACTCCGGCGGCGCCCAGTGACAAAGCGGCGGCGAGACCGCGACCGTCGAATATTCCTCCGGCGGCAACGACAGGGATCGCGCCGTCCATGGCGTCGACGATCAACGGCACAAGCGGCATCGTCGCGACGGTACCGGTGTGACCGCCGGCCTCGGTTCCTTGGGCCACAACGAGGTCACACCCAGCGTCCAACGCTCGTTTGGCGTGTTCGACCTTGCCGCACATCGAGATCACGAGCACGTCGTGCTCGTGACAGAGGTCGATGAGGTGCGAAGGGACGCCGAGTCCGGCTACGAACGTGCTCGCGCCGCCCTCGATCAACAGTTCCACGTTGTGTTTCAGAGTTTCGGGGAATGCGGTCAACAAGTCAACGCCGAAGGGCTTGGAGGTGAGTTCCTTGGTGGCCGCGATCTCGTGTGAGAGACGTTCGCTCGACATAGTGGAGGCCCCGAGACATCCGTAGCCACCGGCGTTGGAGACCGCCGCGACCAGCGCGCTGTAGGCGACACCACCCATACCCGCGAGCATCACCGGGTGTTCGATGTGCAACATCTCGGTGAGTCTGGTTTTCATTGGTCTCCTCTTGGCCCAAACTAGGGCGCAATCAAACTGGTCAGCGCAACAATCAAAGCTAATAAACAGAGAATGACGTCGAATGGCATAGTCACAAGGGAGACTGATAAATTTGTTGTATGCCGAAAGCAACTTATCAAGCACCACGTGAGGGGGTGGCGCTCTCGCCTAACGAACTTCGTCGAGTGGCGTCGAGTTTGACCGTTCTTTCGCGCGCGTTCACGCTCGCGCGTTCGCACGAGCAACTGTTGAAGGAAGCGGGCGTACGACTTGACCGCGCTGGATCCGCGCTGCTCTTGAAACTGCGTTCGCATGGCGAGTCGGCCCGCGTGAGTGATCTCGCTGACCTTCTCGGGATCGACACGCCTGCGGTTACTCGTAAGGTTCAACAGCTCGAACGGCTCGGTTATGTCGCCATCGGGCCAGACGCCCAGGACAAGCGTGCCAAGCGCATCACCTTAACGAGGTCCGGAGTGAAGACGATTGAGCGAATCATGCTCGCCATCAACCATCGACTGACGCGCCTCTTTGAAGGTTGGACCAAAGAAGAAGTGATCATTTTCTCATCATCACTCGAGAAGTTCGCTCGCGCCTTAACAGGCGAGATGGAGAGTGATCGTGACTGATGACCTTGACAGTGTCGTCATGGCCGCACCCGAGGAACACGAGTTCACGAAGGAAGAACATCGTCGAATTTTGGTGATCCTCTCCGCCTTGATGCTTGGAATGTTCCTGGCCGCATTGGACCAGACGATTGTGGCGACCGCCCTTCCGACGATCGCCGGTGACCTACACGGTCTCAACCATCTGTCGTGGGTCGTTACCGCCTACTTGATCACGTCGACGATCACCCTGCCGCTATGGGGCAAGTTCGGTGATCTCTACGGGCGCAAGAAATTCTTTCAGATCGCGATCGTCATCTTCTTGGCCGGTTCGATACTTTCGGGCCTCTCACAAAACATGCTCGAACTCATCGTGTGCCGCGCTATCCAGGGCGCTGGCGCCGGTGGTTTGATGGTGGGTTCGCAGGCAATCATCGGCGACGTCATCCCTCCCCGTCAACGTGGTCGCTACATGGGGTACTTCGGCGCCGTTTTTGGTCTCTCGAGCATTCTCGGCCCACTTGCCGGCGGATTCTTCACTCAGCACATTTCCTGGCGTTGGATCTTCTACATCAACGTGCCAATCGGTGTCGTGGCCCTCTTCATCATTGCGGCTGTGCTGCACATTCCCATGCACAAGGTCCATCACAAGATCGACTGGTGGGGCACATCGTTGCTCTCAGCGGGCGTCGTCGGTTGGATTCTGGTCACAACGCTGGGCGGTACGAAAGGCTGGGCCTGGAGTTCTCCGGCAATCCTCGTAATGGGAATCGCCAGCACGGCATTGCTAATCATCTTTTGCTTCGTTGAGGCGAATGTTGCTGAACCCATCATCCCACCTGGACTCTTTCGCAACCGCACGTTCTCTGCGGCCTCGGCGGTCAGCTTCGCCATTGGTTTTACGATGTTCGGTTCGATTGTCTTTCTGCCGCTCTACCTGCAGATTGTGCACGGCGCCACTCCGACGTCGTCGGGCCTCGAGCTTCTGCCGATGGTGGGCGGCATGCTCATCACCTTTATTGTCAGCGGGCGACTTGTCTCGCGCACGGGTCGATACAAGATTTTCCCAATAATGGGCCTCGCGGTCACGACCGTCGGCCTCGTTTTCCTAGCGCAACTCGGCCCACGCACCTCCTACAGCTTCGCGGCGATCGACATGTTCGTAGTCGGCCTCGGGCTTGGTCTGGTAATGCAGGTTCTCGTCGTTGCCGTTCAGAACTCAGTACCGCACTCCCAACTCGGTACCGCGACCGCCACCGCGACGTTCTTTCGAACCATCGGTGGCGCGTTCGGCGTGGCAATCCTGGGCGCCTTTCTCAACAGCCAGTTACTGAGTCACCTTCGTGCAACGGCGTCGCCCGCCTTCATGAAGTTAATTGGTGGCGCAGATATTTCGGAGAATCCGGCCCAGATTGCCAAATTGCCACCGGCTGCACGAGAACTCGTCATCAATGCGTTCAGCCATTCATTACAGACCGTGTTTATCGTCTCGATCCCGTTGGTCGTCGCGGCCTTCATCACCGCATTCTTCATGAAGGAAATTCCTCTGCGTCAACAAGTTCACATTTCCGTGGAGGACACCGTGCCGAGCGAACTGCCCGGGTTCTAGACTTTCCAGTCCTATCAGTACTCACCAGTCAGTGGCTCGGTGGAAAGCCTCTCTCAACTAACAGAGACTTTCCAGTCCTATTAGTCGTCCTCGATCATTGAGAGTACGTTCGCCCTGCATCGTCAGCACGGACGGCGTCCTCCCCATGATCCATTACCCGACCCTGCACGAGGTCAAGCTTCGCGCGAGCCTGGGTCCAATCGCTGACGAAATTCCCATGTCAAACGCTGACCTCCAGCTCTGACCGTCTCCAAGCATTCGTCGAAATCGGCGTCGTTTCCGTAATACGGATCGAACAGGTCGAGGTCTCGTCCCGGTTCGATGAGGTTGCGCATCAAGACCACTTCGGTGTCGTCGTTGGCAAGACGTTTTCTTACTTCGTGAACGTGCTCACGAGTCATACCGATAACGATGTCCTGGTTGTTCAGGTACGTCCGGTCCGCGAAGGCCGCGAGCGATCCGGCACCCCTAAAGCCAGCCCGATTGAGGGCGCTGCGCGCACGCTGATCCATCGCGCTTCCCACGTGCCAGTTGGCGGTGCCGGCGCTGGTCACGTCGACTCGACCGCGCAGCGTTGACTCGCCGTCGATGAGATGTTGGAGGACGACCTCAGCCATCGGCGAGCGACAGATGTTCCCGGTGCAGATCATGGCCACTCGCAGGCGTGTCTCGGACACCGAACTCCTTTGTACGGACCTGATTTTATCGTCCTAAGGAACCGATAAGTGATGTGCCGGGCCCGATGTCGAGTAACTACTATGGGTTCAGGTTCACACGGAAGGAGGCGCGGTGCCACTCTCAGAGCACGAACAGCGAATCCTGGCCGAACTTGAGGAATCGCTTTCGAAGCAAGATCCACGTTTCGCGAAGAACGTTCGAGAGACCAATGTGTACTCGCACGGTGGACGACGCGTTCGTTGGGGTATCGCCGGATTCGTCGCGGGCCTCGTGATCCTTATCCTCTGTTTCTCCAGTTCGGTCCTTTTGGGACTCGTTGGCGTGGCACTCATGTTTATTTCCGCAGTAGTAATCGAGCGAAATGCTCGTCTTATGGGACGTGCATCGTGGCAGGACATCACTCGTCCGAGCCGTGGTGACGATACCCGCGCGAACTACGGTCCTCGGACCAGTTCGCTTCGCGACTGGTTGTCGCGTCAGCGCCGCACTCGAGAATGACCCCCGTCGGGGTAGCGCGTAACGCGCCCCCGTGCCTGGCTCTCGACATTGGCGCGACCAAGGTCGAGGCCGCGCTGATTGACGGCGAGGGGACGCTGCGTGCGCGCTCGCGAATCAACGACGCCGACCACCACGACGATTTGATCACTGCCATAATTGACCTTTCGCGCCGAGTCGTGGAAGAAGGTCTGGTAGAGGTCGTGGGCGTCGGATGCCCCGGTCCGATGACTCGCGGGGGAGAGGAAGTCTCACCGCTCAACATCCCGCAATGGCGCGCGTTCCCATTACGAAGCACGTTGCGCGACGCCCTCGGTCGTGACGTCTACGTTGACGGCGACGCCCGCGCGCTCGCATTAGCCGAAGGCGCGTTCGGTGCCGCACGCAACGTTTCTTCGTACCTCTCAATGGTGGTCTCGACTGGCGTTGGCGGTGGTCTGGTCATCGACGGTGAGTTGCTCGACGGCGAATCAGGCAACGCCGGTCACATTGGACACCTCAACGTCGTGCCGAACGGCAACCTCTGTTCGTGCGGTGCGTTCGGCTGTCTCGAAGCCGAAGCGTCCGGCTGGGCGATCGAAGCGATGACCGGACGCAGTCCCGCTGAGGCGGACGCCGCGACGCGAGTGCGAACGGCTGACCTCGTCGGACGGGCGGTGGGTTCACTCGCATCGGTCCTGGATTTCAACCACTGCTACATCGCTGGTTCGGTCGCGCTCGGCTTCGGTGACGAGTTCTTCGACGTCGCGAACAAATCGGCACGAGCGATGGCGCGCTTGCCCTATTCCGAACACCTCGAGATCGCGAGGTCTGGACTCGGAGCTGACGGACCACTACTAGGCGCGGCGCTCGTCGCGTGGAGAGCTCGATCATGAAGGGTCTGCTCGCTCCTGGTCTCGGTCGTCACCTCACGCGACGTCCCGCTGACGCGGTGGTGCTGGTGCGCGCCGGGTGGCGACTTCGTCGTGAGGGTTGGTTGCATCGCTGGCCATTCCTACCGCTGCCCGACGAGAAGTATTGGCACTTTCGGATGGTGACCGTCAATGGTCCTGCCGATGACGCATTGAGCCCGAACTCGGTCGTGGATGCCGCGAAGTGGGCCGTGGCCCAACCAGTGGGACGGCGCTCGTGAGTCGGGTCCTTCTCTTGAACGCCACCTTCGAACCCTTGCAGCTGGTGAGCGAACGACGCGCCGTCGTGTTGATGCTGGCCGGTCGCGCTGAGCCGATCGCCACCCCGGAATATCCCAACGTTTGTCGGTCGGCTTCGCTCGTGGTACAGATTCCGGCGATCGTTCGACTCCACGACATGGTGAAGTTGCCTTCCCGGGTGCGTACACCTCCGTTGACACGACGTTCTCTCTTGCTTCGTGACAGTTACCGATGCGCGTACTGCCTTGAGCATGCCGACACCATCGATCACGTCGTTCCGCGTAGTCGAGGCGGTCGACATGAATGGACCAACGTGGTCGCAGCCTGTCGACGTCACAACATGCAAAAGGGAGACCGGCTACTCGAAGAGATCGGATGGCGCATGCACTTCGAACCTCGAGTACCCGACGGGCCGTGGTGGCGTTGGCGTCACCTGCCCGATCCTGATCCGTTGTGGGCGCCGTATCTGCCACGGGCTTCGTGAACGAACCGCTGGCCGAGCTCTACGACTACGACCTACTTCGCGCCGAGCGTGACGCGGTCATGTTTGTCGTGCGCACCGACCGGCCAACGCTGGTGCTCGGCAGCGCGCAGTCGATCGAACTTCTTGATTCAGATGGTCTCGGCGACATCGCGCTGCGACGACGACGAGGCGGTGGTGGTCTGGTGCTTTTGCAGCCTGACGACCTGTGGATCGATTGGTGGATTCCGGCCGGCGACGATCGCTGGCGTAGTGACGTGCACGCCAGTTCTCGAATGGCGGGGCTGTGGTGGGCCGAGGCCCTCGCGGACTTCGTCGAGGGCCTCATCACGGTGCACGACGGCCCACTCGAGGGCGACCCGGCCTTTCGTTTGGTGTGTTTCGCGGGTCGCGGACCGGGCGAAGTCTTCGTGGACGGGAGAAAAGCGGTCGGCGTGACCCAATGGCGGGTTCGAGAAGGTATCTTCGTGTCGACCGTCATGCCCGCTCACGCCTCGCATGAGGTGCTGACGTTTCTCAAGGAACAGCCCGAAGGACTTGATCAAGCCCTCGATCACCAAGTACTCTCCTCGCTCAGCGACGCAGAACCAGAAGTCTTGGTCGCCGCCCTTCGACGAATCAGCGGTCCCTGGGTGAACCGCACCCTCTCACTACACGCCTGACACAACCTCCCACGCGCCACCGTCTCGGAGCTCGTCACGTCACGGGCACGAAATTTGACCGCAAATTGATTTGATTTGCATTCAAGTGGGGATAGGTGGTGTAATGTGTCACCAAATGGGGGAGAGTGGTGTACTCGTGGGAGGATCGTGATGCTCGGATTTGTCGGCCAGTACCAGCACTCGCTGGACGCCAAGGGTCGACTCATCCTGCCGGCGAAGTTTCGCGCCGAGTTCGAACGCGGAGGTCATCTCAGTCCCAATACCGAAGGGTGTATCGCCCTGTGGACCCCGGGCGAGTTCGCCCGTCAAACCGAAGAGCGTCTAGAACAGAGTCGTACCGGTGGATCGACCGAGCGCCAGCAAGTGCGCTATTGGGCAGCCAACTCCTCGGACGTTGAATTCGACAAGCAGGGTCGATTCGCCTTGCCTTCGGCGATTCGTGAGTATGGACAGTTGAGTGGCGACGTCTTGATCGTGGGGACTCTCGATCACATCGAGCTCTGGAATCCGTCGACCTACGCCGAGAAAGTCAATTCGGCCGAGGAGCTTTTTAAGCAGGGCAGTGACTAATGAATGGAGTGCAACAGAAGTATCGGCCGCGGACCATGCGCAGCCTGGCAATCGTCAAGACGGGTAGAGAATCCTCCTCCGCCTGCTCGCCCATCTTGACGATTGAAAGGCTGCAGATGGCCCAGGACACATTTCACGTACCGGTGCTCGAAAGTGAGATCGTTGAGCTCTTCACCAGCCAACCGGCCGGCGTGATCATCGACGCCACATTGGGTGGCGGCGGCCACGCGTCCGCACTACTCACCGGTGCGCCACAACTTCGCATTCTTGGCATCGACCGGGATCCCGATGCCCGAGCCGCCTCCGCGGAGCGACTCGCCGAGTTCGGGGGTCGCGTCCGCATCGCAGACGCGACCTTCGGCCAATTGCGCGACACGATGGTGCGCAATGCCGACTTCATCGGAGACGACTCAATCGTCGGTGTTCTGATGGACCTCGGTGTTTCGTCGCACCAGCTCGACGACGCGAGCCGAGGATTTTCGTTCCGCGCAGACGCTCCACTCGATATGCGAATGGACCCCACCCGCGGCGAGACCGCGGCACAGTTCCTCAGCCATGTCGATCAGCACCAATTTGTACGGCTTCTTCGCGATAATGGTGAGGGTCGATTCGCCGGTTCCATCGCCAAGTCCGTACTTGAGCGCCAGCCCCAGACGACGGGCGAATTGACCGAGGCGGTCGAGCGCGCAGTTCCGATGGCCGCTCGCCGTCGCGGTCACGTCGCGACTCGAGTCTTCCAGGCGCTACGTATCGCCGTGAACTCTGAAGTGGACGAACTGGCGAGTGGACTCGATGCCGCGCTCGATGTATTGGCGCCCGGCGGCCTCGTGGCCGTCATCTCCTATCACTCGGGCGAGGACCGCGTCGTCAAGTCGGTCCTTCACGAAGCGTCCACGGGCGGTTGCCACTGCCCGCCCGAACTGGGATGCGTCTGCGGTGCCATCCCGCGAGTGGCCGTGTTCAAGGCCAGTGCCCGCCTCGCTAGCCCACATGAAATCGACCAAAATCCGCGAGCAAGGTCAGCTCGACTGCGGGTCGCTCGGAAACTTCCGTGAGCGTCATCAGCTTTCCTCGTCGGGTCGACACGCAACGTCCGCGACCGGATGTTCGTCCTCGCACGCGCCCAACGGCCCGGCCCGATGTTCGTCGTCGTCCGACTCACGAAGCCGTGGCTCCGCGTCGTCGAGCCATAACTGGGACCTGGCGTCGCGCGTCGTCACTGAGAAGGTCGTGCATCGTCGTGATCATCGCTCTCGCGCTCTCGATGGCCGGTTCCATGTTGGTCGCCAATCGACAAGTACAACTCCACTCACTTCAGAGCCAGTTGTTACAGGCTCAGTCGACCTACGCCGAGCAAGTCGGGTCGAATACGAACCTCGCCGCACCCAGCCTCATAGCGACCAAGGCCGGCGCCTTACACTTGGTCTATCCCGTCTCGGTGACGCAAGTCCCGTCCACGTCACTTGATGAGCCACTGCGGCTACCGAAGTTCCTGGGTTATGCACCGGCTACATCAAGGACGATTCGGTGAGCACCCATTATTCACCTACTCACACGCGCACCCAAGTCCTCCATCACCCGGCGCGCAAACGCGTCAGCGGACCGCGACGTCTCGTTTTGCTCCGCTCCCTGCTCGCGTTGGCCTTCGTTGCCCTAGGGGTCCGACTTTTCTTTCTCCAGGTCGTCGACCACGCGCATTACGCGAAGCTCTCGGTGGCCCAGGTTCGGGTCAATCTGACGACGACGGCGCTACGCGCGGGCATCTACGACCGACACGGACAGATCCTCGCCGTCTCGCGCCCTACGTCATTGGTCATCGCCGACGACATGCAGATCAGCCATCCGCTTCGCGAAGCACAGGCGATGTCGCCGATCATTCAAATGCCGGTCGGTCGACTCGAGGCATTCCTCTCCAAATCAAAAGACGGCTACGTCATCTTGGACAACAAGTTGAACCTGAACGCCGGGCGTCGTCTCTCCGCCCTTGGCTTCCCCGGGATCGTGGTGCAGGACTCGTCGGTGCGCACCTATCCCAACGGCCCGGTCGCGACCTCGGTGCTCGGGGGCACGAACGGCGCTGGCGTCGGTTCGGCCGGTCTCGAATACCAGTATCAGAACCTGCTGGCCGGACGAACGGGCGTCACTCGCGAATTCGTCTCCTCCTCGGGTGTGAATCTGCCGAGTTCTCTCAGCAAGGTGATTCGCAAACCCCAACAGGGCGTCGGACTCGAGTTGACGTTGGACACGTCGTTACAGTTCGTCGCTGAACGCGACCTCGCTCGACAGCTGGCCGCGACCGACGCGGTGTCGGGCGTCGCCGTGGTGTTGGACGTGAAGACCGGCGAGATCCTCGCCGACGCGTCACTCGCCAATACGAAGTCCCATCCTGGAGTCCTCGGGACCGACTCGGTGTGGGGACAAAGCGTGGGCGTGCCCGGTATCGAACAGACCGTGAACAACCTGGCGTTCACCCAGACCTACGAGCCCGGTTCGGTATTCAAGATCGTGACATTTTCAGCGGCGTTGCAGGCCGGACTTATCACGCCATCATCGGTGATCACCGTGCCACCATCGGTGGTCGTCGGCGGAAGATACTTCCACGACGCCGAGAACCATCCCCTCGAGCACCTCACCGCGACCGAGGTCCTCGCGCAGTCGTCCAACATCGGAACCTACGAGATCGGGACGCGGGTCGGCGAGAATGGCCTCTTGGCCCAGGTCGAGCGGCTCGGCTTCGGTCAGCCGACAGGCGCCGACTTCCCGGGTCAGTCGCCCGGACTACTTGTCAGCGCTGCGAACTGGTACGCCAGTGACCAAGTGGCCCTGCCCATCGGCCAGGTCGACGCCGTCCCAGCGATCCAGGTGCTCGACGCCTTCAACGCCATCGCCAACGGAGGTGTCTTCGTCGAACCCAAGCTGGTACGTGGTTACGTCTACGCCAACGGCACGGTGAAGGCCACGCCTCCGAGCGCCGAACGTGAGGCGATGTCTCCGAGCGTGTCGGCCACGATGATCAAGATGCTCGAGCAGGTCGTGCTCGCGGGAACGGGCACCAACGCCATCATCCCGGGATACAGCGTCGCGGGAAAGACCGGGACCGCGACCATGCCGTATCCGGGCAAAGACCAACTGTTGACCGGCGATTACAACGCCAGCTTCGTGGGATTTGCGCCTGCGAACAACCCGGTACTGTCAATGATCGTGGTGGTGGAGCGTCCCGAAACGACGATTTTCGGTGGCGCGGTGGCGGCGCCGATCTTCCAAGAGGTCATGTCCTACGCCTTGCACCACTACAACATCCCGTCAAACGGCACGTACCAGAAGCCACTCAAGGGCACCGGCGCGTCGATCTCATCGGACGTGACGTGATGCAGCTGGGCGACATCTTGGACGACTTCACCCTCGATGTGGCGACCGGGGGATTGGAGATCACCCACGTGGACATCGATTCGCGCGACTGCATCCCCGGTTCGCTCTTCTTCGCCATGCCCGGCACTTCGACCAACGGCGCCAAGTTTGCCGCGGACGCGGTGCAACGCGGAGCGCTCTGCGTGGTGGCCAGTGCTCCGATCGACGTATCGGCACCGGTGGTGGTCGTACCTTCGACGCTGTTGAACGCGCTGTGCGCGCACGCCAGCGCCGCCGTCGTGGGTCACCCCGAGACCAAGACCCGGCTGGTCGCGGTGACGGGCACGAACGGAAAGACCAGCGTGACGTCGATCGTCGGTGAACTGGCGCGCGCCCTGTCATGGAACGGCGCGAACATCGGCACGCTGACCAACGAGCGAACGACGCCGGCGCCGCCCGAACTCTTCCGGACTCTTGCCTCACTCGTCGAAGGTTTCGACCCCTCCGTCCAGGATTCAGTGGTGGCCATGGAGGTGTCGAGCCACGCGATGAGTCAGCACCGCGTCGACGGACTGGAGTTCACGGTCGCCGCGTTCACCAACCTCAGTCACGAGCACCTCGACTACCACGGTTCGATGGAGGAGTACTTCGTCGTGAAGTCGCGTCTGTTCAGCCCCGAGCATTGCCACCGCGCCGTCATATGGGACGACGACTCCTACGGCGAACGACTCGCCGAATCGACGGCGCTACCCGTGACGCGGGTGTCGCGCCGCGATGCGAGCGACGTCGTGACCTCACTCACGGGTACGACGTTCTTCTGGCGCCAACACCTCGTCAATTCCGCACTGCTCGGTGACTACAACGTCGATAACGCGCTGATCGCCATGACGATTATGAGCGTGCTCGGCGCTGACGACGCAGCTGTCGCGGCCGCGATGGGCGAGGTCGTCCCCGTCGCCGGTCGCTTCGACGTGGTTCGCGGATCGCACGTCACCGTGATCGTGGACTATGCGCATACGCCCGAGGGCCTACGCCGACTCTTGGAAGACGTGCGCTTGCTCACCCCCGGAGGCCGCGTGATCACCGTATTCGGTTGCGGGGGCGACCGCGACCGAGCGAAGCGCCCCGAGATGGGTCTCGTGGCGTCGACATATTCCGACGTGACGATCGTCACCTCGGACAATCCCCGTTCGGAGTCACCCGAGTCGATAATCGACGCCATCATGTCTGGCGTGGTGAGCGGCGCGAACGTGGTGCGCGACGTCGATCGCCGAAGCGCGATAGCGCGTGCACTCAAAGTGGCCACGCCGGGTGACGTCATCGTGGTGGCCGGCAAGGGACACGAGACGACCCAGACCATTGGCGATCTCGTCGTACCCTTCGATGACCGCGTGGTCGCCCGAGAGTTGATGGGGTGAGATCCTCGTGTTGAGTCTGATGGAAGCCGGCGGCGTGGCGTTTCTCGTCTCGCTGTTCGCGACGCCCCTTTGGATCAAATTCCTCACCCGCCGCTCACTTGGACAAAGGATCCACGAAGACTTGCCGTCATCGCATCACGCCAAAGCTGGGACGCCGACGATGGGCGGGGTCATCATTGTCGTCTCGGCGGTCCTGGGTTACCTCATGGGTCACCTCGGAACGTCGATCGTCGTCACGCGAAGCGGGCTATTGGTCGTGGGGGTGATCGTGGCGTCGGGTTTCCTGGGATTCCTCGACGACTACATCGGTATTCGCAATGCTCGAAATCTGGGGCTCAACAAACGATGGAAGCTCATCGGTCAATTACTCATCGCCGTGGTATTCGCGGTGTTGGCAATTGATTGGGTCCACACGTCGACGAACCTGTCGTTCACTCGCTTCTCACTGCCCGGATGGAATCTGACGTCGATTGGATGGATCCTGCTCGCGTTGTTGGTGATCATCGCGAGTTCGAATGCGGTCAACTTGACCGACGGCCTCGACGGATTGGCGGCGGGATCGGGAACCTTCTGCTTCGGTGTCTTGGCGATCATCGGTTATTGGCAGTTCCGCCATTTTTCGATCTACCACTTGCACGCCGCCTTGGACCTGGGTCTCGTGGCCGTCGGGCTCGTCGGAGGATGTCTTGGTTTCCTCTGGTGGAACGCCGCGCCGGCGCGCATCATCATGGGTGATACCGGCTCACTAGCGGTCGGCACCGGTCTCGGCGCGCTCTGTCTCTTAATGAACTTGGACTTGTTGCTTCCGGTGATCGGCGGTCTCTTCGTTGCCGAAACGGCGTCGGTGATCATGCAGGTCGTGAGTTTTCGTCTCTTCGGACGGCGGATATTTCGCTTGGCGCCCTTCCACCACCACTTCGAGATGCTCGATTGGCCCGAGTTCACGATCATCGTGCGTCTGTGGATCCTGGCTGGTCTCTTAGCGGCTCTTGGTCTCGGTATCTTCTACGGCGATTTCTTGAAGATCGCCAAGGTGGTGTGATCGTGGCGATACGACAAAAGGACCTGCGAAGCGATACCCGCACCCGGCGCGTCGTCCCTGAAGCGCGCACGAAACCACGAGGTCTGTTCCAGCCGATGCCCCAAGGCGTCGCGAGCGGCCGGGTGTTGTTGCTGATCACGGCGCTACTGGTCACCTTCGGCACGATTGCCGTGGCCTCGGCGAGCGAAGGTCAGGCGACGGCCAACGGCGGATCGACCTGGTCGATCATGATCCACGACCTCGTCTATCTTGGTTTCGGGATCTTCGCGCTCTATATGGCGTCGCGCGTGCGCCTCGATCGACTGGTGCGTTGCGCTCCGATGTTGATCACGTGCGGACTTGGGCTCTTGCTCGCGGTTCGTGCCATCGGCGTGACGAGTAACGGGGGCACCCGTTGGCTCAACCTGCACGTCATCTACCTCCAGCCGTCGGAGCTCTTCAAGCTCTTCACAGCGCTCTTCGTCGCGTGGTTGGTCCAACACCACCACGATGAACTAGGTCACTGGCGACAGCTCGCGCTCTGGTCGGTGCCGGTCACCTTCGGCTGCGCCCTCATTGTCATCGAGCCCGATATCGGCACTGCGTCGGTCGTCGCGGTGATCGCATTCGCCATGCTCGCGGTCGGCGGACTCTCGAGAAAGATGTTGGGTCGCATCGGCTTCTTGGGAGTCCTCGCCTTCGGGGCCTACCTGGCGTACAAACCGTATTCGTTCAGGCGTTTCTTCTCCTTCTTGCACCCGAACACCCAACTGCTCGGCAGCGGCTACCAACTCTTCCAAAGTCGCATCGGCTTGGGTGCCGGCGGAGTCGGGGGGCTGGGTCTCGGTCACAGTCGCGAAAAGTGGGGACTCCTGCCGAATCCGCACACTGACTTCATCTTCACCGTCATTGGTGAGGAGATGGGGTTCATCGGCACCATGGTGGTCATTGCGTTGTTCGTGGCGTTTCTTTTCGCCGCGGTCCGTATCGCACAGCAGTGCACGAACTCCGTCTACCGACTCGTCGCCGTGGGTATCACGACGTGGATCGCCGTCGAGGCTCTTATCAACATCGCGTCGGTCGTCGGATGGTGGGCCGTCACCGGAATCCCGCTGCCCTTCTTCTCCTACGGCGGCACCGCGTTGATCACCGAATTGGCCGCGGTGGGACTGCTCTACAACATCGCGCATGACCGCAGCCACAGCGGTGACGTGACGATCCGCGAACACCGAATCACGAGTTTTCGAGAGACCATCGAACGAAAGACGGCTCCGCGCTCACGCTCCATGAACGATCCGCGCCGGACCCGCTAATGCGCGGTCCCATCGTCATCACCGGGGGTGGGACCGGAGGACACATATATCCGATGGTGGCCGTGGCCGACCAACTGCGCGCTCTGGGCATCGACGCGAAGGACCTTCGGTTCGTCGGCAGCCGACGGGGTCAAGAGTCCGCGCTGCTCGCGACCAGCGACGTCGCGCTCACCTTGTTACCGGGGCGAGGACTTCGGCGCTCATTCGCCCCCGAAGCCCTGATCCAGAACATCGGTGCCGCCATTTCGCTGGTGGCCGCGGTGGCAATCGCCGTCACCCAGGTGCGCCGGTGGCGACCGTCGGTCGTGGTCTCCTTCGGCGGCTACGCCTCGTTCGCGACGACCTTGGCGGCGGCGCTGTGGCGTCGACCCCTCGTACTGGTCGAACTCGACGCCGAACCTGGTGCCGCCCAACGACTGTTCACGCGAATAGCCCGGGCCCGCTGTTGCGCCTTTCCTACGAGCGACCCCAAGGCGATCGTCACCGGGACGCCCCTTCGCGAAAGTATCGTCACCGTCGATCGATCGCCCGATTCGATTGCGGCGACCCGCCGCCGGGTCGATCCACCCATCGACGAAGGGCGAATTGTCGTCGTGGTGATGACGGGCTCACTCGGATCGTCGAGCGTCAATCGCGCGGTGAGTGAACTGGCCAAGCGGTGGTCGCATCGACACGACCGCACGATATTTCACGTCGCCGGGCGTCGCGACGTCGCGCTGGTGCGAAGCCAGGCGCCGGTCACTGACGGACTGGACTACCGCATCCTCGAATTCGGTGACATGGTCGAACTCTGGTCGCTGTGCGATGCGGCGGTGTGTCGCGCCGGTGCATCGACGGTGGCTGAGTTGACGACGTTGAAGATACCTTCCGTGCTCGTGCCGCTGCCCTACATGGGGGAACACCAAATGAAGAACGCCCTCGCCGTGGTCGGGGCCGGAGGTGCTCGCTTGGTACTCGACTCCGAGTGCACCGGCGCCAAGCTCGATGACGTGCTGGAGTCGATGACCGAAGGCGGCGTGCTCCAGTCGATGAGCGAGGCCGCGGGCACATTGGGCCGTCGCGACGCCGCGGCGGCGATAGCGCGTATCGTGGCGCACGCGGGTGGCTGGTGGTGAAGGTCTTCGACCAAGACGTCCGGGTCCACATCGTGGGCGTGGGAGGCGCCGGTATGAGCGGACTCGCTCGATTACTCGTCGAATCCGGTGCGACCGTGAGTGGCAGCGATCTCGCGGACTCGTCGCTCATCGAAGCGTTGCGCACGATCGGCGTGTCGATTTCGATCGGCCACGAAGCCACCCACGTCGGTCGGGCGGACGTGGTTCTCTGGTCGCCCGCCGTCTCGAATGAGAACGTGGAATTGGTCGCGGCGCGCGATAATGGAGCGGTGGCGCTCTCGCGGGCCGAGGTTCTGGCCGAGTTGGCCCAGGTTCGACCAGTCATTGGCTTGACCGGGACCCACGGTAAGACGACGGCTACTTCGATGATGGTCCACGTGCTGGCCGCCGACCAACGTGATGCCGGTCGACTGCTCGGCGCTGACGTGCTCGGAGTCGGCGCCAACGGCCATTGGGGCAGCGGCGAAATCGTGCTCGAAGTCGATGAAAGCTACGGGACGTTTGGTCTGGTGCGTCCTCGGGCCCTCGGACTCCTCAACGTTGAGGCCGATCACCTCGACCACTACGGCACGTTGGCGGCGCTCGAGGGTGCCTTCGCCCAACTGATCGAGCGCACGACGGGACCGGTCGTGCTGTGGGGCGACGATGCTGGCTGTCAACACGTGGCCGCTCTCGCGTCGCGCGATGTCGGGCGCGTCGGTACCGCGTCCGGCAACGACTGGTTGGTGGGTGACGTGACGCTCAGCCCACACGGCTCGAGTTTCCGGGTCGACGGGCCCGGACTCAGCGTCGCTCTCACGCTCAACGTCGCCGGCGTCCACAACGTCGCCGACGCGGCGGTCGTCGCGGTGCTGGCGATGCAGGTGGGGGTATCCGAGGTGGCCGTTCGAAGGGGACTGGCCGCTTTCCAGGGCGCCCCTCGGCGCTATGACCTGTTGGGCTCGTGGCGCGGCGTCGACGTCTACGAAAGTTACGCGCACCTACCCGGTGAGATCGCCGCCATTCTCAAGGCGACCCGCGCCGCCGGCTACGAACGCATTGCCGCCGTCTTCCAACCTCACCGAGTCACCCGAACGCTCTCCTTGGTCGATGACTTCGCCCCCAGCTTCGACCTGGCCACGACGGTGATCGTGACGGATATTTACCGCGCCGGCGAGCCGAATCCGACCGGCGTGACCGGCCAGGTGATCGCCGACGCCATCAAGAAACGCGGCGCTGGCGTTAGGACGATCTATAGCCCTTCGACGAACGACGTTCCCGAAGTGCTCGAAGCGCTGCATGACGAGAGCGACGTCGTCGTACTGCTCGGAGCAGGCGACGTGGCGTCGATCGCCTCGCGACTTCGAGGGATGAGCTGATGTCACTGGAAGAACTGGTCGAGGTCGGTGGCGCGCGAATACAAGAGCACGCGTCCTTCGGTGCTCGCACGACGTACCGCGTGGGCGGGACGGTGCGCGCGCTCGTCACGCTGTCCTCGTTCGCTGACCTTGAAGAACTCGGCCCCTTGATGTTGAGCTCCGGCTTGGAGCTCTTCGTCGTGGGTAACGGTTCGAATCTCTTGGTCGCCGACGGCGAGCACGATGTCCTGGGCGTGCACCTGGTCGGTGAGTTCGAAGAACTGACGACGCGCAAACAAGAGGACGTCGTCGTCGTCGATGCCGGCGCGGGCGTGCACTTGCCCGTCGCGGCGCGACGACTCGCCAAATCGGGTGTGGTGGGTTTCGAGTGGGCCGTTGGGGTGCCGGGAAGTTTTGGAGGCGCGGCGGTGATGAACGCCGGTGGTCATGGTTCGGACCTCAACGAGTCGTTGGTGTCGGTGACGGTCTGGCACGACGGCACGACGCGCACCTGGTCGCCGGAGTTGTTGGACTACGGCTATCGCACGAGCTCGCTTCGTGAAGACGACGTGGTGATCGCGGTGCGCCTTCACCTTCGCGCGGGGGACGCCGAGGCGTCCCAGGAACGTATCCGCGAGATCGTGCGGTGGCGACGCGAACACCAACCAGGTGGCGCGAACGCCGGCAGCGCATTTCGCAATCCTGAAGGTGATTTCGCAGGTCGCCTCATCGAAGAAGCGGGCTGCAAAGGACTGCGCATCGGTACCGCGGTCGTATCTGAGAAGCACGCCAATTTCATTATCGCTGACGCCGACGGACGCGGGAACGATGTCTATGAACTTCTCACGACCATTCAGGCGCGGGTGAAAGAACACTCGGGGGTCGACCTCGTGAGCGAGCATCGATTCCTCGGATTCGAGGCACCGTGAGTCGCACCGCGCGCACCGCGCGCGAACGCGTCGAGGCTAACGTAGCAACGCGACCTCGCGGTGCGAGTCGCGTTGACACGACTGATCGACGAGCGGCTGGCCGGGCGCCTCGGCGACCGCTGGTGCGACTGTTCAGATTCGTGATGGTCACCCTCTTGGTGCTCGCGACGCTTGGGGCTGTCGGCGAGTGGGTTCTTCGTCAGTCGTATTTTCGGGTTCAGCACATCACCTTCGTCGGCGTGCGACACGAACCACTGGCGTTGGTGATTGCGGCCTCGGGTCTCGAGTCGCACCCGACGATGCTCAACGTCAACGACGCGACTCTTAAGTCGAACCTGGCGCAGTTCGCATGGATTGACTCTGTGCATCTCGTCAAGCAGTGGCCCAATACCGTCGTGGTGACAGTGCACGAGGGAAACGCCGTCGCCGTCGCCTTCGACGACAAGCACGCGCTGCAATACGTTGATCAACACGGTAGCGATCTGGGCGCGGCACCGCTGCACGCGAACTTGCCGACGTTGGAATACGTGCATCCCCACAACGCGCTGTGGCCGTTCGCGCGCGCTGGTCGTTCTGCCGCACTTGTCGCGTCCCAACTCCCGGCGGCCTTCGCTTCCCAGGTCTCGGTTGTCACGGAGGACGATCACGGCACAGTGACGCTCAAGATGACGACGCCGGTCACCTTCATCATTGGTCCGCCCACGCAATTGCACGCGAAATTCGTGGCGATCGCCTCGGTCATCGCGCACAGCACACTACGCCCTGGCGATGTCGTAGACGTGACGGTTCCTGGTGAATTAGCGGTGACCGGAGGGTCGCCGTCGTAAGGTGCCATTTGACCAAAAAGCAAGGTCTGACTAGCCTTCGATGACGTTTGTTCGCCAATGTTCGCGCCTTCGTCATAGGTGCGACACAATGGAAGAGTTAACCCAAGGGGAGTTCATGAGTCTCAATCAGAACAATTACCACGCCGTGATCAAAGTCATCGGCGTCGGTGGAGGCGGCGTGAACGCAGTGAACCGGATGATTTCCTCGGGACTCCGCAATATCGAGTTCATCGCAGCCAATACCGACGCGCAGGCCCTTCTGATGAGCGAAGCCGACCTCAAATTGGACATCGGTCGTGAGTTGACCAAGGGACTGGGCGCGGGCAGTGACCCGGAGATCGGGCGACAGGCTGCTGACGACCACCGTCGGGAGATCGAAGAGGCCCTGATGGAGACCGACATGGTCTTCATCACCGCCGGTGAGGGTGGCGGCACGGGTACCGGCGCCGCACCCGTCGTCGCCGAGATCGCTCGCGGACTGGGCATTTTGACCATCGGTGTCGTCACGCGACCGTTCTCCTTCGAGGGGAAGCGCCGCGCTACCCAGGCCGAAAAAGGCATCCAGGCGCTGCGCGACAAGGTCGACACCCTCATCGTCATTCCCAACGACCGTTTGCTCTCGGTGACCGCTGCTGACACGTCGATGTTGGACGCCTTCAAGATCGCCGACGACGTGTTGCTCTCGGCCGTGCGCGGCGTGACCGACCTGATCACCGTACCCGGACTTATCAACACCGACTTCGCTGACGTGAATGCCATCATGCGTAACGCCGGCACCGCGATCATGGGCGTGGGTTCGTCGACCGGCGAGGGACGAGCCGTGAACGCCGCGCGCGCCGCGATCACGTCACCCTTGCTCGAAGCGTCGATCGACGGCGCTCGCGGCATCTTGATGAACATCGTCGGTGGACCGGACGTCACGCTCTCCGAGGTGACCCAGGCCGCCGAGATCATCCATTCGGTCGCGCACCCCGACGCCAACATCATCTTCGGCAGCGTCATCGACGAGTCCATTGGCGACACGGTGCGCGTCACGGTCATCGCTGCCGGCTTCGACCACAACGCGCAAGCCAAGACGTCACCGCTCACGTCGAGTGAGCCGTCGATGACCGAAGGGCCGCGAAGCGACATCTTCACCAGCACCACCAATGACGACTTCTTCGACGTCGGTGGCGATGACGACCTTCCCAGCTTCCTTCGCTGACGCCGAGCTCGTTGCGCGTGTCGCTCAGAATCTGACGCAACTTCGCGCGCGCATTGCGACGACCGGCCGAGATCCCGAGACGGTTCGGATCGTCGCGGTGACCAAAACTTTTGGCGTCGAGACCGTGCGTGCGGCACTCGCCAACGGACTGCGTCACGTGGGCGAGAACTACGTGGACGAACTCGAAACCAAATACGCGCAGAGCCGTGATCTGGAGATCTCGTGGCATTTCTTAGGTGCATTGCAATCGAACAAGATCGCTCGGGTATGCGCGCACGCCCAAGTGGTGAGTACGGTGTCGCGAACCAAGGAACTTGAGAAGATCGCCGCGACCAACGATCGTCCGCAGCTCTACGTGCAGGTCGATTACACCGGGGGAGCGACCCGCAACGGCGCCGCAGCGAGTGAAGTGCCCGAACTGCTGCGACGAGCGCGAAACCTCGAACTCGATATCCGCGGTCTCATGACCGTCGCGGCGCCAGATGAAGCGCAGGCGCGTTCGGCCTTTGCGAAACTCAGCGCGCTACGCGTTGATCAGGGACTCGTGGAGTGCTCGATGGGAATGAGCGATGACCTAGAAATCGCCTGTGAATTGGGCACGACCGAACTGCGAATCGGGCGCGCGCTCTTCGGCCAACGGGACCCTCACTCGGTCGCCTGACCTAGCATGGTCCAAAGCGCCGGAACCGCAAGGAGATGTCGATGAAAGATAAGTTGCGCGGGCTCTTAGGATTCCTAGGCCTCATTGAGGACGAATACGGCGAGTACGGCTCCACCGGATCGGCGCCGGTGCGTCCCTTCTCGGATTCATCCAATGTCGACGTCGAGCCAGAGTACGGCACCGCCAGCGCCCGACAGTTCCCCACGTCGTCATCGAACGCGGCGCCACTTCGTCCGGTCTCGAGCCCTCGCACTTCGTCGATCTCGGTGCTCGACTCCTCGGGCCAGACGCGGGTTCGTCCGATGACGAGCGCGTCGAGGGCGGTCTCGTCCTTTTCGCCCGAGCGTGACGTCGCGATCTTCGCGCCGCGCAGCTACGACGAGTCTCGACGCATCACCGATCTCTTGCGAGCGAATCGCGCGGTCGTCTTGAACGTAAATTCGGTCGACCCGAACCTCGGTCGTCGCCTGGTGGACTTCGCTTCGGGCACGGCCTACGCCTTGAATGCGAAGATCGAGATTCTCGGTAACAGCCTGTATCTCATGAGCCCACAGGGTATGCACTTGGGACCAGAAGCGAAGGATCGGTTGAGGGAAGCGAACTACCGCGATCTCGGCGACGCATGAGATTCATTCAAGATCTGTTGACGCTCTACATCTTGATCATCGTCGTGTCGTCACTGCTCAGTTGGTTTCCTACGGACGGATCGTCCCAGGGCATGCTCACGACCAAACGCGTACTCGCGCGGCTCACTGATCCAATCCTTCGACCACTGCGATCGATCATGCCGGGCACTCGCATCGGCGTTGATTTCTCACCGTTCGTGGCGGTCATCATCCTTTACATCATCAAAGCCAACATCTAAGTCTATTTATCGACTCGCGACAAAGCCGGTTGTAATAGTGTGGCTGCATGGATAGCACTGACTCGTCTACTTCGGCTCTGGACGCCATTGACACGGTGGCTTTCAAAATCGGGGTTCGGGGATACAACGTCGACGAGGTCGATGACTTCCTCGAACGCCTTTCGGGAGAGGTCCATCAACTGAAGGAGTTGGTCCACCAACAGCGCCAACAACTACGCCAGGCTGGCGAACGCATAAGCCAACTCGACGTTCGTTCCAGCGCAGAGTCACCGTTGGCGCCCGCTCCGGCACCGGCTCCGGCCGCGGCGCCGCGACACATCACCGTCTCGGGCGCCGAGCAGGTGACCGCCATGATCGCCATGGCCCAACAGTTCATCGAAAAGGCTCAGCAAGAGGCCGAGTCCAAGGCTCGCGAGATGACGACGGGTGCGCAAGAACGCGCGCGCGAGATCGTCTCTGAGGCTCGTAGTCGCGCCGAGGACGAGGTCAATCGTCTGAATGGACTCAAGCAACGACTGAGCGAAGACGTCGAGACGCTCACGCGCCAACTCGATACCGAACGCAAGCGAATCGGTAGCGCGCTCGCGGAGTTCTCGCGTTGGATCGAGAGTTCGCTGCAAGTAGGCGGCGCTCGCACGTCGGCGAGTACGCCACCCGAGCCGGCCCCGCGACCGATCAAGCCACCCCCGGCCCCGGCTCCTGTTTCGGACCAGGGTGGTCAGGTGCTCAACTTTGAAGCGCCCACGCTCGACGATCGACAATAAGTTCTTCACGAACTGGTAGGGTCGGCGCGCACTTGTTGTGCAACGTCGAGGAGTTCACCATGCCGTCCACTGTAAAAACCGCGAAAAAGGCGCCCGCCAAGAAGGCGGCGGCCAAAAAGAGCGTGGTCACGCGGGCCGCTGCGAAAAAAGCGACTCCCAAGCGCCCGGTAGCCTCCAAGGCCCAGCCCAAGAAGCCGGTGAAGAAAGTCCCCGCCAAAAAGGCAGCGCCGCATAAGCCGCTGGCCAAGAAAGCTCCGGCGAAGCCGGTCAAGAAGACCGCGACGTTGAGCGCTGCCCAAAAGGCGGCCGCCGCGAAGAAGCTCGCCGCGACCAAAGCCAAGGCAGCCGCCGCGGCAAAACTACTCAAAGAGCGAGAGGCCAAGTCCAAGGCCGCCGCCAAGGAGAAGGCCGCCGCCGCCAAAGCCAAAGCCGTGGCGGCCGCCAAAGCCAAGAAGGAACGCGACGCCCGAGCCAAGATCGCGGCCAAGGAACGTGAAGTCCAGCGCAAGGCTCGCGAAAAGGCCGCGGCCGAAGCGAAGAAGCAACGCGAGATCGACGCCAAGCGCAAGGCCATTGAAGCCGAGAAGCTGCGCAAGCTACGAGAGATCGAACGACGCAACCAAGAGGAGTTGAAGCGTCAGGAACGTCGCGAGGCCGAAGAGCGCAAGCGCCTCGAAGCCCTCGAACGAAAGATGCACTCCAAGCCCTTCGCTGACGAGCCGGAATTCCTCGAAGAGCTCCGTCGGCTCCTTCTCGAGACCCGAAGCGCGACCAACGACGACATCGTGGTGATGGAGTCTGAGGCCGACGAGATGCTGGTCGACCGAGAGCGACTCGAATACGACGACGAGGACGGCAGCAGCGTCGCCTCGGACATTCAGCGCGACCAAAAGAAGGACCTCGCTTCATTGCTGCGTCTGAAGGTCGACGAGATCGACGTCGCCCTCTCGCGCATCGATGACGGTAGTTACGGGCGCTGTGACGAATGCTACGAAGCCATTTCGAAGCCCCGTCTGCTGGCTCAGCTACCGGTCTTTATGTGTGTCTCGTGCCGCGCAAGCGTCTAGTTGATCGGATAAATCTCACGGTCATCGCGATCGCCCTCGTCGTGACGGCGGTCGATGCTTTCTCCAAGGTCTGGGCGCGTCACGCTCTGGCGACCCACGCCATCCACGTCGGCGGCACGATCTGGCTCCGTCTGCAATACAACTCGGGGATCTCGTTCTCGTTCAATCAGTCGAGGACCTTGCTGACGACGATCGCCACCGTCATTGTGGCCATGGTCGTCGTGGTCGTGGGTCTGCGCGCGCGTCGCGGACTATCGGCGACGGGCTTCGGCCTTTTGATCGGTGGCGGCGTCGCCAATATCGTGGACCGACTCTCGGCCACACCGCCCCGAGTAACTGACTTCATCGCGCTCGGGTCGTTTCCCGTCTTCAACCTCGCCGACGTGGCGATCACCGCCGGCTTCATCACCTTGCTGGTGGCCGCACTCACGGGCGAGAGACTGCTCTCGTGAGCGACGACGAAATCCTCGACGCCTTTGACGGCGAGGTACTGGACCTGCTCGTCCCGGCCACGCTCGACGAGATCCGTCTCGATCGAGTTCTGGCGTTGCTGACCGGCCTGTCGCGCTCCGAAACGAACGTCATCATCGCCAGCGGTGCCGTCACGTTGGGTGACAAGGTGATCGTGAAGTCCTCGACGCCGGTGCGCGAGGGCCAACGCCTGGTGGCCGTTTTACCCGCGCCGGAGAGTGCCGACGTCCAGGCCGACGCGAACGTCGAAGTGGACGTCGTGCTGGACGACGACGACTTCGCCGTCGTCAACAAAGCACCTAGTCAAGTGGTCCATCCCGGCGCGGGGCACCGCGACGGCACTCTGGTCGCTGGCCTCTTGGCCCTCTATCCCCAGATGCGCGAACTCAGTAGCGAAGGTCTATGTGATCCGATGCGACCGGGCATCGTGCACCGGCTCGACAAGGGCACCTCGGGTGTACTGGTCGTCGCCAAAACACCTATGGGCTTTTCGAACTTGAGCATTCAACTCGCCGAACGGCTAATGGAGCGCACGTACTACGGAATGGTGGAGGGTCACGTCACCGAAGAGCGCGGGATTGTCGACGCGCCCATTGGACGCTCCACTCGAACACCGACGGTGATGGCGGTGCGCTCCGACGGTCGAACCGCTCGAACCGGATACGAGGTCTTGGCCCGCATCGACAAACCGCACGCCATGACCTTGTTGCGACTGCAACTGGACACCGGGCGTACTCACCAAATTCGAGTCCACCTCGCGACTATTGGTCATCCGGTCGTGAACGACGCGCGCTACGGTCACCGCCGCGAGAAGCGATTGGCCGAGGATAGGTTCTTCCTGCACTCGACGACACTGGCCTTCGCCCATCCGAAAACCGACGAATGGATCACGACGAGCGTGCCGCTGCCCGTCGATCTGCGCGCGTTGGTGCCGGAGTCGGTCGAGTTCTAAGCGACTTCGCGCGCGGCCATGACAGCCGAGTCATCGCGAAGCAGCGCCAGAGCCTCTTCTTCGGCGCGACGGACGCGGCGAACGCCGATGTCCATCTTGGTCGCCGTCGCCTGCAAAGACAGGGGAGTGGCTCCACTGAGTCCGAAGCGCAAGTTCAACACCTCTCGCTGCAGGTCGTTCAACTTCTCGAGCGCCCCGTGGAGCTGATCGTCCATCATGGTCTGCTCGATCTCACCGACCCAGTCGTGCTGGCTCGGGGCCACGAGGTCACCCAGGGTCGTCGCAGAATCGGACGACGCGGGCTGGTCCAGGCTCGCGGTGACGCCGGCCAGTCCGTGCAGGTTGTCGCGCACGGCCTTGGACATTCCGGTCGCTTCAGTCAGTTCGTCATCGGTCGGCTTGCGACCGAAGATCGAGGTCAACTCGGCAGTCGTCGCTTCGAGGCGCTGCAGTTGCTCACCGACTTCGAGGGGGATGCGAATGGTGCGACCGTGCTGTTGGACGGCGCGCTGTAGGGCCTGGCGAATCCACCAGGTGGCATACGTCGAGAACTTGAAACCGCGTTCCCAGTCGAACTTCTCGACGGCGCGCAGTAGTCCGAACGTACCCTCTTGGACCAGGTCGATCATCTCGACGCCGCGGTCCTGGTAGCGACGGGCCCAGTGGAGCACGAGTCGCAGGTTGGCCGCGACCATCTGCTTCTTGGCCTCTTCGTCACCGGCCGTTACGCGCTTAGCCAATTCGACCTGTTCGTCGTAATTGGGCATCGGGTAACGGTCCAGGTCTCTCATCAAAAGACCCAACATGTCGTTGGTATTCACGGCTGATCGTCGGGGGGTGGCAATCACTTGAATCTCCTAACCTTCCATCCAGGGAGAACTCGCCCGTGGGCGGTAATTTCTCCTACGAACGTGTAATTAATTTATCACTTTATTTATTAGAATTCAAGGCCCGTTCTCTTTGAAAATCGTAAGAATCGCACTATGCACTGTGGGTCCTTTTGACCGGTCGGCCGCCGCGGGCCTGGAGGACCATGTCGGCCAAGGTGAAGCTCGAAAGATGCTCGCGCATGTGGTTCCCGACGTCGGCCCAGACGCCCAACAGGACGCACTGGCCCTCGTGGTCACAGGCGCCGTCCTTATGCGGTTCGCCGAAGTCCCCGGCGACGATGGGCCCGTCGACCGCGGCGACGATCTCGGCCAACGTGATGCGCTCGGCCGGTCGTGCCAAGACGTAGCCGCCGCCGACGCCTCGCTTGGAGCGCACCAACCCCACGCCCTTCAGACTCAGGAGGATCTGTTCGAGGTACGGCTGGGGCAGTCCGGTCCGTGTGGCGAGGTCGCGAACCGATGTCGGCCTCGAGAGGTCCGTGCCGAGGGCAAGGCTCAATAGTGCGCGACTAGCGTAGTCGCCTCTCGTCGAAACTCTCACTTTCTCAATCTACCGTCGCGGGGTCGCGAAAACCTCGGACGTGCACGTCCTTGGGCGATTGTCTGGCACAGTGGAAGGGTGGAAAACGCCCCCAACCAAAACGTGACCGTAAACCCCGACGAAGTGCTTTCACCGGGCCAGGACGAGAAGCCCGCTGAAGACGAGAACTCGGACTACATCAGCCAGCCCGCCAAGGTGATGCGCATCGGCTCGATGGTGAAATCACTGCTCGACGAGGCCCGAAGCGCACCCCTGGACGAGGCCGGGCGAACCCGACTTCGCGAGATCTACGAGACGTCGATAAGCGAACTCTCCGGCGCGCTCTCGCCCGACCTCGGCACCGAGTTGGGCAAGATGGCATTGCCCTTCAGCGCCGACGTGCCGACCGAATCCGAGCTGCGAATCGCCCAAGCCCAACTCGTCGGGTGGCTCGAGGGTCTATTCCATGGAATCCAGGCGTCGCTCTTCGCCCAACAGGCCGCCGCTTCCGCGCAGCTCGAAAAGATGCGCGACCGCTCGCTGCCCCCGGGCACCGGCGAGCCGCGCGCCGGCACGTACCTCTAGACGTGACGCGTCACACGCTCTCGCTACCGTCGCACGTGAACGGGTATGGTCCTCGTCACTTCGCGAAAGGGTTCGTCAGCTAATGGCTGAGGGCTTCGTCCACCTCCATAACCACACCGAGTACTCGATGCTCGACGGCGCGGCGCGCGTCGAAGAGATGGTGCTCGCCGCCAAGGCCGACGGGCAGCGCGCCATCGCCATCACGGACCACGGCAACCTCTACGGGGTCATCGACTTCTACGAGGCCTGCCGAAAGCACGGACTGACCCCGATCATCGGTCTCGAGGCCTATATGGCGGCCAATTCGCGCTTCGACCGACCGGCGCGCCGGGGCAAGATCGACGACACCGGCGGCGAGACCGAAGGCGGTCAGAAGCTCTATCACCACCTGACCTTGCTCGCGACCTCCAACGAGGGATACCGCAATCTGCGCGAACTCTCGTCGTTGGCGTTCCTCGAGGGCTACTACTACAAACCTCGTCTCGACTGGGACCTTCTCGAGCGTTACAACACCGGACTCGTCGCCACGTCGGGCTGTCTCGGTGGTGTCGTTCTCCAGGCGTTGTTGCGTGACGACTATCCCAAGGCGCTTGAGTTGGCCGGTCGTCTGCAGAGCATCTTCGGCCAGGAGAACTTCTTCATCGAACTCCAGGACCACGGACTGCCCGAACAGACCCGAACGAATCCGCAACTACTGCAGATCGCGACGGACCTTCGGGCCCCCTTAGTGGCGACGAACGACTTGCACTACGTCGAACACGGCGACGCCGAGATGCACGACGCGCTGCTTTGTATCGGCACCGGTTCGTTGGTCGCCGATCCCAACCGCTTCCGCTTCCACAGTGATCAGCATTATCTGAAAACCGCCGCCGAGATGCGCTATCTCTTTCGTGACCTGCCCGAGGCCTGTGACAACACGTTGCTGATCGCCGAGCGCGCCGCGGTCACGATCGAGTTCGATAACGACGCGCTGCCGGAGTTCCCGATCCCCGAGGCCTTCCACGGCGCCTCGCACAAAGAGGGCGCCAATCGGTACCTCCGTGATCTGGTACTGCGGGGAGCGCACGAGCGTTACGGTGACGTCCTCAGCGATGAAGTAATGACGCGATTGGAGTACGAACTCGGCGTCGTCTCGGACATGGGATTCTCGGACTACTTCCTCGTGGTCTGGGACCTCATCCGACACGCGCGCGAGCAGGGCATCCGAGTGGGTCCGGGACGCGGATCATCGGCCGGTTGTTGCGTCGCGTACTGCTTACGGATCGTGGACCTCGACCCCCTGCGCTACGGATTAATCTTCGAGCGCTTCTTGAATCCCGGGCGGCGCTCGATGCCCGATATCGACATGGACTTCGACGAGCGTTTTCGCGGCGACATGATCCGGTACGCCGCCGAGCGCTATGGCTCGGACCATGTGGCCCAGATCGTGACGTTCTCGACGATCAAGGCCCGGGCCGCGGTGCGCGACGCCGCGCGTGTGCTCGGGTACCCGCCACAACTGGGTGACAAGATCGCCAAGGCGATGCCCCCGTTGGTGATGGGTCAAGACCTGCCGCTCGAGGCGTGTTTCCAACCGACACCGGGCTACGAGGGACGTTTCGTCGAAGCGGCCGAACTACGCGGTCTCTACGAGAACGATGCTGACGTGAAGCACTCGATCGACGTGGCCATGGGATTCGTGGACAAGCGACGTCAAGACGGTATCCACGCGGCCGCCGTGGTGATCACCAAAGACCCGATGCTCGACTACGTGCCGGTACAGCGCAAATCCGGTCCCTCCGGCTCAGGTGAGGACGCGCCGATCGTCACTCAGTACGAGGCGACGGCCATCGAGAAGCTCGGCCTGTTGAAGATGGACTTCCTCGGACTGCGCAACCTGGCGATCATCGAACGAGCTTTAGAGAACATCCGACGCCGCCACGGCATCACCGTGGACATCGACAAAGTCGAACTTGACGATCCGAAGGTCTATGAGATGTTGCGTCTGGGCAATTCGATCGGCATCTTCCAACTCGAGGGCGACAAGATGCGCCAGCTCATGCGTCGCCTCGCGCCCACCGGCTTCGACGACATCGCGGCCTTGAACGCACTGTACCGACCGGGACCGCTCTCAGAGAACGTGCACAACGACTACGCCGATCGCAAGAACGGCCGACAGTCCGTGAGCTATGACCACCCCGATTTGGAAGCGATCCTCGGCGAGACGTCGGGGCTCATGATCTACCAAGAGGACATCATGCGCGTCGCGACCTTGATCGCGGGCTTTTCAATGACCGAAGCCGATGACCTGCGCAAGGCCTGTTCGAAGAAGATCCGCGAGATGATTCGCGCCCAACGTTCAAAGTTCGTCGACGGCGCCGAGCGAATGGGCTACGGCCGCGAACTCGGAGAGGCCATCTTCAACAAGATCGAACCGTTCGCCGACTACGCGTTCCCGAAAGGCCACGCCTACGGTTACGCCTTGCTCGGCTACCAAGACGCGTGGTTGAAGGTGAACTATCCGGTCGAGTACATGGCGGCGTTGCTGACGTCGTTCCGCGACGACAAGGACAAGGCGTCGGTCTACCTGAACGAAGCGCGCCAGATGGGCATCACCGTCGGGGTGCCGGACGTCAATGAGTCCTTCGCCGAGTACGCACCGAGCCTCTCTCAGGAGCAGACGATCCTCTTCGGGCTCGCCGCGGTGCGCAACGTTGGTGAAGCGGTAGTGGAAAAGATCGTCAGCGAACGTGAAGCCCACGGTCGGTATTCGTCGGTCTATGACTTCGTTCGCCGCGTCGATCCCATGGTCCTCAATCGACGGACGATGGAGTCGCTCATCAAGGCCGGGGCCTTCGACACGTTGGGCGTGGCGCGATTGGGTTTCTTATTGAAGGTCGACGAGCTCTGCGACGTCACCCTCGCTCGTCGACGCGACCACTCTCTCGGCATCACGACGTTGTTTGCCGCCTTCGGCGAAGGCGACGGACACGACTGGGAGGGGACCGACATCGCGGTGAGCGACATCGAGTTCGACAAGTCCGTGAAGCTGGACTTCGAGCGCGAGATGCTCGGCACCTACATCTCGGACCACCCGCTCTACGAAGTGGAGAGCCAACTGGCCACGAAGACCGACGGCTCCATCATCAGCGTGCGCGAACGCGGCGAGGAACTGGCGCGAACCGGTAAGGCGGTCACGGTCGGGGGAATCCTCGCCGAAGTTCAGATACGCACGACCAAGATGGGTAAGCAGTACGCCCGCGTGGTCGTCGAAGACCTCGGCGCGTCGATGGAGATCAACTTCTCAGCGAACAATTTCGAGAAGTTCAGCGGATTCCTCGCCAAAGACAACATCGTGCTCGTCAAGGTGCGTCCAGGTTTCGAAGAGGAGCTTCGTTTCAGCGCCATCGACGTCGAACTCTTGAGCGTGGAACGAGGCAACGAGGAGCTGCGTTTGGCGCTTCGCCCGGAAGACCTCACCCAGAGTTCCATTGGGACGTTACGAGAGATCTTGGCCCGTTATCCCGGGCGATCGCCGGTCATCGTGGAGACCGGAGCGGCCGGTAAAGCCTTCAAACTCGGCCCGGAGTTCAACGTCAACATTCCCAGTGTTGTCGCCGATCTACGCACCGAATTCGGTCGAAACGTCATTAAGGCCTAGTCGACCGGGTCGTTGTGTAAAGAGTCGTAGAATGTATTCCTATGGCAATGACCGTTTCTACTAAAGACACCACCGCGCTCAGCGACGCAGAACTCGCCGCGATGGCCGATCTCTGCGTCGATCGCGAGCCGAATTTTGACATCGGCTTTCTCTCCAAGCAGCGAGAGGACTGGGTGCTGGTCACTCAGGTGCGCGAGGGCAACAAGTTGCGCGGCTATTCGTTCTGCACGCTCGAACGCATCGGCGGCACGCCGTCACTGCTCGTCGGCCTGCTGCTCGTTGACCGCAACGCGAAGTCCGACCAGACGTTGAAGGCGATCCTGCACGATCAATTCCGTCGAGCGCTGTTGGCCTTT
Source organism: Acidimicrobiales bacterium (assembly GCA_035532375.1). Lineage (GTDB taxonomy): Bacteria > Actinomycetota > Acidimicrobiia > Acidimicrobiales > RAAP-2 > RAAP-2. The sequence continues at coordinate 57,657 of DATKRC010000072.1, forward strand.
CCCGACGAAGACGTCTTGTTGGGTTCACGTCTCACGTCCCCGGACGGTTTTCGCGCCTTCGTTGGCCTCGAAGACGTCGTGCCGCGTCTCGGCTACAAGCCGACGGGCGAGGACCGCGCGTGGGGCCGACGGTTGGCCAAGCGATTCGGTTCCGAGAAGTCCATCGACGACAAGACCTTCGTCATGACGGTGACGCCTGGACCGGTCGGCGGTCTGGACTACATCGCGTCCAAGGGACCGATCCCCGATGGCGTCGACACTTTCTTCAACGGTCTCAAGCCCCACAAGGGCGAGCGGCTCGTGGTCTTTGGCTGGGCCATGGCCGAGTCGCTGGCCTCAGGCAAACTGCCCAAATAGTTCAACCGCGCGGTAGTAAACCGGTACAACTCTTGTAGCAGTGGCCGTCGATCGGCTTGGAGAGCGTCGTCAGGACGTAGGTCGGACGAAACCCGAGCGCCGAGGCCAGGTCCTTACCCGCGAGCGACGGTCGCCGGGTGGCTTCCATGGTGCGGATGGCGTGCGCGTCTTCGCAGAGCAGCCACACGTCATCACCGAACCAGCCGAAGCGAACCCAGGTGGAGCCGTCATCGTGTCGACGCAGGAGCTGCGGACCGCGATCGGCGGCGATCAACGCCACGCTGGGCCGTTCGCCGCGGAACTCCCAGTACGGCGCACTGGGGCCGCGGAAACCGAAGAGGGGTCCGTCGGCGGGACTGGCCAGTTGCTCGAGCCACCTTCGGACGCGCCGCCCGCGGTAGGTGCCGAGTCGTCGCGGCAGATCCACGAGCGTGACCGCCTCGGGTTGAGCGAGGTCGTTGCGTTCGACGTCATCGGCCAGTTGACCTTCGACCACGTCGAAGACTGCGAGGTCGGTGACGTAGTCCGACGGCCACGGTATTCGCCAGCGCACGATCGCCTGGGACTTGAGATCGACGACGGTGGTCGTCTCGTTGGTCGAACCGAGCACCAAACCGTAGACCGTGGCGCCACCCGTCAACTCGACGGTGTCGCGCTGGGGAATTCGCTCGACGAGGCGCTTGTTTGCCCGAGCGGCGGGGTCCCGAGTGAAGATCGACATCAGGCTCCCACGTTACGCAATTGAACTGCGAGCCCGGTGAGTGAGTCCACGGGAAGCTGGCACACGCCGGCTCGACAGACGTAAGCCAATCCGGCGCGGCGATCATCTAACAGTGGTGACGAGCCCGTTCCCCTCACCACGACCGCACGCCTGGTAAAGATCGCGTTCATGTACTCGCTCAGCACGTCGAGGTCACCGGGAATTACCACTTCCACGCCCGATAGCGCGAAGCCCGCCGCCTCTAGGAGATCGGGAACCGCGACGGGGTGTGTCGCGAGAAGTGACGCTCCGAGTTCAACCAATCGCTGCGCGGCCGTCAAGAGGTCGAGATCACCGGTGCACAGCGCCAAGCGGGCCAGAGCGCGACACGCCACGGCGTGACTCGACGGGGTCGCGCCGTCGAAGATCTCCTTCGGTCGAGTGCGGAGATCGGTGACGAGGTCGCTGTGCGAAAAGACGCCGTTTCCGACGTGCGGGAACATCGACGACGGCACCTCGCCATCCCAGTAATGCTCGAGCAGGTACGTAGCGAGTGAACGAGCTACGTCGAGCCACTCGTTGAAGCCAGTGGCTTCAAAGGCGTCGACGCACGCGTCGAGCGTCCAGGCCACGTCACCGGCGCTGGCGTGTGCCCGCCGACTTTGGGTGCGCCACCACACGACGCCGTCGAAGTGCGTGCGCTGGAGCGATTCGAGCAGTGCCGTGCCGCGCTGCACGAGCGCCTCCAGGCGGCTCTCAAAGAGCGCCGAGGCGAACATGGCGTTCCATTCGAGGATCACCTTCTCGTCTCGGCTCGGCTGGACTCGGCGTGAGCGTGAACGACGGAGTGCGTCGCGAGCGGGAACGAGTGAGGCCGGCGTGCTGAACGGCTCGGCGTCACCGAGTCGGGGGATGGACCGGCCCTCAAAGGCGCCCGGCTCAACGATTCTCCAGCGGCGCAGCGTCGCTTCGAGGTCATCACCGAGCCCGTCTTCTTCGAGAGCTTGGTCCACTTCAAGAGGTGTCCAGGTGACGTGCGAGCCCTCGATGCCACCGGCGTCAGCGTCGAGGGCCGAGGCGAAACCTTGTTCCACGGCGAGGTCATTCAAGACGAAATTGATCGTGTCGAGCGCGACCTCGCGCCACTCCGGATGATCGGGCATGGCTCTGGCAGCGCGAAAGTAGGTACGGGCGAGGAGTGCCTGGTCGCTGAGCATCTTCTCGAAGTGCGGCACGTGCCACTCGGCGTCCACGCTGTATCGCGCGAAGCCGCCGCGTATGTGGTCATAGAGTCCTCGCCTCGACATGACGTCCAACGTCAGTTCGATGGCGAAGCGCGACTCTTCGTCACTGAATTCCAACAGCGCTTCGACGTAGCTTGGTCGTGGAAATTTCGGCGCATCGCTGAACCCGCCTTCGGGATCGAATCGTTGCACGAGGTCGTCGCGCAGCCGCTGACGTGACGTCGCCAGATCGAGGTCGTCCGTGAAAGGCGCAAGGTGATCGACGAAGCTGACTTCACGGTTCATGGCACTCGAGAGCTCGTCGGCCTGGTGCTCGACGGCGTCGCGGCGATTGGTCCAGGCGTCGTGCATGGCGTTCAACACGGTCGCGAAGCTCGCTTGACCGTGACGCTCGACCGGTGGATAGTACGTGCCGGCCATGAAGGGCCGCCCGTCGGGAACCAAGAACACCGACATCGGCCAACCGCCGTGTCCGCTCACCAACTGGGTCGCCGCCATGTAGAGCGCGTCGACGTCGGGTCGCTCTTCACGATCAACCTTGATCGGGATGAAGTTTTCGTTCAAGAGTTCAGCGACGTCGGGGTCCTCGAACGATTCATGAGCCATCACGTGACACCAGTGGCACGCGGCGTACCCGATAGACAAAAAAATGGGTCGATCGAGTCGCGCGGCTTCGTCGAGGGCTTCTTGGTCCCACGTCCACCAGTTGACTGGATTGTCCGCATGTTGGCGCAGGTACGCGCTCGAAGCGTTCGCGAGTCGATTGGTCACCGTCGCAGCGTATCGACCACGTGCCGTCAGCGGCGCGACGCACTTGGGTTCACTTGGTTGCGAACAGCACGTCCGTCGTGACGAACGTTTACTTGGCGACGGCACTCGTGTTACTGGCGGCGGTCTCCATCGACTCGATCGCCCGACGCGGCAGTACGGTCCTCGGCTAAGAGCGACCAATTTGACCACTGGGGTTGGTCGAGTCGGCGTCGACGAGACGCGATGTAGAACGGCCGTCAGGACACGTTGGGTAGGTCACTACGGCGTATTTTGCCGTTGCCCGTGCGCGGAATCGCGACGACGTAGCGGATCTCTTTCGGCTTCGCCCAGGGACCGATCCGCTCCTCGGCCACGCCACGAACGGACTCGTCCAGTCGCGATCCGTCGCTGACGATCAAGGCAACGACCCGTTGTCCCCATTCGGGATCGTCGACACTGGTGACGGCTACGTCGTGCACGCCCTCTATGGTCGCGAGCGCCGTCTCGAGCTCTTCTGGCCATAGCTTCTCGCCACCGGTGTTGATGAGGAATCCGAGTCGTCCGCGCACCGTGACGATGCCGTCGGTGACATCGCCAGCGTCGCCGGTCGGGAACCAATCATCGCGACCGTCGGGACCGCGAACCGTCGGGCGTGGCTCACTCCGGTAGGAACGAAAGAGCGTGGGCGTTCGAACGCAGATCTCGCCGTCGATGCTTGCGACGTCAACACCCGGTAGTGCTACGCCGTCGTAGACGACTCCGGATCCTGTTTCGGTCATGCCCCAGGTCGAGATGACATTCTCCGGTAGGGCCGTTGGTGGACGCGCACCGCCCAGGAGCACGTGGTGAAAACCACTTACGTCGTGACGAGCCAGTTGCGGACGAACGACCGACACGTGTGTGGCACCGTGAGCGGCGCCTGATTCCAAGTTTTCGCCCTCACCCCAGAGCAAAGTGGCGTCACTGAGAATGGCGCGCAACAGTACGGCCAAGCCGCCAATGTGACTTGCCGGCAGACACGGCAGCCACACGGGAGGCAAGTCACCGCGAAGCGTTGCCTGGGTGAGTTCGGCACTTGCGCGAAGGGCCGACCAGGTGAGTTCGGCCGCCTTCGGCTCGCCGCCCGAACCCGACGTCAGCATGACTAACCCGATCTCGTCGTCCACGGGCGTCCCATTCGCCAGTTCGGTGACACCGTTGGCGTCACGAACAGCGGTGGCCCCGAGCCGTTCTAAATCTTCGAGGCGACGACGCGGCGACGTTCGGCGCTCCAGAACGCAAAAGGCGACTGACGCGTCCACACTCTCGCGAATGGCTTGCTCTAAGTCCGGGCCGAGCTCGAAATCGAGCGCGAGCAAGGAAGTCACAAAATCAGACTATATGTTTAGGAACTAAGGTGAGGCTACTGGGGGGTGGTACCCGTGGCCTCAATACGTCACGAACGAAGGATTGAGGCCGACGCGGACACAGTGTGGAGTGTCATTCGACGACCTGAGAGTATCCCCGAGTGGTTCCCGGGGATTGTCTCTTGCACCGTCGAGGGCAACCGACGCGTGATCACGACCGCCATCGGCCTCGACATTCCGGATGAGATTCTAAGCAATGACGACGTCACGCGGCATTTCGCTTATCGGATTACGGCGCCGCAGTACACGTTCCACCTCGGCGTCATCGACGTCATCGAGATTGCGCCCAACGATTCGTTGTGCGTGTATTCCACGACCGCGTTACCCGACACCTTGGCAATTCTGATCGCTGGGGGAACGTTGGGCGCGCTCGATGAAATACAACGCCTGGCCGAGTCGTTGCCGGTCGCGTCGTGAGCCGCAAGATCCTATTCGTCACGACCGATCAACAGCGTTACGACACCCTCGGCGTCAACGGTGGCACGCTCTCGCGTACGCCGGTGCTCGATCGGCTGGCCAGTGAGGGTATTCGTTACGAACGCTGTCAACCCACGTCGGTGGTGTGCATGCCGTCGCGCTCGTCGATGCTGACCGGTCAGTTTCCCTCAACCCACGGCGCGTGGATGAACGGCGTGCCGCTCGCCATCGACGCGCCGTCGGTCGCCGAGACGCTGCACGATGCCGGGTACGCCACCGCGCTCATCGGCAAGGCCCACTTCGAGCCGTTCATGGACCCCTTCGGTCTCTACGCCGAGAACGCCCTCGCTAATCTCGGCGTCCCCACCATCGAACAGGACTGGTTCGACGGACGTCGAGGCGTGCACAGAGGATTCGACTACCTGGAATTCGCGACCCACGGCGTGATGGGAGCCCTGCACTACGCCAAATGGATGAGAGACGAACACCCCGAGGCGATTCGCGGTTTCTATCAGGTGGTCGACCAGGACTTCAACGTGAATGCCGCGGGCGGGGGCGAATCCGGTGCGCCGCAGGTCAAGTACAACTCGGTGCCGCGAGAGTGGTACCACACGGACTGGGTGGCGGACCGCACAATTCGTTGGCTCGACGAGCAAAAGACGGATCAGGACTGGTTTTGTTGGATGAGTTTTCCCGATCCCCATCACCCGTGGGACCCACCGAAGTCCGAGGTCGCCCGAGTGCCCTGGCGCGACGTCCCCTTGCCGGAGAACTACCCCCAGAGCGCAGGTGAACGAGAGTCGCTGTTGGACCAAAAGGCCCGTCACTGGCGCGCTTGGTACGACGGACGACTGGTGAGCAACTACGAAGCGCCGGCCAAGTGGGTCCCGGCCACCATGACCGCCGACCAGGTGCGAGAAGTGAACGCCCTCAACGCCGTGGAAGTCGAGTTGATCGACGAGGCCATTGGACGAGTCCTCGCGTGCATCGATCGCAAGGGGTGGGGTGATGACGTCGACGTGGTCTTCACGAGCGACCACGGCGAACTGCAAGGCGACTTCGGCCTGCTCTTCAAGGGCCCCTATCACGTCGACGCCTTGATGCGACTGCCGCTGATCTGGCGTCCGGCGCGCTCGACGGCCACGGCTCCCAGCGTGGTGCACGCACCAGTCAGCCTCGTCTCACTCGCCGCCACGTTCCTAAAGATCGCGAGCGAGCCGACCCCGTACTGGGCCGAGGGCGCGACGTTGCCGACCGACGACCAAGACGCCTCGACTCGCTCATTCGACGCGACGTTCACCGAATGGGACTCATCCATCTTCGGTGTCGATGTGCACGTGCGAAGCGTCGTCACCGACGACCATCTCTATAGCGAGTACCAACCGGGTACGGCGCACGACGGCAGCGAGGGCGAACTCTACGACCTCGCCGATGACCCGTTGCAACGGGTCAATCGATTCGATGATCCGGCGATGGTGGCCGTTCGTGCGGAATTGTCAGAACGTCTCTCGGCGCACGAGAATCGGCCGGGCGATCGTGCGACCCCAGGCGTTTTGATGGCCCCGGTTTAGACGAATAACCTTGACGCTATGTCCGAAACCGTCATTCAAGGTTCACCGATCGACCCCGTGGAGGAGTTCCGCTCCTGGCCGTTGCCGCAATGGCAGCGATTGGGGGACTTCAACGACATCGTGTACGAGGTGGGCGAGGGAATCGCTCGCATAACGATCAATCGGCCCGAGGTTCGAAACGCCTTTCGTCCTCAAACACTGTTCGAGCTCTCGCGCGCCTTCGAGTTGGCCCGCGACAACGTCACCGTCGGGGCGATCATCTTGACCGGGTCCGGGCCCGACGCGTTTTGCTCCGGAGGAGATCAGAGCATTCGTGGTGATGACGGTTATATGGGGGACGACGCCGTTGCCCAACAAGGCGTTGGACGTCTCAACGTCCTCGATCTACAAATTCAGATCCGCCGACTTCCGAAGCCGGTGATCGCGCAGATTGCCGGCTACGCGATCGGCGGCGGCCACATCCTCCATCTGGTGTGCGACCTCTCGATTGCGGCGGACAATGCGCGCTTCGGACAAACCGGACCGAGAGTCGGATCGTTCGACGGCGGATACGGGTCGTCGTTGCTCGCTCGAACGATCGGGGTGAAGCGCGCCAAGGAAGTGTGGTTCCTCTGTCGTCAGTATGACGCGAACCAAGCGCTCGAGTGGGGGCTCGTCAATACCGTCGTCGCGCTCGACCTTCTTGAAGCCGAAACGGTCGCGTGGTGTCGCCAGATCCTGACGCTTTCGCCTATTGCGTTGCGCATGCTCAAAGCGGGCTTCAACGCGGCTGAGGACGGAATGGCCGGAATCCAACAGTTGGCCGGTGACGCGACGATGCTGTTCTACATGTCCGAAGAAGGACAAGAAGGACGCAACGCCTACGTCGAACACCGCAAACCGGACTTTTGGAAGTTTCCTAAGCGTCCATGAGCGAAGTGCCCGGGCCGCTTCGGCGATGGGTTCTCGCGGCGCGACCTCGCACGTTGCCCGCGGCCATGGTGCCCGTCATCGTCGGCGTGGCGCTGATTCGGCCACGCACGATCAACTGGGGCAACTCGGTGTTGTGTCTCGTGATTGCGCTCGCATTGCAGATCGGCACGAACTACGCCAACGATTACTCTGACGGCATTCGCGGCACTGACGCGGTTCGCGTAGGACCGTTTCGTCTGACGGCCTCGAAACTCGTGCCGGCGTCGATGGTGCGCAACGTCGCCTTCGCGTCATTCCTTTTCGCCGGTTTCGCCGGACTGCTTCTCGCGTCCAGGACCGCGTGGTGGTTGGTCGCCATCGGTGCCACGGCCATGTGTGCGGGGTGGTTCTATACCGGAGGACCGCGACCCTACGGCTACTACGGTTTTGGCGAGCTCTTCGTCTTCATCTATTTCGGCATCGTGGCGACCGTGGGCAGCGCCTACGTGCAACACCTCTCCATTCCGAGCCGGGCGTGGTGGCTCGGCGTCGCGACCGGCTTCATGGCGTGTGCGCTCCTCGAAGCGAACAACCTGCGCGACGTCGACGGCGACAGGTCGGCGGGGAAAAAGACATTGGCCGCGCGAATGGACCGCGCGCGGGCACCATGGCTCTTCGCGGTGTGCGTACTCGGTGTGCTCGTAGGCGCAGTCGGAGCGGGACACACGGTCGTAGGCATCGTCGCGATCCTTTTGTACGTGCCGGCCATGCGATTGGCATTCTCGAACAAGCGCGGCCGCGAACTCTTGCCGATGTTGAAGTACTCAGCGCAAGTGCAAGTGGTACTCGGAGCGCTGCTGGCAGTCGTGCTGCTGTTCAGAATTGGCGTGTGAAACGCTGCACGAGTACTGCGGTCAAGTCCGGGTGCTCAAGGTGCGCGGCGTGATGCGCGTCGGGGACATATTCGGCGTCGCCGTTGACCACGCCTTCGGCGATCGCCGTCGCCTCGAGCGAGAACTTTCGGTCCAAGGCGCCGGCCAGCGCCAAGGTCGGCACCGATAGTGATGCCAGTTCGGGCGCAAGCCAGCGCTGTGTGCCGGCGCCCGCATGTCGCAGGGAGCTCGCGAGCCCTGAGGCGTCGGTACTTCGCGCAGCTCGCTCGAGTGGGTCCTTCGGTAGCGACTTAAACATCTCACGTGCGAGCCACTCGTCGAGAAACGTGTCTGACCCGATTTCTTCGATCCGCGCGGCGAGGGCGTCATCGCTTTGCTTGCGCTTCTCACGTTCAGCCCGGTCGAAGATACCGCGGGAAGCGCCAAGTAACACCAAAGCACTCAAACGTTGGGGATAGCGAAGTGCGAAATGCAATGCCACCCGAGACCCGAAGGAGTAACCGCCCAACGTAAATGGATCTTGGGGAAGAACCTCGGCGAGCAGATCGGCAGTCTCGTCGAGGGACGCCGCAATTGCCGCATTCTCCCCGTGACCGGGCAGGTCGAGAGTGAGAAGCTCGTTCGTTCCTGCCAGAATGGAACGAAACTGATGTGCCGAGCCCTTGGTCTGCGTGAAGCCGTGCAGCCACACGAGGGGTGGGCCCGAGCCGCGACGTTGGACACCGAGGAGTGACATTGCCACAGAGCGTACCGAGCCCGAGTGAGGTGCAGGCCACGTACGCGGCGACTCTGTTCGACGAATGGATCCGATTGGGACTTCGCGACGTTGTGGTCTGTCCCGGATCTCGTTCGACACCGCTCGCGCTGGCCTGCGCATCTCGCGGTGAGCTGCGCGTACACGTGAGAATCGACGAACGAAGTGCGGGCTTCTTCGCTCTCGGTCGTGCACTGGCCACCAACGAACCGGTGGCGATCGTGGTCACCAGCGGTACCGCCGCCGCGGAGTTGCACGCCTGTGTCGCTGAGGCTTCCCAGGCGTTCGTACCCCTTATCGTGATCACTGCCGATCGACCCCCCGAACTCCACGGCGTCGGCGCCCCGCAGACCATTGATCAACGCGAGCTGTTTGGTCAGTTGGTTCGACTCTTCGAGGATCCGGGTCCCGCGAAACTCGAAGACGCTCATACGTGGCGCTCGCTCGCTAATCGTCTCTGGAACATGGCGACACAACGCTCGGTCGAGACACCCAAGCCCGGTCCCGTGCACTTGAACGCCGCATTCGTCGAACCTCTGGTGGCCAGTCCAATGCCGCTACCGGCACCCTCAATGCTCGATTCGATGTCGCGCGAGCCAATCGTGAGTGTCGCCGGACTGGAGGACCTTCGGGTCCTGTGCGTCGCCGGGCACGGTGTCTCAGCTCGAATGGTCGAAGACTGTTCCTCGTTGAATTGGGTCGTCGTCGGTGACGCGACCGCACTCGGCACCATCTCGTACTTCGATTCGCTCCTGCGAGACGATTACTTCGCCGAACTCGTCAAGCCGGACGTCGTGGTGCGTCTCGGCGGTATGCCGGCCTCGCGCACGCTGCAAGAGCGCCTGCGCGACTGGCGCGTACGCACCGTGGGGTTCGATGGAGCGGGCTTCGTCTCCGATCCCGATCGACTGGTGAGCGAGCACCTACCCGGGGCGCCGGATCAACTTCACGAACCCAAAGCCGATGGCGAATACCTGCGAATCTGGAGCGAGGCGTCGACCCACGTCGGTGAATGGCTGGCCAAACTCGACACTGACGATGACGCGTTGAACGAATTGTCCGTGGCGCGTTGCCTCGTTGAAGTCAGTTCACGCGACGATGTCGCACTGGTGATCGGATCGTCGATGCCGGTCCGTGATGTGGAGTGGTGGACGCCACCTCGGGTGACGTCCACCTTTTCGAACCGAGGCGTGAACGGAATTGACGGCGTCGTGTCCACGACGCTCGGCGTAGCCGCGGGATCTCGCGCCCTAGGGCTCGTCGGCGATATCACCATGCTCCACGACGTATCGGCGTTGGTTGACGGCTTGGGCGAAGCGGGCGGGTGTTGCGCCTTGGTAGTGGCTGACAATCGCGGGGGAGGGATCTTCACGTTTCTCGCTCAGCGCAGCGCACTTGATGAAGCTCGTTTCGAACAGCTTTTCGGGACACCGCGGCCGCACGACCTCGTCGCGGTAGCCCGGTCCTTCGGCCATGAGAGCATTCGCGTCGCGACGCTGGCTCACCTGCGCAGGGCACTCGACGAGGCGCTGGCTCGCAACGGACTGACGGTGATCGTGGCCGACGTGCCATCGCGCGATGAAAACCTGCGTCTGCACGATGAATGGAATGAGAAAGTAACGAGCATCATTCAAGGCATTCGATGATCGCCACACTTCCCAGTTCGTTGTTGGCGGCGCTCCCCATTGCGGTCGCCGCGGGATTCGTCTCCTTCATCTCGCCGTGCGTGTTACCCCTCCTGCCGGGTTATCTGGCGTTCTTGAGCGGTGCAACCGGGTCACTCGAGGGCCGCACCGGGCGGGGGCGTGCGGTGATCGGCGCGATTGCCTTCATCATCGGGTTCGCCGTCGTCTTCGTGAGTGTTGGCGCCCTCTTCGGCGGATTCGGGGCGATGTTGAAGGGCCATGAACGTCCCCTGTCACTCGTGTTCGGGTCGATCACGATCTTCCTAGGGATGTTCTTCGCGGGGTGGTGGCCCTCGAGGTGGCTTAATCGCGAACGACGCATTCATCACCTGCCGCGCGTCTCGATCCTCGGTGCGGGCTCGTTGGGATTCTTGTTCGCGCTCGGATGGACGCCGTGTCTCGGTCCCACGTTGGGCGCGATCCTCGGTCTCGAGGGTTCGACCGCGGACGCCACCGCGCTTCGCGGATCGATCCTCGCGTTCTTCTATTGCTTGGGCCTCGGCATCCCTTTCGTTGTCGCGGCCTTAGCAACCGAATGGGTGTCGACTGCGTCGTCGTGGTTGCGCCGTCACCAGCGTGCCATCGGTCGAATCGGCGGGATGTTGTTGATCGTCATCGGGATACTCGAGGTGAGTGGCGCCTGGAACACGTTCGTGATCTGGTTGCAAGTGCACTTTCCTTCGTCGCGAGCAATTTTGTAGGCATCGTCGCCTCGTAGACTGGGCCGATGAAACTACGTGACGATTGGCAGTTTCGTGGTCTGGTGCACCAGAGCACGGGCGATGCGGTACTGGACCGCCTCGACTTGGGCGGCGTCACGGCCTATATCGGATTCGACCCGACAGCCCGTTCACTTCATTTGGGTCACCTCATGCAAATCTGCACGCTTCGCCGTCTCCAAATGGCGGGTAATCGGCCCATCGCCCTGGCCGGTGGCGGTACCGGCCTGATCGGTGATCCCAGCTTCAAGTCCGCGGAACGACCGCTGCTCACGATTGACCAGATCGACGACAACTTGGTGGGCATACGCGAGCAATTGGGACGTTTCCTTGATTTCTCAGAAACTGCAGGACCTTCGCGAGCGCTTCTATTGAACAACGCCGACTGGCTCACCACCGTGTCGTTGACCGACTTCTTGCGCGATGTGGGCAAGCACTTCACCGTGAACCAGATGATCGCCAAGGACACCGTGAAGAGCCGGCTCGATCGTGATGACGTGGGTCTCTCATACACCGAGTTCTCCTACATGTTGTTGCAAGCGTACGACTTCTTGCGCCTGAATCTGGATTACGACTGCACGCTGCAACTCGGAGGATCCGATCAGTGGGGCAACATCACCGTCGGCACCGAACTCGTGCGCAAGGCCACCGGCCATAGTGCCGATGGCTTGACTACGCCGCTGCTGCTCCGCGCGGACGGACAGAAATTCGGCAAGTCCGAGATCGGCAACGAACACGTGTGGTTGGACGCCTCGATGACGTCGCCGTTCGAGATGCACCAGTTCCTGTTGAACGCCGACGACGTCGCCGCGCCGGCGATGCTGCGATACTTCACCTTCCTCGATCACGAGACGATCCTCGAGATCGACGAATCCACCCGCACGGCACCTCAAGAGCGCCGAGCCCAGCGAGCCGCCGCCAACGCCATCGTCGCGCTGGTGCACGGTGAGGACGCAGCCACGAGAGCCGAACGAGCAGGCGAGGCGCTGTTCGCCGAGTCGATCGCCGAGCTCGAAGAAGCGACGCTGTTGCAGGTTGTGGCCGACGCACCGTCGTCCAAGATCGCGCGCTCTGAACTCGACGCTGGCATCGACGCCGTCGAACTTGTGATGCGCACTGAACTGGCGTCATCATTGAGCGAGGCGCGGCGATTCGTGGAACAAGGTGGCCTCTACGTCAACAACGTCCGCGTAGGAGATGGCGCCATCATTGATGCGTCGCAGTTACTGCACGGTCGTTACCTCATCCTTCGACGTGGACGGCGACAAATGCATCTGGTGGTCGTTGCGTGATCCGGCGCGTCGCGGCGCTGCTCGCGGCGGGTCTACTGCTGTGCGCGTGCGGAACGGTAAGTGCGTCAAAGGCGATGTCGGGATGGGTGAAGCAGAGTGGCTTCACGAACAACGCGACATCGCTGTATCAGGACGTGAAGAATTCGGTCAAGGATCTTAAGAACCTTTCGTTAACGAGTAACGACCTTCACACGCTCTGCAACGTGCTCTTCGTCGACGACGGCTCGATGCAGTCGTCACTGCCGACGCCCGACAGTCAAGCAACGCACCTGCTCAACACGGCGTACCGTGACTTCGCCACCGCTGCGGTTGAGTGCTACAGCGCGAATGTCCTGCCAGCCGATAGGACGAAAGCTCTTGCGATGCTGAGAAGTGGCGCGGCCGCGTTCTCCGAGGCCAGGGCGCGCGTGAAGGCGATCGGCAGTTAAGAACCGGTTAAGAACTGGGCGGTCGAAGGTCGATCTCGAGGCGCAAGATTCCGTCTTCGAGAGTGGCCGTCGCGTCGCCCAACATCGCGAAGTCCTGGAAGTCGAGGTTCGCGGCTTCAATGAAGCGCTGACGCTCGGGTCCTTCGACCGGCGGAAATCCTCGTCGTTTGACGGCGTCGGCTCGCTCGCGAAATCGAAGCACCATCTCATGGGGGTCAAAGGGTGAGCTCACAACGCGATGATAGGGGCTTCAGGCGAGAATTGAGTTGGTATCATGGTTATTCAACTCAGTACTCCTGGGTTGTGGCCGCCGCCAGTTATGGCCCGCGGCCAGTGAGGAGTGGACGTGAAAAAAGGCCGCCATCGTCGGTTTGTTGAAGCTCGCGAACTCAAACGTTCTACCGGTCCTCGAGCCACGACCTGTGTCGAATGTGGCGCCGCGCCCGAAGACGTTCACGCGGAGTGGTGTCTGGCCGAAGAGGACCGCTACGACGAGATTCTGGGTTCATTGCCGCGAACGACGTTCAACGAAGAAGACCCCCTTAAAGCTGAGGGTTAGACCCGCTTCCTCATAACGGGATGCGGTAGCCGCGTCCCCTTGGGCTGAGCCTCACGCTTGTCCATATACGCCAGCAACTGGTCGTAGACGAGTTGGCCGACCATGGCCACCAGCTCTTCGGACATCGAGTCGACGACTCGCTCGCGTCCGATGAACGCCGCCGGGTCTTCGGTACACCACCAATGGAAGTCGGCACCGCCGGCTCCCCAGTGACTTCGATTCCACTGCGAGATTCGGGTGATGACGTGACCGTTGTCTTCGACCTCGTCATCGCGTCGCAACGGCAACTGCCAACAGACTTCGGGCTTCAAGGGGATGTAACTCTCCTCGTTGTCGATAGCCATGACGTGCAACGCACATCCCGGTCCACGAGCGAAGTCCGGTCGATTGAGAAAGATGCACGCGCCTTGGACGAGCCGGGTGACGATCTCGCCGTTCTTCTTCACCCTCGTGGTGCCTTGGCGCCCCTTGGATTTGAACTGCCACTGATCGGCGTTGAGGCGCTTGGCCGCCTTCTCGACGCGTCGCTGGTCCTTCTCGTCGGTGAAGTGAGCGCCGTAGCTACAGCATCCCTGGACCAGCTCGGGGGTCGCTTCGGTGAGTACACCCTGGCAGCCCGCCCCGAAGATGCACTTCCAGTTGCTCTCCAAGAACGTCACGTCGAACATCCACGTACGCTGCCGCTTGGTGTCTTCGAAGCTGATCCACTCGTGGGCATCAGGCGGTATGGAACTCACAGTGAGAAACTTAGTTGGTGTGAAACAAATCCAGGAACCCCCTACACTTGAGTCATGACTACCGTCGATACTTTTGAAGTCCTGAGTTTGACTGACGAGGCCCGCAACGTCGTGACTGACGCTCTCAATGCGGAGGAACACTCCGAATCGTTGGCGCTCTACGTCGAAGTGACCGGCACGCGCGGCGCTGGCTACTCCTATGACCTCTATTTCTCTGATCGCACCGACGCACCCGAAGGGGCCGCCATCGGAAGTGACGGCGGTGTGACCATCGTGGTGCCGCCCAAGAGCGTGGAGCGGCTGCGCGGTAGCCGTCTCGAGTTCGCCAGTGAGGGTGGCGGGGGACTGGTGCTCGTCAATCCGAACACGCCCACACCTGAAGAGATGAACCCCGGAGTCCCGGCGGACATCCTCGCACTTGGCATCACCGGACCGCTCGCCACGCTGGCCATCGAAGTCCTCGAGGCCAGTGTGAATCCGGCGATCGCCGCGCACGGCGGGCGAGCGGATCTCATCGCACTCGACGAGGAGAAGAAGGTCGCCTACTTGAAGCTCTCGGGCGGATGTCAGGGATGCTCAATGAGTCGACTTACGCTCTCCCAAGGCATCGAGACCCAACTCATCGAAGCCATTCCCGAACTGACTGGTGTCATCGACGTCACTGACCACGCGTCCGGAGAGAATCCCTTCTACTCGAAGGACTAAGGACTTCCGTCGGTCGTTCTAGAATTACCAGATGTTGCGCTTCCTCACGGCCGGAGAGAGTCACGGACCTTCGTTGAGCGTCATCGTGGAAGGTTTGCCCGCTGGCATAGCCATTGATATTGAAGCGATTGCCGACGAGTTGGCTCGACGTCGCCTCGGTTACGGGCGAGGCCCGCGGATGCGTTTTGAACGCGACGATCTGCGACTCATCGGAGGCGTGCGTCACGGGCGCACCCTCGGCTCGCCGGTCGCCGTCGAGATCCTTAACTCCGAGTGGCCCAAATGGGAAGAAGATATGTCGGCCGCCCCTGGTACGCCCGCGCAAAAGCAGACCAAACCGCGGCCCGGTCACGCCGACTTGGCCGGCATGTTGAAGTACGGCTTCGATGACGCGCGCGACGTCTTAGAGCGAGCGAGCGCCCGAGAGACCGCGGCTCGAGTCGCTGCCGGCGCATTGGCGAAGGCGCTTCTCGCGAACATCGGCGTGGGGATCGTGAGCCACGTGATTCGCATCGGCAAAGCCGCGACGCCGAACGATCTGCGGCCACTGCCCAGCGATCTCGAGACCATAGACGACAACGAAGTTCGGTGTTTCGACCCGGAGAGCGCCGCGGCGATGATCGGTGAGATCAAGGCGGCGGCCAAAGTAGGGGACTCGCTCGGCGGCGTCGTCGAGGTCATTGCCTACGGCGTGCCGGTCGGACTGGGTAGCCACGTCCACTGGGACCGCAAGCTCGACGGGTTGCTGGCGGGTGCCCTCATGAGCATTCAGGCGGTTAAGGCCGTCGAAATCGGTGACGGTTTCTCCCAGGCTTTCCAACGCGGGAGCGTCGCGCACGACGCGATCGCCTACGACGAGACCTACGTCCAAGGCGGTGGCTACATCCGTCGCACCGATCACGCCGGTGGCACGGAAGGTGGCATCTCAACGGGTGCTCCGATCATCGCCAAGGCCGCGATGAAACCGCTCTCCACTCTCAACCGGCCGGTCTTGGAGACCGTCGACGTGGTTACGCACGAGAGTGCGGTCTCATTCAAGGAACGAACTGACGTCACGGCGGTGCCGGCGCTCGGCGTGGTCGCCGAGGCCATGATGGCGCTCGTCTTGGCCAATGAGGCGTTGCGCAAGTTTGGCGGCGATACCGTCCAAGAGTTCACCCGTAATCACGCGTCCTACGTGGCCAATCTTGGTTCGACCCCGTCCGTAGCCCGCCCCAGCTAGTCGTGCGTCGTCTCGTGCTCGTTGGTCTACCCGCGACCGGAAAGACGACGGTGGCGCGAGCACTCGCCGACGAATGGCAGGTTCAGGCTCTGGACACCGACGACATCGTGGCCCAGAACGTGGGGATGTCGGCGGCGCAGTACCTGCGCGCCGAAGGCGAAGCTAACTTTCGAGACCGCGAACTCGACGCTCTTCGCTCGGTCGTCCATGGCGTCGCGGACGTAGTCGTAGCGACTGGTGGCGGGATCGTCACGAGCGCCGACGCGCGATCGATACTGGCCGCTGAGTTCACGCTGTGGCTCGACTGTGACGACGAGGTGCTTCTCAGTCGCCTCGATGACGCGGAGCGGCCCTTGCTCGAGCCAGGAGCGGCTGAAGCACTGGCGCGGTTGAGAACCGAACGAGACGAGTGGTACCGCGAGGTGGCGCGGGCTCGGATCGACTGCGCGGCGTCAATCGACGAGGTGGTTGCGCGCGTGACGCGCGAGGTCGATAGGTTGACGCGATGAACGTCAGTGTCGAACTCGGAGATCGCTCGTATGACGTGGTGCTGGCCAAGGGCGCACGACACCAACTCGCCGAATTGATTTCGACGCGATCGCCTCGAGCCCAGGTCGCGGTGATCGTGACGACACCTTCGATCGCCGTCCAACCGTGGTCCGAAGTGACCAGTGGGATCGAACAGCACGTGCTCCACGTACCCGACGGCGAAGCCGCGAAATCACTCGACGTGCTCGAGCAACTCTTGGAAGAGGTCGCCCAGTTCGAGCTGTCGAGAAACGACGTGCTCGTGGGCTTCGGGGGCGGTGCGTTAACCGATCTCGCGGGTTTCGCCGCCGCGACGTACCTGCGCGGTATTGACCTCGTCCATATTCCGACGTCACTCGTCGGCCAGGTCGACGCCGCCATCGGCGGTAAGACCGGTGTCAATTTGCGTTCGGGCAAGAACCTCGTGGGTGCGTTCCACCAACCGGTGGGCGTGTTGTGCGATTTCGAGACCATCGCTACTCTCCCGGAACGCGAGCGCCTCGCTGGCCTGGGGGAAGTGGCAAAGTGCTGGCTCTTGGAAGGCGGTTTCGCCGAAGAATTGGCTGGCGTCTCCCTGCACGATCTCATCGTGATGTCGGTGAAACTTAAGGCCGCGATCGTGAGCGCCGACGAACTCGAAGGAAGTAGGCGCGCGGTGTTGAACTACGGGCACACGCTGGCCCACGCATTGGAAAAAGTGGCGCTCGCTCGTGACCACGACGAACTACGCCACGGTGAAGCCGTCGCCATCGGCCTGGCCTTCGCTGTGCGATTGGCCGAAGCGCTGGGACGAGTCGACCACAACGAAGTGCTGCGACACGACGACGTATTGGCGTTCTTCGGCCTCCGCCGTCGAATCCCCGAGAACTATCCCACGTCGTCGCTCCTCGAAGCCATGACGCACGACAAGAAGGCGCAC
This sequence comes from Acidimicrobiales bacterium, assembly GCA_035532375.1. Taxonomy (GTDB): domain Bacteria; phylum Actinomycetota; class Acidimicrobiia; order Acidimicrobiales; family RAAP-2; genus RAAP-2. Next base: position 75,434 of record DATKRC010000072.1, read on the forward strand.
CACGACCTGACCTTCGTGCTTGCCGGCGCTGAGGGCTTCGAGATTGTCAATGACGTCGACCCTCAATTGGTGAGCGACGAACTAGAAAGATTTAGGGGTGAACCATGAGTAACGAAATACTCTTGCTGTCGGGTCCGAATCTCGACCTGCTGGGGACGCGTAGTCCGGAGATATACGGCACGACCACCTTGGCCGAGCACGTCGAGCGTTTCGAACAGCTCGCCAGGGATGCCGGTTTCATTGTTCGTCACGTGCAGTCGAATTTCGAGGGCGATCTCATCGAGGCCGTGCACGGCGCGCGCGGTGGTGCGGTGGCGATCGTAATCAACGCCGGGGCCCTCACGCACTCGTCGTGGGCACTGGCCGATGCGCTCGATACCTTCGACGGGATCAAGGTCGAGGTCCATATTTCAAATCCGGCGGCCCGAGAGCCTTTTCGCCACCTCAGCACGCTGGCCGGTTCAGTCAACGGAACGATCGCCGGGTTCGGCGCCACCAGCTACGAACTGGCTCTTGACGCGGTGCGTCGTCTGACGACATCGTCGTCCTAACCGAGTGAAGTACGGCGTTGCGTAGACTGGGCAACGCACGATTCGCGAAAGGTCTCTATTCCCATGCCTGTGATTTCAATGTCGGACATAAAGAACGGCATCACGATCAAGCTCGACGACGGGCTCTTCACGATCATTGAGTTCCAACACGTCAAGCCCGGAAAGGGTGGGGCGTTTGTGCGCACCAAACTGCGAAACGCCCGCTCCGGAGCCGTGATCGAACGCACGTACCGGTCCGACGAACGTCTCGAGCAGGCCTTGATGGATAAGCGCGATACGCAATTCCTCTACCGCGACGGCGACGACTACATCTTCATGGATCAGTCGACTTACGACCAGGTGCCGGTATCGTCCAAAAGCTTGGGGGATGCGGCCAACTATCTCAGAGAAACCGGCAAGGCGATGTTGATCCTGCACGATGACGAGATCATCGGCGTGGAACTTCCGGCGTCGGTCGAATTGACGATCACTCAAACCGAACCGGGCATCCAGGGTGACCGCGTCTCCGGGGCGCGCAAGTCCGCAACCTTAGAGACCGGACTCGTGGTGCAGGTCCCATTGTTCGTCGGGCCAGGCGAACTCATCAAGGTCGACACACGGACCGGTGAATACATGACCCGGGCCTAAGGTGAGCGAGCTGGGTGTCCGACGGCACCATTCCCGCGAACGCGCACTCGAGATCATGTATGAGGCGTCCGTCAAGGAACGGCCCGTTCTCGTAGTGGTCGAAGAACTCAACCTTCGGCCAGACGACTACGCGTTGGCCCTGTTGACCTCCAGTGAAGCGAATGAATCGCGCGCCAACGAGCTCATCAGCGAATTCTCTATCGACTGGCCGCTCGAGAGAATCGCCCTGGTCGACCGACTGGTCATGACGCTCGCGGTCGGCGAGATGATGATGGATGACCCACCGCCCAAGGCCGTCATTCTCGATGAGGCGGTGGAGTTGGCGAAGACGTACTCAACTGACGCCTCACCTAAATTCGTCAATGGCGTGCTGTCGTCAATCGCTGAACAACTTCTCAGCTAACGCACGATACGTCCGAGAATGGATGCGCGATCGCCTTCGTCGGGTCGACGCGCTGAGCTCAGACGTCGTGCCGGTCGGGCGCGGACGGTCGATCGCGCTGATGCACTGACTCGAGGTACGCGTTCCAGGCATCGAGTGCAGGATCTTCTTCGTCGTACACGACCGGACGACTGGAACCTTCCCCGCGCTCATCCTTCAGAAGCTTGTGCCACATGTAGACGGCGTACACGCTGAGCAGCGGCCATTCAAAGACGTAGGCCCACGACAGGGTGTTCCCGCCGAGAGCACGCTTGATCTCAGTGATGAAGGCTGTAATGCAGATCAGTTCGGCGAAGAAGAGGCCCAGGTTGATCTTGAACGTACTCTTCGATGCCGCGGCCATTACCAGGATTTTAGGTCTCTTTCTTTGTGGGGCTCCGCTCGCCCCGGGGCTCGTTCTGGCAAGGTTCACCTGGTCCTCTATCTTCGTCGCCGGAGGCAACGACTACGATTAACACGATTCATTAACACAACACGGCTCCGGCATCGGTTTGAACGACGATGGCGCGGGGTTGTCGTGAAGCGGGTCCCGCGAGGCTCGTACGACAGGAGAACGATGGGCAGCGAGGACGAACGCAAGGCGCGAACTCGCGACCTGACGTTCAGCGCGAAGAGCCAGCTCATGGATGCCGAGGACGTCAAGCGGGCCTTGTGGCGTATGGCCCACGAAATCGTCGAGCGCAATCACTCACTGGAGGCGCTCTCGGTCATCGGTCTGCAAACGGGCGGCACGTCCATCGCCTCAGCGCTCGCGTCGATACTTTCCGAGGTATCCGGCGAGCCCGTGAAAGCCGGTCTGCTGGACGTCTCGTTCTATCGCGACGACCTCTCGCGTAATCCGATCCCCGCATCGTCGGCGACCGACATCGATCACGACCTCACGGATCGCACCGTCGTGCTCGTCGACGACGTGCTCTTCACCGGCCGAACCGTTCGCGGGGCCTTGAACGCGCTCTCGGATTGGGGACGACCGCGCGCCGTGCAGCTGGCGGTGCTGGTCGACCGCGGCCACCGCGAACTGCCGATCCGGCCCGACTACGTGGGCAAGAACCTCCCGACGTCCTTAGATGAAGCGATCGTGGCGACGCTCGAGGGCGTATGGATCGGCACGAAGGAGCGCTCGTGATCGAATCCATCCGAGGCCGTAGTCTCCTCTCGCTGGACGACCTTTCCAAGGCGGCGATTGTCGAGGTGCTCGATACCGCGGAGTCCTTCGTCGAGGTCAATCGTCGAAGTATCAAGAAAGTGCCGGCTTTAAAGGGCCGGGTCGTGGCCTCGCTCTTCTTCGAAGAGTCGACGCGCACTCGTCTCAGTTTCGAAACGGCCGCCAAACGCCTCAGCGCCGACGTCCTTTCGTTGGCCGTAGCCTCGAGCAGTGTCAAAAAGGGTGAGTCCCTTCGCGACACCATCGGCACCATTGACGCCTTGGGCATAGACGCCGTGGTGTTGCGTCACCGCTCCAGCGGGGCGGCCTTGCAGGTCAGTCGTTACGTGCCGCACGTAAAGGTGATCAATGGCGGAGACGGTCAACACCAACACCCGACCCAGGGTCTATTGGACGCCTTCACGATCCGTCAGGTACTGAGCGAACGTCACGACACGTCGGGGCTCGAGTCTGGGAGCGCTTTGTTCGAGGGACTCAAGGTCTTGATCGTCGGGGACATTCGACACAGTCGAGTGGCGCGAAGCGACGTATCGGTCTACACCACGCTGGGCGCTGAGGTTCGCCTCTGCGCGCCGGGGACTCTCTTGCCTGACGAAGTGGCGAGTTGGCCGGTCACGGTCGTGCACGACTTCGACGAAGCGCTGGCCTGGGCCGACGTCGTCGGCCTCTTGCGCCTCCAGAGCGAACGAGGGTCGGGCGACTTCGTAGCGAGCCTCGATGAGTTCACTTTCACCCACGGACTCAGCATCGAACGCGCGCGACGCTTGAAGCCCGAGGTGCTGATCATGCACCCCGGCCCGATGAACCGCGGAGTGGAAATCGATTCACGCGTTGCCGATTCATGTCAATCGGTCGTGGAGCGACAGGTCAGCAATGGCGTGCCGATTCGCATGGCCGTGTTGTACTTGAGCATCGCCGGAGCGGAAGGGCAGGGACTATGAGTGCCATCGTCATCCGTCAGGGACTCGTTGTCGGCGAAGACGGCCCTCAGGTGACCGATGTCTTGATCGTCGATGATCGAATCGCCGAGGTTGGTGTATCAATTGAAGCGCCGAGCGGTGCCCACGAAGTCGACGCGCGTGACTGCTGGGTCGGTCCGGGTTTCGTGGACCTTCACACGCACCTTCGAGAACCGGGACGAGAGGCCGCCGAGACCATCGAAAGCGGTGCCCGGGCCGGCGCGCTCGGTGGCTATTGCGCGTTGGTCGCCATGCCGAACACAGAGCCAGCTCTCGACTGCGTCGCGCTGGTCTCCTACGTTCTCGAACGCGGTGCTCGAACGCCGCTCGACGTGGCGGTCGCCGGTGCCATCACCGTTGGTCGCGAGGGAGAAGCGCTGGCTCCTCTGGCCGAGATGGCCGCTCTCGGGGTTCGACTCTTCACGGATGACGGCATCGGCGTGCAGGACCCGTTGGTGATGCGACGCGCTCTCGCCTACGCCAAGCCGCTCGGCGTCCGTCTTGCCCAACACTGCGAGGACGAACGACTGGCCTCCGGTGGAACAATGAACGAAGGAGCTCTCAGTGGGCAACTCGGACTACTCGGTCGTCCGGCGATTGCCGAGGAGCTGATGGTGATGCGCGACATCGAGCTCGTGCGCGTAACCGGAGCCCCGTTGCACTTCTTGCACCTTTCGACCGGTCGATCGCTGGACATGGTACGAGCCGCTCGCGCCGAGGGGCTCCCGGTCACCTTCGAAGTGGCGCCCCATCACTTCACGCTGGATGAGAGCGCGTGTGCCACGTACGACCCGGTCTTCAAAGTGCACCCACCGTTACGGTCTGCGGACGACCTTGAGGCGATACGCGGCGCGCTTCGTAGCGGCCACGTGGACGCGGTCGCCACCGACCACGCGCCGCACGCGCCCGAACTGAAAGACCTGGCGTTCGACGAGGCGCCGGCCGGCATGCTCGGGCTCGAACACGCCGCATCGCTGACCTACGAAGCCCTTGGCCCGTCGCCCGATCCGGCGACGTTCTTCGCGGTCCTGAGTCGAGGACCGGCGCGCATCGCACAGTTGCGTCAAGATGACGACCGAGTTCGACACAGCGCCCACGGCGCATCGATGGTCGCGGGCGAGGACGCCAACATCACGGTCTTTGACCCCGCTAGTCGTTGGATGGTCGATCGACACGCTCTCGCGAGTCGGTCGATGAACACTCCCTACGACGGTCGTTCGATGTCGGGTCGCGTGCGTACGACGATCGCCAAGGGTCGCCTGATCGTGGATCAAGGTGTCCTGAGGTGACGCGCCAACCATCGGTACTCGTGTTGGCCGACGGCGCCACTTTCGAGGGCTACGCCGCCGGCCACTTACCCGACGAGGGCTTCACGAGTGGCGAATTCGTCTTCAACACCGCCCTTTCGGGTTACCAAGAAGTCATCACCGATCCGAGCTACGCCGGTCAGATCATCACCTTCACCTATCCGCACATCGGCAACTACGGTGTCACGACACTCGACGACGAGTCATTGCGACCGTGGTGCGAGGGCGTGGTGATGCGCGAACTGTCCCGTGTTCCTTCCAACTGGCGTTCGGTCGGGCCCCTCGAAGGGTTTATGCGCCAGCACCGCGTGGCGGGAATCGTGGGCGTCGACACGCGACGCCTGACCCGTCACTTACGGGCTCATGGCGCGTTGCCTGGTGCCTTTGGTCACGGAGACCTCGCCGTTGTCACCGCAGCCGCTCGGACCGCCCGCGGTACTGACGACACCGATCTGGTCACGCGAGTCACCACCGATGAGATCTACACGCGCGGCGCCGGCGAGCGCCACGTGGTGGCCCTCGACTACGGCATCAAGACCACGATGGTGCGTCAGCTCGCTGAACGGTTCCGGGTCACCGTCGTGCCCGCCGCGACGAGCGCCGACGAGATTCGTTCGCTCGAGCCCGACGGTGTGTTCCTCTCGAACGGTCCCGGCGACCCGGCGGCCCTTGGCGTACAGGTCCGGGTGCTGGAAGAGTTGTTGGGGACCGTACCGATCTTCGGCATCTGTCTCGGTCATCAACTCCTCGCGCTGGCCCTCGGGGGGCGTACGTTCAAGTTGCCCTTCGGCCATCACGGCAGCAATCACCCGGTCTGTGACCTGGCGACCGGGCGAATCGAGATCACGGCGCAGAACCACAATTACGCGGTCGAACCGGAGTCGCTTGCGCGCGGCGTCGTCAGTCACGTCAATCTGAATGACGGCGTCATCGAAGGCGTGACGGCGCCGAGCGAACGTTGCTTCTCGGTGCAGTATCACCCTGAAGCCGGCCCGGGACCACACGACGCGCGCTATCTCTTCCAACGTTTCGCGGATACCTTGAACGCGGTGACGGCCTGATGCCCAAGCGCACCGACATCGCTTCGATCATGGTGATCGGCTCCGGCCCGATCGTCATCGGCCAGGCCTGTGAATTCGATTATTCCGGGACGCAGGCTTGCCAGGTGTTGCGCGCCGAGGGCTTCAAAGTGATCCTGGTGAACTCGAATCCCGCCACGATCATGACCGACCCTTCCACGGCCGACGTCACCTACGTCGAACCGCTCGACGCCGATGTCCTCACGGACATCATTGGGCGCGAACGTCCCGACGCGTTGCTCCCGACTCTGGGCGGTCAGACGGCGCTCAACTTGACCATGGAACTCGTTCGGCGGGGGGTGACCGAACGTTACGGGGTCGAGGTCATCGGCGCGCGTCCGGACGCCATTGCGACGGCCGAGGACCGCGAACTCTTTAAGTTGGCGATGGCCGACATCGGTCTCGCCGTGCCCGACTCGGGTTTCGCTCGCAGCGTCGAGGAAGCACTCGCGGTCGTGGCGCGCATCGACTGGCCCGTGATGATTCGACCCAGTTTCATCTTGGGAGGATCGGGCACCGGCATCGCGCACGACGAAGAACAACTTCGATTACTTGCCGGTGAGGGAATCGCAGCGTCACCCATTGGCGAGATCCTGGTCGAGCGTTCGGTCGCGGGGTGGAAGGAGTTCGAGCTCGAAGTCATGCGCGACCATGCTGACAACTGCGTCGTGGTCTGCGGGATCGAGAACTTCGATCCGATGGGCGTGCACACCGGAGACTCGATCACGGTCGCTCCGATCCAGACCCTCTCGGACGTGGAGTACCAGGCAATGCGCGACGACGCCTTCGCGGTGCTGCGACGAGTGGGGGTGGAGACCGGGGGATCCAACGTGCAGTTCGCGGTGGATCCCGCGACGGGAGAACGACTCGTCATCGAGATGAACCCTCGCGTGAGTCGTTCGAGCGCATTGGCCTCCAAGGCCACTGGTTTTCCCATCGCCAAGATCGCGGCGCGCTTGGCAGTCGGCTACACGCTCGACGAGATCCGAAACGACATCACTCAAGTGACGCCCGCCTCCTTCGAGCCCGCGATCGACTACGTGGTGACCAAGATCCCACGCTGGGCCTTCGAGAAATTGCCCGGCGCACCAGCCGAGCTCGGCACCAGGATGCAGTCGGTGGGCGAGGTCATGGCGATTGGTCGTAACTTCGCCGAGTCGCTGCAAAAGGCGGTTCGCTCCCTCGAACAGGGCCGCGTTGGTTTCGCGTTGGGACGACACTCGGAGTTCGTGGGCTACGACATCGACCGGCTTTGGCACAGTTCGGTCGTGGCCACGCCGGAGCGCCTCTTCGCCCTCCACGAACTACTTTGGCGCGGTGCGTCGATCGATGACGTCGTTGCGCGCACCGGCATTGATCCGTGGTTCATTCAGCAATTGAGCGAGATTATCGAGCGCGAACGCGAGCTCGTCCCCGAAGCCCCACTCGAGTCCTTCGACGCGCGTCGGTGGCGTCGCTACAAGCAATGGGGATTCTCCGATCCCCAGATCGCCGACCTGTGCGCGCGCGAGATTGACGACGTCACGAAAATTCGGCGCGCCGCCGGCGTCGTGACGACGTTCAAGACCGTTGACACGTGTGCGGCGGAGTTCGACGCGTCGACGCCGTATCACTACAGCACCTATGAGGACACCAGTGAGGTTCGAGCGTCGTCTCGTGATCGCGTGATCATCCTCGGCTCCGGGCCGAATCGAATTGGTCAAGGTATCGAATTCGACTACTGCTGCGTGCACGCATCGATTGTCCTGCGCGAGATGGGTTACGAGACGGTCATGGTGAACTGCAATCCCGAGACGGTGTCGACTGACTATTCAACGTCGGACCGTCTGTACTTCGAGCCATTGACGCCCGAAGACGTGGCCGAAGTGATCGTCGCCGAACAGGCCGCGTGCGTCAACGGCGCTCGTGTTCTGGGCGTGATCGTGGCACTGGGCGGTCAGACACCGCTGAAGCTTTCGCACTCGATCGATCCGGAGTTGGTTCTGGGAACGCCCGTCGCCTCGATTGACGCGGCCGAAGACCGCGAACAGTGGTCGGAAATTTGCAGCTCTCTGGGACTGCGCCAACCACCGGGTGATGTCGCGCTCAACCTGGGTGAGGCACGGATCATCGCGCGTCAGATTGGCTACCCGGTACTGGTGCGACCCAGCTACGTCCTTGGCGGGCGGGCCATGGAGATCGTCTACGACGACGCGTCGCTCGAGAGGGTGATGAAGGACCTGACCAGCCAACACGGATCGTTGGCGCGCGAAGGCGGGGTCTCGCAAAGTCGACCGATTCTGATCGATAGCTTCTTGGAAGACGCGATCGAAGTGGACGTCGACGCCGTGCGCGACGAATCTGGAGACGTGTTCGTCGCGGGCGTGATGGAACACGTCGAAGAGGCGGGCGTGCATTCCGGCGACTCGGCCTGTGCTCTGCCGCCTCAGACCCTGAGCGACGCGGTGCTCGCGACCTTGCACTCGCACACCAAAAAGATCGCCGATGCTCTCGGCGTTGTGGGACTGATCAATGTGCAATACGCCGTCAAAGAAGACGAGGTCTTCGTGCTGGAGGCGAATCCGCGTGCCTCGCGCACGGTGCCCTTCGTCGCCAAGGCGACCGGCGTGGCGCTCGCCCAAGTCGCAGTTCGCCTGATGATGGGCCAGTCGCTGCGAGAACTGATCGACGTCGGCATCGTGCCCGAGGCGACACCGGTGCCGGCGTACGTGTCAGTGAAAGAAGCGGTGTTGCCGTTCAATCGCTTTCCTGGGGTGGACACGGTGCTCGGGCCCGAGATGCGCTCGACCGGCGAGGTCATGGGCGTGGGGGAGAGCTTCGGCATCGCCTTCGCCAAGGCGCAATTGGCTGCCGGCACGCGACTGCCCGACCAGGGTCAAGTGTTCATGAGTCTCGCGGATCGTGACAAAGTCCAGGGCCTCGAGTTGGCTCGTCTTTTATCCGACCTGGGATTCACGATTGCCGCCACACTCGGCACTGCGGGGTACCTGCGCGCGAACGGGGTGACGGTGGCCACGCTGGTGGGCAAGGTCGGTCTCGCCGACATGGGTGTGGACGCCGTCTCGATGATCGCGGCCGGCGACGTGCAACTGGTTATCAACACACCGTCGGGCAGCGGGGCGCGCGCCGACGGCGCGCTGATTCGTGGTGCCTGTGTCGTGCACGCCGTCTCGTGTCTTACGACACTGAGCGCTGGTTTCGCGGCCGCCAAAGGTATCGCTGACACCAGGTCCCAGGGCTGGCGCGTAGCGTCGCTACAGGAGTTACACCGTGAGTGATCTGGCGACCAACGTCGGCGCGGTCGCCCTTCGATCGCCGATCCTGACGGCGGCCGGAACCTCGGGCTACGGCGACGAACTTGCCGGCTACGGCGATCTGAAGGCATTAGGCGCAATCGTCGTAAAGTCATTGGCCGTCTTCGCGTGGGAGGGCAACGCCGCGCCCCGCGTGGCCGTTTCGGGCGAACACATGGTGAACGCCGTGGGACTCGCGGGCCCAGGCGTGTCGGCGTGGCGCCAGCGTTACCTGCCGGACCTGCAACGAAGCGACTGCGACGTCGTGGCCTCCATCTGGGGACGAACGGTCGAGGAGTTCACACAGGCGGCCGAAGCAATGTGTGGCGCCGGTGTCGTGGCCGTGGAAGTCAACGCCAGTTGCCCGAACCTCGAAAGTCGCTCCACGATCTTCGCCCACTCGGCGCTCGCGACGGCCGAGATCGTTCGCGCATCCAAGGTGGCGGGGCTGCCGCTCTGGATCAAGCTCAGCCCCAACACGCCGGAACTCGTGGACATCGCCCGCGCTGCGCTGGACGCCGGGGCTGATGCTCTGGTCCTGGTCAACACGGTGCTCGGTCTGGCGATCGACATCGAACAGCGACGACCAACACTCGGCAACGGCGGGGGTGGGGTGAGCGGCCCAGGTATATTGCCGGTCGCCCTGCGCTGCGTGTACGAGTGTCGCGCCGCGTTCCCCGACACACCGATCGTGGGTGTCGGCGGTGTGAGCAGTGGCGAGGACGCCGTGGCGATGATCATGGCTGGCGCGAACGCGGTTGAAGTCGGTACCGCGACGTTCGCCAACCCGCGCGCTCCGTGGATCGTGCAACAAGAATTGGAGCGTTGGATGCGACGACACGACGTGACGAACGTGAACGACATAGTAGGAGCAGCGCATGGATGAGACGTTCGGTACTCGACTGCGCGAGCGCATTCGCGCCCTCGGCCCGCTGTGTGTCGGTGTCGATCCGAGCCGTGAGTTGCTCGAGTCCTGGGATCGCAGTGACACCGTCGAGGGACTCGAGTTCTTCGCACGCGCGACACTGGACGCGGTCGTGGGCACGGCGTCGGCGATCAAACCGCAAGTCGCGTTCTTCGAACGTTTTGGTTCCGAAGGATATCGAGTGCTCGAACAGCTGATCAGTGACGCGCGTGACGCGGACATGCTGGTCGTCGCCGACGCCAAACGCGGTGACTTCGAAGTGACCAACGTCGGTTATGCCGAGGCGTGGTTGTCCGACCGCTCAACGCTGCGGGTTGACGCGGTCACTGCGAGTCCTTATCTCGGAGTCGACGCGCTCGCGCCGTTGTTCGACCTCGCGAACGAGCACGCACGAGGAGTCTTTGTCCTGGCCGCGACCTCCAACCAAGAGGGGCGAGCCGTACAGCGAGCTCGCACACCAGAGGGGGAACGGGTGGAGGACTTGGTGCTTCGCGCGGTCGCCGAGCGCAACAAACGCGATGACGGCCTGGGAACAATCGGAGTGGTGATCGGCGCGACGCGTGACGCGCCGGAGTTCGATCTGGCGCACTTGGGTGGTGCGATTTTAGTGCCGGGCGTGGGGGCTCAAGGGGGCAGCGCCGAGCAGGTTGCGCGGTTGACCGCTCGATGTCCGTCCAACACCGTGCTTGTGAATGTGGCGCGTTCCATACTGAATGTCGGACCCGAGCGAGCGGCCCTGCGTGATGCGGCGCGCCGATGGCGCGATGATCTCAGTCAGGCCTTGGCCTGAACAACAGTCGGCGCGGGGCGGTAATCTGACATCGTGACCCCCACCCCGCCGAACCTGTCGCAAGAACAGCGAGTGGAGGCGTCGCGTCTCGCGGTAGCGAACCGTCGTCGACGTGCCGAAGTCAAACGCCAGGTGAAGTCCGGTGAGCTTTCGCTCGAAGAGTTGTTCGAACTCGCTGCTCGCGAAGAGTGCGTCGCTCAGATGCGTGCCTATGACCTCATCAGTGCGCTACCCGCAATTGGTGAAGTAAAGGCCGAACGCATTATGAACAACGCGTCGATTGCCAAGACCCGTAGGATCAGGGGTCTTGGACCCAAGCAGCGCGCGGAACTGTTTCGAGCTCTTGTCCGCTGAACCCTTCACTGCGGTTCTTATCGGTCCCGGCGGCGTTGGCAAAGGCACTCTCGCTCGACGTCTCGTGGAAGCCGACGACCGACTCTGGTTGAGCAAGAGTTGGACGACGCGACCAAAGCGTCCCACCGAAGACGGTACTGAGTACCACTTCGTTGACCGCGCCACTTTCGAGAAAGCAATCGACGACGACGTGTTCTTGGAGTGGGCGGAGTTCCACGGCCACCTGTACGGGACACCGCGTCCCGAGTCCGGCGATCGCGACGTGTTGCTCGAGATCGAGGTCCAAGGTGCTGAGCAGATACTCGCTCAGGACCCCTCGGCCGTTGTCGTTCTCGTGGTCGCACCGTCGATGGAACACCTCGAAGATCGTCTACGACGTCGCGGCGACTCCGATGAGCACATCCAAAAACGTCTCTCGAGCGCGCCGTTGGAACTCGCGAAAGGCCAAGAGATTGCTACGCGCGTGGTGGTCAATGACGACCTAGACCGAGCAACGAGCGAAATCCTCTCTATACTGGAAGCACTTCGCCCGTCCCGGCGATCCCCCTCGAAAAAGGACTGAATACCATGGCCGAACGCCCCACCCTCGTTGATCCACCGATCGAGACCCTTCTCGCCAAGGTCGGCGACTCAAAGTTCACGCTCGTCGCCGTCTCGGCCATCCGGGCTCGAGAGATCAATGAGTACTACAACGGCCTCGGCTCGGGACACGGCGCGCTCATTCCACCGCAGGTGACGTCGCTGTCGAACAAGTCATTGTCGCTCGCGATGGAAGAGCTCTACCAAGGCAAGTTGGAGTTTCACCGCCCGACGCCCGAAGAGCTCGAAGACGAGCGCCTTCAGGCCGTCGCGTTGGAAGAGGCCCGTCAGGACGCGAACAACGACCTCGACGCCTTCACCGATGCCCTCCGCGACGCCTGAGTCGTCGTCACCCCGTATTGTCCTCGGCGTTGCCGGCGGCATTGCCGCTTACAAATCGGTTGAGTTGCTGCGCTTGTTGCGCGACGCCAACTATCACGTCGCACCAATACTCACTCCGGACGCAACGCGTTTCGTCGGAGCGCTGACCTTCAGCGCATTGGCCAGTGAGCCCGCGCGCACACAACTCTTCGGTGACCCGAGCACCCCGATCCCGCATACCTATCTCGGTCAAAGCGCTGACCTCATCGTGGTCGCACCGGCGACCGCGCACCTCATCGCACGTTTCGCCACGGGACTGGCGGACGATCTCTTAAGCGCAACCTTGTTGGCCACCAAAGCGCCGGTGCTGCTGTGCGCGGCGATGCACTCTGAGATGTGGGCGCAACCGTCTGTGCAGGAGAATCTCGCGACGCTGCGACGACGCGGGGTGATGATCCTCGAGCCCGAGGTGGGGCACCTCGCGGGCGGCGACGAGGGCGTCGGTCGAATGGCAGAACCGGCGACGATATTCGAGCTAGTCGAACGAATCGTGCGCGGTTATCGAGGTCCACTCACCGGTCGACGCGTGCTAATCAGCGCCGGGGGAACCCGAGAGCTGATCGACCCAGTGCGCGTCATCTCGAACCGGTCATCGGGGCGTCAGGGCTACGCACTGGCCGAAGTGGCGAGTCGCCTGGGTGCCAACGTGACCTTGGTCTCCACTGTCGAACGCGACCTGGCTCTCGACGTGGCGTCGACAATCGCGGTGGTACACGTCGAGAGTGCGGCTCAGATGCGCGACGTCATGCTCGAAAGATTTGCGAATAGTGACTGCGCGATCATGGCCGCCGCGGTGGGTGATTTCACCGTCAAGCCGGCGCCCGAGAAGATCAAGAAGACTACGGGGTTACCGTCGTTGAATCTTGAACTGACCGCCGACATCGTGGTCGACCTCGTCGCCAAGCGGCAAGAAGGACAGCTGGTGGTCGCGTTTGCCGCAGAGACGACCAACGTCATGGAGAACGCTCGCGAGAAACTACGCCGCAAAGGCGTGGACCTCTTGGTCGTGAACGACGTCGCGGCTCCCGGCACGGGTTTCGAACACGACACCAACGAAGTCGTCCTTCTGGACCGAGACGGTGTCGCCGAATCGGTGTCGTTACGCTCGAAAGAAGCGGTTTCGCTGGCGATCTTGACTAGGGTGGCCTCATTGTTATCCAAGGAGCCCCATGAGTGACCGAACCCTCTTCACCTCGGAGTCGGTGACCGAAGGACATCCCGACAAAGTCGCCGACCAGGTCTCGGACGCCGTCCTCGATGCCATCCTCGCCCAAGACCCCATGGCGCGAGTCGCCTGCGAGACGCTGCTCACCACGGGACTGTGCGTCGTGGCCGGAGAGATCAGCACCAGCGCGTACGTCGACATCAATCATCTTGCGCGCCAGACGATCATTGGCATCGGTTACAACGACGGTGCCATGGGATTCGACGGCCGCAGTTGCGGAATCCTGGTGTCGCTCGACAAACAGAGTCCCGACATCGCTGAAGGCGTCGACGTCGCCCTCGAACAACGTTCGGGCGTCGGCGACGAAGACGCTCTTAACTCTCAAGGAGCCGGCGACCAGGGGATGATGTTCGGGTACGCCTGCAATGACAACGACGACTTCATGCCCTTGCCAATCTGGCTGGCTCACCGATTCGCCATGCGTCTTGCGCAAGTTCGCCGTTCCGAGCTCGTGCCGTATCTGCGACCGGATGGCAAGACCCAAGTGACCATCGTCTACGAGGACGGCAAACCAGTCGCGGTGGAAACGGTCTTGATCTCCACCCAGCACGAAGACGGCATTGATTCGCTGACCACGATCAGAGATGACGTGATCGAACACGTGATCAATCCGATGTTGCCGGCCGACCTCGACACCAGTGCGATGCGAGTCATCGTGAATCCCTCGGGCAAATTCGTGCTCGGCGGTCCGCACGCTGACACCGGCCTCACCGGGCGAAAGATCATCGTGGACACCTACGGCGGCATGGCCCGACACGGTGGTGGTGCCTTCTCGGGTAAGGATCCATCGAAGGTCGATCGTTCTGGCGCCTACGCCGCCCGGTGGGTCGCCAAGCACGTCGTAGCCGCGGGCGCCGCAGAACGTTGCGAAGTTCAAGTGGCCTACGCCATCGGTGTCGCGCGACCGGTGTCCGTGTTGGTCGACACCTTCGGAACCGAACGCGTGGACCGCGTGAGGATCGCCAAGGCCGTGGACGCGCTGTTCGACCTTCGTCCCGCGGCGATCATCCGCGACCTCGATCTGCGTCGTCCGCTTTATCAACGCACGGCGGCCTACGGCCACTTCGGCCGCAGCGATCAGGGCTTCACCTGGGAGCAGACTTCGCGAGTTGACGATCTGCGCCGAGAACTGTCGCTGTAGCGGTGGGCGCCGAGCGCGCTGTACGAATCATCACTGAAGTCGCGGCCGTCGATCGACCGTTTGATTACCTCGTCACCGAGCGAACGTCGCGCGCGACGGTCGGTGACCGAGTGCGCGTGGACTTCAACGGCCGATCGGTTCGCGGGTGGGTAGTCGGCGACGCGAAGGTCAGCCCCGAACTCAAGCCCCTCACGAAATGGTTGGGTTACGGCCCGCCGGCGCGATTGCTCGAACTGTTGTCCTGGGCCAGCCAACGTTGGTACAGCCCGCCCAGTCGCTTCCTTATCTCGGCGTCGCCAAAACGACTCGTGACCGACCTGCCGATCGCTCCGGAGGCGAAAGCGTTGGCGTCTTCGGTGTTGCGCGATGTCGCCGAGGTGGATCCCGGCGTGCTTGAAGTCGCTCCCACGACCGACCCGCTGCCGCTGATTCTCGCTGCCTATGAGTCGACGCGCGCAAAGGGAGGCTCACTGTTGGTCCTCGTGCCGACCGAGTCGTGGGCCGGGCGATTACGTGGCCGTTTGGAGCAGAGGGGATGTGACGTCGCGTTCGGTGATGACCAGTGGGACCGTATGCGCGCGGGCTGGCCCGTCGTCGTTGGCGCCCGGGGCACCGCGCTCGCGCCGGTGCCGAAGGTCAGTGGCGCGGTCATCGTTGACGCCGATGACGAGGCCTATCGAAGTGAGCGAACGCCGACGTGGGACGTCGTATCGATGCTTCGCGAGCGCTGCCGTCGTGACGCCGCACCTTGGTGGGCCACGTCGATCGCGCCGTCCCCTTCGTTACTCAACGACGGTACGTATCGAACGTGGGGCGAGATGACGGGGGCGTGGCCGCGTATTGACGTCGTCGACCGACGCCGCAGTGATCCGCACGACGGCGTGCTGGCGCGCGAGTCGCTGGACGCCGCCCATCACGCGCTGACGGGTGACGAACCGGTGGCGGTGGTGGTCGTCTTGCAACGTCTGGGTGACGGGCGGCTGTTGGCATGTGCGAAGTGCGGAGAATTGGCTCGTTGCGCGATATGCGGACAGGCCGAGGGAGAGGTCGAGGGCCAGTTGATGTGTCGCGATCGTCACGAGCCCCGGGCCAATTTCTGTCGATCGTGTGGTGCGACGAATCTCAAACGTGTGCGAACGGGCGTGACGACCTTGGCCCGCGACGTCGCAGCCCAACTTGGCCAAAAAGTCAGCGAAGTCACGGCCACGACTGATCCCAACGAGAGTCTGGAACGAGTGGTGGTGGGCACCGAAGCCGTATGGCAACGAGTACGCCACTGTGGTGTCGTCATCTTCGTCGACTTCGATCAGTACCTTCTGGCACCGAGGGACTCCGCTCGTCGTAGCGCCATAACTGCGGTAGGAAAGGGTGGCCGTCTGGTCGGCCCGCGTCGAGAGGGTCGCGGAGCGGTCGTGTTGCAGACGCGTCGTAGTGATGACCCCGTGATAGAAGCCCTCGTTCACGAGAAGTTCGATGCGATCATTGACGACGACCTGGCGACAGCTCGATTGTTGCAGCTCGCGCCCTACGGCGCCGTCGCTGAAGTATCCGGTGAAGGCGCCGCGTCGTTTGTCGCGGAACTAACGGATGCCGAGGTATCGATCAGTACGGCAGCTTCCGGTTTCATCATTCGAGCGAACGACGTGGCGACGTTGACGGCGGCCCTGCGTTCGGTCCCGCGACCCCTCGCGAAAGTGCGCGTGGCGGTCCACTGAGCGCTCGATCGCGACCGTTATTTCTCAGCGATAACGTAGGGGAGTGACGACGCTTCCCATCCGAATCTACGGTGACCCGGTCCTGAACCAGGTCACGACCGAGATCGAAAACATAGACGGACGCATCGCCGCCCTGGCCCAGACCATGATCGAAACAATGAACGAAGCGCCTGGCGTCGGACTCGCGGCGAATCAAGTCGGCGTTCAAAAACGCTTGTTCGTCTACGACAAGGGGGAGGGTCCCCACGTGGTCGTGAATCCCAAGATCCTCGAGACCGATGGCGAATGGACCTACGAAGAAGGATGCCTCTCGGTACCCGGACTGAGTTGGGAGATCACTCGGGCGAACTCGGTCCATCTGGTCGGATTCGACCTTGATGGCAATGAGATCGACCTGCAGACTGATGAGTACGAAGGAAGAATCTTCCAGCACGAAATGGACCATCTCGAAGGCGTCTTGCTCGTCGAACGACTCGACGCCGACCAACGTCGTGAGGCGAAACAGATTCTGCGACTGCGCAATCTCGAACTGTCCGGTTCGGATCCCGACGGATTGCACAGCTTGCTGGGTGAGTAAGTGCGTCTCGCATTCCTCGGCACGCCCGAGGCGGCGGTGCCGTCGCTGCGCGCCCTCGTCGACGCCGGTCATCACGTAGAACTCGTCATCACTCGCCCCGATCGCAAGCGCGCTCGAGGCGGCCAACTGTCACCCAGTCCGGTGAAGGCGTGCGCGCTCGAGCTCGGTCTCACGGTTCGCCATCGCTTACGCGATCTGGAGGATCTGGACGTCGAACGAGGCGTCGTCGTCGCCTACGGACGCCTCATCCCAGCCGACCTGTTGGCGCGCACCCCGATGCTGAATGTCCACTTCTCGTTGTTGCCGAGGTGGCGCGGTGCGGCGCCTGTTGAGCGCGCGATTCTCGCGGGCGACGAGGAAACTGGCGTCAGCATCATGACGCTCGACGTTGACCTTGACACTGGACCGGTCCATCTCGAGAAACGTGTGGCGATCGACGAGAAGTCGCTTTCGGGTTTGCTGGATGAACTCGCGGTTGTGGGCGCCGCAGCCCTAACCGAAGTGCTCGCATCGCCAGAGTTATTGGCGAATCCCGTTGCCCAAGTAGGTGAAGCAACGTTCGCGGCGAAGCTGAGCAAAGAGGACTTTCATCTCGTGCCTTCCTTGCCCGCTGAGCAACTCCTTCGGATCGTTCGACTGGGTCGCGCGTTCACGGTGGTGAGTGGCCGTCGCGTCCTCGTGGAGAGTGCGACACGTGTGGACGTCGACGACGTGCCCAGTGGATCGATCGCCGTTCGAAGCGCGCAGGTCGTCTTGGCTGCGACAGACGGCGCGATTATCCTCGACCGGGTGCGGCCCGAGAGTGCTAAGTCCATGAGTGCGATGGCGTGGTGGGTCGGTTCGAGACTCCAGGACGACACGGCTCGATGGACGTGAAGAATCCGCACCACGAATAGGCTGCCCTTGTGACTTCTATCGACGCTGGCCCCTCCGGAGCGCTACGCGTCGCGCCGTCAATACTTGCTGCCGACTTCGGATCCTTGGCCAATGCCGTGCGCGAGATCGACGCCGAGACGGACTGGCTCCACGTGGACGTGATGGACGGTCATTTCGTCCCGAACGTGTCCATTGGACCTCCCGTCGTGAAGTCACTTCGTCGCTACAGCGCTCGATTCTTCGATTGCCACTTGATGATGAGCGAACCGGGCCGCTACCTCGAAGCCTTCCGTCTCGCTGGAGCCGACGGCTGCACGGTGCACGTTGAGGTCGGTTCCACCGTGACGCTCATCGACGAAGCGCGTTCGATGGGACTGCGGGTGGGCTTGGCCGCCAATCCCGACACACCTTTTTCGAAGGTCGCGCCATTTCTTGGTGAGATTGACCTCTTGTTGCTGATGACGGTCTTTCCCGGATTTGGCGGTCAGTCGTTCATGGCTGAGGTAATGGGCAAGGTCAAGGAAGCCCGTCGGGAAGTGGACGTCAACGAACTGGCGCTCGACATCGAAGTCGATGGCGGCATCGACGCCGAGACGGCTCCCATCGCCGTCGAAGCTGGTGCCAACGTGCTCGTCGCCGGATCGGCGATTTTCAATCGTCCCAATCCCTTGGAAGCGGCGCACGAACTCAGAGCGGCCGCGAGGTCTGTTCGAGGATGAGATTTTCCAATACCGAGCTGATGACGATGGCGATGGGTGCCGGTGATAAGGCGCGTTACCTCTCACCACCAAATCCCTGGGTCGGGGCGCTGGTCGTAAGCGATCGGGGTGTCGTCTTGAGCGAGGGTCACACTCAAGTGCCCGGTGAGTCGCACGCCGAGATCGAGGCCTTACGACGCGCGGGCGATGGTGCGCGTGGCTCGACAATGGTCGTCACGCTCGAACCCTGCTCACACGAAGGTCGCACCGGTCCCTGCGTGGAGGCGATCGTCGAAGCCGGAGTCTCGCGCGTGATCGTGGGCACCGTTGACCCGGATCCTCGAGTATCGGGGTCGGGCGTGGAACTTTTGAAGTCCTCAGGAATCGACGTCGAAGTGGGCGTGGAAGAGGTCGCGGTACGCGCGCAGCTCGCGCCATATATATGGCATCGTGTGACCGGTCGACCTTACGTCGTGTTAAAGGTCGCCAGTACGCTCGACGGCGTGGTCGCGATGGCCGACGGTACGAGTCAGTGGATTACTGGCGAAGAAGCGCGCCGCGACGCTCACGTCCTGCGAGCCCAGAGTCAGGCGGTCCTCGTCGGGGCCGGCACCGCGCGAAGCGACGATCCGGCGTTGACGGCGCGCCTCGGTGACATGGTGCTCGAACCGCTGCGCGTGGTGTTGGGGACAGCGCCCGCCAGGGCCAAGATGCGGCCTTGTCTCGAGTTGAGCGGCGAACTTGCCCATGTGCTTGACGAGATCGCGAACCACGACGTGCTCCAGCTGCTGGTCGAAGGTGGCCCTACGACGGCGAGTTCATTCCTTGAAGCCGGTTTGGTGAACCACATTGTCTGGTACCAATCGGCGTCATTTGCCGGTAGTAACGGTACGCTCGGCGCCCTGAGCGCACTTTCGACCCCGACCATCGCGGCGCTTCGGCGAGGACGAATTGTGGACGTTCGGCGGCTCGGCGAAGATATTCGTATAGACGTGGAGGTCTGATGGCACTGTCAACCATCGAAGAGGCAATTGATCAGTTGCGACGAGGTGGGATGGTCGTCGTGGTCGACGACGAGGACCGCGAGAACGAAGGCGACCTCATCATGCCCGCTGAGGACGTCACGTCTGAGGACATGGCGTTTTTCCTCGAGTACACCTCGGGCGTGTTCTGCGTTCCCATCGAGTCGGCGCGCGCCGACGCACTTGACCTTCCGCTGATGGTGGTCGCCAATACCGAGGCGCAGCGCACGGCCTTCACCGTGACGGTTGATTACCGCCATGGCACCTCGACCGGCATTTCGACGAGTGACCGCGCGGCGACGGTGCGCGCGCTCATCGATCCCGAAACCCGACCGAGCGACCTCAATCGTCCAGGACACATCTTCCCCCTGCGTTATAAGGCCGGCGGTGTCTTGAAGCGCGCCGGTCACACCGAAGCGACTGTGGATCTCTGCCGGCTAGCCGGCAAGCGGCCCTCGGGCGTGCTCTGTGAGATCGTCACGGCCGACAAGTCGGGCATGGCTCGATTGCCGGAGCTCGAGCAATTCGCCCAGAAGCACGCTCTGCCGATCGTCTCGATCGCCGATCTGATTCGTTATCGTCGGCGCCACGAAAAGCTGGTCAGGCGCGTCGCCGAGGCTTCACTACCCACCGAGCACGGACAGTTCCAGGCGTACGTCTATGAGAACGTCCTCGACGGCGAACAGCACATGGCACTCGTGTACGGCGATATTTCGACGACGCCCGACGTGCTCGTACGGGTGCACTCCGAATGTCTCACGGGTGACGTCTTCGGATCGATGCGCTGTGACTGCGGACCTCAGTTGGAAACCGCGCTCGCCAAGGTCGCGGCCGAAGGAGCCGGCGTCGTGGTGTACCTGCGAGGCCACGAAGGACGCGGCATCGGGCTCGGGCACAAGATTCGCGCCTACGCCCTACAAGAAGCGGGACGCGACACCGTCGACGCCAACCTCGAACTCGGGTTCCCGGTCGACTCGCGTGAGTACGGAATCGGCGCTCAGATACTGGTCGACCTCGGGGTCACGTCGATGCGCGTCATGACCAACAATCCTTCGAAGTACGGCGGCCTCGAAGGCTTCGGTTTGAACATCGCCGAGCGCGTCCCACTCGAAAGCAGCCCTACGGCGTTCAACATCGACTATCTACGCACGAAGCGCGAGCGTCTGGGCCACATGCTCGGGGGTCTCGATGACGTCGAGTGACCAGACACAGCTCGATCCTCGTCGGGTGACCGAGTTGCGAAAGCGAGTCGGTGCGCATCTGGAAGGATCGCTGGATGGTCGAGGCGTTCGAATTGCGATCGTGTGCAGTCGTTTTAACGGCGCCATCACGACTCGCCTCCTCGAGGGCGCCCTCGACGTCTTGCGCGAGGCCGGCGTCGATCGCAGTGACATCGCGGTCGGCTGGGTTCCTGGCGCGTTCGAGGTTCCATTGATGGCACTGGCCTTGGCCGACGGTGATCGCCCCGTCGACGCGGTAATCACACTCGGTGCAGTCATTCGAGGCGAAACCACGCACTACGAAATCGTGTCCCAAGAGTGCGCCCGGGGCGTCCAAGACGTGCAACTCAGCACTCGTGTCCCCGTCGTCTTTGGTGTGCTCACCGTGGAAAACCTTGAGCAAGCACTCGAACGTTCTGCAAGCGGTGAGTCCAACAAGGGACGTGAGTCAGCGGTGACGGCACTGGAAATGGTGTCGGTGCTGCGTCAAGGGTCGTTGGGTTCGTAGTGATAATCGACGGTCGCGTCGAGACCTTCGACGAACGTCACGGCGACGGTGTACTCGCGAGTGACGACGGCATCACGTTTTATTTTCACTGCGTGAACATTGCCGACGGTTCGCGGAGCGTGAACCCTGGCCAAAGGGTCTCGGCTAGGCGCGGCGTGGGACACCTCGGACACGACGAGGCGTTCACAATTGAAAAAATCACCGGGGACTGAGAATTACTACGCGATGACGGGCCCCAGATTCCGGGTGCGATGTCGACTTAGTACTTCACCGACAATGCTCGGTTACTTGCGATAAGGCTTCACCGGTGGATTGCCGAGCAGTGACAGAGCGTTCGAGCGGTTGATGGTGGCTTCAGTAATCGCGTAGCGATAGGCCGCTCGAGCGCTGATGCGTTCCGTCGCGGTACTCGAAGGACCGGTCGCCAGAGCCAAACTGGCATGGGCGGAGTTCACTGCGGCCAGAAAGACAGTATTAATTTCGCGCAATCTCTCTCGATAGATCTTGTCGGCGGCGCGCCATTTCTTCATCGTCGTGATAACGGTCACCGACGTCGTGGTGGACGTGGTGTTGGCATAGGCCAAGGCTGGCGTGCCAACACCAAGCGTTGCCACGATCGCCAATCCGGCGATGGTGCGCTTCGCGATGTTCGTCATTTGTGACCTTTCAAAGGACATACGAATGGTACCGAGAATTCCTTTGAAATTTATGTGAATCGGATGAATAAAGGTTGTGAAACCGTTGCTCGTTGTTCACCAAGGGATGTCTCATACCAAGGAATCCTTGAAAAGTGCGCCCCGTGGCACAAAAAACAATCCGCGCGCCGCTCATGTGAACAGCGCGCGGATTGGGGACTGCGGAGGAACTACAGAGTCGTCGTGGTTGACGCAACCGTGGTGGTCGTGGTTGGGGAACCTCCGGAATTCACCGGAGGCGGTCCAAGCGCTACTAGGGCTGCAGCACGGGCAACAGCGGCGTTGGCGATGGCCAACTCCAAGGTGGCTCGAACGGTGGCGCGCTCAGCTGCGGTGGTGGCGCTGGGGAAAGTCGCCGCGAACGTAGCGTCAGCGGCCGCAACGGCGTTGCGGTACGTCTGGTTGATGGCCTGAAGCGCGTCAATGTACGCCGAACGCGGCGTTGCGACCGGTGGCGCCGGAGGAGCTCCGAGCGCGGTGAGCGCCGTGGCACGGGCCTGCATTGCGTTGGCAATCGACAGCGTCAAAGCAGCTCGGGCCGCCGCACGCGCCTCTTGGCGGTTCAGCGAGCCCCTGGAGGCCTTGATCGCCAGGTGGTACTCGTGACGAGCAGTGTTCACCGAAACCCTAAAGGTGCGGTTGATCACGTGCAATTGCGCGAGGTAGGCGTTCTCCGCCTTGCGCCACGCCTTCCACGCCGTCGTGGAACCGTGGTTGACGTGAACGGTGGTGGTTGTCGGTGCCGATGTCGTGGTGTCGGCCGTCGCAATCGCTGGGGCACTCATGCCCAGGGCTGCGAGTATGGCCACCGCCACAACGCCTGTCGTGAACTTCCTCATTTGGACCCCTTTCAAAGGAACGGGACCAACTGTAAAATCCCTGTTTTCGAAAACCCTGTGAAGTACTTGTTTATTCGCTGTGAACGGGGCTGGGCGGACAACTCCTCATCACGAGGCATATGTGGGCGATACGCTCACAACATGCGAGCAACGCCATGACGAAGATTCTGATAGTCGATGACGAGCCGGGGGTGCGCGATCTGCTTCGTGACGCCCTCGAGGTCGCCGGCTACCAGACAGAGTTGGCGTCTAACGGCGCCGAAGCCTTGGATCAACTGCGTCGACAGGACTGCAATCTCTGCGTCGTCGACATCAATATGCCCACGATGGATGGGTTCGAGTTCCTCTCGAAGCTGCGTGAGCACGACACCACCACACCGGTCCTGATGCTCTCGGCGCGCGACTCCCCGGTCGACGTCGCCAAGGGGCTGCGTTACGGCGCCGATGACTACGTCCGAAAGCCCTTCAGCTTGGAAGAGATCCTGTTGCGGATCTCGGCGATCCTACGGCGATCCAACGCCGAGATGACCGGCGACGTGGTGCTCTCTTCGGGGCCGATCGAGATGAACGTCGACACCCACGAGGTCACCGTCGACGCTGTACCGGTCACGCTGTCGGCGACGGAATTCCGACTCCTGGAGGTGCTGCTCGAACGCAAGGACCGCCTGGTCACCAGAGAGCTGTTGTTGCGTGAGGTCTGGAACATCGACTTCGACTCCGAGACCTCGGTGCTTGACACCTATATCTCGTACCTTCGACGAAAGATCCACCACGACGACTTCAACCCGATCACCACCGTGAGGGGAGTTGGGTTCAAGCTCGTCACGTGGACCCCTGGGAAGTGAAGATTGCCACTCGACTGACGATCCTCCTCATCGGCCTCACGACCATGGTGGCGTTCTTAGTGGGGTGGTTCGCGGTGGAAGCCAGCACTCGTTCGCTGTACTCGGCACTTGACCAACAAATCAACGCCGTGATCCACAGCGGAGCCGGTCACCCGGACGCCGCGCTGAGCGACGCCGTCAACATCGTCCAGGAGAGCAGCTACCCCCTGACGCTTGACGTCGTCGACCCGTCGGGCGCTGTGGCGCAGATCAACACTCCGGATGCACCACTACGAAAGAAGCCGACACTGGCGAACGCTCTCGCGACACTCGCTAGCGTCGGCGAGCTACCGGACCTGCCCGGTTTTCGGATCCGCTCGATGAACGTGGGAGGCGGCGACTATCTCGTCGTGGCGGCGTCGACCGCAGCGATCACCCGTCAGGAGCATCGCCTGGCCTTAGATGTCGCGCTCATCGGATTGTTAATTGCACTGGTGATGTTGGCGCTCGCTCGCCTGGTGATGCGAAAGGACCTGCGCACGATGGAGCATCTCATCAGTTTTGCGAGTGACGTCGCCCGAGGTGACGAACGGGGTGAGATTCCTCAGAGTGCTGGCAGCCGCGACGTTCGCGAACTCCGAGCCGCCCTCGCCACGATGGTCGTGGCCCTGCACGAACAGATCGCGATCGAGGAACGAAGTGTCCAAGCGATACAACAGTTCGTCGGCGACGCGTCGCACGAACTGCGCACGCCCCTCACCGTGATCAAGGGCTATAACGAACTGTTGACGAATCCGTCGATCAATGATGAACAGCGCGCGCGCGCCGTGGCGCGCGTACGTCGAGAGATCGACCGAATGGACTCACTAGTGGCCGACCTCTTGCTCTCGGCCGAAGTCCGCGAAGCACCCCAACACCTCAACACTCGCGTAGAGCTCAGCGCACTGGTTGAGGCACGCACGGAAGAGTTTCGAAACGACCATCCCGGACGCGAGGTGGCCCACGACGTGATCAGGGGGATCGCGGTGCGCGGTCGCGAAGATCTGCTGGAGCGTCTGCTCGTCAATTCGTTTTCCAACATCGTGCGCCACACGGTCGACGGCACGGCGGTACGCGTCACGTTGCGTCGAGAAGATTCGCGCGCCTTGTTGTGTATCGAAGACGCGGGCGAGGGGCTACCTGAGTATGGCGTGCGGCCCCAACGTTTCCGTCGATTCGATCAGTCGCGCTCTCGAGAGACCGGTGGCTCGGGCCTCGGCATGAGCATCATGGCCGATATCGCCGAAGGCCTGGGCGGATCGATGTTGACGTCTAAGAGCACCCTCGGGGGTCTGGCGTTGACGTTCACCTTCATCATCGAGCCCTGAACGATGCAAGGTGAGCAACTACGTCGTGGGCGCGCTCGCTGCTCGAACGTAGAGCTGCTGCACTTCAGCCAGGGCGTTGCGATAGAGCGCGACGTGTTCGCCGAGTCGCTCGCCTCCGGCCTGGAGCATCGCCGCGACCGTGTCGATGACCAACTGGGCGCCCGGAAGGTTCGGTGGCGTCGACGACAGTTGCAGGGCCGCCAACTGCAATAAGACGAAGAAGTGATTGCCGAGGACCGTTTCGACGGGTGTCGAACGCAGGTAGGCGATCTCTTCGGACTCGACGAATGGTTGGTCGCCCTGATCACTCATCGAACCAACGTAGCGCTGAGCGTCGCCGCGTCGTCACAACAACGACAGGTGGCGTGGCGCCCGGATGAGACCTACGACCAGGTCTGCTAACGTTATTGGGCAGTTCAGCAAGTGAGGTTGGCAAGGCCAACGTCCACCTGGCCACCAATGTGCGCCGGGTTTCCAGGAGTTTTGCGCCCCGCTTGCCGTGGTGACGCCATTCAGGCGTCACGAAGAGCAAGGAGAGAGTTATCGCAACAGTGCCTGGAGACCACCGCGTCAATGATCGAATTCGCGTGGAGACTGTACGTCTGATCGACAACGAGGGCAACCAACGTGGCGTGATGGCAACCCGTGATGCATTGACGTTGGCCCGTAGCCTCGACCTTGACCTCGTAGAGATCGCGCCCACCGCGCAACCACCCGTCGCTCGCATCATGGACTACGGGAAGTTCAAGTTCGACGAGGCCCAAAAGGCCAAGGAGTCGCGTCGTAAGACCCTCAATGTGGGAGTCAAGGAGATGAAGTACCGCCCGAAGATCGGGCCCGGAGACTTCGACACCAAGACTCGCCTCGTCGAGAAGTTTCTCAACGATGGGCACAAGGTGAAAATCACCATCATGTTTCGCGGACGCGAGTCGGCTCACCCCGAACTCGGGAAGAAGATCCTGGACCGGATCGTCGAGAGGTTGGACGACGTCGCCAAGGTCGAGTCGGCCGCCAAGCTCGATGGACGCAACATGATCATGGTCCTCGGACCAGAAAAGAAGGCGAAGCCGAAGACGGCTGAGAGCCCGAAAGTCGAAGAAGTGCAAGAAGTCGTGCCGAGTGTTTCGGCCGAAGTATCTGTAGAGGAGGGCTGAAATGCCAAAGATGAAGACTGACAGCGGGGCGAAGAAACGCGTCAAGGTGACCGGCAGCGGCAAGTTGCGCCGGGGCAAGGCCTTTCGCGGTCACCTCATGGAGGGCAAGTCGTCCGTTCGTGCCCGTCGACTCGGTCGAGAGACCGATTTCTCGCCGGCCATGGAGAAGAAGACCAAACGCCTGATGGGCCTATAGAGATCGAGTCGGGAAAGAGGAACTGGTATGGCACGTGTCAAGAGGGCGGTCAACGCCAAGAAGCACCACAAGGCGATTCTGGAAGAAGCGAAGGGTTACTACGGTGACCGCAGTCGCACGTTCCGTTCGGCCAATCAGGCCGTCCAGCACTCGGGCGTGTACGCGTTTCGCGACCGTCGTGCGCGCAAGGGCGACATGCGTCGGCTTTGGATCCAGCGGATCAATGCCGGCACTCGGGCACACGGTATGAGTTACAGCCGATTCATCGCTGGACTCAATGCCGCGGGCATCGAAGTCGACCGTCGGATACTGGCGGACTTGGCTGTGAACGACAACGCGGCTTTCGCGGCCATTGTCGCCCAGGCCGGCGCCGCGTTGTCCAAGTAGGTAGTCCTGATCGAGTCGTTGGGTTCGTCACACCAACGGGTACGTCGACTGCGACGGCTCGTCCAGAAACGCGCCTTGCGCTGGAGCGAAGGCGTCTGCGTCCTTGAGGGACCGGATCTGGTGGATGCCGCGTTGGACAGTGGCGTCGAATTCGAGGCGCTCTACGTGGACTCGGCCTCGCAAAACTCGGCGTCGATTCAGTCGCTCACGCAGAGAGCATCCGGACACGGTGTGCGGGTGTTCGCACTCGCCGATGGAGTCCTGGAAAAGATTGCCGACGCCCAGACGCCCCAGCCGGTACTCGCGGCAGTGCGTTTCGACCAACAGGAGGTCTCGTCGATTCCCAAGTCAGGCCTCATTTTGGTACTCCACGACCTTCGAGATCCCGGCAACGTCGGCACCATAATTCGCTCGGCCGACGCCGCCGGCGTCACCGCGGTCGTCCTGACGGGACAGTCGGTGGATCCGTTCAACCCGAAGACCCTTCGAGCCAGCGCCGGATCAATCTTTCATCTTCCGGTCGTGGTGTCGTCCATCGAAGCGACGTTCACGCATTTCAAAGGCGACGCGCAGCTTCTCGCCACTGTCGTTCAAGGCGGTCGGAGTTTGCGCGAGGTGGACTTCACGAAGACGAGTGTCGTGGTGATCGGCAACGAGTCCGACGGTCTCGACACCACGACGATCGACCAGTGCGACATGACGATCTCGATTCCGATGACCGGACGCAGTGAGTCGCTCAACGCCGGCGTCGCCGCGTCACTGATCGCCTTCGAAGCGCTTTGGCAATGCAGAGACGCGGCCTCGGGCTCGTCACCCCGTAGCCTTTAAGGGTTATGACCCCACCCCTCGCCAATCTCGCCGATCAGACGGCCGAACTGCTCGCCACGATCGCGGGCTTGACGACCATCGAGCGGTTGCGCGACGCGGAGCCGTCGATCACCGGCAAGCGCTCGATCCTTTCGGCCCTACAGAAGTCCTTCGGTGCGCTTGCGCCGGAGGATCGCAAAGAGGCGGGCGCCCAATTGCAAGAGGCCCGACGAGTGGTGGAAGCCGCGTTAGAAGCGCGTCGCCGAGAACTGAGCCAACTGGCGAGGGCCCAAAACCTGCTCGACGACGGCTTGGACTTAGGCGACGTGGTCGTACGCGACGTCCGTTGGCCCGCTTCGGTTGGCCACCCGAACCTGATCGCGATCACACAGCGCGAACTCGAAGACGTGTTCGTGGCGATGGGCTTCACCGTGGCCGAGGGCCCGGAAGTCGAGAGCGACTGGTACAACTTCGAAGCCCTCAATATTCCTCCTGCGCACCCGGCCCGCGGTATTTGGGACACTTTCTACGTAGATCTCGGCGAACCCGAAACGGTGGTACTGCGAACACACACGTCGCCCACGCAGATTCATCTTATGGAGGAGGCGGTCGCGAAGAACTCGCTCCCGATTCACTCGGTGATGCCCGGTCGCTGTTACCGACGCGACACACCTGATCCCCGACACCTCGCCACCTTCCACCAGATCGAAGGTCTAGTGGTCGATCGCGGTATCACCTTCGGTGATTTAGCGGGCGTCATCGAGACCTTCACGCGCGCCTACTTCGGGCCGGACATCGCCTCGCGTCTGCGACCGGGCTACTTCCCGTTCACCGAGCCGTCAGCGGAGTTCGACGTGACGTGCACGATCTGTCGCGGTGCCGGATGTCGGACGTGCTCACACAGCGGCTGGGTCGAACTGGGCGGATGCGGAGTCCTCGATCCCGCGGTCTTCAGCGCCGTCGGCATTGATGGCCGCGAGTGGAGTGGATTCGCCTTTGGTTTCGGAATTGACCGTTGCGCACAGATGCGCCACGAGATCGCTGACATGCGCGCACTGATTGAAAATGACACTCGCTTCTTAGGACAGTTCTCGTGAGGATCGCGCTCTCCTGGCTGCGCGAGTTCGTCGAGCTCACTGAGACGCCCGATGAAGTTCGCGAGATCCTGGACGACCTCGGATTGGTCGTCGACGGCATCGAAGCCGTCGGTGAGGGTCTCGAGGACGTGGTCGTGGCTCGAATCGACGAGATTCGTGCCATTGAGGGCGCCGACCGAGTCCGGCTGGTGATCGTTGATGCTGGTCACGGACCCCTGGAGATTGTGTGCGGCGCGATGAATATCGATGTCGGCGATCACGTGCCGTTGGCGCCAATCGGCGCGGTGTTGCCGGGCGGATTCGAGATCGCCCGACGCCAGATGCGCGGCGTCACCTCGAACGGCATGTTGTGTTCGGCGCGCGAACTCGGACTGGGCGATGACCAGCAGGGGCTCATGTTGCTCGACGACGCCATTGACCCGGTGGTAGGAGTCGGACTGCTCGAGGCGCTTTCGATCACGCCCGACGTCGTCTTCGACATCACCGTCGAGGGGAACCGCCCGGACGCCTGGTCCGTCGAAGGAGTCGCTCGCGATCTGGCGACGCGCCTTGGACGATCGCTTGCGTCCCCAACACTGGCCGAACCGAACAGCGACACGACGAGCGCGTCATTCGCGTCGGCCGGCATCGACGCTCCGGATCTCTGCGGACGACTTACCGTCTCGGTACTTCGAGGGGTAACGGTCAGTCGCTCCCCGGCCTGGATCGTCGCGCGGGTGCAAGGCGCGGGGATGCGTGCGATCTCCAACGTGGTCGACGCGTCAAACCTGGTGATGCTCGAACTGGGTCAGCCGACCCACGCCTACGACGCCAGCCACGTCGCCGGGCGTACACTGCGAGCTCGACGAGCCCGGTCGGGAGAGACGCTTGAGACGCTCGACGGCGTCCAGCGCGAACTGGCCCAGGCTGGACGAGGGCTCGGGGACACCGGCGAAGACTGCGTCATCGTTGACGGCGACAACAACGTCCTTGGGCTGGCTGGCATCATGGGTGGGGCGACGAGCGAGATCAGTGACTCGACGACCGACGTATTGCTCGAAGCGGCTTACTTCGACCCGATGTCCATTGCTCGCAGTTCCAAGCGGCACTCGCTTCGCACAGAAGGCTCCAACCGATTCGAACGTGGGGTCGATCCTCAGTTGGCCCTTCGGGCCGCCGCACGCTTCGTGCACCTACTGCGCGAAAGCTGTCCCGAGTTGGAGTGGCTGCGTGACCCGCTCGACGTCGAAGGGACGCTGCCCGTACCGCCAACGGTGGAGCTCTCGTCACACGACATTGAGCGCGTCTTGGGCGTCACGGTGCCGAGTGACGATGTGACGACGATCCTTCGGGGTCTGCGCTTCAAAGTCGACGTCGATGGAGAGAACTTTCGCGTTGTGCCTCCTAGCGCTCGACCGGACGTGCGAGCCGGCGACGCCGGCAGTGCCGACGTCATCGAAGAGATCGTTCGGCTGTACGGCTACCGGCGCGTGCCACGACACACCCCGACCTGGCCCGAACCCGGGGGACTCAACTCGCGCCAAAAACTACGTCGTCTGGTTCGCGACATCGTCGTCGACCTCGGCGCGAATGAGTGCTGGACGCCGACGTTGGGCAGTGACGGTGATTTCGACTTACTGCGTTCCGGCGTCGCTCGAGTACGAATCACGAATCCGCTCGCGTCGGACGAATCGGTGCTGCGCGCGACGATGATTACGGGACTCGTGCGGGTGTGGGGAAAGAACCTTGAACGCGGAACCGGTGACGTCGTCCTGGCCGAGATCGGCAACGTCTTCACCCACCCCGACGCGACAACGTCGCCGCGCATGACCAAAGGTGGTGCAGGCGGTTCGGTCACGCTGGCTCTACCGCGCGAGAACGAACGACTGACCATCGTGCTGGGTCGCGAGGGCGACGACGCCACGACGGCCGTCGGTTTCTGGAGCGTGCTGGCCGAGCGATTAGGACTCGCTGACGTCGTCGTCCGTCACGGCGAGTCACCGGCGCTGGGTTTTCATCCCACGCGCGTCGGTCAACTCGTCGACCGATCGTCTGGCGAGGTATTGGGTTCGGTGGGCGAGGTCGACGCCGTGTTGGTCGAAGATGTCGGTACCGTGCCGACTCGGCGCCTCGGACTGCTCGACATTGACTTTGACGCGTTGTGCGACCCGACGCTGGCCACGCGACGAAGTGACTTCGCCAAGGTCCCGAGTCGCTTCCCGAGCGCGGTCATCGACTTGGCGTTCGTGACGCCGGCCACGCTGCACGCCCAAGACCTGGGTCATGAGTTGCGCGGCGCCTCGCCGAACGTCGAACGAGTCGATCTCTTCGACGTCTACCGCGGCGCCAACTTGCCTGAGGGAACTCGGAGCCTGGCGTATCGGGTGCGCTTCAGTTCGGACGAGGGCACGCTGAGTGAGAAGGACGTGGCGAGCGCCCGGAGCCAGTTGATCGCGCGCGCTGAGTCGCTGGGCGCGACGCTTCGCTAGTCCAATGGTCGTGATGCCCGCTCTAGGTCGCCAGAGTGATTGAGTTCGTCGCTCCCAGCGGACGCGGCCGTCACTACAGCGGACAATTTCGCGTTCGCTTGGGCGACGCCGACGCGAGTGGTGTCATTCGCCTGGACGGTGTTGCGCGCGTGCTCCAGGACGTGGCCGCGGACGACTGGGAAGATACCGGCCTCGAATCGACCGACACCTGGGTCGTTCGCAGAACGACGATCCGCGTCCCCGACGGGGGACGCTGGCCCCGCTACAAAGAAGTGCTGACCGTGATGACGTGGTGCGGCGGTACCGGTGCAGCCTGGGCCGAACGTCGAACGAATATCTCGGCCCACGGTCGCCTCTTCGTCGAAGCGGCCGCCTTATGGGTGCCCGTCGATGCCTCCGGACAACCCGTTCGCATCAAGCCGGCGTTCTATGACGTCTATGGCGAAGCGATGCAGGGTCGCAAAGTATCCGGTCGGATCCCGGCGCCGGTGGTCGCCGAGAACGCGCAGTTACTGGCGTGGCCACTTCGACGGGCAGACCTCGATATCGTCGGTCACGTCAACAATGCTGCGGTGTGGCAGGCCGTCACCGAAGTCGTCACGACACCGGTTGTGTGGGTGAGTGTCATCCATTACGGAGCGGTCGAGAGCGGACACGAGGTGCAGATCGCGCACGCACCGGGATCACTGTGGCTATTGGTCGATGGCCAGGTCCGCGTCTCCGCTGAGTACGCCGAGTAGCTCCGACGTTGGCAGTTGCTTCGGTCCACTCGTCGCGAAGATGCAACCGACGAGCACCAGTGGGAAACCTAAGACGATGCCCGCGGTGAGTGCCTCGTGGAGGCCGACCACACCGAGCACGACCGCGATAGCGGTGTTGAAATACGTGACGACCACCGAACGCGACGAGCCCACTTCTTTCACCAATTCGAAGAACACGAGGAACGCTGTCGCGGTGCACACGACCGAGAGAATGGCCATGCAGCTCCACGTTTCGGTTGAGACATGCGAAGGCCAGTGGACGACCGACCAAGGTATCCAACAGAGCGCGACGAAGGCGGTGGCACCGGCCACGATCACCACACCGGGTACGTGGGTCAACTTCGTGGCGAGGATCATCGGACCGACGCAGTAACCGAGACAGACGACCATCATCAGTCCGATCCAAGTGATTGATCCGCCTCGCAGGTCGAGTCCCACCAGGAATGCGACACCGATGGCACCGATACCGAGGCCAAGGTAGCGACGCCTCGAGATGTGTTCATGGGTCCGGCGAATCCGTTGAGCGAGGACCGCGAAGAGCGGAACGCAGCAGATCAACAGACTGGTGAGTGAACTCGATATGTGTCGTTCTGCCGTGGCCATGAAGTACCACGGGATACCGAATTCGGCGACGCCGAAGATTACGATCCAGCGCAGGTTCTTCACCAAGACCGTGACCTGGCCGCGGGCGATCACTATCGGCGCGAGAAGGAGCGACGCGGGACCCGTTCGAAGGAGCACGATCACGCCGGGATCGAGCTGGCGCACGGCCACGCGAATCAGCAGATAAGGGATACCCCAGATCACGGCCATCGCCAGAAAAAGGGTCCAACCGCGCCGTGACATGGC
This sequence comes from Acidimicrobiales bacterium, assembly GCA_035532375.1. Lineage (GTDB taxonomy): Bacteria > Actinomycetota > Acidimicrobiia > Acidimicrobiales > RAAP-2 > RAAP-2. The sequence continues at coordinate 108,312 of DATKRC010000072.1, forward strand.
AGCAATTGTAGTGAGTACGTGTGACACTTGCGTTTTTATGTCTCGGTATGCATAAAATGTCATTATGCGAATTGGGGTCGTCGGCGCCACCGGGTACGCCGGATCAGAGGTTCTTCGACTCTGCGCGTCGCATCCCGACCTTGAGCTCGTCCTCGCCACTGGCGAATCCAACGCCGGGAAACGAATCGCCGAACACGTGCCGGCGCTGGCCGCGGTTTATTCCACGATGACCTTCGTTCCGACGAACCACGTGCTGACCAGTGCTCTTGATGTGGTGTTTCTCGCCCTGCCGCACGGTGAGAGCCAGAAATTCGTACCGCAACTCCTCGAACTCGGTGTCAGTATCATCGACCTTGGTGCCGATTTCCGATTGAAAGACGAACACGACTATCGCACCTGGTACGGCGACGAACATGTGGCGCCGGGATTACTGACGAGCGCGGTGTACGGCTTAGTGGAGCGCCACCGAAAGGAACTCGTCGGCGCGACGTTGATCGCGGTCCCGGGCTGCTATCCCACGGCGAGTATTCTCGCGCTGGGTCCGTTCCTCGACGCGGAACTGATTGAACGTCGCGGCATCGTCGTGAACGCGCTTAGTGGAACCTCGGGCGCGGGACGCGCGGTGAGTGATCGACTCCACTTCTCGCGTCTGTCCGGCAACGCCGAGGCGTACGGACTCCTGTCGCATCGCCACACGCCTGAGATCCAACAAGAGTTGGGTGCCGAAATTCTCTTCACGCCGCACGTGGTCGCGACGAGTCGCGGCATGTTGGTTACTGCCTACGGTCGCATGAAGGATCCGTCACTCACGACGGAGTTGGCGATCGCACTCCTTCGAGAGACCTACGCCGGTGATCCTTTCATCGTGGTGACGGACGAGCCACCGTCGTTAAAGGATCCCGTAGGCAGCAACCTCTGCTTTCTCAGCGCACGGGTCGACACGCGAACCGGCTGGTTGATCGCCATGAGTTCGATCGACAATCTCATCAAGGGTGCGGCCGGACAAGCGGTGCAGGCCTGGAACGTGGCGACCGGTCGCGACGAGACGATGGGACTTCCGATGACCGGAGTGACGCCGTGAAGTGCGCCGTCGTCAAGCTGGGTGGACACGCCCTCGATTCACTCGCGCCGTCGTCAATGGTGTTGGTTGACCTGGCGCACGATGTGGCCGAGCTGCGCGACGGCGGTGTCAACGTCGTCGTGGTCCACGGAGGGGGACCGCAAATCGCCGAACTACTCTTCCGCGTGGGACTCGAGAGTACGTTCAGAGACGGGCTCCGCATGACCGACGCCGAGTCGATGCCGTACGTGGTGATGGCACTGAGTGATGTGAACGTGCGTATCGTCGCAGCACTCAACGACGCCGGATTGGCGAGCGTCGGCCTTTGCGGTGCGGACGCGTCGTTACTGCGCTCTGAGCCGACTGGTGAATGGCCCGAGCGAGTGGGCTACGCGCCGATGGTCACTCGAAACGTGATCGACGCCCTCTGGACCGCGGGACTGACACCTGTCGTGAGTCCCATTGCGTTGGACAAGAGTTCCGAACCGCTCAACTGCAACGCCGACGCGGTCGCGGGCGCGCTGGCGGGAGAGCTCGGTGCCGACGTGCTCGTCCTACTCAGCGACATCGACCAACTCCTCGCCGATGTCAAGGACCCAGCGTCGGCCATGTCGAGAGTTACCGCGGCCGAGATCGAAGCGATGAAACTCTCGGGTGCGATTCGTGACGGGATGCATCCGAAGTTGACAGCTGCGCTGGACGCTCTGGATGCCGGCGCGAAGAAGATTCTCTTGGCCAATGGCACCACGCCGCACGCCCTGCGAGACGCGCTAGCCCACTCCGTCCCGACAACGCAGGTGGTGCGGTGACACGGCATTTCTTGACGATTGGACAACAGGGTGAGTCGGACCTGGACTTGATCTACGAGTTGGCGACCTCGCCCTTTGACGACGAGACGCTGAAGGGCCAGGGCGTGGCGCTCTTGTTCGAGCGACCGAGTCTGCGAACACGCGCGTCCAGTTCAGCGGCCGTGCACGAATTGGGTGGCTACGTCACCTTTTTCAGTGATGAAGAGATCGGACTTGACAGTCGCGAATGCGCCGAGGACGTCGGACGAACGCTGGCCGAGATGTACGCGATCGCGGGACTCCGGGTTCGCAATCACGCAATCTTCGAACGCATGCGCGCGGCGACGAACGATCGCATGTCGCTGATCAATCTCCTAAGCGGCGTCGCCCATCCGACCCAAGCGATCGCCGACGTGCTCACCATCGCCGACCAGTTCGCCAAGGGCGACGTACATGGCCTCGCCGGTCTCGACGTCACCTACGTCGGCGACGCGACGAACGTGACGCGCTCGCTCGCGGTCGCGTTGTTGCGCCTCGGCGTGAACGTGACCGTGGGCTCTCCGCATAGCTACCAACTGGAACCGGGTGGTCCCGAGGATCCTTCGAGTGTTCCCGGCCCGGGCAACCTTCGACTCACCGATTCACCCACCGAAGCCGCCAAGGGGGCCGACGTCATCTACACCGACGCCTGGGTCTCGATGGGCGTGGAACGTGAGACCGAACAGCGCCGTCGCGATCTGGCCTCCTTTCGAGTCGACGAGAACCTGCTCAAGCTCGCCAAGAAGGGCGCCGTCTTGATGCACTGTCTGCCGGCGCATCGCGGCGACGAGATAACGAACGGGGTGCTCGATAGTGCCCAGTCGCTCGTGTGGCGTCAAGTGTTTCACCGTCGTTCAGCGATGATCGGCGTCTTACGTTGGATTAAAGAGGAGAGTTCATGACCAAGACCCAGCGCCAACACCGAATTGGCGAACTAATCGAGCGAGAGAGGATCTCGACGGCCGCCCAATTGGTGACGCGCTTGCAGTCCGAAGGGATCTCCGCCACCCAGGCGACGGTCACCCGTGATCTCCAAGAGCTCGGCACGATCAAGGTGCGCGATGAAAATGGCGTTCGACGCATCGTCACGGCGACCGCGTCGACGTTCACGCATGCGCCACTGGATCACCTGCGCCGGATGATGGGCGAGTGGGTGGTGTCAGTCGAGAGCTCGGAGAATCTCGTCGTAGTCCGTACGCCTCCCGGGTGCGCGCATGTGGTGGCGTCGGCACTGGACCGCAGCGCACTTGATGGAGTGCTGGGCAGTGTGGCCGGCGACGACACGGTGCTGGTGATTGCCGATGAGAAACGCGGGGGAATGTCTATTGCCGCTGAGTTCCGTTCGCTCGCGGGTCTCGACGACACAGCTTCTTCGAATCACAAGGAGAGGTAGTCATGCCAAAACGGGTGGTGCTCGCCTATAGCGGGGGACTCGACACGTCGGTTGCGATCCGCTGGATGATTGAAGAGTGGGGCGTCGAAGTTGTGGCCGTGCTCGTCGACGTTGGTCAAGACGTCGAAGTTGCGGAGAGCTTTGACGACATTCGCGAACGCGCCAAAGTGGCCGGGGCGATCGACTGCGTCGTGGTGGACGCACGCGATGAAATGGCCGAGGAGTTCTGCGCGAAGGCCATCGCCGCCAACGCTCGCTACGAGAACAAATATCCGCTCGTCTCGGCGCTGTCGAGACCCGTGATCGTGCGACACCTCGTCGCCCAGGCCCGCGCGTTCAACGCTCAGGCCGTGGCACACGGTTGTACCGGCAAAGGTAACGATCAAGTTCGCTTCGAAGTGGGAACGCACGCGTTGGCGCCGGACTTAGAAGTCTTGGCACCCGCTCGCAATTGGGGGATGACCCGGGCCGACTCCGTTGACTTCGCAGAAAAGTGGGAGATCCCGATCAAGGCGACCAAGGAGAAGATCTATTCGATCGATGAGAACCTCTGGGGTCGCGCGATCGAGTGCGGTGCGATTGAAGACCCCTGGGTCGCCCCGCCAGAAGAGCCCTACACGCTCACGCGCGTAACGAATCTGGAACCGGTTGAACTCACGGTGAGCTTCGCGGCCGGCGTCCCGGTCGCGCTCGACGGTGTCGACATGAAACTGGCTGACCTGATTCAGACTCTCAACTCCCGAGCCGGGGCCACCGGTTTTGGTCGCTTGGATATGGTCGAGAACCGTCGAGTGGGCATCAAGAGTCGCGAGGTGTACGAATGTCCCGCGGCCTTGGGGCTCATCGCCGCGCACGCCGACTTAGAGGACCTCGTGCTCGAGCGCGACGTCCATCATGAAAAAGGCCGTTTGGAGAGTCGTTGGTCCGAGCTGGTCTACGACGGCATGTGGTTCTCACCGCTCAAAGAGGCCCTCGATGCGTTCATCGCCGACACCCAGCGACACGTCACCGGTGACGTGCGACTGCTCTTCCAAGCCCCGGGACTACTGAGAATCGTTGGACGCCGCAGCCCCATGGCGCTTTACGACTATGGCCTGGCCACCTACGACGCCGCCGACACGTTCCGACACGCCGACTCCGAGGGCTACGTGAGGATCTACGGACTCGGCGTGAAGACCTGGGCGCAGCGTCAAGGTGCCAAGAACGCCACGTCGCCGTCGCCATGACGCTGTGGAGCGGACGCTTCTCCGAAGGCATGGAGAGTACTCTGTGGGATCTGTCGGAGAGCTATTCCTTCGATCACGTGCTCTACCCCTTTGACATCCTGGGTTCGAAAGCGCACGTGCGCGGACTCGTTCGGGCCGGTCTGGTGAGTGAAGACGAGGGTGTCACGCTGATCGCCGCCCTCGACGAGGTGTTATCCGAGTTCGTCGACGATCGATTCGCTCGCGTCGAGAGCGACGAAGACATCCATATGGCGATCGAACGGCGCGTTACCGAACTGGTGGGTGACGTCGGAGCGAAGTTGCATACGGCGCGCAGTCGCAACGACCAAGTGGCCACGACGTTACGGCTCTTCACTTTGGACGCGGTACAACGAGTCGCAGCGTCGAGTCTCGAGTTGATCGACGTGCTGGTGGCCCTGGCAGAGCGGCATCACGAGGGCTACCTTCCGGGTTATACCCATCTCCAACGGGCTCAGCCGATCTTGCTAAGCCACCATTTCCAGGCCCACGCCTGGTCGCTGCTTCGAGACGTCGATCGACTACTCGACGCCCGCGACCGAATGAGTGTGTCGCCGCTCGGTGCGGGTGCCTTGGCGGGCACCTCGCTGCCCATCGATCCGACCTACGTGGCGCACGTACTGGGTTTCCACTCGGCCTTTACCAATTCTCTAGATGCCGTGAGCGACCGCGACTTCGTCGCCGAGGCACTCTTCGACATCGCGTTGTTGGGCGTGCACCTTTCGCGCATGGGCGAAGAGATCGTCTTGTGGACCACGACAGAGTTCAACTTCGCGGTGTTGAGCGACGAGTACGCCACCGGATCATCGATGTTGCCGCAGAAGAAGAACAGTGACGTGGCCGAACTCGCGCGCGCGAAGTCGGGTCGCCTCGTGGGCAATCTCACCGGGTTGTTGGTGACCCTGAAGGGACTGCCGCTTTCGTACAATCGCGACTTGCAAGAGGACAAGGAGCCGCTCTTCGACTCCACCCGTCAAGTGCTATTGGTTCTCGCCGCGCTCTGCGGTGCCTACGACACCATGACCTTCAACGAGGACGTGGCCGCAAACGCGGCCGACGATCCGTTCATGGTTGCGATCGACATCGCCGAGGAATTAGTCAGCGAAGGTGTGCCATTTCGCCAGGCGCACGAGCAGGTCGGTCTATTGGTCGCCGAAGCGGTCAGGACCGATCGATCCCTCGACGTTGTCGTCGCCGATCACCCGGACCTCGAACGATTCGCCGGACTCTTTGAACGCGGCGCCGCGTTGGCCCGTCGTCGATCGCCGGGATCGTCAGGGCCCCAGAGCGCCGACGCGCAGCGCGAACTCTTGGCGTCGGCGCGAGCCCGTGCGGGGGAGCGGTTGGTCGAGCGCGGTGAGCCAGAGCCTGACGAAGTCGTCGGGCCGTTCTTGTAACGGCTGGCAACCCACTGTCACAGTTCGCGGTCACACTTGAAGGAGTGAACCTTTATTTAGTGTGGAGTTGAATGGTCGAACGCCTGATAACACCGTCCAAGATCACGGCGTGGCTGGAGTGCTCGCACTTTCTCTCACTTAGGAATCGAGCCGACGCCGGGACCTTGACGCTCGAGCCGCGGCCGTTGGGTACGTTGGCTGACCTGCTCATCGAAAAGGGTGCGCAGCACGAACGCAACTGCCTTCAAGAGTTGGAAGATCAGGGTCGAAGCGTATATCAGGTGCCGGGTCGTAATCCCGACGAGACATTCCAGCAATGGGTGGCTCGAATCGGTGATCCCATGGCGAAGGGCCACGACGTCATCTACCAAATGCCGCTCGTGCACGAGGGCATTCGCGGTATCGCCGACTTCATGATTCGCGTTGAAGACGCCGAAGGGTACTGCTCGTACGAACCGGTTGACGCGAAGTTGACTCGGATCGAAGGCAAGCCGGGACACGTGTTGCAACTGTGCTTCTACGCCGACGCGTTGGAGGCACTCACGGGCACGGCCCCGCGAGAGATGCACCTGTGGCTCGGCTCCGGGGTAAGCGAGTCACTGCGCGTCGAGGAGTTTCGCCCGTATTGGCGACGACTTCGACGACAGCTCGCCACGTTGTTGGGCGAAGATGAAATCGCGCACACCAGGCCGGAGCCGTGCACACACTGCGACTACTGCGAGTTCAATTCGATGTGCAACGCGCAGTGGCGTGCGGAAGATTCGCTGGTCTACGTCGCCAACATCAGATCGTCGGACCGCAATGTTCTCGAAAGCGACGGCGTGCGCACGATCGTTGAACTGTCGAGACGCGTCGAGTCGGTACCGGAATTGCACGACGAGAATCTGGAACGCCTGGTGCGTCAAGCGAGCCTGCAGGTCGCCTCACGCCAGCACCCCGGCGAAGCACCGGTGTATGAACTTGTCACGCCGACGGAGGACCCAGTCTTCGGACATGGCTTCGAACTACTGCCCGCGCCCGACGAAGGCGACGTGTTCTTCGACTTCGAAGGTCACCCCTTCTGGAGCGCGCAGCACGACCTCTTTTTCCTGAGCGGACTGCGCTATCGCGATGATGCGGGCGATTGGTCCTACGACGCCAGGTGGGCGCACGACCTGGATGCCCAGGCCCAAATGGTGAAGGAACTGGTGGAGTTCTTCGCCCGACGGCGCGAGGCGTTTCCGAATATGCACGTCTATCACTACAACCACACCGAACGTTCATCGCTGGAGCGACTCACGAGAGGGACCGATACGGAGAGCCTCTTTGGTTCGCTCGCCGAAACCGGTCTCTTCGTCGACCTCTACGTCGTTGCGAAGAACGCCTTCCTGGTCGGTACTGAGTCCTATGGTCTGAAATCCCTCGAGCATCTGACCGGATTCGTCCGTCATGGCGGCATCGAACAAGGTGCCGGGGCGGTCGTGGTCTACGACCGCTACATGACCACGAAGGACGCGTCGCTCCTCGACGAGATCGCGCGCTACAACGAAGACGACGTTGCTGCCACCATGGCGCTTCGCGATTGGATCATCGATCGTCGCCCCGAAGAGTTGACGTGGCGCGACGCCGTTTTGGAAGAGTACGAGGACCCGCTCAACACTGACGAACTCGTAGAGCGTCTGAAGAACTTCGGCGAAAATAGTCCGGAGCATCTGCTGGGCGACCTCTTGAACTACTGGCGCCGCGAGCGTCGAGCCAACACTGAACCGAAATTCGCCCAAGCGGCTTCGGACTTTGCCATGCTCTACGGTGACCCCGACTACATCACAAATCTGAACTTTCAAGGATTCGAGAATGTCGTGAGTCGAGGGGCACCGGCCGTCGACGCGATCTACACGTGGCCCGAACAGCCGGTCAACGAAGTCTTCGTCGAGAAGCGAAAGGTCCTCTTCACTGGCGTCGGTATCGAACGCGGTTACGGCTATTTGCCCGGAATCGATCTCGACGCGCGTGAACTACGGATGCGTTGGTATGAACACTACGAAGAGACCGGTGGATTTGCCTCCGTCTTGACGTTCGACGACTACTTCGATCCCGGCCCAAAACCGGGAGTGCTGATTCATCTCGCCGAACAGGTGCTGAACCCCGATCCACACGATCCGCCCAGTCGAGTTTCGCTGGCGCTCCTCGCTCGGGAGCGACCGCGATTTACCGACGAGAACGGACCGAAGAACGGGCTCTTCACTGATGACCTCGAGGCCGCATTGAAGTGGGTCGGCCAACTCGATGAAAGCTACGTCGCAGTACAGGGTCCACCGGGATCGGGAAAGACCTACAGCGGTTCGCACATCATTTACGCGCTCATCAAGGCCGGCAAGCGCGTCGGCATTACCGCAATGAGTCACGCCGCCATTGACAACCTTTTTGCCGCTACGCATCAAGTCTTCGTTGACAAAGGGGAACTGAGCGAACTACACGCGTTGCGAAAGGGCGACAAGCCCAAGAGCGGCGCGCTCGATGGTGTGCGCTACACGCAGTCGTCCAAGGAAGCCGATGGAACGAAGTACAACTTGGTCGCCGGAACCACGTGGTTGTGGGCACGACAAGATATACGCGCATTCCCCGTCGACGTACTCGTGATCGACGAGGCTGGTCAACTCGCACTCGCCGACGCGATTGCCGCGGCCAACGCGGCGAAGAATCTGATCTTGCTCGGCGACCCGTTGCAACTGAGCCAGGTTGCCCAAGCAGAACATCCCGATGGTTCAGGCGCGAGCGTGCTCGAACACATCTTGGGAACCCACGCGACATTGCCCGAGGACCACGGCGTCTTCATCTCTGAGACACGTCGCATGCATCCGGACGTGTGTCGATTCATATCGGATCAGATCTACGAAGGTCGGCTCTCAAGTCACGAGTCGTGCGCGCAACAATCCACGGCGTTCGGCACCGGTCTGCGTTGGCTCGAAGCTCGTCACACCGAGTGTTCGACCGAGTCCCCGGAAGAGGCCGACATCGTCACGGATCAAATTACTCGGATGCTCGGGACTACGTGGGTCAATCAGCGCGGCGAGAGTGCGCCGTTGCGGGCTCAGGACTTCATGGTCGTGGCACCTTATAACGACCAGGTGGATCTTCTTCGCGAGGCCTTTGACCAAACGTCGAACCTGCGCAACGTCCAAGTGGGGACTGTGGATAAGTTCCAGGGCCGAGAGGCACCGGTGGTCTTTTTCACCATGACGACCTCCTCGGCCGAGGACATGCCACGCGGGCCGGAGTTCCTCTTCTCGCGCAATCGCCTGAATGTGGCGGTCTCGCGCGCACGTTGCTTGGCTTATTTGGTGTGTACCGAACAACTGCTCAATTCGCGCGCACGCACCATCGAAGAGATGCGCCTGATCGGAACCTTGAGCGCCTTCGTCGAGTACGCCACCCCCTCATTGCTTCTCGACAATGTGTAGGTAGACGAAACCGCTAATCGCTAAAGGTGTCGTCACGAACCCGGCGACTCTGCTACTCTGGTTATCCCATCGCAGAGACCGCGGCTAGTGTGATTTGCAGCACGGCAGACGGCGCTGGTAAGGTGGGCATCCCCGTAGCCGGGCTCATTCGGCTGCGGAATCAACGGAGGAATCCCGAGATGGTGTACGTTGCACCGCTGGCTCCGGCCACGTGCGTCGTCGCTCCTTGAAAACGGAAGAACGAGAGCCAAAAGCCAGTACGGGCGACGATGGACTGATCTAACAGGACGCGTCGTTCGTCAAAAGAAGTATTGCAGTAGGCAACGTGACCACCCCGTGGAAACTCGTTGTCGTCAGGTGAGTATTAGAGTCACTCATCTGGCTCTCTGATTCGAAGAGGACTTCGGTCCTCGGAAAAATCTTGATGGAGAGTTTGATTCTGGCTCAGAATGAACGCTGGCGGCGTGCTTAACACATGCAAGTCGAACGGAATACAAGGAGCTTGCTCCGAAATATTTAGTGGCGAACGGGTGAGTATCACGTGAGCAACCTGCCCCGAAGACTGGGATAACACCGGGAAACCGGTGCTAATACCGGATGTCTTTCAATGATCGCATGATCGATGAAAGAAATGTTTTTCGCTTTGGGAGGGGCTCGCGGTCCATCAGCTTGTTGGCGGGGTAACGGCCCACCAAGGCTACGACGGATAGCTGGTCTGAGAGGACGATCAGCCACACTGGAACTGAGACACGGTCCAGACTCCTACGGGAGGCAGCAGTGGGGAAT
>DATKRC010000073.1:0-4577 GCA_035532375.1 Acidimicrobiales bacterium
CGCCACCGCAATCGCCACGCCAACCTTGTGGGGGTAGAGCGAGTGCTATGACTGAGTTTATTCAAGGAGCCACGAGATGACCGATACTCCACGCGGAGCAAGCAAGTGGGAAGGCAGAGTCTTCCAGTTAATGCAGTCTCACGCTGCAACCGAGGAGGCGGTTGAGGCGGAGTATCACGAACTCGCTTCCAGCATTGACGCAGCGGATGTGAGGTTTCTGATAGAACTCATTCTCGCAGACGAGAAGCGACACCACCTGTGGCTAGGTCAGCTCTCGAATTCGGTCAAGGCGCTCATCGAAATGGACCCAGAACCAGATATCCCGTGGATTCGCCCGCTGAGTAATCCGAGTGAATTGCTCAAGACGACAAAACGCTTTCTTGCGATCGAGCAGGATGATGCAGAGGAACTTCGCCACCTATTGAAGGAACTCGACGGTGTTAAAGATTCGACGCTGTGGGCACTTATAGTGAATCTCATTCTCCTCGACACCAAGAAACACATTGAGATCCTTCAATTCATCCGACACCGGGCGAAGAACTGAACGACTGATCATTCTCACGTGATGGATGTTCATGTGCGCGTCGCGACAGGTGCATCAACTTGATCCGCCGCTGGTGCTCTTGCATCTCGGACCCGACTTCGGCGGCTCAGTTTCAAATGACCTGATCACAAGGGTGTGAGAAGTCAGTTTTGTCCCCACAGTGCGAAGACGGTGACGTCAGCGCTCGAGACGTGACGTCCAGGTCTTGGTGTTGACACCGAACGCCGCGAGGACGGTGGACTGTGCAGCGTTTGGCTTGGTGATGATCTGACGGGTCGATCCGTCGTTCGCAACGAGCTGCACCGCGCGGATGCGCTCGAGCTCGCGCAGCGCGCGTCGAGGAGAGAGCACTTGCTCGGTGAGATCGGGGTCCATGACGTTGGCAGTTGCGAGATCGCGGCCCATGAGCGACTCGATGACCGCCGCCAGCACGCAAAGTGCGATGTGACCGCGCACCCGGTTCTCGGTGAAGTGGTGGATCGGGCGCAGCGCCAGGAAGTCCTTCAGCACGCGAAAGCGACGCTCCACGTTGAGCAGTGACTTGTAGTGGCGCACCACCTGGACCGTCGAGGCCTGGGTCTTGGCGAGCGAGGTCGTGATCACGTAGCGACCCTCGAGGAGCTCTTCTTCGTAGTGCAGGGCCGTCTGGTCGTAGTCCCAGGTGAACTCGCCCTCGCGCACGATCGTTCTGAAACAGCGCGCGACCCCGCTGTCGCGAAGTATTCGGTCCGCGGCCGCGCCGATCTTGGCCGGATCGACCAGCTTGCGTTCTCGCACGCGCTCGGCCAACGCGATCAGCTGGTCTTCGGTGCGAGAGAGCAGCTCCTCGCGGCGGTGCTCGTCGCGTCGGTGACGCAGCAGCGAGTCCACCACGACGTAGCGGCGCTGGCCGTGGGTGATCTCGACGGCTCGCGTCGTCTCGTCGACCCGCACCCAGCGCTTCATCGTCGCCGCGACCTCGAGCACTTGAGCGACGTCGGTGTCGCGGTGCAGGCGCGTGGCCATCACGTGATTGAAGCCCGCCGCACTGACTGAGGCGAGGTTGGCCTCGCTGATGAGACCCCGGTCGGCCACGAGCGCGATGCGCCCGACCCCGAAGCGGTTCTGCAGGTCGGCCATGACCGACTCCAACGTCGAAGCGTCCTTGGTGTTGCCGGCAAAGACGTGGTGCGCGATCGGCGTGCCGTCACCGGTCACGAGCAGTCCGATCACGACCTGGGGGCGGTCGCCACGCTTGTCGCGGCTGTAGCCAAAGGCCTTGGAGGGAAAGCGCAGCGAGCTGCGCGGGTCGCCCTCGAGGTAGGAAGAGGTCAGGTCGTAGCAGCACAGGCGCAGGTCCAGGTTCGTGAGGTTGGTCAGGCGCTCGTAGCAGTGGGTCTCGAGGGCGGACTTTCCCGCACAGAGTGCGTCGAGGGCGCGGTAGCACTGGTCGAGCGACGGGGTCGTGACGCCACTGGGCAGGACCACGTCGCGGTCCAGCCAGTCGGTGATCGCGCGACGCTTGGAGGAAGGTTCGATGAGCCGGTTGGCCAGCATCGCGAACACGGTGTCGGCCAAATTCTTCGCGCGACGAGTCGCTCCCAGCTCGCCGAACAACTCGTTGAGACCGAGACGAGCGAAGTACTCGTGCACCGCGGCCGTCGCGCCGATCGAAGGAGCTGAGTCGACCGTGAGCTCGGAACTGGCGCCGTCGAGGTGCTGACCAAGGGCGGACACGAGTCGGCGCAATTCGCCGCTCGCCTTCATCTCCTCGGCTTCGCCGAGGCGCGCCACCACCTTGTGCGAGACCTTGCCATTCTCACGATATGACTCGACCAGGCTCAAGTAGCGATAGGTTCGCTTGTCCCCACGAACTGTTGTCACCTTCACGTGCATGGCCTTAATTCTACCGCACTACCCGTCACCGGTGGTGGACTACTTTGCCCCCACAATCACGTCCAGGAATCACGAAGCGGACGCGGAAACCCTTGTAATCACTGGTCGTTCCCGAGAGTCATCGGTGCGTTTGGGCGTTGAGCCGCCGAAGTCGGGTCGGAACTGGGGTTCAACTACATTGGCCCGGTTCAATACCGACACTCAATCTGGCGGCAATTAAGCTGTAGGCACCACTCAGATCTTCAGCTCGACGACCTCAAAATATGGTAATTCCTCTCGAGGTGTGGGCGTTGAAGTCGCCATCATGCGTTCTCAACATTGGACCCTGTGAGTGGTTCACGTTTCCTGACCCGTTGGTCGCCTATTTCAGTCTCAGTGAAGTGCATTGCGATCGAAGACTCGGCAGTCGACTCGAAGGCCACGAGTCATCTTCTTGCGCCATCGTCTAGTCATGATGAACGGAATTCGAACCCCGACGTTTCCGACTGCAGTCAGTCGCAGACCTCACATCTCGGCAGTTGAGCGCTCCCTCCCTTTTGGTACGACGAACTCCGTTTCGTCGCACGAACTCACTGGCACTTTCGCAGAATGCCTCCATCAACTCCATTAATGGCCCACACCCCATGAGATAGATTGAGGACGAGAGATCCACCAAGCCGCTCGAGATAACCAGGAGGTGAGTTGACTATTCGTCTGATTCGTCGTCCAGCTGGACTGGGTGAGCCACTCGGCCGATACTCGCACGTCAGTATTGGCCACGGCGACATCGTCGCGCTTGCCGGACAGGTGGGCAAGGACCAAGACGGCCAGCTCGCCGGCTCCGACCTCCGCTCTCAGGTGCGCCAGGCATACCTCAATGTTGGCGCGGCCCTGGCCGCAGTCGGATGTGAATACGGGGACATCCTACGAATGACCACGTACCTCGTTAACTCAGATCACATCGAGGAATTCATGAGTGCGCGCGCTGCCGTCTTCGCTGAGTTGTTCCCTTCGGGTGAGTACCCGCCGAACACGCTCGTGGTCGTCAGTCGCCTTGTCGAAGCTAACCTGTTGATCGAGGTGGAGGCACTTGCCGTCTTATCCGAGCGGTGACCTCCGACGAGTTCGGTGAACGCCGAACCATTCGCGGCAGCGTACCGCGACTTGATCCACGTGACGTGAAGGCGACCTGAACGAAGGGGTCCCGCCAAGCCAGTTCCTTCGAACGATTGGCGTCAGGCCAGTGCAGTGAGCATTCCCACGTGATCGCTCGCGCTAAAGGAGCGCTACGGCCCAGCTGGTGTTCAAAAGACATGGCGGATTAACCCGCTATTGGCCTGGAGCCATTCCATCCTTGCGCCAAAGGCGGGACAAAAGATTCCACTCAACGGGGTCGTTGAGGTCCAGTCCAACGCCGCCGAGTCCGGTTGAGCGGGCCGTGCACATCAGGGGCGAAGGACATCTCAATTGGCTGCGGCCCGCAGGAAGGCGTCTAACCCGGTGCGAACCAGTGCTGCCAAGGGGAGGAGGAGCCACGACGGACGCAGCGCGATTGCCGAGGTCGCTTGTTCTGGCGAGCGAACCATGATCCCAAATCCCACGGTGTGCTGTAGGGCTGCGATTGCCACGTCGTGGACGGCTCCTATCACTTGAGGATGCAGCATGTCATCTCCATGGCCAAGATCGGACGCGAGATCCCGCGTTCCCACCATGACGAGCTGAATTAGTGGCTCGCTGAGAATCGCCTCCAGGTTGGATAAGCCCTCAGCGCTCTCAACTTGGACGCCGAGCAAGGGCCCAGTCACCGGATTGTTCCGACCGGCTGACGGGGGAAAGCCGTACGAGTTTTCGCGACAACCTCCGAAACCCCGGTGGCCAGCCGGTGGGTGAAACACCTTCTCCCTTGCGGCCCGGCAATCGTCGGGCCCGCGAACGTCAGCGACGACCACCCCACCGACACCAGCATCTAGAAGGCGAGACGCCATCATCAATTCTTGCGACGTGACGCGAACGAGGGTGGTCAAGCCGAAGGCGTCTGCTGCTCGAATCGCCCCCACGCAGTCTTTGACCGTGGCCGAACCGTGTTCCAGATCGATGATGTAGGCGTCCGCACCGGCAACCGCGCACAGCTCGATAACGTCCGCGTCAGCGGTGGTGCCGTGAACCATCCAGCGAGGTT
>DATKRC010000074.1:0-54003 GCA_035532375.1 Acidimicrobiales bacterium
ATTGATAGTGAACTGTTAAGTGTGAGGGCGACTGAAATTACACCCGTGACTCCTTCGATTGCGACGGCTCGTCCCCGCGCGCCAGCGATGAATACGGCGATGTCCACCACGCGGCTGAAACAGCGTTTGAGCGACGGACAAATCGGACTTTTCACGACCTTTGCCGTCGTCATGTTGGCCGCGGTGCTCGGTATCGGGCTGGTCTTGGGATTGAGCTTCCGTGGAGAGGCCAGTCAACGGGGTCTCGCTGAGGGCCGCACAGAGGCTCTTTTAATGGCGCAGACCGCCGTTGGTCCAATCTTCGACGCTATACCCCTGAGCCAGGGTATGAGCACAACTGAAATCACCGATATGAATCGCCTTGTTAAGACATCCATCCGTAGCGGACACGTATTGAGGCTTCGATTGAGAGATCTCGCAGGCAACGTAGTTTTCTCAAGCGACGGAACTGGACTCCACCAGCCTGTCAACAACGGCAATCGCGATGAGGTTGTACGGGCCGCCGCCGGCACGATGGTGGCGCGTCTGACAACCCTCGACGCCGACAATCGAACAGGTCCGCGAGGACCCGCGGTCGAAGAGGTCTACATGCCACTCGTCGCGGGGCTGTCAAATCACCGTGTCGGCGTTCTTGAGGTCTATTTGCCCTACGCCCCGATTCGAAATGACGTCCAAGCCGGACTTTCGAGGCTCTATCGTTATCTGGCCATGGGTCTAGGTGGGCTGTACCTTCTGCTCTTTGCGATTTCCTACATTGTCGGTCGACGACTTCGAAAGCAGGTCAAGATTACAAAGTACGTTGGCGAGCACGACGTACTGACTGACCTCCCGAATCGCACGCTCTTTCTGCGGCAGGCGGAAGCGATATTGAGTGAGGGACACCAAGTGGGACGACGCGCGATCGTCGCGATCGTCGACCTGGACCAATTCAAGGAGATAAATGACACCCTCGGTCACGTCAATGGCGATGCGCTCCTCGTCGCACTGAGCACGGCGATGCGTTCGTGCCTCCCGAGTTCATGTGCTCTGGCACGACTTGGAGGGGACGAGTTCGGTGTGGTTTTCTCGGAGGACGTCGCGGCAGACGAATTGCTCAGTGGGCTTCGTGACGCCATCGCTGCCGAAGTTCTGGTGAGCGGGATACCAATCTCCATTGAGTCAAGTATTGGATATGCGGAGGCCCCCGATGACGGAGAGGACATAAACGAAATCCTCGCATTAGCTGAAATTGCAATGTACTCAGCAAAAGAGCGACACGCGGGCATCACGAGGTACGCCGCAGATCAGAATCACTTCGTCGCTTCCGACCTTGCGTTGATGGCGGATCTGCGCCAGGCGATCGACAATGACGAGCTCACGTTGCATTATCAGCCGCAGATTTCGATCGCGTCGGGTGAGGTCGAGGCCGTAGAAGCCCTCGTTCGCTGGAATCACCCAACGGAAGGACTCATTTTTCCAGACCGTTTCATCTTGCTGGCTGAGAAGACCGACCTTATTGACCGCCTCACTGACTGGGTACTGCGTCGAGCTTTGGTCGACGCGCATCAGTTTTCATCGGAGAAAGGTGCATTGCGAATATCAGTAAATATTTCGGCAAGAAATTTGAACAAATCCGGGTTTGCGACAAAGGTCGTAGACACTCTTGTTGCGAGCGGGGTGTCGCCGGAGCGACTGGTTGTCGAAGTTACCGAAACCGCACTGATGGCCGATCCCGAAAGAGCCGCCAGCGCCCTCGCAGAATTGAGTTCCGCGGGCGTTCATCTGAGCATCGACGACTTCGGAGTTGGTCAAACGTCTCTAAGTTATCTGTCGTCCTTACCGATTTCTGAACTCAAGATTGATCGGATGTTCATTACTGATATGAAGCAGAATTACGCCCACGCCGCCATCGTTCGCTCAATAATTGATCTCGCCCACAACCTCGGTTTCCGCGTCGTGGGAGAAGGCGTTGAAGACGAGTCGGTCTTGGACGAGTTGGCGCTGGGAAGATGTGACGTTGCTCAGGGGTACTTATTTGCCCGACCAATGTCGAAAGATGCTCTTATCGATTGGTTTTCAAAGAGCAAACTTCCGGAGTTGGTCAAATAGATAAGACCCTGGAGTAGGGCCCTTGACACTGACAATCTGCGAACATCACTGTCTCCACAATATTCTAGGATTCGCGCGATGTATGCGAAGACCATGTTTGTGGACGTCGGCGATTGTAACCCTTTGCGTGGGTTGCCATGGCAATCCGTCAGCAACGCTGTCAGATACATTTTGCGAGAGTTGGACGTCAGAAATCGCCGGTGATCAGGAAATAGGGGCATGACATGCAAGGGTCGCAGATTCATATGGTTTGCCGTGTTTGAAACGGATGCCTAACATCGCCAGTTCGATCTCCATGCCGGTGTAGAACCCCGACAGTGCGCGGTGTAGATCGCTTCGTTTAGCTTGAATGTTCGGTCTGACCGAGGTGGGAGGCCGTAAGGGCGTTCGTAAATCAGGTCCGCATTAATTGACAAAATGCATTGTGCACGATATTGTCTTCAATTTGTAGGGACCATTGGATTTTCTTAAAGGGGGGAACATGTCTACAGTTGATAAGATCGTCCAACCGTCAGTCGGAAATGATGCACGGGTTGCGCTTCGGGAACGCAACGAAGCGAAGAGTTTCATTGGCCTTTGGGACTACTTCTCCGAAATCACTGATGGTCGTTCAAGCCCGTTCGTTCCCCATGTATGGAAATGGTCGGACGCAAGGACGCTTCTTTTTGATGCACTCGAACTTGTCACGCTCGATCAGGCCGATCGTCGAGCTTTCATACTTTCAAATCCTGGAGTGTTCCCCAAGCACTTCACTACGAACACTCTTTACGTCGCCTATCAAATAGTTGGACCCGGAGAGACCGCTGCGGTACACCGTCATACGCCGAGTGCAAGTCGCTTCGTTCTTGAGGGCAACGGAGGCTTCAGCGTCATCGAGGGTGAGAAATGCATGATGAGTCGGGGAGATCTGATTCTGACGCCACAAGGTACTTGGCACGATCACGGTAACGATGGCACCGAGCCCACACTCTGGGTCGACGTCCTAGACCTTCCACTCGTCGAGAATCTTGGCGCGGTCTATTTCGAATTTGACTACACCGAACCGGACGAGAAGACGGGCAAACCGACTCCACGACGCGTTCAAACCGTGAAGGAACCAGACAATCATTCGGACAATATCTTTGGTGCGAGCGGGCTATTGCCCGCCTATGGGTCAACCGATCGGGGCAGAGGTCTTGGAACTCCGAAATTCGTGTACCGATGGTCCGAGACGGTTGAAGCACTGGATCGCCTCGTCGACTACGACGGCAGTCCTTTCGATGGTGTGATTTTACGATACGCCAACCCAGTAACGGGCGGGCCAACCACTGACACCATGGACTTTACGGTTCAGGCCCTGCGTCCCGGTGAACGCACTTCAACCCATCGCCACACTTCAAGCACGATGTACTGCTGCCTTGAAGGCTCCGGCGTAACTGAGGTCGACGGTATTCGTCTTGAGTGGGGGCGCAATGACACATTCGTGGTGCCGACTTGGGCGTGGCATCGACACATCAACTCGGATGGAAAGAATCGAGCCATTCTTTACGCCGTGACTGATTCGCCGATCGCGAAGAGTCTGGGTCTCTATCGGGAGGAGTCGCTTGAGGACGAGGTTTGAACCTGGCCCTATCCCGAAATTCCTGCCCTCAGCTGAAGTAAGAGGAAAGCAACTGAGAAGAAGCATGGGGGAAAAGATCGCGGCGGAAATCAAGGGCGCGATTTTGACGGGACGAACTCCTGCGGGAACGAAATTAAACCAACAGCAACTAGCGGAGCAATTTGAAGTAAGCACAACCCCAATTCGTGAAGCGCTGCGAACGCTGGAAGCTCAGGGCCTCGTTCAGATTGATTCATACACCGGAGCATCGGTCTTCACTCCGACCCTTGATGACATGACCAGCCTCTACAACATTCGGTTGGCGTTGTGTTCACTGGTCGCAAAAGGTGTAGTCGGTCGGATTACGCAGCAGCAATTTAATCGTGCTCAAGAAGCCAACGAGAGACTCGCCGCTGTTGACGAGGGAAGCGATTGGTTGGAGGCTAATAGGGCCTTTCACGCCGCGCTCGACGAAGCCATCGAAGATTCGAGGTTGGGCACGCTTTGGAAAGAATTAGGCATTGTCTCGATGATCTATGTGAACATGTCATTGCCCTTTCGGCCGGCGGCTCAGCACGGTGCCTACCGTGAGCACGTGAGTCTGCTTGAGGCTTACGCCAAGGCGGACGTCGCGAGGGTGAGCTCCTTGTTGGCTGAGCACCTGACCAATACCTTCAATGGCTGCAAAATGGCGATGGCGAACCTTCAGGACCTCGAGTCCGAAGCCGTGACCACCCTCAACGATTCCGAAATGAAGAAAGGTGGTGGTTGATGGGAGTTTCTCATGAACTCGTGCAGTCTTGTTTAGGTCACGCCCTTCAAGTTGGAGAGGAAGCGGGCTTCAAAGTCTCCTGTGCGGTGATTGACGAGAGTGGTCGGACGCTTGGCGTCTTAAGGCATGAGCTGGCGGGTTGGGCTACGCCAGAGATCGCCATAGGGAAAGCCATTGTTGCGGTCGTGTATCACACGCCAACCGCTCAGCTTTACGATCGATGGCAAAAGGAACGGCCGTTGTTTGGAGCCAACGTGGCGAGTTGGGGTGCGCAACGCGGTTGGTATGTATGTGAAGGTGGCGTTCCGGTTCTCGGGCCCGACGGACGAGTCTTGCTCGGAGTGGGCATTTCGGGTTGTTTTCCTGCAACGAAAGATGACGAAGTTGCTCAGATCATCGGTACGTGGCTCTCTGAACGTCTCGCCGATATTGGTTAGCCGTGTACGCGACTGAGATGGGAAGTCAACCGAAATTGCGAGTTCTGGCACGATTCCTCATTGGGATTGAGGCTGTAGTCGGGATCGTCGTGGAGAATCGACTGCACGAGGTCGAGGGCAGTTGGACTGACTTGTTGGGTGCTTGGGCGAATGGCCAGCCGGAGTTCGACATGACTGGTCGAAGTTGGGATCTCAGTGAGGGGCGACCCCTCATACCCATGGTTCCACACGGAAGAGGCATTTTTTGCGTTGGGCTGAATTACGACGCTCACCACAAAGAAGTGGACGAGTCACTTGGAAAGCACGAACGAAGCAAAGTCGTCGTCTTTTCTAAACTCGCAGCCTCGCTCGCCGCGGCGGGGCAGAAACTGGAACTGTCTTCCGTCACGTCGACGGAGTTCGATTGGGAGGTGGAACTGGGTGTGGTCATCGGACGCTCGGGTCGATCGATTACCCAAGAGCGAGCCTTCGACTACGTAAGTGGCTATACCCTCGTCAATGACGTGACGGCGAGGGACGTACAGAAGGCTCACGGGCAGTGGTTCCTTGGCAAGAATAATCACGGCTCTACTCCTGTCGGGCCATGGATCATTTACCGCGACGACCTCGGATCTCCGCCGGCGGTTCGCCTTCGCCTGAGCGTAAATGGTGAGGTCAAACAAGACGCTAATACGGACGAAATGATTCATTCGATTCCAGAACTCATCGAAATAATTTCGTCCTACGTGGAGCTGCAAGTGGGCGACATCATCGCTACGGGTTCGCCGGCCGGAGTCGGATTTATACGCGTTCCACCTGAGTTTCTCACACCAGGGGACGTATTGAGGACGGAAATCGTGGACTACATGTTCATGGACAACGCCGTCTCATAAGTAGATGTTGCGCGGTATTCGTAAACAAAAGAGATTGCACAAGGGGGATCAATGAGAATCATTAGAAATCGACGTGGTGCGCTTGGCGCGGGTGCCGTCTTAATCAGTTTGGCACTCGTTTCCAGCAATTCTTTGGCGCAGGCCTCGTCCTCACATACCAGCGGCGGTGTCTACGTGGTTGGTGTACTTTCTGAATTCACGGGGGCTGATGCTGGATATGGTCAAGAAGGAATGGCTGGTTGTATTCCCGCCGTCAATCTCATCAATGCCGCCGGCGGAGTTCGGGGTCACAAACTCTCATGCCAGCAATTCGATACTCGGTCCGACCCGGCGGACGCGATACCCGAGGTCCATCAGATGCTCGCTACGACTTCGCACTTGCTCATGTCGATGGGAACAGGTGGGAATACCGCACCCGCGGTGGTGCCACTTCTCAACGCTGCCAAGTTGACTGTCTTCACCGATAGCGGGCAGTCACTTTTCAACGTGAACAGTTACCCGTATTTCTGGCGGGACGTGCCGGTTGATGCATCTCAGGGATACGCAATGGCCATCGCCACGGTTTTGCTCGGACACACTCGGCCGGCTGCGGTGTTCGGGCAGAACGTGAGCTCTCAAGGTTCGATGCCGTCATTCGTGGAGGGCATGAAGTTATTGGGTCACCCAGTCGTCGATACGGAAGTGCTTCCCACAGCCGCACCTTCGTACACCAGTCAAGTGGCGAACATTCAAAGCAGCCGTGCCGACGCTGTGGTCGGCGAAATAGATCCGTCGAGCGCAGCGACGTTTGTGACGAATCTCAAACAAATACTTGGCAAGGTCCCTCAATTGGTAGGTGATCAGGCTTACGACGAGGCATCGTGGATCAGTGCCGTAAAAGGGGTCCTCGGAGGATCGACGCTCCGTTCACACCTGACGCTCGTGCTACCTCAAGCATCCGCGGCAGGTCCGGGCTTCGTTGCGTTTAGCAAGGCCTTGAAGAGTTCTTCGACGCCGAGCAAGAAGACGTACGTAACTGACAGCTATTCGGCCGCCGACTACGACTCGGTCATTCTCGCAGCTCTCGCCGCGGACTACGCGAAATCTCTGAAGTCGTCAATCTACAACCAAGACATTCTTTCTATTTCCAATGGAGTACCGGGCGCAGTCATTGTGAACACCTACGCACAAGGTGTCGCCGCATTGGCCAAGGGAGAGAAGATTCACTACGTGGGTGCGAGCGGTGCGATCAGTTTCGATAAGTACCATAACTGGGGTCCGGGTTACGAAATCGCGAAGTTGACGACCAACGGGGTCCACGTAGGCCAAATTATTCCCTCGAAGGTACTCGACCGATTACTTCTAGGTCGACATGCCAAGGCGTAACATCGCTCTTAACGTCGCCGCACTCGGCTCGGGGTCGATTTCGTGATTCACGCGATGGTCGTGTCGCTTGGTTCGGCGTTGGTCGTGTCGGGGATTCTCGCCCTCTCGACTGTCGGGTTCACCTTGCGATATGCGGTGAGCGGGGTGTTCGACCTGACCTATGGGGCCTTGATGGGCATCGCCATGTTCGTCGCGTACCTGTGCGCACAAGCGGGACTCAATCTCTGGCTGTCGTCATTGATCGCCGGGGTTGGTATTGCGACGGTTTCGGTTCTCCTTGAGAGATTGGTGGTGCGTCCATTACTGGCTCGAAGCGCTACCTCGTGGGTGATGATGATCGTCACGTTCGCCATTGGATTGGCGGTCGAAGCATCGGTTCTCGGCTATTGGGGCTCGAACTTCAGATCGTACACTCTGGTCGGCCGGACCTTCCATCTGGGAAATGTTGTGGTGACAGCGGACCAACTCTGGATCCTGACACTGTCGGTGGTGGGAACGCTCAGCGTTGGGCTGATGCTCCACTACACCCAGTTGGGACGTGCGATGCGCGCGACCGCGACGAATTCGAACCTTGCGGAGAACTGCGGCATCCAGGTCAAGACAATTCGAACGCTGACGTGGTTCATGTCGGGTTTCCTCTGCGGTGTATCGGGAGTGCTCATCGCGATTCAGACCGGCAGTTTCACGTATAGCACTTGGGAGGTCTTTCTACCGCTGGTGATCGCCGCGGCAATCATCGGTGGCGTGGGCCGGATCGGAGGGGCCATGGCGGGAGCCCTGTTGATCGGCGTCGTGACCGCGCTGGCTTCCGCCGTGATTAGTTCGGCCTACGAAGACGTTGTTGCGTTGGGCGTCTTGACTATCGTGCTCTTGGCGCGGCCCAGCGGCTTGTTCGTTCGGACCGCTCAATGAATTCCCGACTCCAACGATTCCGCGACCGATTGGTTCGTGCGGCATCGGGGGCGAAGACTCCAAACTCTTGGAAGGTCGTGCGCGAGTTCAGGAGGGATGCGATCTAGTGAGCGGTCAGATGAGTTCTCTTTTCGCCGTAGACGTGCTCTATGTGCTTCTCTTCATGATTGGGGGATGGGGTCTCAATCTTCAATTTGGTACGACGGGAATAATCAACTTCGGTTACATATTGTTCGAAGGCATCGGTGGTTATACCGTGGCGCTCTTTACCCTCGGTCCTCAGGGACTCGTTGCTGGCCAGCAACAGGCGGCCTTCTCCGTGGCGTTGCCATTTCCTATTCCGCTAATTCTTGCGGTGGTGGTCGGAGGTTTATTCGCCGCGTTGGTGGGGGTAGTTGTCCTTCGAAGGGTTCGGCGCGACCAACAGGCGATCGTATTACTCGTGCTTTCACTTATGGCCCTCTACTTCGTGACCGCCGATCCGAATTTTCTCAACGGTTCGATCGGATTCGCCTTGATACCTCAACCGATAATTGGCAGTGCGGTCGCGTCGGCGACCTATGAGTGGGTCGTGGTTGGCGTCGTGGGCGTGTTGACCCTGATCATCTGGGGACTCGTTCGTGCGGCGACGGAGAGCCCCTTTGGCCGAGTACTGCGAGCGCAGAGGGACAACGAAGCCAGCGCCGAAGCCCTCGGTTACAACACGTTCGCTTTGCAGTTGCGGGCCTTCATCTTCGGCGGTGCCACGGCAGCGTTGGTTGGTGGGATATTTGCCTATACCTTGACCGTTTGGTCGCCGGCGGCGTGGGGTTATGGCGAGACGTTCTATTTCTTCATGGTCGTAATAGTCGGCGGCATCGGCAATCTCGGCGGCGTCGTCGTTGGTGCCATCGTGGTCATCGGCCTTCAGCAAGGATTCGCGTTCATGCCCAACGTGGGATCGTCTGAATTGGGAGTGGTCCTGCAAACGATTTGCGCATCGATAGTCACCGTCGGATTCCTTGCATTACGCCCAAAGGGCCTGTTTCCCGAGCGTCGACACCGGGTGTACTCCCTCGGCTCGGTAATCAGTGAACGAGAGAACCGCGACGGCCTTGACGCGCAGGGGGCAGGCACAAATGCAAACTGATTCCCCTTTCGTCGGTGTTAGTGAGACGGAGCCGAAATCTGACACAATCCCAGGCGCCCCCCCTGCCGCTCTTCGCATTGAAAACGTCGCGAAAGCCTTCGGTGGCAATCAAGCCGTCGACGGGGTCTCCTTCCAAGTGGCTGCTGGAACGCTCGTAGGGTTGATTGGTCCAAACGGCGCGGGTAAGTCAACGCTGGGCGGGCTTATCTGCGGTTCTTTACGTTGCGACTCCGGCGAAGTCTGGTTGTCCGACGTGCGAATCGACCCTCTTTCGACTTGGCGACGTGCCCGCTTGGGACTCGCCCGAACATTCCAGCTGTCAAGCGAATTCCAGCGCCTCACCGTATTGGAGAATCTGCTCGTCGGGAGTTCCTTACGACAAGACGCAACTTTGTGGAAGGCGGTGACCGCTCGCCGTAGTTGGCAGGAAAGGGAGTCTCGACTGATTGAACGAGCTCGACAGTTGCTGGGCGAGTTCGAGCTCGCGGGTCACGAGAGTGCTTACGCCGGGGAGTTGAGTGGCGGACAGAGACGTCTAGTCGAGATTGCTCGGGCGCTGATGAGCGAACCGACCCTTTTGGTGCTCGACGAACCAATGGCTGGTCTCAGCCCGCACATGGTGAAACAGGTCACGATTCACTTGGAACGATTGAGATCGCTGGGATTTTCGCTTCTTCTCATCGAACACAACGTTGCCGTCGTTTCATCCCTTTCTGACCGCATGGTGGCCATGAGTCAAGGAAAGGTGATTGCTGAAGGCGCGAGCGAAGAAGTGCTCGGCAATGACGAGGTCCAAGCGATTTATGTCGCGGGTTAACGCTTCGCCAACTACCGCGCAATCCGCGGTCTTCGACGTGGCCCTTGCAACCGAGAGTTTGAGCGCGGGTTACTCGCGCACTCCAATCGTTAAGGATGTGAACATTGAGGTGCGGATGGGCCAGGTCGTCCTTTTGGTTGGCCCGAATGGGGCGGGCAAGAGCACGCTCTTGAAGGCGATAGTTGGTGAGATTCCGCGGCTTGCCGGACGGGTGAACGTCTTAGGGACCGACGTCACAGGATGGAGTGCCGCAGAGCTCACCCGAGTTGGTATCGCGTACGTCCCTCAGCATGACGACGTCTTTCTTCCGCTCTCCGTGCATGACAACCTTTTGTTGGGCGGTTACTTACTTTCACGACGAGTTCGACTCGAGCGAGCCGAGGAGCTTCTAGGTGAGTTCCCAGCGCTTCATTCGGCCCGGTCGCGCCCGGCAGGGACCTTGAGCGGGGGGCAGAGAAAGATGTTGGCGTTGGCGCGAGCTTTGATGCTAGACCCGAAGATCGTTATTCTCGACGAACCGACTGCGGGACTTGCACCAAAGATCGCCCACAGCGTTCTCGAAGAGAGCGTTGCACCCTTGAGCGGCATGGGCAAGGCGGTTTTGATGGTCGAGCAACGAATATCCGAAGCGCTGAAGATCGCCGACTCCATTTATCTGCTCGTAGCTGGAGTCGTGATCTTGACGGAGAGCGCCAAGGACTTTGGTTCGCGGAGCGATTTGGGGCGCTGGGTCATGGGCGCGAACGTAGAAATCGATCATGAAGTTGATTGAAAGTGACGAAGTCACCCGACCTCGTTGGATGGTCCACGGTACTTCGGCCGATGCGGATGTAATTGAGATGTGCGCCGTGGCCGGGGCCGACGCCTACATCATTGATTTGGAACACGGCTCAGCCACTGTCAAAGAATGTGCCAATGCGGTTCGTGCCGCTGACGCCTTCGGTTTGACCACCCTTGTTCGCGTCACCTCGCAGGAGTTGATGACGGCGTCCCGGCTGCTCGATGCTGGAGCCGCTGGCATCGTGGTCGCGGACGTTCGTGGGCCCGGCGATTCGAAGATTGCAAGAGATACGGTGTTTCATCCCCCTCTTGGCCGCCGCGGTTTCGGCGGTTCGCGCGACAATTCGTACGGAGCAGCCCCGATGTCCGGTCGAGGCAAGACGGCATTGGAACCGTTGCTCGGCGTGCAAATCGAGAGTGCTGAAGGACTTTCAAACTTGGACGCGATTTTCAGTGAGCCAGGCGTCCAGTTCGCAATGGCGGGAACACGGGACCTCGCAGTTGATCTCGGCCATGGCGCTGATTTACAACATCCTCAGGTGCTGCGCGCCGTGGAGAAAGTTGCTGCGTCAGCCCTTCAACACGACGTGGGATTCGCGATCATGGTGCGTTCGCCAGAACAGGTAACACCCGCCATGCTTATGCAACCAACGTGGCTGCTGCTTCCCTTTGCCGCATTGGTCCGTACTGGATTCGACGCCTACGTTCGGGCCGTCGCAACTTGAGCTTTCTTCCTCTCGTTGGCTTTACCGGCTCTGTAATTAGGGTGAAAACGGTGAAAGGGATTCGTCCACGTGGTTCTAATTCTTCGTCCGACACTTCGCTGACGTTGCCCACTGACATTTCGCTATCGCGCCTAATCAATCCGAAATCTACCTGACGGTCTCTAACTACTTGGTCGAAACCGCCAGTGCTTCGACCTCGATTAAGAGTTCAGGCTCGACGAGGCGACTAATGATTACGAGAGTGTTTGGAGGGTACTCGCCCGATGGGAAAATTTCTGTGAAAACCTTGGCTCGCTCGTTCATGAATTCTTCAATGAGATCCGAGTTGACCAGGTACGTAGTCATTCGAAGGATGTCTGTGTAGTCACAACTGGCCGCTGCCAAAGCGGCGCCCACATTGACGAACGCCTGGCGCAACTGCGACGGAAGATCCGGGCCGACGAGCTGACCGTCTTGATTGATCCCCACTTGACCGGCAATTGCGACAATATTTCCAACTCCGATACCAACGTGCGAGTATCGACCGAGCGGCTCGCCCAATCCTTTTGGTCGGCGAATAAGTCGAATTGTCAAAACTCCTCCAATTGAGTCCTTGGAACGGCGTATTGGAGCTGCCGCATCCGACCTATCTTACGCGATTCCCCCACGGTTCACGGCATTGGGCAGTCACGCTCGAAGTGGTCGAAGCGATCCGCGTTGAACATCAATCACCACAACTTGGAAATTTTCCCCTCCACGACGCCTGAACCATCGATGGCAACCGTCGAAGGTGACGAAGCGACCCGGTGACTCTCGCCTGCAGCGGGAATTTCCACGAGTGCCGAACGGACCGAATTACTCAAGAATCGCGATGGCTGAGCCCAAGAGTGATCATCACGGACTCGATGATGGTGATAGCGGAGCGGCACGTAGATCGCTAGATTCCTCCGTGCCCGCGTGATTGCGACATAGAAGAGCCGACGCTCCTCCTCGAGCCCTGCGGCCGACCGCAACGACATGTCCGAGGGAAAGTTACCGTCGACGGCATGGATGACGTGAACCGCGTCGAACTCCAGGCCTTTCGCCGAGTGGACGGTCGAGAGGACCAGCCAGTCCTCGTCGATCAATGGAGGGCCAGCGAGATCTCCGGTGGACGCCGGCGGCGCCAGCGCCTGCTCGGTCGCCACCTCGCTAAGTCGTGAAGTCCCCGAGCACGCCAGCACGAGTGCCCCGAGATCCTCAAGGCGCACAGCCGCGTCGTCATACGACGATGAAATGAGCGGCACGATCGCTCGGCGGATCCGCTCCGCATGCACCTCGACCGGCTCCGACTCTTTCTCGCGCAAGGCGCCAGCGAGATCATTCGACATCTCTCGGACGTCGCTTGGCAAAATTTCGACGACGCCCGACCATCGTTGCTGGATTTCGCCGTGGGACAAAGGGATCATCCCGTCCATGTCTCGGAGTGCGTTAATGGCCCGCCTCGCCTTGGCTGGACCCACGCCCGGCATGAGCTTTAGGAGACGGAACCACGCCATCTCATCTCGAGGATTGTCAGCGAGACGAAATGCCGCGAGCAGGTCCTTCACGTGCGCAGCTTCAAGGTAGCGCAGACCCCCGTACTTAATGAAAGGAATCCGTCGCCGGGCGAGTTCAATCTCAAGGTCACCACTGTGGTGCGCCGCTCGAAATAACACCGCCTGCTTCTGCAGGGCGATGCCTTGTTCATAGAACTCAAGGACGCGGTCGGCGACGGATTCTGACTGGTCGCGCTCGTCAGCGCAGTGAACGAGCAACGGCTGGCTCGCGCCTCTAACTGGGACCTCTTCGTGAAGGACTGAGGAGAATCCTTCGGGCGCGCCGACGGCGAGGGCGTTGGCGACCTCGAGGATCGCGCCCGACGAGCGGTAGTTGGCGCCCAGGGTGATAGTGGTGATTCCGTTGAAATACTGCTCGGCATCGAGCAGGAATCTCGGCGTTGCGCCTCGAAAACCATAGATAGCCTGTGCATCATCGCCGACAATGGTCAGCCGATGATCCGTTCGGCGCAACCCGACGAGCACGTCCAACTGCAAGCGGTTCACGTCCTGGAACTCGTCGACCAGGATATGGTCGTAGGCTGCTCCGAGATCTTGACCTAACGCTTCATCCTGTGCAGCCGCCCGCCAGTACAAGAGCAAATCGTCGAAATCCAACAGTCCGAGTGATCGTTTTCGGGCCACGAAGGCCGTGAAAAGCGAAGCGACTTCGTCAAGGCTGTCGGCGCACCATGGCGTGTGCTCGCGCATAACATCGGCGAGTTGTATTCCCGTATTCACGGTTCGCGAATACAGTGCACCGAGGGTGGCCTTCTTCGGTAGTCGCCGCTCTTTGCTCAGTATTCTCAGTTCGCCGCGAACCAGGTCCATCAGGTCCGCGGCGTCGCCGTGATCTAGAACACCGAAACCTGCAGGCAGGCCAAGGGCCGCGTGGTGGCGACGAAGCGTGTGGTGGGCGACTGAGTGAAAGGTTCCGCCAGAGACCCTGCGACCTCGGTCAGCGCCTCGAATTGCGCGAACACGGCCGACTATTTCGCGCGCCGAGCGGCGGGTGAAGGTTAGGAGCAGAATTCTCTCCGGCGCGACGCCGAGTTCGAGAAGAAACTCGACTCTGGCTGTAAGCGTCGTCGTCTTCCCGGTTCCCGGTCCCGCGATGATTCGGAGCGGCCCGTCCCCAAAGGTGGCGGCCTCTCGTTGTCTCGCGTTGAGTTCTCGTTGAGAAGCGAACATACGTTGGACACTACGTTCGGGGTATCACAGCCCGGGAAATTGGTCCGTCGTTGAACGATCTCTGGAAAGTGACGTGCATTCGGTCGCAACGCAAAAAAGCCGACCTTCACGAGGAACTGTTGCGGGCGAAAATAGCGACCGAACCCTTGGGCGTTGTATGCGAGCGTGAATGTCTCGAGTCCGTAGTCTTCACCTTGGCTGAGCGCTCATAATCAACCTTCAGCCGCGACGTCATCACTATTCGATGAGAATTCGCAAGTTAACGAGAGACGCAAGAGTTTCGGCACCTTATGCGGTGTCATCTCAACTGTCCACAAATAGCGCACGTTACCCCATCGTGGTGATTTATGGTCGTCCGATTCGTCCGGTGGCTGCAACAACACGACCGCGGATATACAGCGACGCGGCGGGCCGGCCGTGTCGCAGTCGTGTACGCCAGCCCAGAGACGAATGCGACGCGGCCGAGGGCGGCGGCTTGCGTGCCGACGCTTATGGAGTGACCCAACTCAGATGCTGGTGGACCAGCCTTGGATCGACTCGAAATTAAGTTGTGGGAGAACGAGTTCCCTGGAGTTTGGAAGCAGGGAAGATTCCGGCTTTCGAGGTACCGGTCATAGTGTCGCCGTCGACGGTGACAACCATTTTCAACGTAAGTTTCATCGGTGTCGTGACGTCCTGGTGCCACGTCAACTGATTGCCGTCGACGACCACGTCGTAGAAGTCGGCCGAATCCTTATCGGTTCGAGCAACACCCTGAATCGAGCCGTCGTTCTCCGTGATGTCGAACACGGCTGAAATGGTGCCGACAGGCGTATCGATCGTCACGTCCCAAGATCCTGCGAATGTAGCCATTGAATGAGTTGTCCCTTCGAACCTGATTGCAACTTCACTCACGTTAACTGGCTCTAGGTGGAATGTACGGCTTCTTACCTAGTTGGGCCCGCAACTCTCCTTAACCGGGGCCACGTTCTTCATCGAAGGTCCCTTGGCACCGGAGTACATCCGCGCGGTCGCAGGACGCTGATTGCCCAACGCCACGAGACTGCTCGAAGGCGAGACGCCTTGAAGTGAGATCTGGAGGAAGCGGATCGTCGTAGTTCTCACCACGGCGAAAGCGGCCGTGTCGACACCGTCAAATGGAGGGAGGTGGTGGGCCGTGAGTAGCTCGAGGAACCATTTGTTCGGTTGATGAATGGCGTCATACAGCAGAACGCCATGGCCCATCGGATTGCACTGGTCCGCGCGACTTTGCACCACCAGCAGATCCGGCCGGCTGGCTTCGGTGGCGTAGGACTGGTACGTGTCCTCGGCTCCAGACAAAATGATCATCGCTCGATAGTCGATCCCTGTTCGCAAGCTGGCGTAGTTCACGCCTTGGGGGTCGAGGCCGTGATCGTAGGCCAGCATCCCTACCACTTCGGCGCCGTCGGAGTGCCCGGCCAGGGCGATCTCTGAGTGGTCGACCAGATCGAAGGCGACGCGACAGTTCGACGTCTCGTTCGCCGAAGCCTGAAGAACGGCTTTGGTGACAAACGTCAGATCACCGGGTTCGTTGATGAGATCGTTCTCCGTGTTCGCGCCGTGCTCGGCCGCGACAGCCGAAGCGTTCTCGTCTGGAAAGATCGGAGCAACGACGACGAACCCGGCTCGCACCCACGCGTCCAAGAGCGCGGCGTACGTATCGGGTGTCACGTCATAACCGTGGGCGAAGACAACCATCGGGTAGCCGCCGCTTCGTGGCACCGGTGCAGCACCAACGTTTTCACTCGGACCTCCGGCGAGAAGCTCGGTGGGATATCGAATTTCGGTCACCAGGACGCGACTCGATGATGAGACGCGATACGGCGTCTTCGCATAGTTGAGCACGGAGCGCGAGTGATCGACGAACGTGCATCGCGTGATCCCAACGCCGAAGTTAGGAGCCGCGGTGGCCCGACCGGTGCCAATGAAAGGAGTGACCAGAACGAACCCCGCCACAAGAGTCACAACAACAGCAATCGTGCCCTTTTGGACGATGCTTTTGTGGCGTCGACTGGCTGTCGATTGGGCGCACTGGCTCATATCCATCGGATCCCCGATTTCATTTGATTCATCGTGACGAACTATGTGAGAAAACGTTAACTCTTCACCTCGCGCGCTGGTTGTAGCGCACCTGGCACGACGCGCCGTCCGGCAGGGTGATGGTGAAAGTGAATCTTCCATTGCGAGAGTGTGCCGCGGACTTCACGCGCGCGATCAACACTTTGCCGGTGTCGCGCACCACCACCACTTTCGTACCCGGGTGACTCGTGATGGTCGGCTGGCCGAAGAAGTTAGTTCCGTCGATCGCGAGCGTGACTGTGCGACCCGCGACCACATATCCCTTCACCACCGAGGCGGTGGGAGGTGGAGGTGGCGGGGGAGGTGTCGCGGTGACGCTGAGTGTGAAGGTGAAGGTGCCGACGTCGCCCGTCGAATCGCTGACGGTGCCCGCGGCCCTGTAGGCGCCCACGGTGAGGGTGCCGCTCGTCGTGACGAGTCCCGTCGCGCTGACGAGAAGATTCGGTGTACCACGTGTCTGTACGAAGGTCTCGGCGCCGAGATTGGCCCCGACGCTCAATTGCTCGCTGAACGTGGACGACTTGTCTGTGGTGATCGTTGCCGTTGTCGGCAGACGCTGGACCAGCGCTCCGACCTTGAGGGTAAGGGTGAAGGTTCCGTTGTCGCCGCTTACGTCGCTCTCGGTTCCGCTCGCGCTGTACGTGCCCGCCACGAGCGGCCCGCTCGTGGTCACCGCTCCGGTCGGACTGACGACCAAGTCCGGCGTACCAGTGGTCTGGACGTAGGTGACTGCGCCGCTCGCCCCGGTGACCCTCATTCGGTACGAGTACTTGGCCGAGCCGCTCACCTTGACGGCGGCGGTCGTGGGCGAGTGCTGCAACAAGACGCCGACCTGAAGGGTGATGCTGAAGGTGCCCGTGTTGCCGTGGGTATCACTCGTCGTGCCCGTGGCGCTGTAGGTACCCACGGCGAGGGCGCCGCTCGTCGTCACGGCTCCGGTCGAACTGACGACGAGGTCGGGACCGCCGGTCGTCTGCACGTACGTAACGGGTCCATCGTTGTTCGTGGTGGCGAGCTGATCGGTGAAGGTGGCCGACGTCGCCACCGCAACCGACGTAGTAATTGGTGTGCCGAGCAGACCGCACACGTAGTCGCCGTCGTAGCCTTCGGACGGATACTGGATCATTGCCACGCGCGCGCCCGTAAATGAGGACATGCTGCAGGCCGCCTCGGCCGCCTTGAGCGTAGCGAAGCCGGGGATCCACACGGGAACCTGTGAGAAGGCCGTACCTGAGTTGCCGGTGATGACCTGCCACATCGACGCGGTGGAATAGATACCGAGCGACGTGACGCCGATGTTGGTGAACGAAGCGACTTCCCCTTCGAGCATCGCGCGGTCGTACGTCTCGCTCGCCGAGGTTCGTCCGTACTCGATGGTCTCCCACGCATTACCGGTCTCGACGTCGAGCCACCACGGCGCCGAGCGGGCGTCGAGTGTGGGGTTGGCGGATCCGGTGTCACCTTCGGCGATCACGGCGTTCTCGAACGCTGATCGCGCCGCGTTCCATCCGTAGTCGTACGAGCACGCCACGGAGTTGGCACCCGAGCAGACGTCGGGTGTGCTTTGACCCTTTGGCCAGGCCGCCGCGTACGCGGGGCCAGCGTCACCGGTGTTCGCGTAGAAGGCGGGGCTGTCATTGAGTGCACCTATGGCCCACAAGAGTTCGTTGTCGAGACACTTGTTGGCGGTGAAGGGGGAACCTCCGGTTGCGCCAATAATGCCGAAGCCGGGCGACTGAGGCAACGTATGACCGCACTGCGGCCAACTGATGTCAAAGCCGATCGAGGTGGCAGGGGGCGTGGGTGACGTAGGTGACGCTGAAGTGACGCCAATCGGGCTCACAAGTATCACAACAGCGAAGACGACTGCGGCTGACGACTTCGTTAAGAATGCACGCACGTGTTACAAGTGTACGGAGTAAATAAGTCGTGAAACTACGGAAAGTGTTTACAAACTCGTCACATCGCCGCACTTGAAGAGGTTTGGCACGCGTAAAAAATGTTGAATTGGGGCGGTGGCGCAGTTTGTCGATGAGGATGCCGGCGATATCCGAGCCATGATCAGACCCCGATGTGTGTTTCACTCTCTGCGAGAGCGGGTCGTGTTACGAGGCCGTAGAACGTGAACAAACCCCAAGCACCCATCGCTGAATGGTTGATGGCAAAGGATCTCTCCTCGGTGGAGGTCGCTTGTCAGGTCCGGAGTGATGTCGTGTTGGAGAGCCGGCGGTCCGGTGACCAGTGCGCCGAAGAGTCCGGCGTCTCGAAGGGCGTGTCGCAGGGTACCGGTGACGTTGGCCGCGTGGCTCAGGTTCAAGGAGGTATTGACGTTGGCGTAAAGGATCCCGCCAACGGCTCGTTCCTCGCTGATCGTCCCCGTCGGGATCTTGGAAGCGGCGATCTTGATCTTGGCTTCGAGCGCCGTGATTTCTTTGGTGGTCGCTTCTTTGAAAGGCACGACCACCGTGAAGGTGCCTTCGGTGTTTTCGTGGAAGTCACGGATCAATATCTCGTTGGCCTGCGCCGAGTTCGTGCCGGGCACTGTAAGGGACGTCGTGAGCAGTCCCGACAGTCGTGCTCCGGAGAACGTGCCAACTAAAGCGATGACCACCCAGATCGCAAGTACAACGAAGCGCCGCTTGATTACCAAGCGCGTCCATCGTTCTAACACCTTCGTAGCGTACAGTTCTGGCACTCAGTGACCTTGGAAGTGCTGCGAAGCATTTGGCGGTGAAAGCTGGTCACACATGGTTGTCGACCGAGGCACTCGCGGGCGTATTGACGCCAACCCTCTTCCACTCAATCAAGTAACGCGTCGAACGATCGACGTTTCGCGCCGCCGTCGTGTCGATGGCAACGAACAGATTGGCGAGTCCACTTGCGCGCTACTGTGAAGAATATGGACTTCGTCCAACCGCCTTCGGATCCTGATGAGTGGACCGATGAGAAGTGGCTCGCGTGGCTAAAGGCAACTGACGACCTTGCATCTGACGAACTTGATGAGTCCATTTCCGAGGTCGTGATGCGCATAGTTCAGTCAACGCCGGGTCTGGTCATCGGGCAGGCAATGCTCGGCATGGCGCAGGCAATCTACGGCCGCCAGAAAGACGAAATCGTCATCGTGGTCGAGGGCAATGGGGAGTCCGCAGACGACGAGCCGTTCGCCGTTCGACTCGACTTCGACCATCCTGAACGTTCATTGGTGGAGTTCAAGCGAGGTTGAGTCTGCCTGATCTGAGATCCGAGAATCCAGGAGCCGCTGTGAATTGTTGGTTTTAACATTTCGTTGTGTTCTAGCCCGAGCGAGAACGCAACGGGGATTCATTACAGGTGACACAATCCACATATGAATTCTCGATTGAACGGCATGTGGTGGGGAACCGCCATTGAAGCTCCGAATCCCAGCGCTCTGGCAAGTTTCTATCTCCCAGTTGCTCGGTTGGCCGCTCGTTCACGAGGAACCGGGCACCGCAATCATCGCGCCGCCTGACGGACCGATATACGTCGTATTCCAAGAAGCCTCCGACTTCGTCACTCCCGTTTGGCCACCGCAATCTGAAAAACAGCGTCCGATGATGCATTTCGACTTTCAGGTGGGCGACCTCGATTCGGTTGTGGCGGAGGCGGTTGCGCTCGGTGCGTCTGTTTCTGCCCACCAGCCGCAGCAGAACGTTCGAGTACTCATTGATCCCGCGGGACACCCGTTCTGCCTGTGTCAAGAACAGGACCAATAAGCATGGGACACGGGAACTTACGGTCCGCTGTTGAGCTCCATCAGCAGCGGCTGGCGTAAATGGAGCATCGTGTCATTGGACCTATGGAGTCGATGGTGCCTCTTGATCAATGGGTCATGCCTCCATCAATATCGCGTCAAGAGATAGAGGTTTCCCGACATAGAGGCATCAGGACCTTGCATATCGTGTACAAGTTCCGTAATGTTCAAGTATGGAGATACGGGTTGGAGAACTCGCCAAGAGAACCGGGGTAGGGGTAGGAACTCTGCGTGCTTGGGAGAGGCGATTCCACCTTCTCGAGCCACTGCGCTCTCCCGCCGGTCATCGCCTTTACGACGAAGATGACGTCCAGCGAGTTGATGCGGTTGTGCGCCTCGTATCGGATGGACTCACCCTTCCCGCGGCCGTTGCCCGCGTCGCCAACATGGGCACGGGAGTCCAGATTGGGGGCGGTGGTGAGGAATTCTTCTTCGGTCAGATTCTCCAGGTCGCGAGCCAGGGCATCTGGGTCTCGCGCGACGGAAGGACCCGCTACGTCAATGCCAAGATGGCCGAACTGATGGGATGTTCGGTCGGCGAACTGTTGACTCGTCCGGTCTTCGCATTCCACATGGGTGAGGACCTCTTCGCCGACGGGGCCCGCGGAGACCCTGTTAATGGCAGCGGCCGATTGAGTTTTACGCGCGAGCTGCATCGGGCTGACGGTTCGACCTTTTTGGCTCAAGGGACGACGACGCCACTGTTCAATCATTCCGGCCAGTTCGAAGGCTCGGTCGCGATGGTGGAGGACATAACTGCCCGGACAGAGGAAGAAGCCCAATCACGATATCGAAACGCTCTCCTCGACGCCATCGGCGAAGCGGTCCTGGCCGCTGAACCCGACGGCACCATCGTGTACGCCAATACGGCGGCCGAACGGCTCTTCGGGTGGAAGGTTTCTGAGTTAATCGGCGAGAACGGCCTCGAACTCCTGGCCCCCCAGGAACCGGACCCGCTAGGGCGGGATTTCCATTCGAGTCTGCTCGCCAAGAACCGTGAGTCCGGAGAACTTCGTCTCTCTCGAAAAGATGGAACACAGATGATGGTTCGTGTAACGGGAACTCCGGTCCTCGATCGCAACCGCGAGGTCGTCGGTCTGATCGCCGTATTGGTTGACAATAGTGATCAACATCGAATTGAGCATGAGCTTCGAGCTCAAGAACAACAGGCGGAAGTGGTCGCCTTGCTCGGAGCCGACGCTCTTCGCGTCCAGCCAGGAGACGAGAAACCTGTATTGATGGAGGTCATTGAGGCGGTTCGGCGGGTGCTTCAGAGTGAGCATGGCCTGCTCGTTGACACGGGACCCCACGACAATGTTCTTCGAGTGTCATCGCCTCCCTATGACGACTCAGACGAATCAGATCAGATTCCAATGGGAAGTCGGTCGTTGACGGGCTACACCGCACGCGCGGGCAAGGTCGTCGTCGTCGAAGACGCTTTACGCGATCGCCGTTTCGACATCGCGCCTAGATCGAGAGAGATAGGTATCCGCTCGGCTATTGCGGCTCCCGTTCTTGCCTCTGACGGAGTACGGGCGGTCCTCATGGCCGCGAGTAAAGAACCCTCGATGTTCAGCGAGTCCTCCGTGCATTTCATGCAGAACATGGCCAATGTCGTGGGAATCGCACTCCGACACGAGTGTGCGACGTAGTGACATCAACTCCGAGCGTGTCAAACGAACACCTAAGGAAAACCGGAACCTGACACGACGGCTACTCATCGCCGTGGACCACGGCTCCCGCGGCGACGGTCATGTCAACGGTCGTGTAGCCAATCTCGGTCGTCGGTAGGGCGAAGATATCTTGGCTGAGCACAGCGACGTCGGCTTGGCGACCAACGTCAAGCACACCCAACAAATTCTCGTCGCCGTTTACGTAAGCGACCCCAGTCGTGAACGCCGCCAGAGCCTCGGCGACTGAAATTCGCTCGTCGGGTCGAAACGGCTTCGTCGTCTCGTCCGTTTCCGGACGCCCCAGGTTCGTCGAGAGACAACGGTTCACTGCGACGTGGATCTCCTCGAGTGGGTTCGGGCTCGACACCGGCCAATCCGAACCGAAGGCGATCCTCGTTCGAAGTCGCTGCAGCGACGCGATCGAATATTGCCAGTCGATCCGGTCCTCGCCGACGTAAGGAATGGTGAAGTCCTCCATCTGGGGATCACTGCACGCCCACAACGGCTGAAAGTTCGCGGTGACTCCGAGACGCGCGAAGCGGACAAGCTCGTGCGGGTCGATGAACTGAAGATGAGCGATGTGATGGCGGTTTGCACCCCATCGCTCTTCGCCCACTGACTGGATCGCGTCAAGCGACGTCGAAATGGCTCGGTCGCCGATCGCATGGAAGTGGACCTGGAAGTCTTCGGCGTCCAGTGCTCGCACCGCGTCGACTAAGAGGTCACGCTCGATGAAGAGTTCGCCCCGATGAGATCCGTCACGTCCGGGCGTGCCGAGGTAAGCCCGCGACATCGCCGCGGTGAACATTTCGCACACGCCGTCAACCATCATCTTGACCGAGGTCGCTCGAAACGGTCCGTCCGGCGAAGCCTCGCGTCGACCGAGGAGGTAGTCAATCTGTTCCATTCCCTTCGACCGGTCCCACCAGAGCGCGCCGCGTACTCGCGCGGTGAGCCAACCCTCGAGTGTCGCCGTGCGATAGGCATCGTAGGTGTCGACCACCCCGATATCACCGGCGTCGCCGACGCACGCGTCTTGCCAATGCGTGATGCCGTATCCGTGCAAGGTCTTGAGTGCAGTGCGTAACGCGGTAGCCATCTCCTCGCGCGAAGTCGGAGGGAGATGACGTGCCACCAACGCCATGGCGCTCTCGTGTAGAGCTCCCGACGGTGCGCCATCGGGAAGACGTTCGATTCGGCCGTTGAGTGGATCGGGCGTGCGCGCGTCAATGCCGGCGCGTTCGAGAGCTGCGGTGTTCACCCAGGCGGAGTGATGGTCGCGATTGGGTAGAAACGCGGGACGGCCCCCGCACACGAGATCGAGATCTGCGGCCGTGGGCACTCCGCCGGGAAAGGCCTCCAACGACCAACCTCCACCAAGTACCCAGCCGTCCACGGGTTGAAGCGCGGCGTACGCGGCGATCCGGTCGAGGTACACCAATCGACTGGTCAATCCCAGCAAGTTGCAGCGCTGGATCTCGAGTCCGCCGGAGATGGCGTGGACGTGAGCGTCGCCGAAGGCGGGTATGGCCAATCGCCCTTTCAGATCAATGACTCTCGTCGATGGCGCGCGCAACGCGTCGATCTCCTCATTCGATCCCAGCGCGCTGATGACGTCACCGCTGATGGCGACGGCGTCGACGAAACCTTGTGGGGTGAGTGGAGTTGCGACGCGGCCGCCGCGCAGGACGAGCGAAGGATGTGGCATTGAGAACTCCGCTTCGTCATACGACCGGACGCTGCTCAACCTAGCCAAGTCGACGCGTTCTCGCAACGATCGTTGGCCTTTTCTCCTGTTCCCAACTTCATCATTGAGATTCGTACGACAAATGATCTACAACGAACAGCCAATCTAGAAGTCACCTAAATAGCGAGGCCCTGAACCGCTTCGTCCGGCAAAGTCGTCGCGATTCGCAAGGGCGCAGGTGCGAAGGGAGAGGCATCCACAACCGATGCAGCTCGTTAACCCACCTCGCAGAGCTTCCAATATCTCAATTCGTTCGTCGATACGTTCTCGCCAACCTCTCGACAATTTCTGCCACTCCTTCGCGTTAGGTGCTTTGTCAGCGGGTAGTTCGTTGAGCGCCTCTACGATCTCTTCGAGAGTAAGCCCGACTTTCTGCGCTATGCGAATGAAGGCGAGGCGTCGTAGGACGTCGCGGCGAAAGAGTCGTTGGTTTCCTGGCGTACGTTCGGCGCCAACCAGTCCAGCCTTCTCGTAGAAACGAACGGCGGACGCGGCGAGTCCGCTTCGTTCAGCGACCTCACCGATGGGAAGCAGTGTGTTGTCCATGACTTCACCAAGTTTCTCGAGACAATGCTTGACTTAAACATTACTTTAACTTGTAGCTTAAACCTTGACGCAGTATCGCGGAGAGAAGGTTGACAGAGTATGCCGATTGCCATCATCACGGGAGCTTCGCGAGGATTCGGTCGAGCACTCGCGATGTCTCTCGCTGGTGACGGATGGAGCCTGGTCATTGACGCCCGGCGTGCAGAGGAGCTCGAGACGGTGCACGCGGAACTCAGGTCTCTCGGTGCGGAGGTCAAGTCGATCCCCGGCGATGTAAGCAATGCCGACCATCGCGCTGCCTTGATCGCAGCAGCGAAAGCATTCGGTTCTTTGGACATGCTCGTGAACAATGCGAGCACGCTCGGTCCCAGTCCTTTGCTAGTGCTGGAGAACTACAGCATCGACGAGTTGAAAGGCGTCTTCGAGGTGAACGCGCTGGCGCCATTGGCTCTGATCCAACTGGTTCTCCCAATGCTGAAGCAGTCACATGGCACCGTGGTGTCACTTAGCTCCGACGCCGCCGTCGAAGCCTACGAAGGGTGGGGTGGATACGGATCTTCCAAGGCTGCGCTCGATCACCTTCATCGGGTACTCGCCGAGGAAATCGGTGACGTTCGTTTTTATTCTTTCGATCCGGGCGACATGCGTACCGAGATGCATCAGGCGGCATTCCCCGGTGAAGACATCTCGGATCGTCCTGAGCCCGAGGCGGTCGTGCCGGCACTTCGGACCTTGCTCGATTCTCACGCGACCAGCGGGCGTTATCGCGCCTTGGAGCTGGGCTCATGAGCGTGATCGCGGACAACTTCGAGCGCTTTGACTTCAAATTGCCGAGGTCACAAGAGGCGTCGGAGCCACCGGAAGCTCGTGGCTTAACTCGCGACGGAGTGCGAATGCTCGTCTCCCACAGGTCGACCGGCTCGCTCGTGTCGAGCACCTTCAGCGAACTGCCCGACTTCCTCGAACCGGGAGACCTCGTGGTGATCAATTCCTCGGGAACCATCGCGGCCGCGGTCGAAGCCGTCGCACCCGATGGCACGTCACTCGTGGTTCACTTCTCAAATGAGCTCGATTCCACTCGATGGGTCGTCGAACTGCGAAGGAAAGTCGGCGATACGACTGAGCGGTGGTCCGGTCCCGTCCCGTCACTGCGATTGCAATTACGAGGCGGCGCAACTATGGATCTCGACGAGCGCTTTGGTTCGGGGAACCGTTTATGGATCGCGACCTTCAACGTTGACGAACCGGTGCTTCGTTGGCTGGAGACGCATGGTCGGCCCATTCGTTATGGCTACGTGCCGCGGCCGTGGCCAATACAGACCTATCAGAACGTTTACGCCACGGAATACGGAAGCGCAGAAATGC
The DNA here is from genome assembly GCA_035532375.1 of Acidimicrobiales bacterium. GTDB lineage: Bacteria > Actinomycetota > Acidimicrobiia > Acidimicrobiales > RAAP-2 > RAAP-2. The sequence goes on from DATKRC010000074.1 coordinate 25,427, forward strand.
CGAGCGCAGGCCGACCGTTTACTACCGAGATCATCACTCGACTAGTAGCCAAAGGAATCGGTGTTGCTCCAGTGTTGCTTCACACGGGCGTCGCCTCTCTGGAAGACGACGAGTTGCCCTACCCCGAGCGAGTCCGAGTATTGTCAATGACCGCGCAACTTGTGAACGCCACTCATAGGGCTGGGCATCGGGTGGTCGCGGTCGGCACCACGGTCGTGCGGGCCATCGAAAGCGGCGCGACGCTAGATGGGAAGGCGGTCGCCTTCGACGGTTGGACCGATCTCGTCATCTCGCCGGATCGCGGCGTTCGCGTCGTCGACGGCTTGGTGACGGGATGGCATGAACCCGTGTCGTCGCATCTCATGATGCTCGAGTCGATGATCGGGCGAGAACTGCTCGAGGATTCTTACAACGCGGCACTAGCGCTGGGTTATCAGTGGCATGAATTTGGCGATTCGCATTTGATTCTGCCCTAGGTCAAATTCTGACGAAGGACGCCACATCGCTCGTTCAAAGTGAAAGCGAGAAGCGCTGGATGAGTTCGGATTGTTCGTCGGTCTCCACCGCTCTCGCGTCATAGTGCTCCCGTACCCAATCAACGGCACTGCTCGGCCGAACACCTGCAGAGATGGCCAGACAACCTAGAACGGTGCCGGTTCTTCCGATTCCGCCGTAACAGGCGATCTCCACGAGTTCACTCTTTTTGGCTCGTTCGTGGATGTCCACGACGACTTCGAAGAACTCGGTCTCGTTGATAGGAAGTCCCATGTCGGGCCAATCGATTATTCGGTGAGGCCACGTGACTTCGGAGTCGCCGATCCAGCGCTCATCGAGGTACACCGCCCAATCTGGCGTACGCGAGCGATCCGAGGTGATCAAACCGAGTCGACCCTGCGCGAGTACCGCCGACTGGTCCGGGAAGGTAACGAGCACCGCGACAATCCTATGTGTGACTCTTTTCGACGTGTGTCGTAGGAGTTGCTGCTGTCAGCGGGGAGGCAATTCGACGGAAGCGACGAGCGATCAGGGCCGGAGTGATGACCGCGAACTTCATCTGAAATGCCATGCCTCTCATCGACCAGTCCACCGTAGAAGAGCGCGAGTCCCGGCATCATGAAAAAGACCATCGCGGTTGCGGCGAGCATCCAGGCGGTATCACCGGCGTTCGCGTGCATACGACTTTCCGATATCCGTGGCGGCCGTATCGGTGCGAGCGCCAAAAGTCAGATTAGGTCGTCACATGGGAAAGATTCGTGAGGAGTGGCGAAACTCCAATTTTGTGGCGATGTCGTTTAGAAACCGACTCCGCCTCCTCCACCAGGTGCGGTCGTCGTCGTGATTGGTGTCGTTGTCGTTGTCGTCGTATTGGGGGGTTTGCTCGTGGTGGTAGTCGGATTGCTCGCCGGCTTCACGAGAACAATCTCGACCCACTTACCCCACATGTCCGTCACGTTGCCGTTCACCTGTCCAGCAGTCTTGTCGTCGAAGAACCAGAAGAGGGCTTTGCCGCCGTAGGTCACTTGTCGGCCGCTCGCGATTGTTTTGGTTCCTAGCTTGGCGGCGCTTACTCCGGCACCGGCCGTCGCCTTGGTCACGCCCTTAGGTAGCAACACGGGAATCCAGATCTTGTGGCACGCGGACGTGCAGACCAAAGAACTCGGGCGCAACGTATAGAGCGTCCGGCCGTCGGACAAGATCGTGCCATCCTTGGCGCTCTTGAAAGTCGAGATGACGACGCGTTTTATGCTGTGAGCCTGAGCGGACGCGCCCGCGACTGACAAGCTCACCGTGGTGGCGAGACCTCCGGTCACCAGGAGGGCCGCGGCAATCCGCGCCACCCGAAACGTCCGAGCTTCGTGGCGAAGTGAATGAGTTGGTCTCATGAGATCCTTTCGTTAATCCGACAGAGGTCTTACGGAGTGGGGATGCAAAACGATCACGCACTTTGGCGGAACTCATTCGGATCGCGAAATAGTGCCGGTAGCGCGAGACACAAATACGTATTTGATCCTTTTCGGACCTTCAGCCGTACTATTTGTTGATGAGAATGCGCGGCGGTTACGACGACGAGACCCCGGATGAGGCTCTGCTCTCGGGAATCGCGGTCGGTGACGACCGCGCGGTCCTCGCCTTCGTCCGACGCTATCAACGTCGGCTCTTCGGCTTGGCGCTAGGAATAGTCGGTGATCCCGGTATGGCCGAAGATGTAGCCCAAGAGGCGTTCATCCGTATTCTTCGTCACGCCGCGGTCTACGACATCCGTCGTGGTTCCGTCGCCACCTGGACGCTCACCATCACGCGAAATCTCGCCATCGACGCGGTGCGCGTGCGCCGAGCTGTTCCTACCGCGCCGGAAGACCGAGTGTTCCTCTCCCTTGTAAGCAACGAACGTGCACCTGATGACACGGCGGTGATGTCAGAATCCGTGCGACAAGCGCACAGCGCCCTCGCGTCGCTGCCCATCGATCAGCGTCGAGCGGTCGTGCTCGCAGTGATGTACGGCCGAACGGTCTCAGAGGTCGCTTCGATGGAAGCCATTCCTCTCGGCACGGCGAAGAGTCGAGTTCGATTGGGACTCGCCAAACTTCGCGAAGCCGCAGCTCGGATGGAAGCGTCATGAACCGCGTTCCCGAACGATCTCTGGAATGTGAGGCCTTGAACGACGACCTCATCGAATTCGCCCTCGGAACCCTCTCGGGTCGTAGCCGATCGAATGTTCTCCTTCACCTCGAAACATGCTCGCACTGCAACGTCGAACTGGATTCCCTGGCCGCGGCGGCGGATACGTTGTTGTGGCTCGCTCCCGAGGCCGAACCGTCCCTAGGCTTTGAAACCCGACTCATCGAGCGATACCAAAGTACTGATCCTCGACGTCGAGTCACTCGACTTCGTCGCGCGAGCTTGTTGGCTGTGGCGGCGATGATGGCGGTGGTGCTGGGCGTGGGCCTAGGTGCCGTCTTCACTAATCACGGAGGAAGTAATAACCCAGTGGCCGCGACGCGACCAGTCACCGGTCGACTCATGTCGGACGGGCAGACGTTGGGCGAGGTCACTATTTCGTCGGGGAATCCTTCGTGGATGATCATGAACATCGATACGGGCGACGTGACGGGCCTCGTGTGGTGTCAAGTGACGCTCGAGAACGGTCGTAACGTGACCGTGGGCAAATTCACGCTCTCGCATGGTTATGGTTCCTGGGTTGCTCCCCTTACATCGTCTGCCAATGACGTGCGCTCCGCGCGCATAGTGAACGCCCACGGCACCGTGCTCGCGCAAGCGACCTTCGCCACCTGAGCGAAACCTTGGGGATCATCGTCGCATTGTGGTGCGATGCCTTCGCCTCCGAAGTCCAGCTATCGATTGACATCACGAATTCGCCAACTAGTCATAATCTCAAGTCGGGAGTGATCCGCTCAGGTTGTTCGCCCGTACTACTGGGCGTCTAGGAAATGGACGTTTACGACACCCGTTGAAACCATTAAGTAACTATGAGGAGATACTCGAAATGACACAGGCAACCAATGGACGTCGATCTCATCGGTACCTCAAGACCCGAGTTGCGGCGGCCGTACTTGTCGCCGGAGGAGTGGCGACAACCGTGAGCCTCACGGGCGCCTCGGCATCCGTGCACAGCCACACCGTCAAGAAGGTCGTCATCTCGACTTTCAAGAGTGCCAAAGTCGGCACGATCCTCTCGGACGGTCGAACGCTCTACACGTTGAAGCCGAGCGCCAAGGCCTGCACTGCGGCGTGCCACAAGATCTGGATCCCCGTGTACTTGCCGACGGGCCAGGCAAGGGCGACGGCCGGCACTGGCGTCAACGCGGCGAAGCTCGGGGTCAAGACAGTCGCCGGCGGCCGACAGGTCACCTACGGCGGTAAGACGCTCTTCTGGTTCTTTGCAGACAAGACCGCCGGACAGGTGAAGGGCAACGTCACTGACACGTGGGGCAAGTGGGCTGACATCGTACTCGCAAAGCTCGCCGGAACGACAACCACCACGACCAGCGCCGGCGGTGGCGGTGGCGGAGTTGGTTTCTAACTTCTAACTTGTGCAAGAGGGGGCCACCATGACGTCCGTTGTCATCTCACCAAGTGACTCGACAAGTACGACTGAGTCGATACCGCGCGAGACGACGATCGTCAAGCGCCGTGGGCTGTCGTCGCGCGTCTATTTGCCGGCGCTCTCAATCGTCGCGGTGGCCGTCGTCCTCATCGCCATCGGCGTGGCGAGTCATTGGGGCGGCACCAGCTTCGCCGCGTCGATCACGGATCAGCGAGTGATCGTCGTCGGGCCGGTGACGATCGCGATTCTCTGTTTGTTCCTCGTGGTGGAACGCTTGCGACCGGCGCAGCGTCGCCAATTTTTCGCTCGCGGCTATCGGCAAGATGTCTTGTACACCGTGTTGAATGCGACGCTCGTCGTTCCCCTCGTCGTCGCCCTAGGGTTGTCCTTCGCCGAGGTGGCCCGTAAGTCCCTGCCGTGGGTCGTCCTACCGCACTACGAATTCTTTCCGCGTTGGCTCGCGATTGCGGTGATCTTCGTCATGATGGACGCCTGCAACTGGGCGGCCCACCTCGCCAACCACAAGGTCCGAATGCTGTGGCGATTCCACGAGTTGCACCACTCCCAAGAGGACATGAGCGTGCTGACCGTCTTTCGCACCCATCCCTTGATTCACGTGTCGTACCTCATCGCGTTGGTCCCGGGGATTGTGCTCGTCGCCAATGGCTCGGTGACCACCTCGTTGCTCGTGGTCTACGCCGCCGTCGTCGCCTTCGAGCACTCGAACACAAACTTGAGTTTTGGCCCCCTCAACCGTGTTTTTTGCAGCCCGAACTACCACCGCATTCACCACCGCGTCGAAGGGCGCCAAGACGTGAACCTCGGCTTCGCCCTGACCATTTGGGATCAACTCTCGCGACGAGCGGTGTTTCCCACGAAGGACACGATTCGAATCGACACGGGTCTGCCCGGACGCCCCCTCGCCGTCGAGCAGAGTGCGCCGCGCGCACGTCACCTCTCAGTCCTGATGGCTCAATTGATCGGCCCCTTCCGACCGCTTGACGAGTCTCGTGGGTCAGTCGATGCCGCGTCTTCGATGTCGATCGAGAGTGCCAATGGTCGACTCGAGGGGTCCCACAGCGGACGCCCGGCGCAATGAGCGAAGATCATCCGAACCGAGGTCTGAACCGACGTGGCGTTGCGTTGTTGTCAATGGTGTTCACGACTCGATCGGACTCGCGCTCAAGTGATGCGGCGCTTGGAGCACTTCGGATCGCGCTGGCGTGGATCTTCATCTACTACGGGGCGGGAAAGCTCTTCGGCACCTTCAACGGACCAGGGATTCACAACACTTCGCTATTTATGTCGAATACCGCCCATCTCCATCCCGGCGGTTTCTTTTCCGTGCTCGGGGGCGTCATCGAATTCGGGGGAGCCATCGCGATGGCCCTCGGCTTCGGTGCTCGCGTCGCCGGTCTGGCGTTGTTCGGGGACCAAGTGATGGCCATGATCACCGTCACGTGGGTCAACGGCATCAACTCCGAGACGTTGACGCCGGGCTACGAATTCAACCTGGCTCTCGCGGTCATGGCACTCGTAATTGTCTTGCTTGGTGCGGGCCGGGTGAGTGTCGACGCGCTCATTGAACGCAGGCTCAATCGTTCGGGAACGCTGAGCGGCTGATGGTGATGAGCGAAGTTCTCGTCGCGCCAGCGCGCCCTTCGAGGTCCGCGGTGGCGATTCGTATCACTTTGAATCTGGTCGCCGCATTCGGCGCGGCGCTGTTTGCTCGCGCGGGACTCGAGTATTACCTGCGCACGCACTCGTTGATTGGTGCCGCGTTCCTCGGCGAAGAGATGTGGATCGTGGTGGCTTACTTAGTCCGGCGCCCAGCTCGCGTCGTGAGCCGGCGGCCCGTCGACTGGCTCCTCGCGTTCGGCGGAACGTTTGGCGGGGTGTTGTTGCGTCCCGAGGGCGCGCACCCGCACTGGGGAGTCGTGGCCGGTTTCGACTCGCAAATGATTGGTCTAGTTATTTGCGTTGCGTCGTTCTTCGCCCTCGGACGCTCCTTCGGGTTCGCCGCGGCCGATCGAGGATTGGTGCATCGAGGACCGTATTCTTTGATTCGCCATCCGATCTATTCCTCGTATTTCTTCCTCCAGATCGGCTATCTCTTGCAAAGCCTCTCTTTGAGGAACGCACTTGTCGTGGTCTTCATCTGCAGTTGCAACATCGGGCGAGCAGTCGTGGAAGAGCGACTGCTCGTTTCCAGCAGTAGTTACGACGAGTACCGCTCGCGGGTTCGATGGCGAATGCTGCCGGGCGTTTGGTGATGCTCGAGGCGTAGTCGAAGCTCGAGCTTCCGGCTCGTCGTTACTTCGAGACCTTCATCTCGTACCACAATCCTCCGTTCAGGCGGACGCGATTCCCACTGGCCTGTCCCGGAGCGGAGTCGCCAATGTAGGTATAGAGCGGATGACCGTTGTAGGTGACCTGCGTGGTCCCGTTAGTGCGTTGCAGGGTCCCGAACGATCCCGCGATGCCGGCTGCTGGCGAGGGTTTCCCCAACACGGGTGGCCAGTACGCCGCGCACGTCGAATAACAGCTCGACTTGGTCGAGGAGTCCGGAACGAACCAATACAGCGTGAAACCGTGCTTATTGGTGAGCATTTTGACGCCTTGAATACTGGTGACCTTCACGATGGCGTTCGGGCCGCCAGAGTTGGTTGACGCGACGTTGGAACTCGCCAGTTGCAGTCCCAGCGAAAGGGACGCGAATACTGCGAGTATTACAGCTGACCAACGCGCGCCTCGTACGACGTTGCGCCCGTGGAAGGCCGGTTGGCGTTGCGCTGTCGCTTCGACGGAGGATGTGTGTCGAACACCTGGTCTCAGCGCCCACGCTGCGAGCACGACGAATCCAATTATCTCGATAATGCCGGCAACGATGCCCGCGGTCGTTCGGACCTCGCGAAAGCCAAAGAGGCTGAAACGCAGCGACAGGAGATACCCGACCAGCGTCGACAAAAGAAATCCCGCTCCCAGTACGGCGATCAGCCGATTCGAGGACGCGAATACCGCGACGGCCAAAATGAATGCGCTGATCACCTGTACTAGAAAGAGCGCGCCGATGGTCGCGATTGTTGAGTACCCCGTGAGATAGAGATCGAGGTGAATCGCGCCAGTGGCGACCAATGCGGCGCTTCCCAGCAATCGCACGAGACGCCACGTCGTGACCGACATCGACCGAACGTGAGGGTATGACTGGATCATCTCGTCAGTATTACGGCGCATAAGTCTCATCGGATCATTGCTGGACCCGATCTGAAAAACGTCGCCTCAACGCCCCGTACGTCACCGTCATCGTCCTCAAAGACGACGACCTCGCCAAAGCCGTGACGCTCGAAGTCACTCCGAAGGGCATTCGCTTCGTCGCCGCCGAGTTCCAGGACAAGCGCACCGCCGGGTCGCAGGAAACCCGGACTTTCGCGGATTACTCGGCGAAGGATGCTGGTGCCATCGTCGCCACCGTCGTACGCCAATGCGCTCTCGTAGGCGAAGGTATCGCGGGGGAGAAACGCCATGCTTCCCGAAGGCACGTAGGGCACGACGCCAACGACGACATCGACCATGCCGAGTAATTCTGGTGGAAGTGGCGCGAAGAGATCTCCGGAATGAACCTCCACACCATTCGCGGTCGCGCACGAAACAGCACGGTCGTCGAGTTCTGAAGCGACTACGCGCGATCCGGGTCGCTGTGACATCAGCACCATCGCGATGCATCCGGATCCGGTGCATAGGTCGATCGCCGTGCCGTTGTCAGGAAGCCGCGACAGCGCTCGACGAGCCAATGGTTCGCTTTGCCACCTTGGAACGTACACACCAGGGTCGACTTGGATCGTTAATCCGCAAAACGTGGTGGATCCGATGATCCAGGCGAGCGGTTCGCTCCGCAGTCGACGTTCAATCAGCGACTCCAAGACGACGTCGCTGCCTGCGACGCACGCCATTAGTTCTTCAGCCTCTTCACGAGCGGCGATGAATCCGGCTTCGGCAAGTCGGCTCGTCACCGACGTGATCGTGACTACCACGTTGGACGCGCCGAGTTTGGGAAGTCCCTCAATTCGCTGTGAAAAGAAGTCATCTCGCCGGTCTATCGTCTCTTGACCCGCTGGGCCGTGATCATCGTCGGCTGGATCAGCGTCGGCATCAGCGAAAGACGCCGTCGTCACTTGGCCCAAGGGATTCGTTTCGAGGTCTCCGTCGCGGGAGCGAACGAAATCCGAGGGATTGCTCGCGGTCGCCGCGGCGCGGTCGTTGGCCCAAATAGGGTGGAGCCATGCGCGTTGCGAACTCCCTACTGGACCTCATTGGTGAAACACCTCTGGTTCGCTTCAATCGGCTGGCCACGCCGAAAGGCGTCGAAGTGCTCGTGAAACTGGAGTCCATGAATCCCGGAGGGAGTTCGAAGGACCGTCCGGCTCTCACGATGATCGACGCCGCCGAACGAGACGGACTGTTGAAGCCCGGTGGCGTGATCGTTGAGCCGACGAGTGGTAATACCGGGGTCGGATTAGCCATCGTCGCGGCGCAGCGTGGCTACCGATGCATCTTCGTCATGAGCGACAAGATGGCCGCGGAGAAGGTCCGGCTCTTGGAGGCCTACGGCGCCGAGGTCATTGTCTGTCCGACGGCCGTCGCCCCCGATGACCCCGATTCGTATTATTCGACCGCGGAACGATTGACCAAGGAAACACCGGGCGCGTTTCGTCCGGATCAGTACTCGAACCCGGCGAATCCCTACGCGCACTACACCACGACCGGTCCCGAGATCTGGCGCGACACTGACGGTACGGTCACCCATTTCGTCGCGGGCGCCGGAACCGGCGGCACCATCTGCGGCGTCGCGCAGTACCTCAAGGAACAAAATCCGAACGTCCGAATCATCGCGGCGGACCCCGAAGGGTCGGTCTATTCCGGCGGCGAGGGCCGTCCGTATCTCACCGAAGGTGTGGGTGAGGATTTCTGGCCCGCAAACTACGACCCGAGTCTCGTTGACGAAGTGATCGCGGTGAGCGACGCCGCCGCCTTTGAAATGGCGCGACGGGTCACCTTCGAAGAGGGAATGCTCATCGGTGGCTCCGGCGGGACCGCAGTCGCCGCGGCGCTGCGAGTGGCCGAAGTCGCACCGGCGGGATCGTGCGTTGTGGTACTGGTACCCGACACGGGGCGCAACTACATCTCTAAGATCTTCAACGACGACTGGATGCGGGGCTACGGCTTCTTGACGACCGAGAGTGGTCCGACGGCCGGTGACATCCTCGACGTTAAAGGTGCCCACGCGACCGACCTCATCTTGGCCACGACCAATCAGAGCGCGCGAGAGGTCACCGATCTCATGCGCGAACGAGGGGTCTCCCAAGTCGTGATCGCCGTCACCGACGAGCTGCCGCTCGCCGCCAAAGAAGTCGTCGGCACCGCCATCGAGTTGGACCTAATGGAATTGGGATTCAAGGATCCTTCGATGCTGAATCGGCCGATCGAAGCGGTGATGGGCCCGATCCTGGAGACGATCGGCGTCGGTGAGCCCCTCGAATCGGTGACGCGCCGACTCGCTACGACCCCGGCGTTGTTGGTATTGGCCGACGGGCGTCCGCGCGGCGTCATCACGGCCTCGGACGTCCTGCGCTTCTTGTCCAACGCCGAGCCTGATTCCGCCAACTGAAAGGACTGTCGTGAACTTCTCCACTCGGGCCATCCACGCGGGACAAGAGCCGGACTTAGAGACCGGCGCGGTCAATGTGCCGGTGTATCTCACGTCGACTTACGCCCAGGAGTCAGTCGGCGTCGTCAAGTTCGCCGATTACGGCCGCGGCGACAATCCGACGCGCAGGGCCCTAGAAGAAGTCGTCGCCAGCCTGGAGATGGCGCAATTCGCGGTGGCGTTCTCCTCGGGCCTCGCTGCGACGGACTCCATGTTGCGCACGCTGGCACCGGGTGACCGGGTGATGCTTTCGGCCGACGCCTACGGCGGGACGTTTCGCATGTTGACGAAGATCTTTGGTCCATGGGGGATCGAGACCGACGTCGTCGACCTTTCGAACGTCGACGCGGTCGAGTCGTCGTGGCGCGATGGGACCAAGTTGATCTGGGCCGAGACCCCGAGCAATCCCTGGTTGCGCATTGCCGACATCGCGGCGCTGGCCGACTCGGCGCACCGCCACGGCGCCCTCTTGGTGGTCGACAACACGTTCGCGACGCCGTATCTGCAGACGCCACTTCCGTTGGGTGCCGACGTCGTGATGCATTCGACGACGAAATACCTGGGCGGCCACTCCGACGCCATCGGCGGGATACTCGTCACGAATGACTCGGATCTGGCGGGGCGATTGAAGTTCTTCCAGTACGCCGTGGGTGCGATTCCCGGACCGCTGGACTGCTACTTGATCATGCGCGGAATCCGAACCCTGGCCGTGCGCATGGATCGACACCAGGAGAATGCGGCCCGAGTGGCGTCGATGCTCGCTTCGCACGAGCAAATCGAACGAGTCTGGTACCCCGGACTCGAGACCCATCCCAACCACAAGATCGCATTGGATCAGATGCGAGGCTTCGGTGGGATGGTGAGCGTCGAGGTCGCCGGCGGCGCCGCTCGAGCGAAGTCGTTCGTCGAGAAGACCAAAGTGTTCACCCTGGCTGAGTCGCTCGGCGGCGTCGAGAGCCTGATCGAGATTCCGGCGCAAATGACGCATGTGTCCACGAGCGGATCGTTGCTAGAGATCCCAAACAACCTGGTGCGTCTGAGTGTGGGCATCGAAGACATCGACGATTTGCTCGAGGACCTTCGTCAGGCTCTTTCCTAAACGAAGCTCAACCCTGGATGTCCGCCGCCGGACCAGTCCATTCGAGTTGCACGCCGGACGGCGTTCTAACCCGTTTGATTGACGGCCGCAGTGATTGGGACAACGTGAGAGCGGCGCTCCCGGCGACTTCAATCGAGTTCCACCCGTGTTCTCCGAGCACGACTTCGAACGTCAAGAATGTGTTGGCACCGATTGTGACCTTGACGGCCATGACGTCGCATCCGCCGGCCGGATTCGTAAAACCGGATTTGACGCCGACGACGTTGGCCTGACCGATGAACGGCGTGTAGGACTCGACGACCCCGTTGTAGGGGAGTGCCACGTGGGTCAGTGCGACGATCTGATCGACGATCGGTTCGTCGGTCATCAGGTTGACGGCGAGCGTTGCTTGGTTTGCGGCAGTCGACTGGTCGTAGGGCGAGATGCCGCTGAGGTCCACGTAATGCGTATTCGTGAGTCCCATCTTGCGTGCGTCGGCATTCATGACACGCACGAACCTCGACGGACTCCAGCCGATCATGCTCTGGAGCAACTGCGAATAATCACCCGCCGAATGCACGAGCAGACCGCGAAGCAGTGTTCCTTCGCAGATTCGTTCGCCCAACACGATGCGGGCATTTGACTGACCCGATGCGACGTCGTAGTGATACAGCGCTACGTCGTACGCACTGACCTTGAGGCAAGGACCTTGCTGTTGATAGGTCAGCGGCATCTGGTGCAGCACGACCCACGCGGTCATCATCTTGGTCAGACTCGCGATCGGAACTCTCGGCTGATGTGGCGACGAGGCGGCGACGCACAGTCGCGGTATCGCCACTGCGGCGCTGCTATGAGCCGGCCAGGCGATTGCTCTCTTCTTTGGAATCGTCGTCGTCGTGGTGGTCGTCGTCGTGGTTGTTGACGCCGGCACCGTGGACGTGGTGGCCGCAGTCGTCGTCGTAGTGCCGGGTACCGTTGTCGTTGAGGTACTTATCGTCGTCGTCGTCGTCGTCGTTGTCGTGGGCGAGGTGGTGGCCGCGCAGTCGCTGGGAATCGTCGTGGTGGATGCGAGCGCCGGTCTATTCTCCGCCGACGTCGCCGTCGAGGTCGTGACAATGAAGAGCGCCGCACCAACGAAAATGAGAAGCGGCCCGCGTCGTAACCTGTGAATTACGCGTCGAGTCACCCCGTGAACTTACAACTCGTGGTAGCGCTCCTTTGTACATCTCTTGAGTTCTCGCATTGCAAATAGGTGACAATGTCGATCTCGACACTTTGTCTGACCAGTGGCGCGATGACTGAGTGGACACTTCGTTTCCGGTGTGTCGCAAGCTATTAGCACTCACCCAGGGTCTTTTCGGGCCTAAATTGTGGGCCCACTTGTCTTAAAAATGGTTGAGAAGTGTCGCCTAGGTGACGAGTTGATGAGTGAAGTGACGGTGACGTACTTAAAGTGTTCTTATGTCCAATAAAAAGCGTCTCATTCAAATCATCTCAGGACTCGTTGTAGTCGCCCTGATCATCGTTGTAATTGTCGTCGCCACCGGCGGAAAGTCGAAGCCCAGTACAAGTCCACCGTCCACCGGCAAGGTCTCGGGCACACTCACCTTCGCCGAAGGTGCGGGAGCACAACCGAACTGGATCTTCCCCTACGAATCGTGCCAGTACTGCTCCGTTGACAACATCAACCAATTCCAGAACGAGATGTTCCGGCCCATGTACTGGTTCGGGCTCGGTGGCAGCGTGTCGCTCGTCCCGTCGCTCTCACTGGCGTACAACCCGGTGTATTCGAACCACGACAAGACCGTGACGATGAAGCTCAAGGGATGGAAATTCGCGGACGGTCAGACCGTCAACGCCCAGTCGGTCATGTTCTTCTTGAACATGTACAAGGCTCTCCCGGCTGACTTCTGGGGCTACAACCCGGGCTACGGTATCCCGGACCAGGTATCCAGCATCACCGGTTCCGGCATGACGGTCACGATCAATTTCAAGACGACCGTCAACCCCCTCTGGATCACCAACAACTACCTCAACCAGATAACGCCGTTCACCGACAAGTGGGACATCTCGTCGCCGACCGCCAAGCAGCACTGCGCGACGGGCGTCTGGGGCGCGGCGGCCACTAAGTCCGCGTGCACCGCGGTCTACAACTACTTGAACAGGCTCTCGAGTAAGACCTCGACCTACACCGATGCTCTGTGGCAGGCCGGCGATGACGGTCCGTGGCGTTTGACGGCTTTCGACAACCTCGGCAACCTGACCTTCCAGCCGAACAACAAGTACTCCGGTCCGGTGAAGGCCAAGGTCGCCTTCGTCAAAGAGATCGCTTACACGACGACCCAAGCTGAAGAGAACGACCTTCAGGCGGGAAAGGTTGACATCGGATTCGTCGACCCGGGCGTACTGACCTCTCCCGCGCCTACACCCGGAACGGTCGGTCCCAACTGGGCGAACCTGGCGAGCAAGTACAACCTCTCGACGGGAACGATCTGGGGCTTCAACTACGCGCCGTTCAACTTCAGCAAGAAGGACGCGAAAGTAGCAGCCGTGAATCAGCTCTACATACGCCAGGCTCTTCAGGAGTCGACCGACCAACTCGGCGTCATCAAGAACGTCGACAAGGGCTACGGCTTCCCGTCCTACACGGCACTGCCCGCGGTTGTGCCGGCCAAGTATTCCGCACCGATTTCTAACCCGTATCCCTTCAATCTGACGTCGGCGAAGAAGTTGCTGTCCTCGCACGGGTGGAAGATTGAGAACGGCGTTCAGACGTGTGTCAACCCCGGTACCGGTTCGAACCAGTGTGGCGCGGGCATTACGCAGGGCTACACCTTGAACTTCTCGTTCGTCTATGCAAGTGGTTCACCGTCCTTGACCCAAGAGATCACGGCCGAGGTCGCTGACTGGGCCCACATCGGGATCAAGGTCTCGACCTCGACCGAGTCCTTCAATGCCGTGGTCGCGGACTGCAACAGTGGTGCGGGCTTCCAGCTCTGTATGTGGGGCGGCGGTTGGACCTTCGCCCCGAACTACTTCCCGACCGGTGAGACGCTCTTCGCCGTCGGTGGTGGCTTCAACCCCGGGGACTACGCCAACAAGACGATGACGAACCTCATTCAGGGCACCGACTTCGGTCACTCGAACTTGACGGCCTACGCGACGTTCGCTGCGCAAGACTTGCCAGTCCTGTACGAACCGGAGAGCGCGCCCACAGTCGAGACCATCAAGACCTTGAAGAGCACGATCGGATTCACGAACAGTCCGCTCATCAACTTCATGCCGGAGTACTACTACTTCTAAGCACCGGAGAAGTCGCAACCTGTAAAATCGATCACCGTGCCACCCGAGCCCCGGACCATTCCAACCGGGCTCGGGTGGCATAGATCATTTCTTGAAGTTCCCGTGTCGTCCCTCACCGGACACGAACCGATCGACGTGCTCGCGCATATCGGCTCGCAGCGACGTGGAGCCGTGGGAGAATTCGATCGCCATCGCCCCGGATTCGGGGCGACCGAGTCCCTCGTACATCGAGAGACGGTCTTCACGCATGCACACTTCGGGAAACGACGCGATCTCCTCTGCTAAATCCAGAGCCGCGGCTCGGACGTAACCCTTCTCGACCACGCGATTCACCAGTCCGATGGCCAGCGCCTCGGTCGATCCCACGGCGCGACCGGTGAGGATCAGATCGAGCGCACGACCGGTGCCGATAATTCGCGGGAGTCGGACGGTGCCACCGTCGATCAGTGGCACACCCCAACGTCGACAGAACACGCCCAGTATCGCGTCTTCTTCCATCACTCGCAGGTCGCACCAAAGCGCGAGTTCCATGCCGCCGGCGACCGCGTGGCCGTCGATGGCCGCGATGACCGGTTTCGAAAGGGTCATGCGGGTCGGGCCCATCGGTCCGTCGCCGTCTGTGCCCACGCGATTGGCGTCGCGAGTGCCGATGGCCTTTAGGTCCGCGCCGGCGCAGAACGTACCACCTTCACCTGCCAAGACGGCGACCTTCGCGTCGTCGTTGGCCTCGAAGGTGCGAAACGCCTCGGCGAGTGCCGTCGCCACCGTTCCGTTGACGGCGTTGCGTACTTCAGGACGGTTGATCGCCACGACGAAAGTCGTGCCGATCAGTTCAGAATTGACTGGTGCTGTTGTCATGGATTCAGCCTGCCACTCGACGAGGTCCTGACGCTGAGTCGCAAAACAGTTGAGAGAATCGCGTGCTTACTCTGGTGGCGGCGAGCCACCGGGCGGAAACCTGCCGGCGTGGGGACTCAACGCTGCGACGTGCCGATGGATCTCGTCCAGGAGGTCCGTTGCCTTCTTCACTTCCTTGGTCAGGTTCGTGTTCTCGTCCAAGAGAGTTCGGATGTCGTCGGTGTTCTTCACGGTGTGGAGCGCGATCTCAGACGCGATCGAATCAGTCCGCTTGGCCGCGATCAGCAGGGCCGCGGCCTGGACCCCGGCCAACATCGACAAAAAGAGGTTCAGCAGGATGTACGGATACGGGTCGAAGGCTTTGTGGTTAATGACCCGCTGCAAGAAAAAGGTGTTCGTGGCCGCCCACAGGATCATCACCGCGAAGAAACTGAAGACGAAGGGCCAAGAACCCATGATGTTGCGCATGCGATCGGCGGCGCGTTCACCGACCGAGAGGTCTTCTCGTTGCCGCACGCCGGGGTGGAGGTGCCAAAACGATGGCCAGGCAACTTTGCTCATTGACAAATCATTCCACGGCCTTCCGGTCGAAAAGGGAACCTCCCGGCGGTTCTACGTCCAATAGCCTTGATAGGGATCATCAAGTCCGTGTGACACCACGGCCTCCGTCAAAAGGATCAATTGGAATCATTGCCCTCGAGCGCGCCACTGAGTGAGGACGTCATAGGGGTGCTGCGCACCCTGGGTCTGGGCGATTCGTCCAACGTGGAGTTCGCAGAGAATTCAAATCCTGGTCGCGTGAGCATCGTGCATGGCACGACCGCCGATGTGATCTGGTGTGACGAGTTCGGTGTGGAGAGAACCTCCACGAGCCAGTTCGCCACGAACTTGACGCCGAGTCCTGTCGCGGGCGACTGGGTGAGCCTGCGCGACGGCTACGTCGTGTCAGTCTCGCCTCGCACCACGGAGTTACGACGCCCGGCTTCGACGCCCGGCGACGTGCAGGTGCTGGCCGCGAACATCGACGTGGTGCTCGTGGTGTTGCCGATCGATCGAGAACTCAATGTCCTCATGCTCGAACGACTCGCGGTGATGGCCTTTGACAGCGGCGCCACCCCAATCGTCGTACTCACCAAGTCCGACGGCTCGGACATCGTGGAATCGGTGGTCACCGAGGCCGAGGAGACGGTTCCCGGGGTCGAAGTGATGACGACGAGTTCACTGAGCGGGCACGGCATCAAGGAACTGCGATCGATCCTTCGTCAGGGAGTGACGGCGGTCATGCTCGGAGCGTCCGGAGCTGGCAAGACCTCGTTGCTGAATGCCCTGGAAGGTACGAGTGAGCTCACCGCAGAAGTCAGCCGAAGTGGAGAAGGTCGACACGCCACCACGACCCGACGTCTGTACCGACTGTCGAGCGGGGGAGTGCTCTTGGATATCCCCGGCATACGGCTCCTTGATCTCACGATCGGCCCACAAGGTCTCGATGACGCGTTCGCCGACGTGACCGAGTTGGCACTCCTGTGCCGGTTTACGGACTGTGCCCACAGCGGTGACGAAGGGTGTGCCGTCGAAGCGGCCGTGGCGCGCGGCGAACTGTCGGCGCGGCGACTCGAGAGTTGGCGCACGATCCGCGACGAGATGGTGCAACAAGAGCTGAGTCGGGATCAAGAAGTCGCATCGCGAAAGAAGAAAGGTCGCAACTCGAAACCGAAACCCGCGCCGTCGTTCGACGACGAAGATTAAGAGCCACTATCTGCCTGAGGGATCGGCGATCTCCAATGCCAGTAGGGGAGCCGACGCCTTGTTGATTGACTCTTCGTATTCCGACTCCGGTTGACTATCGGCGACGACGCCGCCACCGGCCTGCACCGTCGCGACACCGGCGCGCAATGACAAGGTTCGGATGGTGATGGCGAAGTCCGCGTTACCCGAGAGCGAGAAGTAGCCGACCGCTCCGCCGTAGGGGCCGCGGTAAACCGGTTCGAACTCGTCGATCAACTCCATCGCTCGCACTTTGGGGGCGCCGGTGAGCGTGCCTGCCGGAAAGAGCGCGTCGAAGGCGTCGAAGGCGTCCAGTCCCTCTCGAAGTCGCCCCTCGACGTGCGAGACCAAGTGCATCAGGTGTGAGTAGCGCTCGATGTGGGCCAGTCGATCGACGCGCACCGTTCCCGTGGTCGCCACGCGACCGACGTCGTTTCGCCCGAGGTCGACGAGCATCACGTGTTCGGCGATCTCCTTTTCGTCGTGTAGAAGTTCGTGCTCGAGGGCGATGTCCTCGGTCTCGGTGGCTCCTCGAGCCCGCGTACCAGCGATCGGGCGATAGCTCACCAGTCCGTCGTGCACGCGCATCAGCATTTCGGGCGACGCACCGACGATCTGTATCTGACCGGAGTCGAGCAGGTACATGTAGGGCGAGGGATTGAGTGCGCGTAGTACCCGATACAGCGTGAGTGGATTGACCTTGCTCGGCCGGCGGAACTGTTGACTCGGAACCACCTGGAAGACGTCACCCGCGAAGACGTGCTCGCGAGCTCGCTCCACCACCTCGCCGTAGGCGACACGGGTGAAATTGGAGAGGCCCTGGGCGATGGTTCGAATGTCGATCGTCGAACGAAGACTCGGCGCTGTGGCGACGAGTCGTTCGGTCACCGGGTCGCTCGGTGGTTCCGGACCCAACAGGAGTTCGACGATGGCCCCAAGCTCCTCACGGGCGTGCGTGAAGACCACGTTGGGTTCGTCGCCCTCATCGATCACCGCGTTCACGACGGCCGTGGTCGAGTGCTGCACATGGTCACAGATCAGAACCGCCCCGGGAAAGGAGAAGTCGACGTCCGGCCACATGTCGGGCACGGCTTCGCGCGGTAAACGCTCGAGGCGGCGCACGTAGTCGTAGGTCACGAACCCGACGGCGCCGCCGAAGAAGTCGGGAAGATCGCTTGGGGCATATGTCCGGTAGCGAGCGAGTATGTGTCGCAGCGCCTCCAGAGGAGCGAGCGAAGGATCGCCGCCGTCAGTGCCGTCGACAACGGTTTTGCCGTCGCGCGTCGTCACCCGCCAGCGACGATCGAGTCCGATGAATGAGTAACGTCCGGTGGCTTCACCCAACGCCGCGCTCTCCAACAGGAAGATCGCTCGCGAGCCGAATCGTTGATACAGCGACACCGGTGTCTCGCGGTCCAATTGGAGGGTCTCAGAAAGCGGCACCACGTTGAAGCCTTGATCGACGAGTCGGGAAAACGACGCGTGGTCAATCGGGTCCATTGGGGAATGTTAGTGATTGCCACGGACCTAGAATTTCGTGATGAGCCCCGCACCGTCGATTCTCGTAGTCGACAATTACGACTCCTTCGTCTACAACCTCGTCCAGTACATGGCCGAACTGGGCGCGGACGTGACGGTGCGTCGTAACGACGAGGTCAGCGTCGTTGACGTGATCGACATGGCTCCCGACGGCGTGCTGGTGTCGCCGGGCCCGGGACATCCTCGTGACGCTGGCAGCTGCGTCGAGGTAATCCGCCACTGCGCCGACGCGCGTGTTCCGATGTTTGGGGTGTGTCTCGGTCATCAGGCCCTTGGCGAAGCCTTCGGTGCAACCATTGACCGCGCACCGGAGCTGTTGCATGGACGCTCCAGCGTCGTCGATCACGAAAACAAGGGTGTCTTCGAGGGTGTGAGCAATCCACTGGTGGTGGGGCGCTACCACTCGCTCGTCGTGAAGGATGAGGGTTTCCCCAACGAATTTGTGGTGACGGCTCGATCGCATGGTCTCATCATGGGAATGCGACACCGCTCGCTCGCTCTCGAGGGCGTCCAGTTCCATCCGGAATCGGTCCTGACCCAAGACGGCTACTTGATGCTGGCGAACTGGCTCCATGAGTGCGGATCGGACGTTGCGATCGAAAGGGCGGCGGCGCTCTCGAGTCGAATGGATGCGGTGCGAGCCGTGTTGCCTCAGCCCATTGGCTGAACCGCATCCCTATTCGACGAGTGGTGCTTGCAGACCGGTGCGCGGATTGTTCTCGATGCGGTGTCGGGCGGCCTGGACAAAGATGATGAACGCCGAGGGCATCATGACGAAACTGGGTATCGCAAGCGGCGGTTGGTGGATCAAGAAGCCGTAGACGAGCCAACCGAGCGACGTGAGAGTGGCGAGGCACCAGCTGAGGACGGATACACCGCTGAGGTCCTTCGGGCGAATCACCAATGCGAGTTGCGGCAGGTAGATGATGATCGAACTTCCCACCGCCACCGTTGCGAGTACCCATCGCAAGTCGTGGAAGGATCCCGCGACGGTGGCGAGGATCGTCACCACGGTCACCGCGAGATAACCCATCACGCTTCGCGCCATCTTCTCTTGACTTCGCGCCGCGAGAAACGCCACGACCAACGACACCGCGATGGCCGGAATGTTGGCCACGACTTCGGCCGTGACGTGAAAGATGATGCCGTAGCAAAACCAGATCTGCGAGACGAATGCCGACAAGATCCACGTGGCCAACGAGACGCCTCTGGCTCCGGTGGTGCGAATGCGATTGGCCTGAGCCAGACACTGCAGGATCGTCAACGTCGGCGCCGCGATCGAGAAGAATCGGACGAGTGTTGAGGTCGCGATGATCATTGCGGTGCATCTCTTCTGGTCGGCACTCGCAGTGACTTGCTCAATTGTCGAGTGTTGCAAGCCCAATGCTATCGGTCGACATATTCAGTTGAATGTACCGCCGACGCCGACTCGGGTTTCCATGACCTCACCGTCAACGAGTTCGACCCGGTACGCCGCCGGACCGGTCAGCGGATCGACGACCGAGTCCGAAACCACGGTGGTGGCTTCAAGGCCTTCGTACCAGATGCCCACCGAGTTGTCGGTCGCATAGGCGAGCGGCGCGAGGACTCCGGACTTCATGAGGGAATGCATCACTGGGCGCCGCTGCTCTTCGCCGTCGTAGTGCACGCCGTTGGCGTACGGCAAGAATCCCAAGCCGTTGGCGACCGGTTGGAGTATCGGTCCGAAGGAATCGGTAGTGCCACCCAGGTGCCAGCAGATACTGCCCGCCGAGACGCCACCCAAGATCACGCCTCGTTCCCAGGCACTTCGCATAGCTGTATCGATACCGTGCAGGCGCCACAGTGCGAGTAGGTTGGCGACCGATCCGCCGCCCACCCACACGAGGTCGCTGCCGCAGAGCCGTTCTTCTGGATTCGCCGAGGGTTGAGGGAAGACTTTGAGTTCTGTCACGTCGCAACCGGCCGCGTTGAACGCCTCGTAGCCGATTGCGTAGTCCATCAGTTCGTCGCCGCCCGCGGTCTCCAGTAGACAGACGCGTGGTCGCGTCTTGTTGGTGAGGGCGAGGGCATCAATTACCATCGCACCCATCCGCACCGTCATCTGCACCGGTCCCGGGACCCAGCCTCCCGACGTGGCCAAGATTCGTGCCGTTTTCACTTCACCGTTCTAGCCGTCACGCAAGAGAACTGACGCCAACGGCGTTACTCTTGGATATTCGAACGGCAGTCGAAAAGTCCGAGGAGTGCCATGGCCACGAGTGAAGCTCAGATTGATGAACTGATCGACGATCTGGTGTCGTCGTTTCCTCCCAGGGAAACCGAGCCGGTCAAGTTCCTGGGCGAGCAGTTCGATCGAGGACTGGCGTGGGTGCACTTCCCGGTGGGTGAAGGCGGACTCGGCGGCACGCCCGCCGATCAGCTCTACGCGCTGCGAAAGATTTCGAAGACCGGCGCGCCCTCGGCCATCGGGCGAAACGTCATCGGTTACGGCATGGTCGCCCCGACGATCGTGACGCACGGCACCAAAGAACAGAAGGCTCGGTTCTTGCGCCCCCTCTTCACCGGTGAAGAGATCTGGTGTCAACTGTTCTCCGAGCCGGGAGCCGGCTCGGACGTCGCCGGATTGGCCTGTCGAGCCGAACGAGACGGCGACGAGTGGATCGTGAACGGTCAAAAGGTCTGGACGACGTTGGCCCATGAATCGGCGTTCGGTCTGCTGCTGGCGCGAACGAATCCCGACGTACCAAAGCACCGCGGCATCACCGCGTTCCTGGTGGACATGCGCGCTCCCGGTGTGGAAGTTCGTCCTCTCTTCCAGGCGACGGGTGAAGCCGAGTTCAACGAGTGCTTCTTCGTAGACGCGCGAGTGCCCGAGGGCCAGCGCCTCGGCGGCGTAGGCGACGGTTGGGGTGTGTCGATCACCACATTGATGAATGAGCGCGTGTCCATCGGCGGCACCGTACCTCCTCGTGGATCAGGGCTGATCGGCGAGGCGGTGAAGATCTGGAAGAAGCAGTGGAGCGACCGCGAGGACGCGCACGCAATGGCGGTGCGCAGTGAACTTATGCAGTCCTGGGTTCGTAACGAAGTCGGTCGTCTGACGAACTGGCGCGCCAGCGATTTGCGAAAGGCCGGTACGCCCGGTCCCGAAGGTTCGGTCGCGAAGCTGGCCTTCGCGGAAGAGAACCAGAAGACCAGCGAACTGTGCGTCGATCTCATGGGCACCGCCGGGATGCTCTACGGATCAACGTATCCGCAGATCCGACCGACCGAGTCGGCCATGACCGGTGGCGACATGCGAAAGGCCTTCATCCGCATGCGCGCGAATTCCATCGAGGGCGGTACGAGCGAAGTGATGCGCAACATCATTGGCGAGCGCGTCCTCGGACTGCCCGGCGAGCCACGAAGCGACAAGGACGTCTCGTGGAAGGACGTCCCGCGAAGTTGACTACTTGTCGCTGAGGTGCTCGGCGAAGAAGGCGAGAACTCTAGCGTGCGCGTCGCGCGCGCCGGCCTCGTTGTACGCATCGGGACGCGCATCACAGTGGAAGCCGTGCTTGCCCGCGGCGTAACGCACGATTTCGGTCGCTACGGGTGCCGCGTCGGTCGCCTCTCGCAGCGCCTCGATCTGATCGACCGGGATGCTTTGGTCGAGGTCGCCGTAGAGGCCCAACCAGGGACTCTTCAAGTCGGCGGCGAGTTCGAGCAAGGGCGGAAGTCCAAATCGACCGGTGGCGACACCCCCGCCGTAAAAACTGGCGGTGGCACCGATGGTGCCGAGCGTAGCGGCGAAAAAGGCGACGGTCCCACCCATGCAGTAACCGACGGCCGCGATGTTCGACGCGCCGAAACCCAACGTGGCGAGGAAATCGGTCGTGGCGTTGAGGTCATTCGTGATTCCCTGTTTGTTCAGGTTCGCCATGAAAGTCATCGCGGAGGGCAAGTCGTCGTAGGGGATCTCTGGCGAACCGTCGCGGTGGAATAGCTGCGGTGCGACGGCGAGATAGCCCTCGTCGGCGAATCGGTCAGCGACGTTGCGAATGTGGCCGTTCACGCCGAAGGCCTCTTGGAGGACGATGACGGCCCGCGATGAGTCGGTGTGGCCCGACGCGTAGACAGGAAATCCTGTGGGTGGAGCGGAATCGTTCATTCGAAGGAAGGCTCGTCGAGGCGTGAACGTTTGATCTCATAGAAACCTGGCGTGCCGGCGACCATCATGACACCGTCAAAGAGTCGTCCCGCGGCCTCGCCCTTGGGTGCCGGCGTAACCACCGGTCCGAAGAAGGCGATGTCGCCCACGTGGATGACCGGCGTTCCCACGTCGTAGCCCACGGGGTCCATGCCTTCAGCGTGACTGGCCCGCAGTCGAGTGTCGAACGCGGTGTCTTCTGCCGCGGCGGCAAGTTCGACTTCAAGACCAATGTCTGCTAGCGACTTGGCGATGATCTCGTCCCAGTCCTTTTCTTGGCGAACATGTCGACGAGTTCCCATCGCCGAATAGAGCGGCTCGACGACGTCGTTGCCGTGGCGCTCTTCGGCCGCGATGAGTACTCGCACCGGCCGGTACGCAACCTTCAGCCACTCGGTGTACTCCGGTGAGAGTTCGCGATTCTCATTGAGTACCGCCAGGCTCATGACGTTGAAGCGAACGTCGAGGTCGCGCACCGCCGCCGCCTCGAGTAACCATCGCGATGTGATCCAGGCCCAAGGACAGGCGGGGTCCACCCAAAGATCCACTTGTTGACTCATGCCGTCTCCCAGCTCTTGGCGTACGCACTCAACACGGTAATGACCGAGTTGGTGACGCCGACCGTCATCGGCAAGTCGAGGAATTCGTCGATGGCGTGCGCATTGGACTGCGGTCCCATCACCCCCGTGGCGACGAACTGCACGTCAGGATAACGCTTGCCTAATGAAGCGAGGAACGGAATCGATCCGCCCTCACCGGTGAATCCGGGCGCGCGGCCGAAAGCATCTTCTGACGCGACGTTGAGCGCATCGACAAGCCACGGCGCCAAAGTGGGAGTGTTCCACCCACTTCCAATTTCCCAGTTCTTCAACGTGACCCGAGCCGAGGACGGGACGTCGGTCGTCAACACCGCAATGAGCGCATCACGCGCCGTTTCGGCGTCCACGCTTGGTGGAAGTCGAAAGGAGAGCTTCGCCGTGGTCGAAGGACGAAGGACGTTGCCGGCGATCTCGGGCGACGGCGCTCCGCCGAGACCGACGATCGAGAGCGTGGGATACCACGTCCGGCGAAGGATCCGTTCTTCGGCGCTCGCTCCCATCAACTCCACTCCCTCCAGCGTCGGGAGTTCTCGCCCGATGATGTCGCCGAACTCCTCGGCCAGATCCGATGCGGCACGGGCGTCGGCGTCCGGGATCGTCGCGATCAACTCCGGGACCAATACCTCGCCGGTCGTGGCGTCTTCGACGCGGTCGAGCAGTTCGCGAAGAATACGAAACGACGATGGTACGACGCCGCTCGCCGATCCACTGTGTTGACCTTGGGACAAGACTCCGATTTCGAGGTCGACGTTCACCACACCGCGCAGCGACGTCGTGACCCACAGACGGTCGTAGGTGAGCGCGCCAGAGTCAAGACAGATCATCAGTTCGACCTTGCCGAGATGGATCTTCAGATAGTCGAGGTAAGCCTCCAAATCCGGGCTGCCGCTCTCCTCACTGGCTTCGATCAAAACGACACAGCGACTGTGCGGGATGTGGTTGGCTTCCATCGCCTCGATGGCGAGCAACGCGGAGAACGTCGAGTAGCCGTCGTCGCCCACCCCGCGTGCGAAGAGACGGTCGTCGCGGCGAACCGGCTCGTAGGGCCCGAGACCCTCGGACCAGCTCCCGAGCGGCGGTTGCTTGTCGAGGTGTCCGTAGAGGACAGCGGTGCCGTCACCCGGAGCCGTTGCGGCGACGGTGACAACCAGAATCGGCGTGCGCTCTTCGAGGCGATGAATTTCGACGTCGAAGTCGGCGATCCTTCGCGCCAGTGCCCAATCCGAAAGCAGTTCGACAGCCCGATCGATGTGTCCGTGTTGGACCCATTCGGTGTCGAAGCCGGGCGAGAGGCAGGGGATTGTGGCAAAGGTCGTCAGCGTCTCGAGGGCGTCACGTTCGAAGTCAGCAAGGTTCATTATGGGCACTTATCGAGGCTACACAAATCAACTCCGGATGCAAACACGGATAAAGCCGGGTGACTTGTGAGCCAGTCGGTGCCAAGTTCGACGCGAGTGTCTTTACTCCTTCGCCGCCCTCGCCCACCGAACGGCCTCCCAGCAATACCAGGCGACCGAAGTTCGCGCGCCATTGAATCGCTCGCCAGCGACGAGTAGGTCCTTCTCGCTGATGGTCTCATCGAGTCGATGGAGGATCGACCAACCGACACGCACGCCGTAGTCGCCGATCGGCCAGACGTTTGGACGAGACATGGTGCTTATGAGATACATCTGAGCGGTCCAGGGACCGATGCCACGAACGGACGCGACGTCGTGGACGATCTCGTCGTCGCTCATGCGACCGTGCCGAGAGAGGTTGACGCGACTGTCGCGCACGTCATGGGCCAGATCGACCATGGCCTGCGCTTTCGTACGGTTCAGTCCGGCCTCACGCAACTTTTCAGGACCGGCCGCGATGATCGATTGGATGTTGACGACACCGCCACAGGCGTCGACGACGCGGCCGTGAATTGTGGTCGCTGCACTGGTCGCCAGCAGTTGATGGGTGATCGATCGCACCAGCGCCGGGAATCGATCATCGACCGCCGCAGCGCGACGTCGCAACGACGGAGGTCCGGCGAGCGCGATGATCGGTTTGAAGGCCCGGTCACGCCTCGCGATGAAGTCGGCCACTTCTTCGGGTCTCTGATTGGGCACTTCAGCACCTTACCGAGAAGGTGTATTAGCCAAATAGACGCCGTCGGGCTCGTTCGTCGCGTTTTTGACGACGTCGATCAAGAGCGCGTGAATCGCTCGCACCGGAGCGGCGGGGAAACCGAAGCGGCGCGTTACCAGAAGTACTCGGCGCTTGGCGATGTTGTTGATGTGACGTCCAACGAATTTCTCGCGAAGGTGGCGAGAGAGCATGGTGGCCGGCAGAATCGACGGACCGTAGCCGTCGAAAGTGAGCGAGGCAATGGTTCGCAGGCCGTCGAGCTCGATCGAAGGGTTGAGTTCGACGCCTTCGAGTCGACTGGCCTCGTCGATCTCTCGACGAATAGGTGTTCCCCGGAAGGGGAGCAGAATTTCGTATTGGGCGAGCGACTTGAACGTGAGCGGTTCGGGGAGCGTCGCCAGAGGATGGTCCCTCGCGACGATGAGGACGAGGTCCTCGCTAAACAGGTCGACGCCGCTCAATTCGGGGGTGTAAATCGGCCAGGCCACGACGGCCAAGTCAAGTTGACCCTTCACCAGTTGGGGCTCGATGACTGAATTGGTTCCTTCCACGATGTGCAGCGCGATATGGGGATAGTTCTCCTTCAATGCCTCAAGGAGCAACGGTACGATCCAGCGCCCCGCCGAACCGATCATGCCGAGCACGACTTGCCCGTGAATCTCAGCGTTCAACTCCGACACGTCCGACGCGATGCCCCTCAGTTCCCCAACGATCCGACGGGCTCTATCGACCACAATCTCGCCCGATTCGGTGAGCAGACCGTTCGAACGATTGACCAACTCAGCACCCAGTTCACGCTCCAAATGCGCGATGCGATTTGAGATGTTGGACTGCACGGTGCCGAGCGCTTCGGCGGCACCGGAGAAGGATCCGTGATCAGCGATGCCGATCAGGGCTTCGAGTTGGCGTATCTCCACGTATCGACTCTACAGATAAGAAGTATCTCCTGCATGCTGTTGTGTGATAACGACAGGACCGGCATACTTATTACAGCCTGCTTCTTCAATTCCCCCCAATTGTTGAAGCACCGGTTTTGCAGAAGGGCCAACCACCCCCCGGTTGGCCCTTTTGTGTTTCTGGCGACCTAGCGTTATCACAATGGCAAATCCCTCACTACTCCGAGATCAAGTGGCGTCGCTCGCCGTGCGGACCGTAAACCGACTTTCTCGTCTAGCCGGCAAGGGATCCGGCACCGTGATCGGGGGCCGAGTGGGGATGAAAATTGCCCCGGACCTGGTCGCATCGCTGGCCCGTGGGCGCACCGTCATCCTCGTGAGTGGGACGAACGGAAAGACAACGACGACGTCCATGATCGTCGCGGGATGGGGCGGGGCGGTTACGACCAACGAAACCGGCGCGAACATGCCCGCGGGCCACGCGGCGGCTCTCGTGGAGTCGAAGAGCGACCACGTCGCTCTCGAAGTCGACGAAGCCTGGATTCCCGACTCACTGGTGTCGACGCGACCGCGCGTCGTTGTCCTCTTGAACCTGTCGCGCGACCAGATGGACCGCGCGAACGAGGTACGTCACCTTGCGGAACGGTGGCGAAAGGCCTTGGAGGCGCACGACGATGACGATCTGGTCGTGGTCGCCAATGCGAACGATCCACTCGTCGTCTACGCGGCCGAGTCACGAGCCAACACGGTGTGGGCTGACGTGCCGACGTCGTGGCTCGCCGATGCGCTCTCATGTCCAAAATGCACGCTGGCAATCAGTCATGTGGGTAGTGCCTGGCACTGCACCTGTGGCTTCGCCAAACCAGCCGAGGTGACCACGATCCTCGGTGACGAGTTGATCATCGACGGTGTGAGCGTGGATCTTGAGCTCTCAATGCCCGGTGAATTCAATCGTTCCAACGCGGCCATGGCCCTCACCGCGCTGCACGGCATCGACGTCGACCTGGAGGAGGCGGCGAGACGAGTCAACGCCATCCACAGCGTGGTCGGACGATTCAGCATCCGACGTTGGAAGGGTCACGTGTTGCGTCTCTTGTTGGCCAAGAACCCTTCGGGCTTCGCGGCCATGATGGCGACGCTGCCCGAGGATCAATCGGACGTGTGGGTGGCCGTCAATGCTCGACTGGCCGACGGTCACGATCCTTCGTGGCTCTACGACGCACCGTTCGAGTTGTTGCGAGGACACCGGGTCTACTGCTTGGGCGATCGCCGACTCGATCTGGCGACGCGACTCGATTACGGACAAGTCGACTTTGTCGTCATCGATGATGACTCCACGTTGCCGACGTCCAAGGGGACGGTGCCGCTTTTGGCGAACTATACGGCCTTCAGTGATTGGTTAGCGAGGTCCGAACCGTGACCACGATCTGCGTGCTCTATCCCGACCTGCTCGGGACCTACGGTGACGGAGGCAATGCACTTGCCCTCGCCGAGCGCGCCCGGCGACGCGGCGTCGGCGTCGATGTTGTCGAAGTGCGACTCAACGATTCGGTACCCGACGCGTCGCTCTATCTACTGGGCGGGGGAGAAGACGGCCCGCAACGTTTGGCGGCGGACCTGCTCCGGGGGTCGTCGTTCGTCTCACGGGTGCAAGATGGCGCGAAAGTCCTGGCGGTCTGTGCAGGTTTGCAGATCCTTGGACTCACGTTTTGTGTCGAAGGTGACGACGAATACGAAGGACTGGGTCTCGTCGACGTTGTGACGAGTAGAGGAGAGCGACGATCAGTGGGTGAGCTGGCGACACGTGTTAACGGCCAACTACTCGTGGGCTTCGAAAATCATGGAGGACGCACGACCTTGCACGGCGGCGTCGATTCGTTGGGGGCCGTTGTCAAGGGACGGGGCAACGACGGAACGCTGGACGGCTATCGCACAAAGAGCATTTGGGCCACGTACGCGCATGGTCCGGTACTCGCGATGAATCCCTGGTTCTGCGATGAGATCCTGAGTGGCGTCACCGGCCTCGAACTCGATCCGCTGGCGAGCGTCGCTGACCGGCTCTACCAAGAGCGGTCTCGAGTGTTGAGCTCCTAAAGACCTTCGGCCGGCTTGACGCCGTAGGTCGCGTCGCCACTGACGTCGCGGCCGAGTTGTTCCACGGCATCGACGATCCGATTGTTGAACCGTCGAATGTTCTCACCTTCTTCCACGCGCATGGCGTCGCCGAAGGTCACGACGACGTGGTGGCGATGGTGATCAGGCGCCGTCACGAACTTTGTCGCCTTGGCGTACTTGGGACCCTGCAACCAGCCCGATTCGTGGATGTACATCGGGATCACGGTCTTCATGGTGCGCTCGGCCAGGTACGCCGCGCCGCCCTTGAATTCGTGCAGCTCGCCGTCGGGCGATCGGCCGCCCTCGGGGTAGATCAGCAGATTCCAATTCGCCTCGACCAGATCGAAGGCCATCTGCGCGCTTCGGCGA